>DKPB01000059.1:0-222 GCA_002471015.1 Stenotrophomonas sp. UBA7346
GTCCGCAATGATGTGAATGCGCAGGTGGTGGTGCTCAATGCCGCTGCCGAGCCGACTGCGCCGGTTGCTGCCGCGCCCAGCACGGCGGCGCCGGCCCCTGCACCGGCGCCGGTGCGCAGCGAGCCGCTGCCGCCAGAGCCCAAGCCGGTGGCTGCCGCGCCCCGCCCGGAACCGGCCAAGCCCGAGCCGCCCAAACCTGCTCCCAAGCCGGAACCCAAGCCG
>DKPB01000059.1:495-73676 GCA_002471015.1 Stenotrophomonas sp. UBA7346
CCAAGCCGGAACCCAAGCCGGTCGCCGCTGCCCCGGCACCCGCGCCGACCGCGCCGGCGGCCAGCAATGTCGGTTTTGCCGTGCAGTTGGGGGCCTTTGGCCAGGCCGCCGATGCCAATGCACTGCGCGACCGCGTGCGTGCGGCCGGTTTCAGTGCCTTCGTCGAACAGGTGCGTACCGATAACGGGGTGTTGAACCGCGTCCGCGTCGGCCCCGTGGCCAATCGTGCCGCCGCCGAGCAGCTCAAGGCCCAGGTTGCCGCCAAGGTAGGCGTGGCCGGCATGGTTCGACCGCATCCCTGATGCTGGCAGGCGCTGACGGCCAGGCGCGACCGTCGCACGTCACCGTGCAGGCCGCGCCATGATCGACGTGATCCTGCTCGGGATCATCGGCCTGTCCGCCCTGCTCGGGCTGATGCGGGGCTTGTTGGCCACGGTGCTTGGCATCACCACCTGGCTGATCGCCGGGTGGGCCGCGGTGCAGTTTGGTGAACCGGCGGCGCAGCTGCTCTCCAACCGGCCCGGTGCCGGCGATTATGTCGGGGGGTTCCTGATGGTGTTCATCGGGACCTGGCTGGGCATGCTGCTGCTGCGCCTGATGCTGCGCAGCCTGGTCGACTCGACCCAGTTCCTGCGGGTGCCCGATCGCATGCTGGGGCTTTGCCTGGGGGCTGCGCGCGGCCTGTTGTTTGCCGTCTTGGCGGTGTTCCTGCTGGGTTTCACCTCCTTGCCGCGCAAACCCGCCTGGCAGCAGTCCAGCGTGGTGCCGATGCTGCAACCGATGGCGGGCTGGATGCGGGCGCAGTTGCCTGAACCGCCGGACCTGCCTTCGCTGCCCTCCATGCCCTCGATACAGTCAGTACCGATGATGGACTTGGGCAAGTCGGTGCTGACAGGCGATAATGGCGGACCGAACGAACAAGACCAGGGCAGTGGGCTGCCCGCAGCGCTGTTGGGGCTCAAGGGCCAGGCGCAGCGTGCGAATGACAGCAGTCCAGCCGACCCGGCGGGGGCATTGCCCGCCAACATCGATCCGGCGCAGGTGCGCCCGGGTCAACCCGACCCCAAACGGGTCGAGGCACAAGGCCAGGCACGGCCACCTTCACGTTAACGGGCATCGCCCAGCGGAGATCGCGCAACATGTGTGGCATCGTCGGAATCGTCGGCAACCAGAACGTCGCCGGGCAGCTTTATGACGGCCTGACCGTCCTCCAACACCGTGGCCAGGATGCGGCCGGCATCGCCACCGCCGACGGCACCCGCCTGCGGGTGGAAAAGGCCAATGGCCTGGTCCGCGATGTATTCGACGAACGCCGCATGGCGCTGCTGCAGGGTCGCATCGGCATCGCCCATGTGCGTTACCCGACCGCAGGCTCGGAAGGCACCGACGAGGCGCAGCCGTTCTACGTCAACTCGCCGTACGGCATCGCGCTGGCGCACAACGGCAACCTGATCAATACCGAGGCGCTGCGTCGCCAGGTATTCGAAGCCGACCGCCGCAACATCAATACCGATTCGGACAGCGAAGTGCTGTTGAACGTGTTCGCCTACGAGCTGGACGCACAGCGCATGCTGACCCCGGAAGCGGCGATCCGTGCCGTGGCCGGCGTGCACCGCCGCTGCAAGGGCGGCTATGCCGTGGTCAGCGTGGTGCTGGGCCTGGGCCTGGTGGCCTTCCGTGACCCGCATGGCATCCGTCCGCTGGTGCTGGGCAAGCGCGAGCATGCCGAAGGCATCGAGTACGCCGTGGCCTCCGAATCGGTGGCGCTGGACGTGCTCGGCTTTGAGCGCATGCGCGATGTCGCCCCGGGCGAAGCCGTTGTCATCACCGAGCGCGGCGAGCTGTTCACCGAGGTCTGCGCGACCAACACCCAGCAGACCCCGTGCATCTTCGAATACGTGTACTTCGCACGCCCGGACTCGATGATGGACAACGTGTCGGTGCACAAGGCGCGCATGCGCATGGGCCAGAAGCTGGGCGAGAAGATCCTGCGCCTGCGTCCGGACCATGACATCGACACCATCATCCCGATCCCCGACACCTCGCGCGATGCGGCGCTGGAGATGTCCAACGTGCTCGGCGTGAAGTACCGCGAAGGCTTCGTCAAAAACCGTTACGTCGGCCGCACCTTCATCATGCCGGGCCAGGGTGAGCGGGTGAAGTCGGTGCGCCGCAAGCTCAACCCGATCCATCTGGAGTTCCGCAACCGCGTGGTGCTGCTGGTGGATGACTCCATCGTGCGTGGCACCACCAGCCAGCAGATCGTGCAGATGGCGCGCGATGCCGGCGCCCGCAAGGTCTACCTGGCCAGCGCCGCGCCGCCGGTGCGTTATCCCAACATCTACGGCATCGACATGCCGGCCGCCGAGGAACTGGTCGCGCACAACCGCAGCGTCGAGGAAATCGAGCAGCACCTGGGCTGCGACTGGCTGGTCTACCAGGACCTGGAAGACCTGGAAACCGCTGTGCGCGAAGGCAACCCGGAGCTGAAGGAATTCGATTCGTCCTGCTTCAACGGCGAATACGTCACCGGCATCGAGCCCGGTTACTTTGAACGCATCCAGCAGCTGCGTTCGGATGAAGCCAAGAACAAGCGCCGCGCCTGATCTGAAAGCCCCTCTCCCTGCGGGAGAGGGGGTTGGGGCGAGGGCAGAACGAAGCAGCAATGTGCGAGTACCTATGAACCGGCAACAAGCACAGCCTGCAGCTGCAGACACAAGCTACCTATCGCCACCCGAAGCAGCGGACTTCTCCCTGCTCGACGCCGCCTGCATCTGCATGGCCGCCGTCGATCCGCTTGAGAAAGTCGCGCTCACCCAGCACTACGCCGCGCGCTACCGCGCAGGCACATTGAAGCTGCCGGCAGAAGCGCCAGAACCCGAACCGATCCGCGCGCCGGGTCGCCCGCGGCAACTGGTGCTGGTGCACCCTCGCGACCTGCCGCGTCGTGGCCTTGGCTCCGTGGATGGGCGCGCCGCCTTCATCCACGCCATCGCCCATATCGAGCTCAATGCCATCGACCTGGCCTGGGATGCGGTCTATCGCTTCCGCGGCCTGCCGGGCAGTTTCTACGCCGATTGGGTGAGCTGTGCCGACGATGAGTCGCGCCACTTCGTATTGCTGCGTGATCGCCTGTTGGCACATGGCCATGACTACGCCGATTTCCCCGCCCACAACGGCCTGTGGGAAATGTGCGAGAAGACCGCCCACGACGGCCTGGCACGCATGGCCCTGGTGCCGCGCGTACTGGAAGCGCGGGGCCTGGACGTGACACCGGCGATGATCAGCAAGCTGCGTTCGCTGGGCGACGCCACCACGGCCGATGTGCTGGAGGTGATCCTGCGCGAAGAGGTTGCCCATGTTGCCGCCGGCACGCGTTGGTACCACTGGTATTGCGCACGCGCCGGTGTCGAGCCACGCACGCGTTTCAAGGAACTGCTGGGCGAGTATGCCGGCGGCTACCTGCGCGGGCCCTTCAATCTGGAAGCGCGCTTGTTGGCCGGTTTCGATGAAGATGAACTGGACTATCTGGTTGAACAAGCCGGTTGAATGCCGCGCGCGGTGACCCAAGCCGCCGCGTCATTGGCGGCGCATGTTCCCGTCGGCATGGCACGGCGCAACGATGAACGGTTCCCGCAACTCGGGCCATGTCCGATTGACGACCAACTCGGCCGCATTCCACCATCGGGGCGGCAGATGCGGCTTGTCGCATCCCTGCTTTTCACGGGTCGATGCAAGGGCATGCGCCAGCATCAGGTCGAATCGCATGTCACTGTGCTCTCGAGCGGCAACGGTGCAATCAAGGAGAAAACGATGAAGCAGATTCTTACGCTGGCCGCGCTGGTAGTGGCATTGTCGGCATGCAACGGTTCCAAGCCTGCGGCCGATTCCGGTGCTGCAGCGCCGGCCCCGGTTGCGCCTGTCGCAGCGCCTGAAGCTGTGGCTGCCAAGGATGATTTCCCGGTCATCGTGCAGGCCTTCGGCAACGAACCGTTCTGGAGCGTGCGCGTGGATGGCGCCAAACTCGATTACAGCACTCCGGAAACCCAGGCCAGCCCGCTGCATCTGGAAGGCAGCCGCGCGCTGCAGGATGGCTTGTTGGTGGTGCAGGGCGGGGAGGGCAAGGACGCGTTCAAGCTGACCTTGCAGCAGGCCGAGTGCTCGGACGGCATGTCCGACCTGAAACACCCGTTCACCGCTGAATTCGTGCTGGGCAAGGACACCTTCAAGGGCTGCGCCCGCGACCCGTCGGTGCCGGTGGAAGCCCCCTGATCGCACCGCTGGGCGTGGCGTAAGCCGCCGAACGTATAAAAAAGCCGCCAGAGACGCCTGCATCTGCAGGCCTGTCTGGCGGCTTCTGCATTTGTGGCTTGGTGGCTTGCGCCGCTGCTGCCGCTCCAGTCAGCCCAGCGTCTCCAGGCGGAAGCCATCGGCATCCGCGCGCAGCACCGAGCCCTGCTCATACCAGTCGCCAAGCACGATGCGGGTGCAATCTTGCTCGCCGGCCTGCAGGTGATGGATCGCAGGGCGGTGGGTGTGGCCATGGATCATCGTGTCCACGCCATAGCGCTGGAAGGTGGCAACCACCTCGGCCGGTGCCACGTCGGTGACGGTTTCAAAGCTTGCCTTGTCGTCCTGCTTCATTTCCGACTGATGCGCCTGGCTGGCGGCACGAGCCTGCTGTGCGAAGGCGATGCGTGCTTCCAGCGGCTGCGACAGAAACTGCGCGATGAAGGCCGGGTTGCGGGTCTGCGCGCGGAACGCCTGGTAGGCGACATCGTCGGTGCACAGCAGGTCGCCGTGCTGCAGCAGCACCGGCTTGCCATGCAGCTGGATCACCGACGGGTCCGGCAGGATGCGCATGCCGGCGCGGGCGGCATAGTCGTTGCCGACCAGGAAGTCGCGGTTGCCCCGGATGAAGTACACCGGTACGCCGGCGTCGCTGATTTCACGCAGGGCCAGCGCCACCGCGTCGGCAGCGGTGGAAGGGGTGTCATCGCCGATCCACGCCTCGAACAGGTCGCCCAGGATGTACAGCGCCTCGGCCTGCCGCGCTTCGCCGCGCAGGAAGTCGAGGAACAGCTCGGTGATGGCTGGACGGCTGGGGTCCAGGTGCAGATCGGAGATGAACAACGTGGTCATGCTCCGCATTGTAGGGCCTGATCAGGCCAGTAGCAGCGCGCCGAGCTGCAGCGAGCCCATTCCCAGCACCAGGCCGATGCCGGTGGCGGCCAGCACATCGCTGGGATAGTGCAGCCCCAGCACCACCCGCGACATCGCCACCCCGGCGGTGAACGGCAGCAGCAGCGGTGCCAGCCACGGGTAATAGGCAAGCGCTACCACGGTGAAGGACACCGCGTGCAGCGTATGGCCGGACGGGAAGCTGTACTCGTCCAGCGGTGCGACCCATGCGCGGATGCGCAGGTCGGCGGCAAAGGGACGGGGGCGGCGGGTCCAGCGCTTGAGCAGCTTGTACAGGGTGAGTGCCAACGCGCCGGTGGCAGCCATGTGCACCGACGCCTGCAGCCCATCCAGGCCATCGGCCAGCACCAGCGCGCCCATCAACAGGTACCAGAACACCCCGTCGCCGAGCCGGCTCAGGGTCGAGAAGACGATGCGGATGCCACGGCGGCGGCCGTAGCGGTTGGCACGACGGCACCAGCGTGCCTCGCGTGCAGCGATGCCTTCAGGCGGCAGCAACGGCATGGCTGCGTCTCCGTGTGGCCAGCTCGTTGAGCAGGGCTTCGAACTCGGCCACCACCCGCTCGGGATGCAGGCGCTGCATCGCGCGGCTGGCGTTGGCGGCCAGGGTGATGCGCATTTCATCGTCGCTGGCCAGCTGTACTGCAGCGGCAATGAAGCTCTCATCATTGTCCACCGCGACCCCGCTATGCCCACTGCGCAGGTGCTCGCGGGCAGCGCCATAGTTGAATGCCACGGTCGCCACCCCGCTGGCCATGGCCTCCAGGGTGACGTTGCCGAAGGTTTCGCTGCGGCTGGCAAACAGGAACAGGTCGCCGCTGGCGAAGTGGCGTGCCAGGTCGTCGCCGCGGCGCACGCCGCAGAAGATGAAATCCGGGTTCTGCTGCGCCAGCTTTTCGCGCACCGGGCCGTCGCCTACCCAGACAAAGCGCGCGTCCGGACGCTGCTGCTGCAGGCGGCGGAAGGCAGTGACGGCCAGGCCCAGGTTCTTTTCCGCGGCGATGCGGCCAACGTGGATCACCACCAGGTCATCTTCGCCAATGCCCCATTCGGCACGCAGCGTGGCATCGCGGCGGGTCGGGTCGAACTGGCGACCATCCACCGCACGCGCCAGCAGGCGTGCACGCGAGAAACCGTGATCAAGCAGGAACTGCTGCAATTCGAGGGTAGGGACCAAGGTTGCGTCTGCCTGGTTGTGGAAGCGCCGCATCCAACGCAATGCCGTACCCTGCAACCAGGCGGCGCCGTAGTCGGGCAGGTATTCATCAAAGCGGGTGTGCAGACCGGAGGCAACCGGAATACCCAGGCGGCGTGCGGCGCGTAGCGCCGACCATCCCAGCGGGCCTTCCGTGGCCACGTAGATCGCATCCGGGCGTTGCCGTTGCCATTGCCGTGCCAGGCGCAGCGGTGCCGGCAGGCCAAAGCGCAGGCCGGGGTAGCGCGGCAGTGCCGCGCCACGTACCAGCAGCTCATGGGCCGCGCCGCCGGTGTCGCGCTGTTGGCGGGGGCGGATCAGGTCGACATCATGGCCGCGGCTGCGCAGGCCAAGTTCCAGCCCCTGCACGGTCAGGGCGACGCCATTGACCTCCGGTGGATAGGTCTCGGTAACGATCGCGTAGCGCATGTCGGGCTCCCGTTTTGCGCGAGGATGCGCGCCCGCAATGAAGCAACTGTTACCTGTATCTGACGACTTTGTGACCAACAAAAAGCCACGGCCCCAGAGGGGCCGTGGCTGTGTCTTTCCTTGCAGCGGGTGCTGCGATCAGAAGCGCTGCTGGTACTTCATGTACACCAGGCGGCCGATGTCATAGCCACCGTAGTAGGAGAAGGCCGAGTTCGGCTTGCTGTACATCACCGGGCCGTACTTCTCGAACACGTTGTTGGCACCGACCGAAACGGTAGCGTCCCACGGCAGCTTGTAGCGCACCTGCACGTCGTGGAAGGCGACCGAGCCACGTTCGTTGTAGTTGCGTGCGCCCTTGTACCAGGGCGCATAGACGCCCGGGTCGGAACATTCTTCCGGATACAGCTTGATGCTGGGGCACTGCTCCTTGACGCCGGAGTAGTAGCGGGTGGTCCAGCTCACGCCGAAGTTCTCCAGATCCCAGCCCAGGCTCAGGTTGGAGCGGATACGGAAGCCGCTGCCAATGCCATTGGTCGGCGTGGGCACGGTCTTGCTGTCATTGGTCGAACGGTAGATGTTTTCGCTGACGTAGGTCGTCGCCCAGCTGCTGCTGAACTTGCCATAGCTGGTATCCAGCCGGTAGCTCACATCCAGGTCATAACCTTCGGTCTGCATGAAACCGGAGTTGCGGTTGGCGAACTTCAGCGTATTGACGATGCCGCTGTTCGGGTCACGGGTAAACCGTGCGCAACGCGAGGCGATGCCCTGCTCATAGCAGTCGATCAGGATCTGGGTGGGGCTGTCTGCAACGATGGTGTTCTCGATGCGGATCTTCCACCAGTCCAGCGACACATTGAGGTTGTTGATGAAGCTTGGGCTCCACACCAGGCCGAGCGTCTTGCTGACCGAGGTTTCCGGGGTCAGCGCCGGGTCGGAACCGGAGACGAACGGCACCGGCGTTGCATCGGTGGCCGTGGTCACCGGCGTCATGCCCTGCTTGAGCTGACGGAACGTATCGGCGTTGGCGATATCCCGCGCGCAACGCTGGCGCACTTCCTGGCTGGTCCGCGACGAGCCGAACTGGACGTCACATGGATCGCTGAACTGGGCAAACGTCTCCGAACCACCGCCGTACAGATCGTTGATGGTGGGGGCGCGGAAGCCTTCGGCCCAGGTGCCGCGCACCAGCAACTGGTCGAACGGCTTCCATTTGAAGCCGAACTTGCTGTTGAGCGTGTCACCGAAGGTGTCGTAGTCCGAATAGCGGGTAGCGGCGTTGAAACTCAGTTCGCGTGCGCCCGGCAGGTTGGCCAGCACCGGTACGTTCAGTTCCAGGTAGGCCTCGTTGACGCGGTAGTCACCGCCGGTCGGGCCGGCTGCCAGGTTGGTGGTGGCGCCGGTCTGGGCGAGCGGGTCCGGACGGTATTCGCCGGCTTCCTTGCGGCTTTCCACGCCAAAGGCAAACCCCATGTCGCCGCCCGGCAGGGTGACAACGTTGCCGGCGATGTTGGCGAAGAAGTTCTTGCTGGTGGTCTTGCCCTTGGTCAGCTCGGCCGGGAACAGCCAATCCAGCAGGGTGGCGTTGCCGGTCAGGCCGTTCGGATCAACGGTGCCGTAGGCGACCAGCGGATTCCACGGGGTGCAGTTGGCCACCGGGGCGCCGGGGGTGCCGCATTCGACCTTGCCGGTGGCGGCGTTGTAGAACGACGGGCCTACCGCAGCCGCGACCCGACCCTTGTGCAGGTTGCCGGTGGCGACGGATTCCAGTTCGTTGCGGTTGTACTGGTAACCCACTTCCCAGTCGAAGTAGCGCTCACCCAGGTCGAACGAGCCGTCAAACGAAGCCACTGCACGGTAGGTCTTCAGTTCGCTGGTGGTGACACGCGGCACTTCCCATGCGCGGCGGTTCCAGGCGACGGCAGTCGGGTTGGCGTAGCCATGCTGGTTGCCGAAGGGATTGAAGTAGCTGTCAACCGACATCGGGCCGACACCGGCGGTGCTGGACTGCAGGGGGTAGCCGGCAATCTGGCGGCGCGAGGTACGCTCGTTGTAGCCCAGCTCGGTCTTGAAATTGATGCTGTCAGTGAGCTTGAAGCGGCCATCGAAGTACACCGAATCCCGCTTCAGCGGGTAGTTCACGTGCATCTGTTCGTTGGCATTGCTCACGTCACCCGTAAATGGGGTGGCATCGGTCAGGTGGTAGTTGGCCGGATTGGTCGGATCCTTGCCGCGGTCCAGGGAGTAGTTGCAGCCCTTGGCGTCCTTGCAGCCGGGGCCGCCGACCAGACCGGTGATCTGGCCGAACTGGCTGATCGTGGTCCAGTTGCTGCTGTCCGCCGGGTGGCGGTCGCTGATGCCGTAGGCGCTGAACCAGCGGTCCTTGGCCCACACTTCCTTCTCTTCGCTGTGCTCGGCAGACAGGGTCAGCGAGATGCGGTCGTTGCTCCAACCGGCGACCACGTCGAAACGATCACGTGCGCCGTCGCCCTGGCTGTACTGGCCATGGTAGACGTTGGCGGTGACGCCGCTGACATTGGTGCGGGTGATGATGTTGATCACACCGGCCATCGCATCGGAGCCATAGATTGCCGAGGCACCGTCCTTGAGCACTTCGATGCGTTCAACCGCCGATACCGGCAGGCTGGATACGTCCTGGTAGCCGGACGTGCTGATGCCCAGGCGCTTGCCGTTGACCAGCACCAGGGTGCGCTGCGCGCCCAGGTTGCGCATGTCGATGTAAGTGCCGCCGGCGTTCTCGCCGGCGGTCAGCGCGTTGGCGCGGCTGATGGCCGGGCTGCCCATGGCGGTGACATTCTGCAGGATGTCGGCGACCGAGCTGAAGCCCTGCTGTTCGATATCGGCGCGGCTGATGGCGAACACCGGCTGGGCGGTTTCCACGTCAACCTGACGGATGCGCGAGCCGGTGATCTCGATGCGGTCCAGGGTGGTGGGCTTGCTGTCCTGCGCGAAGGCCGGCAGGGCAACCAGGCCAGCGGTGCCTGAAATCAGGGCGTAGCGTATCGCCTGCCCCAGAACGTTGGAACATGAGTGCATTTCGGGTCTCTCTCTCTTCAACTATTTCCAAAAGAGAGGCTGTGACGAAAGGTGTGTCGCAGCCTCCAATAACCGCCCGCAAGGCAGGAGGTTGTCGGAGAGTAGCCGCTTTGTAAAAAAAATGTTTATTACGAAGGTAGTAGGTAACGCAGGTTACGTTATGCCCAAGATGGACACGCTGTAGGACGCTGCCCGCGCAGCGGTAGGACTCAGGCTACGAAAGGTTTGAAGTTGATGCCCAGGCCTGCCATGCCTTCGGCCTCGCCAACCAGATCGGCGCGCAGCAGCGGCCGTGCATCGATGAAAGCCTTGGAAAGCACCAGCGACAAGGTGTTGCCGTCCACCGACAACTCCAGCGTCGGGATCGGATCGGGCTCATGGGCGCGGTGCAGCAGCACCGCCAGGCGAAGCAGCGCGGCAGTGCGTTTGGCCGGCAGCAGCAGGCGATCCGGCAGCGCATCGAAGGCGGTCTTGGGAATGCTGCGACGGTGGGTGCGGATCAGTGCCGCCAGCATCTGCTGCTCCTGACGCGAGAAGCCGGCAATATCCGAGTGCTCGATCACATAGCTGCCGTGGGTGTGATAGCCGCTGTGCGCGATCATCAGGCCCAGTTCGTGCAGGCGAGCCGCCCAGCCGAGCATGCGCTCGTCGTCCGCATCCAGCTGCCAGGCCTGGGCAACCTGCTCGAACAGGCGGCGGGCCGTGGCTTCGACACGACCGGCCTGGGCCTCGTCGATGGCGTAACGCTGGGTCAACGCGGCGACCGACTCATCACGCGGATCGTTGTCGCTGGCCCGGCCCATGATGTCGTAGAGGATGCCCTCGCGCATCGCGGCCTTGCTGACCAGCAGTTTCTGCAGGCCCAGCGCCTGGAAGGCAGCTTCCAGCACCAGCACGCCACCGGCGATGATCGGGCGGCGCTCGTTGGACAGGGTGGGCAGGTTGATGTCGTCGATGTGCTTGGCACGCAGCAGTTCTTCGCGCAGCTGTGGCAATGCCTCGGCGGTGATGGCGCCCTTGCTGAGCTTCATCGCCGCGCAGATCTCGCTGATCGCCTTGTGGGTGCCGGACGAACCCAGTGCTTCCTGCCAGCCCAGGGCCTTGTACTTGTTGGCGAAAGGCTGGAACTCGGCGCCGATATCGGTAAGCGCATCCTTCCAGCGTTTCTTGCTCAGCTTGCCGCCCGGGAAGAAACGCCGGGTGCTGGCGATGCAGCCGGCCTGCAGGCTTTCGCGCTCCAGTGTCTGCATGCCTTCGCCGATGATGAATTCGGTTGAGCCGCCGCCGATGTCGATCACCAGCCGGTGCTGGCCGGCCTTGGGCGGCTGTGCGTGGGCGACGCCCAGGTAGATCAGGCGCGCTTCTTCACGGCCGCTGACCACTTCGATGGCGTGTCCCAGCGCGGTCTCGGCCGGCATCAGGAACGACAGCGGCGAGCGCAGCTGGCGCACGGTATTGGTGGCCAGGGCGCGCACGCGGTAGGGCGGGATGTTGCGGATGCGCTGGCCAAAGCGTGCCAGGCATTCGAGCGCGCGCTGGCGCGCCTCGGGCGACAGCCCGCCTTTGCCATCCAGGCCGTCGGCCATGCGCACGGTTTCGCGCAGGCGGTCCACCACCCGCAGCTGCCCGAGCAGGTAGCGCGCGATGACCATGTGGAAACTGTTGGAACCCAGGTCGATGGCGGCCAGCAGGTCGCCGTCCTGCAGGGGCGGTGGGGTCATTGAGGACTGGGGCATGGCGGAATGGTAGCGGTAGTAGCGGGTGAAGAGGAGTGAGGAGTGAGAAAAAGCTGAGATCACGCTACCTGGCAGGGGGGCGGCGGCTTAGTCCGGGCCCAGGCAAGAAACTGGCGACAGCGTTCGCTGCCGTTGCTCCCTCTCGCTTCTTACTCCTCTTCACTCATTCCTGCCTCAAAGTCCTTCCATCAATGCCTGTTGGGCCGAATGTGGCGGCTGGCCGGGCGCAGGCTCGCACTTGAGGTAGCGGCCGTCCTCCTGCAGCTCCCAGGCGTTGAGGTTGTCGTCCAGGTAGTTCTGCAGCACCTCGCGGTAGATGCGCCGGGCCAGGTCGGTGTCCAGGATGGGGAAGCAGGTTTCCACGCGCCGCAGCAGGTTGCGCTCCAGCCAGTCGGCACTGGCGCAGTACAGCTCGGGCGCGCCGTTGTTGCCAAACCAGTAGACGCGGCTGTGCTCGAGGAAGCGCCCGACAATCGAGCGCACGCGGATGTTGTCCGACACGCCTTCCACGCCCGGGCGCAGGGTGCAGGCACCACGCACGATCAGGTCGATCTGCACGCCAGCCTGCGAGGCGGCGTACAGGGCGCGGATCACCTGGGCCTCGTTGAGCGCGTTCATCTTGGCGATGATCCGGCCGGGCTTGCCGCCCAGTGCCAGTTGGGTCTCGCGCTCGATGCGCTTGATCAGCCCGGTGTGCAGGGTGAAGGGGGACTGCAACAGGCACTTGAGCTTCATCTTCGGTGCCAGCCCGGACAGCTGCTGGAACAGCAGGTGCACATCGTTGCCGATGTCCGGGTCGGCGGTGATCAGGCTCAGGTCGGTATACGCGCGGGCGGTGCCGCTGTGGTAATTGCCGGTGCCCAGGTGCACGTAGCGGCGCAGCTTGCGGCCCTCGCGGCGCACGATCAGCAGCATCTTGGCGTGGGTCTTGTAGCCGACCACGCCGTACACCACCTGCACGCCGGCATCCTGCAGGCGATCGGCCAGGCCCAGGTTGGCCTCCTCGTCGAAGCGTGCGCGCAGTTCGACCACCACGGTGACGTCCTTGCCGTTGCGGGCGGCCTGGATCAGCGCTTCAACAATCCCCGAGTCCTTGCCGGTGCGGTACAGGGTCTGCTTGATCGCCAGCACATTGGGGTCGATCGCCGCTTCGCGGATCAGGTCCAGCACGGTGCTGAAGGAATCAAACGGGTGGTGCAGCAGGATGTCATTTTGCGCGGCGGTCTCGAAGATGCCCTCGGGCGACTTGAACACGCGCGGGGTCATCGGCGGGTATTTCAGGTCCGGCCGCTGCAGCAGGTCATAGACTTGGATGACGCGGTTGAGGTTGACCGGGCCGTCGATGCGATACGCCGCGTTCTCCGACAGGCCGAAGTTCTGCAGCAGGGTCTGCATGATCGGCTTGGGGCAATCGTGGGCGATCTCCAGCCGCACCGCCGGCCGGTAGCCGCGGTCGACCAGTTCATCGCGCAGCGCCAGGGCCAGGTTCTCCACTTCTTCCTCGTCCACCACCAGTTCGGAGTTGCGGGTGACGCGGAACTGGTAGGCGCCCTGCACATCCATGCCGGGGAACAGCTCATCGACGAAGGCCGACAGCACCGCCGACAGCAGCACGAAATTCTGCGGACCGCCCAGCGATTCGGGCAGCTGGATGATGCGCGGCAGCGAGCGCGGCGCGCGCACCAGCGCCAGATGGCCGGCGCGGCCGAAGGCGTCGGTGCCCTTCAGCACGACGACGATGTTCAGCGACTTGTTGAGGATCTTCGGGAATGGATGCGATGGGTCCAGGCCCAGCGGCGACAGCACCGGCATGATCTCGTTGCGGAAGTAGGCGCGCAGCCAACGGCGCTGGCGCTGGGTCCAGGTCTTGTGCGAGAGGATGCCGACACCGGCCTCGGCCAGGGCCGGGCGCAGCACCTGGTTCCAGCAACGGTACTGCTGGTCCACCAGCTCGGCGGCGCGATCGTGGATGGCGTTGAGGATGGCCTGCGGGCTCATTCCGTCCGGGGCCGGCGGCAGGCCGAATTCCTGTGCATGGCGCACGGCCGCGGCGCGGATCTCGAAGAATTCGTCCAGGTTGGTGCAGGAGATGCACAGGAAGCGCAGCCGTTCCAGCAGCGGCACCTGCTCGTCCATCGCCTGTGCCAGCACGCGGAAGTTGAAGTCCAGCTGTGACAGTTCCCGGTTGATGTACAGCGAAGGATCGCGCAGGGGATCGTTGCTGGTGGCCGGTGCGGCGGGGGGCGGGGGAGGAGTCATGCCGAAAAGTCTTCCGTGGACAAAGGCGATGGGGAGGCGTTGCGTGGACGCACGTGCTCGGCGTCGAAGTGGCAGGCAAAGGTGCTGCCCTGGCCGACTTCGCTGCGGATTTCCAGGCGGGCCTGGTGCAGGCCCAGGATGTGCTTGACGATGGACAGGCCCAGGCCGGTGCCGCCGCTTTCGCGCGAACGGCTGCTGGACACGCGGTAGAAGCGCTCGGTCAGGCGCGGCAGGTGATTGGCCGGGATGCCATAGCCGGTATCGGTGACGGCCAGCACCGCGCCGCTGCCTTCGCGGCTGAAGGTCAGGCTGATGCGGCCGCCAGCCGGGGTGTAGCGCACGGCATTGGTCAGCAGATTGGAAAAGGCGCTGTGCAGCTCCTTGTTGGAACCGGCCAGATCCACCCCGGCCTGATCTTCGACGAGGATGGTGTGGCGGCCCTGGCTGTGTGCTTCTGCTTCGCGACGCAGCGAAGCCAGCATCGAGGTCATGGCCACGGTTTCCAGCTCGGTGTGCTGCTGCGATTCCAGTCGCGACAGGGTCAGCAGGTCTTCGACCAGCTGCGCCATGCGCTGCGATTGCTTGCGCATCTCCGACAGCATCGGCCCGGTATCGGGGAAATCCTCCGGGTCCATCATGTCCAGGTAGCCATGCACCACGGTCAGTGGCGTGCGCAGCTCATGCGAGACGTTGGCGACGAAGTCACGGCGCACCTGTTCCAGGTGCAGCAGCTTGGTGACGTCGCGTGCGACCAGCAGCCAGTGGTGGTCGGAATAGGGGATGAGCCGCAGGTGCAGGCGGATGCCAGGGTCCACCGGCGAGTTGGCATCGAGGATGGGCTCGGCATTGCGGCCACCGGCCAGCCAGTGCGACAGCGGCAAGGGCTGCAGGCGTTCGACCAGCGCCGCGCCCATGTCGGCCGGGTGCTGCAGGCCCAGCAGGCTGGTGGCGGCTTCGTTGAACCACTGCACGCGCTGGGTGTTGCGGTCCACCACCACCACCGCATCGGGCAGCGCGGCAGCGGCGGCGCGGTAGCTGCGCAGCATCTCGATCAGGCGCCGCTTGCGCGCACGCATCTCCTGCTGATTGCGGTACAGCAGGCGGTCCAGCTCGTTCCATACACCCACGCCGCTGGCGGTTTCCCAGCGCTGGCGGGCGGTGAGGCGCAGCAGCACCTGCCGCAGGCGCCAGTAATGCCACGCCAGGATGCCCAATGCGGCAATCGCCACGCTTAGTGCCGGGTAGCCGACCACTGCCCCGAAACCCAACGCCAGCAACAGCAACACGGCCACGGTGGCCAGCGTCTTCAACCAGGCGGATCGGAATTTACGGGGCATTGCACTCTCGGGTATTGCAGGTGGATCCGTCGATGTGAACGCTGGTTATAGCACCAAGCGTGGCGGCGCGGCGGCCCGCTTCAGGTTGCCGCGGAAAAGCGATAGCCGGCGCCGCGCACGGTCTGCACCATGTTTTCCGCGCCAAACGGTTCCAGGGTCTTGCGCAGGCGGCGGATATGCACGTCGATGGTGCGCTCCTCCACATAGACGCTGCCGCCCCAGACATGGTCCAACAGCTGCGAACGGGTATAGACGCGCTCGGGATGGGTCATGAAGAAGTGCAGCAGGCGATACTCGGTGGGGCCGATCGGCACCGGCACGTCGCCGGCAAACACGCGGTGGGCGGCGCCGTCGATGCGGATGTTGCCGACCCCGACGCTGCCATCTTCGTCGTCGTCACGGGTGCGGCGCATCACCGCGCGGATGCGGGCCAGCAGCTCGCGTGCCGAGAACGGCTTGACCACATAGTCGTCGACGCCAGCTTCCAGTCCACCCACGCGGTCGTTTTCCTCGCCACGCGCGGTGAGCATGATGATCGGCACCTCGCGGGTCAGGGCCTCCTTGCGCCAGCGCCGGGCCAGCTCCAGGCCGCTGGTGCCGGGTAGCATCCAGTCGAGCAGGATCATGTCCGGCACGCGGTCGGCAATGGCGGTCTGCGCTTCGAGCGCGTCACCGGCATGCACCGGCTCGTACTCGCCTTTGCGCAGGGCGAAGGCGACCATGTCACGGATCGCGGGTTCGTCGTCGACAATCAGGATGCGTTTCTGCACGTCGTCCTACCGTAATGCCCATCAAGCGGGGGATGCGCCCAGTAGACTACGGTTTGATGACGGGTTTGTGACATCCGGCCGCCATACGGTTGGCGGCCGTGCAGGATGGGTCAGTTGCGTGACATTTCCGGGTCATGCACGCCAAGCCGGCGCATTTCCAGTACGGTCGGCATGATTGACTCGATGCGGGCATCCACCCGGGCGCGGGTTACGTAGTCCAGGCCGGGGCGCTTGAGCAGGGCCTGGAACTGGATCAGGGCCTGTTCCGGGCGTCCATTCAGATAGGCGGCCTCGGCATAGGCTTCGCTGGCCCGGCTGCTGTCACCGGCCAGTTCGCTGGCGCGGGCAAAGGTGGCCTGGAACACCGGGTCGTCGGCCGAGCGCGCCAGCAACGGCCGCAGCATCGCCTGCGCGCGCTGCCCGGCCTCGGTGCCGCCTTGTTCGTTGAGCACGGCGGCGTAGGTGAGGGCGACCGGGCGGTTCTGCGGCAGGCGCTTGATCAAGGCGTCAAAGCGTCGGTTGGCCTCGGTGTGCTGGCCGCTGCGCGATTCCGCCTCGCCCAGCGCCAGCTCCACCCACAGATTGTCCGGGTGCTCGCTTTCCAACTGCTGCAGGTCCTGCAGGGCCTGGCGGGTGCCGCTGCCGCCGTCGCGCAGGCGGGCGATGGCCACGCCATAGCGCTGGGCGTCGGTCAGCCCGTCCTTCTGGCTGCGCTTGAGGCCTTCGTATTCGCGGATCAGTTCCGATGGGGTGGGCGCGCTGAGCACGCGCAGGCGCTCGCGGGCCCAGTCGAACAGGCCGCTGGCCCCGCGTGGCATGGCGGCCCCCCCGGCTGGCAGCGACAGTTGCAGCCCGGCCGGCAGCAGGAGGTTGCCGCTGCCCAGCGGGTCGCGGCTGACATCCGGTTCGGACGGGTTGACGCGCTCCTGGCGGACCCCGGTGGGGGTCTGCGTGGTCAGCAGCACGGTGTCCTTCTTCATCTGCTCGGCGCGTGCCTTGGCCTCGCTGATGCGGGTGATGTTGACCGGGTGGGTGCGCAGGAAGTCGGGGGTGGAATAGCCGCCCTCGTTGCCGCGCATGGCCGCGGACATGCGCTCGAAGAAGCCGGCCATCGCATCCACGTCGTAGCCGCTGCGGGCCAGTGTGCGGATGCCCAGGCGGTCGGCCTCCGATTCGTTGGAACGGGTGAAATTGATCTGGCGTTGCTGCATCAGGCCCATGCCGGAGGTGATCGCGGCCATGGTGGCGTCGCCGGAGGAGTTGCCGCCGGCCTGCTGGGCGGCCACCACCGCTGCCAGCATGCCTAGCAGGATCGGGATCTGGTCGCGCTGGGCGCGCTCCACCCCGCGCAGCACGTGCTGCTGGGTGACGTGGGCGATTTCGTGCGACAGCACCGCGGCCACCTCGTCCTCGCGCTCGGCGGTCAGCACCAGGCCGGCATTCATGCCGATATAGCCGCCGAGGGTGGCAAAGGCGTTGATCTGCCGGTCCTTCATCATGAAGAAGGTGTACTTCTGCTGCGGCTGGGCGCTGTTGGAGCCCAGCCGGGTGCCCATGGTGTTGAGCCAATCGTTGACCAGCGGGTCGTCCAGCAGGTAGCCGTAGTTGCGCAGCTCGCGCAGCATCATGCCGCCGTATTCGGCTTGCCGTGCCGGGGTCAGCAGCTCGCCGGCCGAGGAGCCGATGTCCGGCAGCTTGGTGTCATCGGCGCGCGACAGGGGCGCGGCGAGCGCCAGGGTGACGGCGGTGGCGAGCAGCAGGGTGCGCAAGCAGGGAGCTCCAAAGGGGTAGCAGGGCGGAGGATGACCGGTAAGCACGGCGCCGGTGTGAAGCACAGGTTAACCTGCTGTGTTCCACCGCTGGCATCGATATCCCGGGCTGTCGGTACCATATACAGACAATGTTTCCAGTCAGGAGTTTCGTTGTGACAACGCAATCCAACACCGGCGGCGTGCCGGAGATCACCATCTACTCCACCGCTGTCTGCCCCTACTGTGTGGCCGCCAAGAACTTCCTGAAGAGCAAGGGCCAGTCCTGGACCGAGGTCCGTATCGACCTGGACCCGGCCGAGCGCGAAAAGATGATGGCGCTGACCAAGCGCACCAGCGTGCCGCAGATCTTCGTGGGTGACGTCCATGTGGGCGGCTACGACGACATGATGGCGCTGCACCGTGCCGGTAAGCTGGAACCGCTGCTGGCCGGGCAGGGCGCATGAGCGGCGGCGAAAAGGACCGCCTGGCCGAGTTCACCGAGTTCCGCCAGCGCATGAACCAGCGCATCTTGGCCGAACCCAACCAGGTGGTGCGGCGCTTCTTCGCGCTGGATACCCAGACCTACCAGGCCGGCGCGCTGGACGTGAAGACCAAGGAGCTGCTGGGCCTGGTGGCCTCGCTGGTGCTGCGCTGTGACGACTGCATCAGCTACCACGTGGCGCAGTGCAAGGACGCCGGGGTCAGCCGCGAAGAGTTCTTCGAGACCTTCTCGGTCGGCCTGGTGGTGGGCGGATCCATCGTGATTCCGCACCTGCGGCGGGCGGTGGACTTCCTGGACCAGCTGGAGAGCGGGGCGGCCGAGGCGCCGGCCGGTCACGACCACAGCTGAACCCCAGACCTTGGTCCAGTTGGGGCTGGCGCGGCTGATCAGGCATAATTGACAGTTGAAACCTTTTCAATCGCGCCGGTATCCGGGCAGCCGGATGGCGCATTCCCTCCTCCCTGTTCGGAATACCTACGAAATGACGCAGACAATCACCGTCATCCGCGGCGATGGCATCGGCCCGGAAATCATGGACGCCACCCTGTTCGTGCTGGACAAGCTGGGCACGGGCCTGTCCTACGAATTCGCCGACGCCGGCCTGGCCGCCCTGGAAAAGCACGGTGAGCTGATCCCGGCTTCCACCCTGGAGTCGATCACCAAGCACAAGGTCGCCCTGAAGAGCCCGCTGACCACCCCGGTCGGTGGCGGTTTCAGCTCGATCAACGTTGCCCTGCGTCGCCAGTTCGACCTGTATGCCAACGTGCGCCCGGCCATCTCGTTCCCGAACACCAAGTCGCGCTACGAGAACATCAACATGATCACGGTGCGTGAGAACACCGAGGGCGCCTACCTGGCCGAAGGCCAGGAAGTGTCGGCCGACGGCGAGACCGCGTTCTCCGGCACCCGCATCACCCGCAAGGGCTCCGAGCGCATCGTGCGTTACGCCTTCGAGCTGGCCAAGAGCACCGGCCGCAAGAAGGTCACCGCCGTGCACAAGGCCAACATCATCAAGTCGACCTCGGGCCTGTTCCTGAACGTTGCCCGTGAAGTTGCCGCCGAGTACCCGGAAATCGAATTCCAGGAAATGATCGTCGACAACGCCTGCATGCAGCTGGTGATGCGTCCGGAGCAGTTCGACATCCTGGTCACCACCAACCTGTTCGGCGACATCATCTCCGACCTGTGCGCCGGTCTGGTCGGTGGCCTGGGCCTGGCCCCGGGTGCCAACATCGGCAAGGACGCAGCGATCTTTGAAGCCGTGCACGGCACCGCCCCGGATATCGCCGGCCAGGGCAAGGCCAACCCGGTTGCACTGATGCTGGCAGCTGCACAGATGCTGGACCACGTCGGCCAGCCGGAAAACGCCGAGCGCCTGCGCAAGGCCATCGTTGCCACGATGGAAGCCAAGGATTCGCTGACCGGCGACCTGGGCGGCACCGGCACCACCATGGGCTTCGCCCAGGCCATCGCCAGCCGCGTCTGATTGCAGTTGCGGTAGTGAGTGGTACGCAAAACGGAGCGCGCAAGCGCTCCGTTTTCGTTGATGTAGTGCCGAGCCATGCTCGGCAGGGACCTTCCCAGGGTCAGCTGTAGTGCCGAGCCATGCTCGGCTGTGGCATTACCGATAAGGCCTCTGCCGAGCATGGCTCGGCACTACAAAACAGCAAAGGGCGCCCAATGGGCGCCCTTTGCATGCAATCTTCAGCAACAGCCTCAATTGCGCGATTGCAGCTTCGACAGCAGTCGCAGGAACTCGATGTACAGCCATACCAGGGTGACCATCAGGCCGAACGCGCCGTACCACTCCATGTACTTCGGTGCCCCGGCTTCCACGCCGCTTTCGATGAAGTCGAAATCCAGCACCAGGTTCAGCGCGGCAATCACCACCACGAACAGGCTGAAACCGATGCCGATCAGGCCCGACTCGTGGATATACGGAATGTTGATGTTGAAGAAGCCAAGCACGATGGTGGCCAGATAGACCAAGGCGATGCCGCCGGTTGCGGCAACCACGCCCAGCTTGAAGTTCTCGGTGGCCTTGATCAGGCCACTGCGGTAGGCGAACAGCAGCGCGAACAAGGTGCCGAAGGTCAGGATCACGGCCTGGAACACGATGCCGTTGAAGCGTGCTTCGTAGATGGCCGAGATCGCGCCCAGGAACAGGCCTTCGGCCAGGGCATACAGCGGTGCGCTGACCGGCGCCCAGCTCTTCTTGAAGATGGTCACCAGTGACAGGATGAAGCCGACGATCATGCCGCCCCACAGGTACAGCTTGGCGGCCGGCAGCAGCTCGCCGTTCTCGCCCAGGGTGCCGTTCCAGGCAAACGCGGCGGTGAGCACGGCCAGCAACAACAGGATGCCGGTCTTGTTGACGGTGCCATTGATGCTCATCGCATCGGCGCCGCGTGACACCACGCTGCCGTTGCCAAGGTCGAGGAAGGTGGATTCGGAAAGGGCAGGGTTGCCGCTGCGCATGCAAGTCTCCGTTGCGGATGAAAGGGGCGGGTACTGCGTCAAGCATACCCGTATCAATTGAAGTGAAATTTACCGTTGACAGACCGGGCTGCAGTTACGACAATAGCCGACCTTTCCGGGGCACCGGAGAGATTCACCGCCGGGGTATAGCGCAGTCTGGTAGCGCGCCTGCTTTGGGAGCAGGATGTCGGGGGTTCGAATCCCTCTACCCCGACCATCCAATGCACCAAGCGCGCGTTGGAGTGCGACAATCCGGTCAGAGCGCCCGTAGCTCAACTGGATAGAGCACCGGCCTTCTAAGCCGGCGGTTACAGGTTCGATTCCTGTCGGGCGCGCCATATGGTGCATGCGGCAGGTGTGTTTCAGGTTTCAGTGGTGGCTGTAGCTCAGTTGGTTAGAGTACCGGATTGTGATTCCGGTGGTCGGGGGTTCGAATCCCCTCAGCCACCCCACTGTTTCAAGGGCCCGATGTTGAATTGGGCTTGCAGAAAAAACAGGATGCGGATATTATTTGCACCCTGATTTTTCAGGGCTGTTAGCTCAGTTGGTAGAGCAGTTGACTCTTAATCAATAGGTCCAAGGTTCGAATCCTTGACAGCCCACCATATAAAAAGCCATCGGAGCAATCCGGTGGCTTTTTCCTTATAAGTGTAAGCCCTGCATTTTTGGGCTTGGTGCGAAGACGCCTTGCGGTGTATCATTCGGCCACAGGTTTCAGGGCTGTTAGCTCAGTTGGTAGAGCAGTTGACTCTTAATCAATAGGTCCAAGGTTCGAATCCTTGACAGCCCACCAAGTTCAAAGCCATCGGCGCAGGTCGGTGGCTTTTTTCTTGCACGGTACGATGTGTTCAGCCCGGCTTCCGCTTTGTCGGCGGGCCTGCAACAATGCGCACCTGAACCGGTATTGCGAAAGTGGCGGAATTGGTAGACGCCCTGGATTTAGGTTCCAGTGCCGCAAGGCGTGGGGGTTCGAGTCCCCCCTTTCGCACCAGTGCCCGGTCTGTCCTGCCCGCCCGGGCACCCTCCGACTGCCCTGAATGGCCGGCAACTGCTGGCGGCGGCAGCCGTTATCAGCGAAACTAGAGGGCTGCGGCCAAAATCCGCGTCTCACGTCGTATCAACCACCACATCGTGCCGGGGGCCGTCGCCACCGGTGGCAGGAGTCAACATGCAAGCTTCGATCGAATCCACCGGCAACCTGGAACGCCGCCTGAGCTTCTCGCTGCCGGCCGACCGTCTGCAGACCCATATCAACGGTCGCCTGGGCGAAATCGCGCGCACCGCGCGCATCAAGGGTTTCCGCCAGGGCAAGGTGCCGGCCAAGGTGATCGAGCAGCGTTTTGGCCCGCAGGTGCGCGCCGAGGCGATGGATGGCCTGCTGCGCGAAACCTTCGATGCCGCGCTGCGTGAGCATGCGCTGCGCATTGCCGGCAACCCGCGCATCGACAAGGCCGGTGAGGGCGAATTCGATTTCGTCGCCACCGTCGAGCTGATCCCGGACTTCGGCGATGTCGACGTGACCAAGCTCAACGTCGTGCGCCACACCGCTGAAATCAGCGATGCCG
Organism: Stenotrophomonas sp. UBA7346; assembly: GCA_002471015.1. GTDB lineage: Bacteria > Pseudomonadota > Gammaproteobacteria > Xanthomonadales > Xanthomonadaceae > Stenotrophomonas. The sequence continues at coordinate 22,774 of DKPB01000059.1, forward strand.
ACATTGACCAGATGATCGAGAACCTGCGCGCCCAGCGCCGTACCTGGAAGCCGGTTGCGCGCGGCGCCCAGGAAGGCGACCTGGTCGGCCTGGAAACCTGGTCGCAGGCGGGTGAAGAGCGTCTGCCGGCCGAAGGCGTTGAAAAGGGCACCATCGTGATCGGCCAGGGCATGATGTTCGACCAGATCGAGCAGGGCCTGATCGGCCTGGCCAAGGGCGAGGAAAAGACCCTGGACGTGACCTTCCCGGCGGACTGGCGCGTGCCGGCGCTGGCGGGCAAGACCGTGCAGGTCACGGTCAAGGCCACCGAAGTGTCCGAGCAGGAAGTGCCAGCCGTGGATGCTGCCTTCATCAAGAGCTTTGGCGTCAAGAATGGCGACGTGGAGCAGTTCCGTGCCGACATCCGTTCCAACCTGGAGCGCGAGCTCAAGGGTGCGCTGATGAACCGCCTGCGCCGTGAAGTGGGTGAGCAGCTGATTGCCGCCTATTCCTCGGTCGAGCTGCCGCCGCGTCTGGTCGAGGGTGAAGCCCGCTCGATGCTGGCCCAGCAGGTTGATGCCATCCGTCGCCAGGGCGGCAACCCGGGCGAAGTGCCGGCCGATGCCCACGAAGGCTTCAAGGACGCCGCTGCCAAGCGCGTGCTGGTTGGCCTGCTGGTCGGTGAAGTGGCCCGCAAGAACGAGCTGCGCCTGGACCCGAAGCGCCTGAACGAAACCATGCGCCTGATCGCCTCGACCTACGAAGAGCCGGAGCAGGTCATTGAGATGTACCGCAACGACCCCCAGCTTATGGCTGGCCTGCAGAACCGCGTGATGGAAGAGCAGGTGATCGACTGGATCGCCGAGCGTGCCCAGCACACCGAGCAGGCGTTGACGTTCCAGGAAGCCATCCGCCAGTAAGCTGGTGGCGTTTGATCCCCGCGCCCTGGCGCGGGGAGTCCACTCCCAAGTACAGGTGCCTCACGAAATGGACAACCGAGCCAAAGCATTGAACATGGTTCCGATGGTGGTCGAGCAGACCAGCCGCGGCGAGCGCGCCTACGATATCTATTCGCGCCTGCTGAAGGAGCGCCTGATTTTCCTGGTGGGTCCGATCGACGACCACATGGCGAACCTGGTGGTGGCGCAGCTGCTGTTCCTGGAAGCGGACAACCCGGAAAAGGACATCAGCATCTACATCAACTCGCCCGGTGGCGTGGTCACCGCCGGCATGGCGATCTACGACACCATGCAGTACATCAAGCCCGACGTGAGCACCATCTGCGTGGGCCAGGCGGCCTCGATGGGCGCGCTGCTGCTGGCGTCCGGTGCGGCCGGCAAGCGCTATGCACTGCCGAACTCGCGGGTGATGATCCACCAGCCGCTGGGCGGCTTCCAGGGCCAGGCCACGGATATCGACATCCACGCCCGTGAAATCCTGACCCTGCGTTCGCGCCTGAACGAGGTGCTGGCCAAGCACACCGGCCAGTCGCTGGAGACCATCGCGCGCGATACCGAGCGCGATAACTTCAAGAGCGCGGCCGATGCGATGGCCTATGGCCTGGTCGATCAGGTGCTGGAACGCCGTCCGGACGAGTCCATCCAGCCGGCCTGAGTCTGCAAGTGGCCGAAAATACGGCGTTTTTCGCAGGGTCGGAACTGGACTGGCGTCCATCCGGCCCTGTGCTATTCTCGAATTTGAACCCCCTGTTCAGAGGGGGAAGCAACTGGGTAAGCGAAGCATGAGCGAAGACCGGCAAGGTCGTTCCGGGGACAGCAGCGGCAAGATTCTGTACTGCTCGTTCTGCGGCAAGAGTCAGCACGAAGTTCGTAAGCTGATCGCGGGCCCGAGCGTGTTCATCTGTGATGAATGCGTGGAGCTGTGCAACGACATCATCCGTGAGGAACTTGAGGAAAAGGCGCAGTCGGCACGCAGCTCGCTGCCCAAGCCGCGCGAGATCCTCGAGGTCCTGGACCAGTACGTGATTGGCCAGAACCGCGCCAAGCGCACACTGGCGGTGGCGGTGTACAACCACTACAAGCGCATCGAGAGCCGTCAGAAGAGCGACGACGTCGAGCTGTCCAAGTCCAATATCCTGCTGGTCGGCCCGACCGGCTCGGGCAAGACGTTGCTGGCCGAAACGCTGGCGCGCCTGCTCAACGTGCCGTTCACCATGGCCGATGCAACCACGCTGACCGAAGCCGGTTACGTGGGCGAGGACGTGGAGAACATCATCCAGAAGCTGCTGCAGAAGTGCGACTACGACGTCGAGAAGGCGCAGCAGGGCATCGTCTACATCGATGAAATCGACAAGATCTCGCGCAAGAGCGAGAACCCGTCGATCACCCGTGACGTGTCCGGCGAAGGCGTGCAGCAGGCCCTGCTGAAGCTGATCGAAGGCACGGTTGCCAGCGTCCCGCCGCAGGGCGGTCGCAAGCATCCGCAGCAGGAGTTCCTGCAGGTCGACACCAAGAACATCCTGTTCATCTGCGGCGGCGCGTTCGCCGGTCTGGACAAGGTGATCCAGGCGCGTTCCTCGGACAGCAGCAGCATCGGCTTCGGTGCCAAGGTGAAGAGTTCCGAGCGCAAGCAGGAAATGGGCAAGGTGCTGGCCGAAGTGGAGCCGGAAGACCTGATCAAGTTCGGTCTCATCCCGGAGTTCGTCGGCCGCCTGCCGGTGGTCGCGACCCTGGAAGAGCTGGACGAGCCGGCCCTGATCAAGATCCTGACCGAGCCCAAGAACGCCATCACCAAGCAGTTCAAGAAGCTGTTCGAGATGGAGAACGTGGAGCTGGAGTTCCGCCCGGACGCCTTGTCGGCCATCGCCAAGAAGGCGCTCAAGCGCAAGACCGGTGCCCGTGGCCTGCGTACCATCGTCGAATCGGTGCTGCTGGACACCATGTACGACCTGCCCTCGCAGGAAAACGTCAGCAAGGTGGTGGTGGACGAATCGGTCATCGAGAACAAATCCGAACCGTATATCGTCTACCAGACGCCGCCTGAACCGGCCAAGGCCGCCTCTGGCGACTGAACCGGGTGAGGGGCAGGGTGAACGGGGTAGTGCCCATTCATCCGTCCGCGCCGCAAGGCTCTTGCAACACTCCGCCGATGGCCCCATAACGGGGCCATCGGCTTTTTTATTCAGCCTCCACCGAATTCCACGGAGCCCCCCATGGCCCAGTCCAAACTCGAAGTTCTCGACCTGCCGGTCCTGCCACTGCGTGACGTGGTGGTGTTTCCGCACATGGTCATTCCCCTGTTCGTGGGCCGTGACAAGTCCATGCAGGCGCTGGAGCGTGCCATGGAGGCGGACAAGCGCATCCTGCTGCTGGCGCAGAAGTCCGCCGAAACCGATGATCCCGCCGCAGCCGACCTGTACACCGTTGGCACCCTGGCGCAGGTACTGCAGCTGCTGAAGCTGCCCGACGGCACCATCAAGGTGCTGGTCGAAGGCCTGTCGCGCGTGGCTGTGGACAAGGTCTATGAGCAGGACGGTGCCCTGCAGGGCCACGGCGTGGAGATTGAATCGGACGAGTCGCGCGAGCCGCGCGAGATCGAGGCCATCGCGCGCTCGCTGATGTCGCTGTTCGAACAGTACGTCAAGACCAACCGCAAGCTGCCGCCGGAGCTGTTGCAGACCCTGGCCGGCATCGAGGAACCCGCGCGTCTGGCCGACACCATCGCCGCGCATATCGGCGTGCGCCTGGCCGACAAGCAGAAGCTGCTGGAAACCCTGCAGATCGGCGACCGTCTGGAAATGCTGGTCGGTCTGGTCGACGGCGAAATCGATGTGCAGCAGCTGGAAAAGCGCATCCGCGGTCGCGTCAAATCGCAGATGGAAAAGAGCCAGCGCGAGTACTACCTCAACGAGCAGATGAAGGCCATCCAGAAAGAACTGGGTGACCTGGATGAAGCACCCGGCGAGATGGAGGAACTGGCGCGCAAGATTGCCGAAGCCGGCATGCCCAAGCCGGTGGAAACCAAGGCCAAAAACGAGCTCAACAAGCTCAAGCAGATGTCGCCGATGTCGGCCGAAGCCGCGGTGGTGCGCAACTACCTGGAGTGGCTGCTGGGCGTGCCGTGGAAGAAGCGCACCAAGGTCCGCAAGGACCTGAAGGTTGCCCAGGACACGCTGGACGCCGACCATTACGGTCTGGACAAGGTCAAGGATCGCATCCTTGAATACCTTGCCGTGCAGTCGCGGGTGAAGCAGATGAAGGGCCCGATCCTGTGCCTGGTCGGTCCGCCGGGCGTGGGCAAGACCTCGCTGGGTCAGTCCATTGCCAAGGCCACCAACCGCAAGTTCGTGCGCATGAGCCTGGGCGGTGTGCGTGACGAGGCCGAGATCCGTGGCCATCGCCGCACCTATGTCGGCTCGATGCCGGGCCGCATCGTGCAGAACCTCAACAAGGTCGGCAGCAAGAATCCGCTGTTCGTGCTCGATGAGATCGACAAGATGTCGATGGATTTCCGCGGCGACCCGTCCTCGGCCCTGCTCGAAGTGCTGGACCCGGAGCAGAACAACGCCTTCAACGATCATTACCTCGAGGTCGACCTGGACCTGAGCGAAGTGATGTTCGTGGCTACCTCCAACTCCTTGAACATTCCCGGCCCGTTGCTGGACCGCATGGAAGTGATCCGCATCCCGGGTTACACCGAGGACGAGAAGCTCAACATCGCCACCCGCTACCTGGTGCCCAAGCAGCTCAAGGCCAATGGCCTGAAGGTGGAGGAACTGGCCATCGAGGAAGACGCCATCCGTGGCATCGTGCGCTATTACACGCGCGAATCCGGCGTGCGTAACCTTGAGCGCGAAATCGCCAAGATCTGCCGCAAGGTGGTCAAGGAAATCGCGCTGGCAGGCCCGCAGCCGGTCAAGAAGGCGGCCAAGAAGACCGCGAAGAAGCCCAAGGCGCTGGTGGTGGTCGATGCCGGCAACCTGGACAAGTACCTGGGTGTGCAGCGCTTCGACTTCGGCCGTGCCGAGGAAGAGAACGAGATCGGCCTGGTCACAGGCCTGGCCTGGACCGAAGTCGGCGGCGACCTGCTGCAGATCGAGTCGACGCTGATCCCGGGCAAGGGTGCGGTGACGCTGACCGGCCAGCTGGGCAATGTCATGAAGGAATCGGCGACGGCAGCCTTGTCGGTGGTGCGTGCACGTGCCGAGTCGCTGGGTATCGACGTGGATTTCCTGCAGAAGCACGACGTGCACCTGCACGTGCCCGACGGTGCCACGCCGAAGGACGGCCCCAGCGCCGGCATCGCGATGGTGACCTCGCTGGTGTCCACGCTGACCAAGGTGCCGGTCAAGGCCGAAGTGGCAATGACCGGCGAGATCACCCTGCGCGGCCGTGTCACCGCCATCGGTGGTTTGAAGGAAAAGCTGCTGGCCGCGCTGCGCGGTGGCATCCGTACCGTCATCATTCCCGAGGAGAACCGCAAGGACCTGGCCGACATCCCAGCCAACGTCACCCGCGACCTGACGATAGTGCCGGTGAAGTGGATCGATGAAGTGCTGGATATCGCGCTGGCCACGCCGCTGGCACCGAAGAAGGCAGGCAAGAATGCGCAACGCGTCGCAGTTCGCGGCAAGTCGAAGGCAGCTCCGGCGGCGCGCGTCAAGCATTGAAATGTGAACGCCAAACCCCTCGAAACCCGCGTCATTACTGGCTTTTCAGCTTGCGCGGGTAGGGGGGCGCTGGTATAAAAGTGCCACTCACGCATCGGCTTATTTTGATGGCGTGTTTGCAGGATCTTCCGGCAGCTGGCGTCTTGGGGCGTACGGTTGCCACCCAAATAATTCCGCGGATTTGCCGCAAAGGGAGTTTTACAGAATGAACAAGACCGAATTGATTGATGGCGTTGCCGCTGCTGCTGACCTGTCCAAGGCCGAAGCTGGCCGTGCAGTTGACGCTGTCATCGCCGAGATCACCAAGGCCCTGAAGAAGGGTGATGCCGTGACTCTGGTGGGCTTCGGTACGTTCCAGGTTCGTGCACGCGCTGAGCGCACCGGCCGCAATCCGAAGACCGGCGAAGAGATCAAGATCGCCGCTGCAAAAAATCCTGCCTTCAAGGCTGGTAAAGCTCTGAAGGACGCTGTAAACTAAGCGGCTCAGCTAGGGTGCTTAGCTCAGCGGTAGAGCGTCTCCCTTACACGGAGAGGGTCGGGGGTTCGAAACCCTCAGCACCCACCAGTTAAGCGCCAAAGCAGTACAGATTTGAAAGTGTGGAGCGGTAGTTCAGCTGGTTAGAATGCTGGCCTGTCACGCCGGAGGTCGCGGGTTCGAGTCCCGTCCGCTCCGCCAGTTTCAATCTGGCCCCTGAGAAATCAGGGGCCTTGTTTTCTCAAACACCTCGGGTGTGGGAAAACAGAAGAATTAAATGTGGAGCGGTAGTTCAGCTGGTTAGAATGCTGGCCTGTCACGCCGGAGGTCGCGGGTTCGAGTCCCGTCCGCTCCGCCATTTAATCCAGTCACTCTTCGGAGTGCGCACCCCGGGAAACCGCGGTGGTCGAGTCAAATGCGGAGCGGTAGTTCAGCTGGTTAGAATGCTGGCCTGTCACGCCGGAGGTCGCGGGTTCGAGTCCCGTCCGCTCCGCCAGTTGTCTCAAAGCCCTCGGTGCAAGCCGGGGGCTTTTCTTTTGTGGGTACGGGTAGGCGCCCGAGTTGGGCGCGGGGCGGGAAGCGGGTTAAACTGCCCGGCTCGCCACTCAGGCCTAGATTTGCCCATGCTGCAGAAACTTCGCGACAAGACCTCAGGCTGGATCGTTACCGTGATCATGGGCCTGTTGATGATCCCGTTCCTGTTCGTGATCGACAACAGCTACCTCGGTGGCGTCGGCGCACAGAACGTGGCCAAGGTATCGGCACCGCCGAGCTGGTGGCGTTCGGCGCCGTCGTGGTGGCCGATGTCGTTCCTGTGGAACCACCACGAAATCAGCGTGGAAGACTTCCGTACGCGCTTTGAACAGGCGCGTGTGCAGGCCCGCGAGCAGCAGGGCGACAACTTCGACCCGCGCCAATTCGAAACCACCGAGAACAAGCTGGCCGTGCTGGATCAGCTGGTGGACGAGCAGGTAGTGCGCCTGGCTGCCGAAGACGCGCACATCGTCATTGGCGACAAGGCCGTGCGCGATTACATCACCGCCATCCCGGCCTTCCAGAAGGACGGCAAGTTCGATGCGGACCAGTACCGCCTGACCTTGGCACAGGGTAATCCGCCGCGTACGCCGGACATGTTCGACCAGCTGGTGCGTACCAGCCTGCAGCAGTCGATCATCCCCACCGCCTTGGCGCAGTCCGGTTTCACCACCAAGGGCGAGGCCGAGCGCCTGCTCAAGCTGCTGGGTGAAACCCGCGACGTCGAGTTCGGCATGTTGCCGGCGCCGGCGGCCGATACCGCCGCCGTCAGCGATGCCGAGGTGGAGCAGTGGTACAAGTCGCATCCGAAGGATTTCCTGCAGCCGGAAACCGTGACACTTGAGTATGTCGAGCTCAACGCCGCAACCCTGCCGGCGGCGACCGCTGCCGACGAAGCAACGCTGCGTCATCGCTATGAAGAAGAGAAGGCGCGCTTTGTTGCCGCCGACCAGCGCCTGGCATCGCACATCCTGATCAGCGCCGGCAGCGATGCCGCCTCGCAGCAGGCTGCCGAGGCCAAGGCCGCCAAGCTGGCTGCCGAAGCCAAGCAGGGGGCCGACTTCGCCGCATTGGCCAAGGCCAACTCGGATGATCCGGGCTCCAAGGACGCCGGTGGCGACCTGGGTTGGGTCGAGAAGGGCGTGATGGTCAAGCCCTTCGAAGACGCGCTGTTCGCCATGAAGGCTGGCGATGTGGTTGGCCCGGTCAAGACCGAGTTCGGCTACCACGTGCTGAAGCTGCGCGAGATCAAGGGCGGCGAAGGCCGTTCGTTCGAGGAAGTGCGCGACCAGTTGGCTGCCGAGCAGTTGCAGGCCGATACCGAAAAGGCGTTCAGTGAGTTCAGCGGCCGCCTGGTCGACCTGGTCTACAAGAACCCGACCGCGCTGGAGCCGGCGGCCAAGGAAGTTGGCATCCCGGTGCAGACCGTCGGTCCGTTCACCCGCGCCACCGCCACTGGCATTGCAGCCAACCCGGCGGTGTTGAAGGCTGCGTTCTCCGACACGCTGACCGAAGACGGCACGGTGAGCGATCCGATCGAGATCGGCCCGAACCACAGCGTGATGATCCGCGTTACCGCGCATACCCCGGAGCAGGCCACGCCGCTGGCCCAGGTCAAGGACAAGGTGATTGCCGCCGTGCGTGCGCATCGTGCCGAGGAAGCGTCGAAGAAGGCCGCCGACGCGCTGCTGGCCAAGTTGAATGGTGGCCAGACGCTGCAGGCACTGGCCGCTGCCGAGCAGCTGCAGCTGTTGCCGGTCCCGGGCCTGCCGCGCGGCGCACCGATGCCGAGCGAAGCAGCCAACCGCGCAGTGTTCAGCGCGGCACCGCCGGCCGCTGACAAGCCCAGCTATGGCAAGGTCGCACTGGAAGACGGCCGCTATGCGGTGTTCGCGGTGACCAAGGTCACCCCGGGCAACGTTGCCGAAGTGCCGGAACAGCAGCAGGCCATGCTCAAGCAGCAGCTGAGCCAGATTGACGGCGCCGCTGCCGCCAAGGCCTATGTTGATGGCATGCGCAAGCGTTACAAGGTGCAGGTGCAGGAATCCCAGCTCTGATAGCGGGTGGCACACGCTTCGGAAAGCCCGGTCTCTGACCGGGCTTTTTTGTTTGTGCATGTGGCGCGCTGGCAGCGGCGTTGCCGAGCGTGGCTCGGCACTACCGTGTCAGGCGCGTGGCTATGCCGCCAAGGCCTATGTTGGCGGCATAGCCACGCGCTGCAAGGTGCAGGAATCCTGGCTCTGATAGCGGGTGGCATATGCTTCGGGAAGCTCGGTCGTTGACCGGGCTTTTTTGCGCATGTGGCGTGGTGGGGTTGGCGGCAGGGGCGCTGCCGAGCATGGCTCGGCACTACCGTGTCGGGAGCGCTGCCGGCGTTGGCAGTTGCGCGCGCCGCAGGGCCAGGCAGATGCGTGCGATACGGGTGGATGGCCGCTTTGCGGCTGACGTCATTCCGGGCCGGGCAAAAAAATACCCGGCACGTGGCCGGGCATTCGTGGCGAGGCGAGCGCTGGTCTCAGCGCACTTCCTCGTAGCGCAACACCATGCCGGGGCGCAGCACGGCACTGGCGTCCAGATTGTTGAACGACAGCAGGGTCTTCACCGAGATGCCGTAACGGCGGGCGATGGTCCAGGCCGATTCGCCGCTGCGCACGGTGTGGCGGCGGGTGCTGTTGCTGCTGGTAGACGCAAGCGCCCGCGCGTTGCCCTTGGATGCGGAGGCGGGCGTGGCTGCCGCCGGTGCCGCCGTGCTGGCCAGCAAGGTGCCGGTTTCAGTGGCGGCCACCATGTCGTCGGTACCAATGGCAGCCGCCGGAACCAGCACGCGTGTGCCGGCGCGGGAGCTGGTCAGTGCCGGGTTGAGCCGGGCGATGCGGGCCGGGTCCAGCGCGTTCTGTGCCGACCACGCGGCCAGCGTGGTATTGGCTGGCAGGGTATGGCCCTTGAGAATGGGGACCGGCCGATCCAGTGCGGCCATTACATCCGGGTTGTTCTCCGACTGCTCGAGCACGCAGGCCAGCGCATGCAGTTTCTCGACATAGGCGTAGGTGATCGGCGACAGCCCAGGCAGTTCGGCTGCATTGGCATTCTGCGCGTTCATGCCGCCACGGCGCAGCGATTGCAGGATGCGGTACTCGCCGGCGTTGTAGGCCATCACCGCCAACTGCCAGTCGCCAGCAAACATGCCGTGCAGGGTCTTCAGGTAGCGGACTGCGGCGCGGGTGGAATCCACTGCGGACAGGCGGCCGTCATAGCCGCTTTCCATCGGCACGCGGTGGTTGCGGGCGGTGGTGGCGATGAACTGCCACAGTCCGGCCGGGCCGCTGGCATTGCGGGCGCCGGGGCGGTAGCCGCTTTCCACGAACGGGATGAGCGCGAACTCGGTGGGCAGGCCGGCACTGCGCAGCTCATCGACCACATAGCCAAACAGCGGCAGCGCGTCGTCCTCTACATTGCCAAGGCGCGCCGGTGCGTGCGCGAACTGCTTGCGCCAGCGTGGGCTGGTGGCCTCGGCATCGCACTGCGGCGCGGCCAGGCCCTCGCGGAAATTGGCGAAGATCTCGCGGCCGTTGCGGTGGGTGGGTTCCGGCAGCGAGGCCGGATCCAGTGGCAACACGCCCAAGGTGCCGATGTTCTGGCTCAGGCCGTGGCTGACCGGCAGTGACTGGGCGCTGGCAATGCTGCTGGTGGCGCCGAGCAACAGCCCCAGCGCCACTGCGAGGGTATGCCCCCTCACGCGCGGAAACCGTCTTTCCACCGCCGCAATTCGGCGAACACTTCCACCTCGTCGGTGGGCGCGCGGCCAAGCCGAGCGCTTACCGCTTCAACTATCGCCGCATCGGCGGTACGCAGGAACGGGTTGCATTGCAGTTCAACCGCCAATGCGGCGGGAACGGTAGGACGGGAACGGCTGCGCATGTCCATGGCTTCCTGTTGGCGGCGTTGCAATGCCGCGTTGGTGGGATCGACATGCCGCGCGAACACGGCATTGGCCAGCGTGTATTCGTGCCCGCAGCAGACCCATGTCTGCGGGGGCAGGGCGGCCATTCGCTTGAGCGAGGCCAGCATCTGGGCGGGCGTACCTTCGAACATGCGCCCACAGCCCAAGCTGAACAGCATGTCGCCACTGAACAGATGGTTGTGGCCCAGATACGCGATGTGGCTGCGGGTATGACCGGGAACGTCCATCACGGTGAAGCCGAAGCCGGACAATTCTACCCGGTCGCCGTCGCCGACCCGTTCACATTCCAATGCGATGCGTTCATCTTCGGGGGCGAACACGCGCAGGCGCGGCCAGCGCTGGCGCAGTTCGGCCACGCCGCCGATATGGTCGTCGTGGTGATGGGTAAGCAGCACCGCGGCGGGCTGCATGCCCTGCGCGGCGGCTTCCAGTACCGGCGCTGCCTGGCCCGGGTCGACGAACACAGTCAGGCCATCGGGCGTTTGCAGCGCCCAGATGTAATTGTCCTGGAATGCAGGCAGGGCGGTCAGTCGCATAGAATTGGAAAATGCCTGCCGCCCCGTTCCCCCGTCAAGCTGCAGTCTCGGCCTGGTTTGAGAAGCCCGGGGCGCAGGCGATGCGGGATTGGGAGCATCGCTACCTGGCTGAACAATTGCGCGGATTTCCGTCGCAGCCGTGGTTGTGGCTGGGGCCCAGCGCCAGTTGGCTGCCGCAAACCGCCCCGGCGGGCCGTGGCCTGCGCCTGCACCGCAGTACCGACGGCCAGCAATGGGCCGGCCAGTTGCGCTGCGGCTTGCCGCTGCCGTTGCCGGCCGAAGCGGTCAAGGTGATCGTCATCCAGCATGCCGCGCCGACCGATCTGGAGGCACTGCTGTCCGAATGCGGACGGGTGCTGATGCCGGGCGGGCGGGTCTGGATGACCCTGCTCAACCGCTGCAGCCCCTACCGGGCGCACTGGCAATGGCAGGGCGCGCGGCCGCCGTCGGTGGGGCGCTGCCAGGCCTTGTTGGCACGGCAGGGCATACGCGCCCGCTCGTTGCGGCACTATGGCCCGCTATGGCAGCAGACCAGTGCCCCGCCGGGTACCGCGTTGCCGGTGCTGCGCGCCCTGTGCGTGTTGGAAGCAGAAAAACGAAGTGAGGCATTCATCGGGCCAACCCCGCTCAAGGTGGCATGGCGCAACCCGGTGGCGACCTGAAATCCAACGGAAGAACATGAAGTCAATCGAAGTACATACCGACGGCGCCTGCCTCGGCAATCCTGGCCCCGGTGGCTGGGCGGCGCTGTTGCGCTACAAGGGGCACGAGCGAGAGTTGGCTGGCGGCGAAGGCCATACCACCAACAACCGCATGGAGCTGATGGCCGCGATCATGGGCCTGGAAACCCTCACCGAGCCCTGTGAGATCGTGCTGCACACCGATTCGCAGTACGTGCGCCAGGGCATCACCGAGTGGATGGGCGGCTGGGTGCGGCGCAACTGGAAGACCGCCGGCGGCGACCCGGTCAAGAACCGCGACCTGTGGGAGCGCCTGCATGCGGCCACCCAGCGGCACCGGATCGACTGGCGCTGGGTGAAGGGGCATTCCGGCGACCCGGACAACGAACGCGTGGACCAGTTGGCCCGCGATGCGGCGATCCGCGTGCGCGCTGACGCCGCAGCGAATGGAGTGGGCTGATGCGCCAGATCGTGCTTGATACCGAAACCACCGGCCTGGAATGGAAGAAGGGCAACCGCGTGGTCGAAATTGGCTGCGTCGAGTTGCTGGAGCGGCGCCCGAGTGGCAACAATTTCCACCGTTATCTGAAGCCGGACTGCGACTTTGAATCCGGCGCGGCGGAAGTGACCGGCCTGTCGCTGGACTTCCTTGCCGACAAGCCGCGCTTCGAGGAAGTCGTGGATGAGTTCCTGGCCTATGTGGACGGGGCCGAGCTGATCATCCACAACGCCTCGTTCGACATGGGGTTCCTCGAGAACGAGATGACCCTGGCCGGGCGCGGCCGGCTGGCCAGCCGGGTGACGGTGACCGATACCCTGGCAATGGCGCGCGAGCGCTACCCTGGCCAGCGCAACTCGCTGGATGCGCTGTGCAAGCGCCTGGGCGTGGACAATGCCCACCGCACCCTGCATGGCGGTCTGCTGGATGCGCAGATCCTGGCCGACGTCTATATCGCCTTGACCTCGGGCCAGGAAGAGATCGGCTTTGGCCTGCCCGAAGTGGAAGCCGCGGCCGGTGGTGCCGCCGCACAGGCGTTCGACAGCGCGGTATTGCTGCCGCGCCCGCGGGTGGTGGTTACCGCATCGGAGCAGGAAGCGCACGAGGCGCGGCTGGCCAGGCTGCGCAAGAAATCCGGCCACGCCTGGTGGGATGGCGAGCGCCAGCCCGATCCGGAACCGGCCTGAAGCCGGCAGGGCCCGCTGCCGTCAGTGGCAGCGGACCAGGATCACGGTGATGTTGTCCGAGCCGCCGCCATCCAGTGCGGCGGCCACCAGCGCATCCACACATTCCTGTGCGCTGCAGTCGGCGTGTCCGAGGGTCTCGGCCAGGCCGGCGTCGTCCACTTCCTCGGTGAGGCCATCGCTGCATAGCAGCAGTTGCATGCCCGGGCGCAGTTCGCCGGTCATGGTGGCGACATTGAGGTGGGCAGGGTCGGTCACGCCCAGGGCCTGGGTCACGACATTGCGGTGCGGATGGGCGCGTGCCTGCTCGGTGGTGAGCGTGCCTTGGGCGATCAACTCCTGCACGTAGCTGTGGTCCTGGCTGAGCTGGGCCAGCTTGCCGTCACGCCACAGGTAGGCGCGGCTGTCGCCCACCCATGCCACTTCAAAGCGATTGCCCTGCACCCGTGCGGCGACCACGGTGGTGCCCATCGGCAGGCTGTCGTTGCGGCGGCGCGAGGTACGGATGATCTCTTCATCGGCGGTGCGGATGGCCTGCACCAGCGGCGCGCCATTGCGGACCTCGCGGACGATGGTTTCGCGGGCCAACGCGCTGGCCACCTCGCCACAGGCATGGCCACCCATGCCATCAGCCACCAGCCACAGGCCAAGCTCACCGTCACCGTAGTAGGTGTCTTCATTGAGCTGGCGGCGCAGGCCGGCGTGGCTTAAATGTCCGAATTCGATCATGGGTGCCCGGATGGGCCGTATATCAACAGGAGATGCGTTGCATCATCGCGTTCATGGAAGTGTAGGGCAAGCACTGTGACCGCCCGGCGCAAATGCTGGAAAGCGCGCGTTGTGCCTGTACACAGAACGGTTCGTGAAAAAACCGCTTGTCGAAGATGGCGATGCCCTTTATCATGCGCAGCCCGGTTCGCCGGGGACCATCTGGAGAGGTGGCAGAGCGGTTGAATGTACCTGACTCGAAATCAGGCAGGCGTTTATAGCGCCTCGGGGGTTCGAATCCCCCCCTCTCCGCCAGATACATGAACTAAGCCCTTGAAATTCAAGGGCTTTTTTCATTTATGGCTTGGCTGGTATGCCATCTGGTATGCCACGGGAAGCTGGCTGCTGCTGGACCATTCTGGACATCTGAGCGCCTGTAAGCGGCGCGCATCGGCTTTGCTGGTCAAAGCGTTCGCATCCCAGTTTTTATGGCAGCTAATCCTGATACCTGTTGTGGCCTGATGGCCGCTAATCGACCTTATGCAGGTAGAGATGGGCTTAGAGGGAAGATGGTTATCAAAATGCAACCCTTGTGCGATCATCATGCTAGTGTCTGGGTGGTTGCTGATGGATAGCAGGCTTTCCCCGATTGCTACTACAAGGAATTGCTGACCCGGATGTGCGATCTTTCCGGGTACACACGGATGATGAGCGAACGCCTCGCAGATCTAACCCAGCCACAACGCGACCGGCTCGCGTTCGTGGAGTTGCGCGTGCGCTTCATCGGGGAGATACGCCGTCAGGACTTGGTGACGCGGTTTGGCATCCAGTCCGCCGCCGCATCCAGGGATCTGGCGCTGTACAAGGCGCTGGCCCCCAGCAACATCGACTATGACTCCAAGGCCAAGTCCTACGTACTGGGTGGAAGCTTCCACCCGCTATTCGACTTTTCACCGGAGCGTGTCCTGTCGTGGCTGACCCAGGGCTTTGGCGACGGTGAGCCGATGCGGCTCAAGGCGTGGGTGGCGAGCGAGAGCCCGTCACGGCTCACCCATCCGGATCTGGATGTGTTGGCGAGTGTGACCCGGGCGATCCATCAGGAGTGTCCGCTCGGCATCGAGTACCACTCCATCTCCAGTGGTCGCACCGAGCGGGAGATCGTCCCGTTCGCGCTGATCGACAACGGCCTCCGTTGGCACGTCCGCGCCTTCGATAGGAAGTCGCAGGAGTTCCGGGATTTCGTCATCACCCGGATCAAGCGCCCGATGGTGCTCAAGGGGCAGCCAGTGGCGCCCCACGAGATGATCGATCAGGACATTCAGTGGACTCGGATCGTCGAGCTGGAGCTGGTGCCGCACCCGGATCAGCCCTGGCCAGAGATCACCGAGATGGACTACAGCATGGAAGATGGCGTGCTGCTGATGAAGCTGCGGGCAGCCACTGCCGGTTACATCCTTCGCCAATGGAGTGTGGACTGCACGCCCGACCACAGCTTGCGCGGGCACGAGTATCGGTTGTGGCTGAAGGACCACCTGGCCATCTACGGCGTGCGCAACGCCGTGCTGGCGCCAGGCTACCGATCCCCTGATCAACAACGGCTCGAAGCCGAGACGGACTGAGGGAATGAGCATGCTCGCAAAACTCGAACGACTCATCGGCGAAATCGGCGACCTCAACAGCAAGTTGATCCTGCTGGTCGGTCCCAGCCGCAGTGGTAAGACCCAACTGCTGCGCCAACTCAGCGCCAGGCTCAACATTGAGCCGCTCAACGTCGGCCTGGAGTTGGGGCGCTGTTTGGCTGCCACGCCGAACAACAAGCGCGGCTTCTCGGCAGGCGAACTGCTGCGGGAGATGGCTGACAAGGAACGAACTGAAGACCCGCTGCTGCTCGACAACCTCGAGTTGCTGTTTGAGCCCGGCCTACAGATCAACCCGCTTGACCTCGTCAGGCGGCTGGCTCATGCCAAGCGCGTCGTAGCCGTCTGGCCTGGCGAGCTGCGCGGTGATCGCTTGGTGTACGCCGACATGAGCCATTCAGAACATCGTGACTACAGCCGCGACGGCGTGGTCGTACTCGAAATTTGACATTACAGGGAAGGGGGAACCAGATGACCAAGAACATGAAATATGGAGATTTGATCCAGTTCGAGCAGATCGAGTCAGTCATTCAGCTGCTCGATGCCGGGCGCTCGGACGAGGCCAAGAAGCTCGTCGCGACCTACGTCATCTCCGACGACATGGCCGATCGGATCTCCAAGCTCATGGTTCCCCAGCTCAGTTTCGACGACTCCGTCGATCACAAGGGCGTGCTGATCGTCGGCAATTACGGCACAGGTAAGTCGCACTTGATGTCGGTGCTGTCGTTGGTGGCTGAAGACGCCGCCTACGCGCCGATGATCCGCCACCCAAAGGTCGCTGAAGCTGTTGCGCCGATCGCTGGCCGCTTCAAAGTGCTGCGTATCGAGGTGGGTGGCCTGCAGATGCCGCTGCGCCAGATCATCACCCTGCAACTTGAGCGTTTCCTCGAAAAACTCGGCGTCGACTACACCTTCCCGACCGCCGACAAGGAGCTCAACAACAAAGACTCCTTCGAGGAGATGATGGCCGCGTTCGCGGAGAAATTCCCGGACCAAGGCGTGCTGCTGGTTGTCGACGAGTTCCTGGAATACCTGCAGTCCCGTCGCGATCACGAGCTGGTGCAGGATCTGGCCATCCTGCGGCAGATCGGCGAAGTCACCAAGCACCTGAAGTTTCGCTTCGTGGCCGGTGTGCAGGAAGCCATCTTCGACAGCGTGCGCTTTCAGCACGTCGCCGACAGCATGCGCCGCGTCAACGAGCGCTTCACCCAGATCCTGATCGACCGCCAGGACGTCAGCTTCGTCGTCTCCGCGCGCCTGCTCAAGAAGACGGCCGACCAGCAGAACAAGATCCGCGAATACCTCACGCCGTTCGCCAAGTTCTACGGTTCGATGAATGAGCGCATGGATGAGTACGTGCGGCTGTTTCCCGTTCACCCGGACTACCTAAAGACATTCGAGCAGATCCACTTCACCGAGAAGCGCGGCGCGCTCAAGACCATCGAGGCCGCCATGCTGGCCATCCTCGACCAGGAAGTGCCCGCCGACAAACCGCTGTTCATCAGCTACGAGAATTTCTGGAACACCATCAAGGCCAACTCGGTCCTGCGCGCTGACCCGAACATCAAGGAAGTCATGCGCGTGTCCGAAGTGCTGGAGTCGCGGGTCCAGCAAGCCTTCACGCGCCCGGCCTACAAAGCCATGGCGCTGCGCGTCATCAACGCCCTGGCGGTCCACCGTCTGACCACCGGCGGCGACATCCATGTGCCCATCGGCCCCACGGCTGCCGAGCTGCGCGACGCCCTGTGCCTGTTCCAGCCGGGCGTGGAGGACATGCCGGGCGACCCGGCCGAGAACCTGCTGTCGATGGTGCAGACCGTGATGCGGGAAGTGCTGAAGACCGTCAACGGCCAGTTCATCTCCAAGGCGCCGGATACCGAGCAGTACTTCCTCGACCTGAAGAAGGACATCGACTATGACGCGCAGATCGAAAAGCGCGCCGAAGCCCTGTCCGACGACGCGCTCGACCGTGCCTACTACAGCGCCGTTAAGGCGCTGATGGAGTGCAGCGACGACCTGCGTTACCCCGGCTTCCAGATCTGGCAGTACCAGCTCGAGTGGCAGGAGCGCCGTGTCGAACGCATGGGCTACCTGTTCTTCGGGGCGCCGAACGATCGCCCCACGGCCCAGCCCGAGCGTGACTTCTACGTCTACTTCATCCAGCCCTTCGACAAGCCGAAGTTCGCCGACAACAACCTGTCGGACGAGGTCTTCTTCCGCCTCACCGGGCTGGACGACGATCTCAAGCGGCACCTGTCGTCCTACGCTGCGGCGCTCGATCTGGCATCCACAGCCAGCGGCGGCGCCAAGGCCATCTACCTCTCCAAGGCACAGGACTTCCTGCGCGCCATGAGCAAGTGGCTGCAGGAAAAGCAGATGACCGCCTTCGAGGTCACCTACCAGGGCAAGAAAAAGAACCTGCAGGAGTGGGCCAAAGGCGTATCCCTGCGCGACCGCGCGCGGCTGGGTGCGGACGAGCGCATCAACTTCCGCGACGTGGTGAACGTCATCTCTGGCTTGGTGCTGGGCCAGCGTTTCGTCGATCTCTCGCCGGAATACCCCACCTTCTCGGTGCTGGTCACCGAGGCCAACCGCAAGCAGCTGATCGCTAACGCGCTGCGCGCACTGGCCGGCGGCACTCGCACCAAGGATGCGCTCGCCGTGCTCGATGCGCTGGAGTTGCTCGATGGCGACCGCGTCGATCCGGCCAACTCCCGCTATGCGCAGGAAGTGCTGAACCGGCTCAAGGCCAAGGGCCACGGCCAGGTGCTCAACCGCAGTGAGCTGCTGTCGGGTACCTCGGACGTCGAGTATTTCGCGCCGATCAAGTATCGGCTGGAGCCCGACCTGCTGGTCACCGTACTGGGCGGGCTGGTTTACTCCGGCGACATCGTGCTGTCCATCACCGGCGACAAGATCGACTCCGGCAAGCTGGTGCAGCTTGCAGAGCGTTCGCTGGAAGAGCTCAAGCAGTTTAAGCACGTCGAGGCGCCCAAGGAGATCAACCTCGCAGTGCTACGTGCCTTGTTCGAGTTGTTCGACCTGCCGTCCGGTCTGGCCCAGAAGGCCAGCCAGGGCGATACCGAGCCGGTCATCAAACTGCAGGAAAAAGTCAGCGGCTTGGTGCCGCGTGTGCTCAAGGCCGGTTCCGACCTGCAGCAAGGCAAGCTCGGTTTCTGGGGCCAGAACTTGCTGCGTGAGGAAGAAGCCAAAGACTGGCACGCCCGGCTGGATTCGCTGAAAAAGTTCACCGAGTCGCTGGCGCCCTACAACACCGTCGGCAAGCTCAAGAATCTGCGCGTCACACAGGAAGACTTGGACGGCCAGAAGAAGAATCTGGAGATCCTGGCCGCCGTCGAGCGTCTGCTCGAACTGGTGGTGGAACTGGGCAGTACGGCCTCCTACCTCTCGCAGGCCGAGATGGTGTTGCCGGCTGAGCACCCGTGGGTGAAACAGGCCGAAATCGCCCGCAAGGCGCTGCAGGAAAAGCTGAGCCAGGACCGCACCGCCGAGCACGCCGCCGAATACCGGCAAACGCTCAACCAGCTCAAGAAGGATTACATCACCGCCTACATCGCCAGCCACAGCAAGGCGCGGTTGGGCGTGACCGAGGACAAGACCCGCAACGCCCTGCGTAAGGACGACCGTCTGCTGGCGCTGCGCGTGTTGGCCGGCGTGTCGCTGATGCCCACCAGCCAGCTCACTGCCTTCGAGGAGTCGCTCAACGGCCTCAAGAGCTGTTCCTCGCTGGATGAGCCGACCCTGATCACGGCCGCCGTTTGCCCCCACTGCCAGTTCCGCCCGTCTGCCGAGCAATTGGAGCTGATCCCCGCGGCCAACCGCCTGCACAAGCTGGACGAGGACCTGGATCAGCTGGTGGCCAACTGGCAGCAAACCCTGCTGGAGAACCTGGAAGACCCGTTCACGCAGGACAGCCTGGGCCTGCTGCCGCCCGCATCCAAGAAGTTGATTGATGCCTTCCTGACCTCGCGCAAGCTGCCGGACTCGATGACCAGCGAATTTTCCAACGCCGTGCAGGAGGCGCTGTCGGGGCTTGAGAAGATCGCGATCAAGGGCGACGAGATCAGGCAGGCGCTGCTGCAAGGCGGCTCCCCGGCCACACCGGATGATCTGCGCAAGCGTTTTGACACATTCATGAACGAGCGCTGCAAGGGCAAGGATGCCACCAAACTGCGCTTTGTGATCGAGTGAGGTGACAGAGATGCAGAGCCAAGGTGTATCAGACATTGATGTCCTCGCACTCTCTGTGCGCGACCCCGAGTCCAAGAGGCTTATTCATGAGGCGATTACTGCCTATCGTGGTGGCGCGTTCCGATCTGCAATCATGTCCACTTGGATATCGGTTGTGTACGACATTTTCTCCAAAGCGAGAGAGCTATCTGTCCAAGGGGACGCTGCTGCCACTGCATTCATTGCCAAAGTCGACTCTGCAATTAGCTCACAGTCTGTGGCTCAGATGCAGACTATTGAGAGAGAGCTTCTTGAGTCTGCATGTACCCATATGCAGATGCTGACAAAGCATGAGCACGAGGCGCTGTCTCGCATTCAAAATGACCGAAATCTGTGCGCTCATCCAGCCTTCGTTACCGACGATGATTTCTTTCAGCCGGTCCCAGATCTAGTCAGAACGCACATTGTTCATGCGCTTCGGCTATTACTCATTCATGCGCCGCTACAAGGCAAGAGTGCGTTGGCTCGATTCAGGACGGATATTCTCAGTCCGTCCTACCCAACGAGTCGAGATGGCATCCGGGTATTCGTCGTAACAAAATATCTGGGCAGGGCAAAAGACGTGCTGGTTGCCAACCTGGTAAAGGTGCTTATCAAATCGCTTTTTCTCGATGACTCTGCAGACTTTCTGAGTCGGCGTAGGTTGGTCGCATGGACACTAAGCGAAGTAGCGAATTCCAAGCCGGCTATCTTTGATGCGACAGCAGTGCCTTTTGTTGGGCCATTCTTTGATGGCATCAATGACGAGAAGCTGATGGATATTTGCGTGCTCTTGGGCGCGGAGCATCGTTTATGGGATTGGCTATCAGAGGCTACTAAGCTTCGACTGCTTCGATTGATTGAGGATGCAAGTGTCAACCAGCTTAAGGCGCACCATGTCTTTGATGCTTTCTCGGTCCAACGAGCCGCTGATGCATTGCTTGCCCGCTTCTATGCTTTTAACAAGGATGAGCAAGTTGAGCTCATAGCGGATAATCCGAGGCGAGAGTTCATCGATCAAGGTATCCGCATATACGCCGATTCCCCAAATTATCGCGAATCTGAGCGGTTGGGTCAGGCGTTAATTCTGCCACTTGCCGCTAATTTTGCTGCGCAAGATGTGAAAAGACTCCTCGAGGCGGTTCTTGGAAACAGTCAGGTTTCTTATGCGTCCGGTACGCCAGATGTTCTGCTAGACGTGTTCAGGATCACTCAGCCGCTGCTTGATGAGACTAAGGCTGATTGGCAAGTATTTGTAGACGCCATGACCGAACAGCACGGCGGGAAGCAAGATGCACATTACTCATGCCCAGCGATTCGCGCACGCCTTTCTGCTGCCTAAAGGATAAACTCAGTGACTAATGCACTATTTTCTGCAGAAAACCAAAGTACACCTGTCGAATGCTTTGGCCATAATTTTCCCAGCGAACACGCGCGGCGCGAGCATTTCACCACGCTGCTGGCCGAGAAGCTGAAAGATCCGGCGTTCCGAAAGATCGAAGGATTCCCGCAGGGTACGGACGAGGCCATCTTGGCGATGTCGGACCCACCGTACTACACCGCGTGCCCGAATCCCTTCCTCGAAGACTTCGTGCGTCACTACGGCAAGCCATACGACCCGAGCGTGAAGTACAGCCGCGAGCCGCAGACTATCGACGTTTCGGTCGGCAAGACAGACCCAATCTATAAGGCGCACTCGTATCACACGAAGGTACCGCACCTTGCGATCGTCCCGTCGATCCTTCATTACACCCAACCGGGTGACATCGTGCTGGATGGTTTTGGCGGTTCCGGTATGACCGGAGTCGCGGCGCAGTGGTGCGGCGCTGCCCCGCCAGCGTATCGGCACGAGCTTGAATCAGAGTGGCGGAAGCAAGGAAAGCCGGCTCCAAAGTGGGGAGCAAGGCGCGTGATTCTTAATGACCTCTCACCGGCAGCCACGTTCATTGAGGCGAACTACAACGTAGCCTGCAATGCCGAGGAGCTGCTGGCCGAGGCTAATCGCTTGCTTAAGACAATCGAAACAGAAGCCGGCTGGATGTATGAAACAAGGCATACGGACGGAAAGACGATAGGCACTATCAACTTCATGGTCTGGAGCGAAGTCTTCAGTTGCCCGGAGTGTGCCGGGGAAATTGTATTCACCGAAGCGGCTCTCAATGAAGAAGAGAACGAGGTATCGAAAACGTTTTCGTGTCAGCACTGTGGGGCTGAGCTCACGAAGAGATCGCTAGATAGAATTTTTGAAACGAAGATAGATCCGGTCACGGGTGAACAATCGCGCATCACAAAATTTGTGCCGTTCCTGATTAACTACAACGTAGGCAGGCAGGAGTTCGTCAAGACCCCGGACCAAGAAGATATTCTTGTTCTGAATAAAATACTGGGAACCAACCTTCCCGCTTCAATTGCTCCTCGAAAATTTCCTATCGAGAGCATGTATCACGGTAGCCGCCTAAAGCCAAAGGGCTATGAGTGGGCACACCAGCTTTACACGCACCGAGCATTGCTAGTGCTCGGATCTCTGGCAAATCACATTGAAAAAGTTACCTCTCCTGACGTTCGGCGGGTTCTTTATAGCTTGGTTTACCACCAGACGGTGAATGCGAGTCTCCGAAACTCCTATCGGCCAGGGTCCACGTTCGGCAATCGCGCAATCACTGGGGTTTACTATGTTTCTTCGATGCCAGCGGAAGCTAGTGTTATCGCGCTGGTGCGGGGTACGGTCAAGCGTTTCAAACAGCTTTGCAAGACACCATGGACAGAATTTTCTAAGGCGAATGTAGCAATCTCGACAGGTCACGCGGCGAGGCTCTCAGGAATCCCGTCGGGATCTATTGACTACGTGTTTACCGATCCGCCTTTCGGCTCGAATATCTTCTACGCCGACTTGAATATCGCATACGAAAACTGGATCGGGATCCACTCGACCCCGTCCAACGAGGCAATCATCGACTCCTTCAAGGGCAAGGGCCTCCCGGAGTATCACGTCTTGATGCGTGAGTGCTTTGCAGAGTACTGCCGCGTGCTGAAGCCAGGGCGCTGGATGACGGTAGTTTTCTCTAATAGCAAAGCTTCGGTGTGGAATGCGATACAGGTGGCGCTACAGCAAGCTGGATTCGTAGTCGCGGAGGTGACGTCACTCGACAAAGTTCAGGGTAGTTATCGCCAGGTAACCTCCACGACAGCAGTGAAGCAGGACTTGGTGATCTCTGCCTACAAGCCCAACGGCGGCCTAGAGGATCGCCTCAATCAACATGGCCCAACGGTTGATTCGGCGTGGGACTTTGTCCAAACTCACTTAAAGCAATTGCCTGCCGTCAAAGTCACCTCAGGCTATCCGCAAGAGTTACTCAACATCGTCGAACGCGATCCGCGTCGCATCTACGACCGCATGGCGTCCTGGTTTATCCGACACGGCACAATGGTGCCGATCTCGACGCCGGAGTTTCTGGCTGAGTTGCCTGTTCGTTTCCGCGAGATGGATGGCATGGTGTTCCTGCCCGACCAACTGGTCGAGTATGAGAAGGCGCGGTCGCGCATACCGCAGGTGAAGCAGGCAGAGTTGTTCGTTTCCGACGAGCGCAGTGCCATCGACTGGCTGACCAATTTCCTGCTCAAGCGCCCATCAACTCGGTCGGAGATTCACCCCGAGTACATCCCGCAGATTGGTTCGGCCAAGCGCAAGGGCGAGCTCATTCCGGAATTGGACCAGCTGCTTGAGGACAATTTCTTGCGCTACGACGGTGCTGGAGATGTGCCGAGCCAGATCCACAGCTACCTATCGACCAACCACAAGGATCTGCGCGGGCTGGAGAAGAATAGTCCTGCACTGGTGGCCAAGGCCAAGGATCGCTGGTACGTGCCCGACCCGAACAAGGCGCAAGACTTGGAGAAGAAGCGCGAGAAGGCGCTGCTGAAGGAATTCGAGACCTACAAGGCCTTCACCGGTCGGAAGATCAAAGAGTCGCGCCTGGAGGTGCTGCGTGCCGGT
The DNA here is from genome assembly GCA_002471015.1 of Stenotrophomonas sp. UBA7346. Classification (GTDB taxonomy): domain Bacteria; phylum Pseudomonadota; class Gammaproteobacteria; order Xanthomonadales; family Xanthomonadaceae; genus Stenotrophomonas. The sequence goes on from DKPB01000059.1 coordinate 46,319, forward strand.
TTCCGCGCTGCGTGGGCAGCCAAGGACTACCAGACCATCATCGGCGTTGCCAACAAGCTGCCAGAGGAAACGCTGCAAGAGGACGAGAAGCTGCTGACGCTCCATGACCTGGCGTTGACCCGTACCGAGGACGGGATCTGAGCGTGGCCGGTGGCGGATTCACCATTGGAGACTGGTGCTGGTTCACCCGGCGGGCATCGCCATGCCGTGTGATCGAGCGGCAGGACGTGTGGGGCGAGGTCGCCTACCGCGTGTGGCTGCCCGCCAGGGACGCGGTGGTGCGCGCGCGGGCTGTGGATCTGACCTCGCTGGAAAGCCTGCGCCCGAGCGTGGAGCAGATCCTGCACACCACGGCGGCGGCCAAGTTACTGGATGCACTGGAGGACAACCTGCTGTTGGCGCCGATCCAGTCCAGCGTGGTGCCGCTGCCGCACCAGCTCTACGCGCTGAACCGCGCCATCAGCCGCGACCGTATCCGCTATCTGCTGGCTGACGAGGTTGGCCTCGGGAAGACGATTGAGGCTGGCTTGGTGCTGCGCGAATTGAAGTTGCGTGGCCAGGTGAAGCGCATTCTGGTGGTGGCGCCCAAGGGGCTGGTGCGCCAGTGGCAGACCGAAATGCGCCTGCATTTCGGTGAGAAGTTCCAGTTCATCGAACCGTCCGAGCTGGTAGCCTTCCGGCAGTGGCGCAGCGGCGGCGCGGGCGAGGAAGAGAACCTGTGGCGCATGCACGACCAGGTGATCTGCTCGCTGGATTCGGTGAAGCCGCTGGAAGGCCGTCGTGGCTGGAGCCTGGAGCAACTCAACGCCTACAACCGCGAGCGCTTCGAGGACCTGATCTCAGCGTCGTGGGATCTGGTCATCATCGACGAGGCACACCGGATGGGCGGCAGCACCGAGCAGGTAGCCCGCTACAAGCTGGGCGCGGCGCTGGCCGAAGCGTCGCCCTATCTATTACTGCTGTCGGCCACGCCGCACCAAGGCAAGACCGACCAGTTCATGCGCTTGATGCAGTTGCTGGATCGGGAAGCCTTTCCGGACGAAGGCAGCGTCAGCCGCGACCGGGTGCGGCCCTTCGTGATCCGTACCGAGAAGCGCGCATCGATCAATGCCGAAGGCCAGCCGCTGTTCAAGCCGCGTATTACCCGGCTGCAGGCGGTTGCCTGGCAGGACCGACACGGCTCGCAGCAGCGCCTGTACGAAGCTGTGACCGACTATGTGCGCCACGGCTACAACCAGGCTATGGCGGCCAAGCAACGCCACATCGGCTTCTTGATGATCCTGATGCAGCGGCTGGTGACCTCCAGCACGGCAGCCATCCGCACCACGCTGGAGAAGCGCCAAGCCCTGCTCGATGCGCCACAGCCGCAAGCCAACCTGTTCGAGAACACCAGCGCCGACGAATGGGCAGACCTGGACGGCCAGTCCCAGGTGGATCTGGCCATGCAGTCCAGCGGCTGGGAGCTGGAGAAGTCAGAAGTCGAGATGCTGCTGGAGCTGGCGCGGGAAACGGCGGCCGCTGGCACTGATGCCAAGGCCGAGGCACTGCTGGAGCTGATCTACAAGCTGCAGCAAGAGGAAGGCGACCCGGCCCTGAAGGTACTGATCTTCACCGAGTTTGTGCCCACGCAAGCCATGCTGGCCGACTACCTGGAGAGCCGTGGTTTCTCTGTAGCGACGCTCAACGGCAGCATGGACCTGGAAGCGCGCACGCGGGCACAACAGGTGTTCTCGAAGGATGTGCGCTTGCTGATTTCGACCGATGCCGGTGGTGAAGGTCTCAACCTGCAGTTCTGCCATGTCATCGTCAACTTCGACATGCCGTGGAACCCGATGCGGATCGAGCAGCGCATTGGCCGGGTAGACCGTATCGGGCAGAAGCACGTAGTTCGTGCCATCAACTTCGTGCTTGAAGACACGGTGGAGCACCGGGTGCGCCAGGTGTTGGAGGAAAAGCTCGAAGTCATCGCGCAGGAGTTTGGCGTCGACAAGGCGGCCGATGTGATGGATTCTGTCGATGCCGACCCGATCTTCGACGAGCTGTTCGTGCATGGTCTGCAGAACCCGGATGCCATCGAGCAAGAGTGCGACGCGGTGGTGTCGCAACTGCGCTCCACCCTGGCAGAGTCGAAGAAGAACAGCGATTTACTCACTACGGAGCACGATCTCGACGCCGACGATGCTCGCAAGTGGCGCGACCACCCAGCGCAGTTCTGGCTGGAACGTGCCATCACCAGCGGGTTGGCTGCGCGCGGCGGCTCCGCCATCAAGGCGGGCAATGCGTGGTGGGTGAAATGGGCAGACGGCAGCGAGTCAGCACAGGCCTGTTTTGATGCCCGCACAGCGGATGAGAACCCGGAGTTGGAATGGGTCACGATGGAAGACCCACGCGCCCGGGCTGTGATCAGTGAGCTGCCACGCTTTGTCGCCGGGCAGCCGCTGCCGGTGATCCGCGTGACCGGGCTGCCGGATTCGGTACGCGGCATCTGGTCGCTGTGGGAGATCAGCCTGTCGGCTGAAGGCTTGAGTCGGAAGCGCTTCCTGCCGGTGTTCATCAACGAGGAAGGCCGTCCCTTTGTACCGACCGCCAAGCGCGCCTGGGATCTGCTGCTGACTGAAACCGTGGACGTCCATGCCGTGACGGGTGCAGAGGAATCGGTGAAATGGTTCGAGGCATCGCAGGCGGCTGCCAGCACCCAGGGTGAACGGATCTTCACCGAGCTGCTGACCGAACACCGCGCCCGGCTGAAGGAAGAACGCGAGCGTGCGGTGTATGCGTTCGAGGCCCGAGGCCAGGCCATTGGGCGTATCGGCCTGCCCGCTGTGCGTGAGCACCGGCGCAAGCGGCTGCAACAGGAACACGATGCACGCATTGCCGCCTTGGACGACATGGAGGCCAGCGTGCCGGATTTGAATGCCGTGATGATGGTGCGCGTCTCCGGCGATGTGATGCCCGGAGGACAGGTGGGATGAGTCGGTGGTCAGAACGTATTCTCAGCCACTTCACGGCCGATCTCACCCGGCTGTGGGTGGCGTGCGACCCCGACGATGTGCTGCTGGACGAAAAGCTCTTGTCCGAACTGCGCAGCCGGGGCTTCGAGGTCATGCTGTACGAAGACCCGTTCGCCTTTCGGGCGGAATACGAGGAACGTTATCGCGCAGCCTGGGATCGCGGTGAGGCGGGGCCAGCGCCTTCGCTGGTTCTGCATCTGCGCAGCGCCGACGCGAATGAGTTGCCGTGGGACATCGTGCACCACGGACGTGTGGTTCGATTGAGCCTTGCGGAGCTTTTCCCCAGGCTGGCGTACAGCGCGGTACAGCAAGTCGAGCCGGAGCATTTTGCCGGGCTGTTTCACGCCCACCAGACCGAGTTGCAGTCCGCGCGCGGCGAGAACGAGTCCAAGGACTTCATTCTCGAGCACGTCTACCAACTGACGCCGAGATCCATTCGCAACCCGGTCGACTTCTGGCGTGAGCTGCTGCGCATGCACTTCGCCAACCGCTCGTTGCCACCCCTGTTCGCCCAGCACGCGGCAAGCATCCTCCAGGGCAAGGGACTGTTCCCGGACCTTCCCGTCGCCACATGGCTGGCATCCAAGAGCGCGCTGCTGCGCGTGGTGCAGGATGCGTGGTACCGCTATCTGAAGACCCTGGGTCTGGATGGCACGCGCACAGGTGAACCGCCGCCGCCAGACTACCTCGCCAAGATCGAGATTCCGTTCGTCCACTCCGATGTGCAGGTGCTGGTCGATTCCATGTTCCTCGACGGCAGCTTGCATCCGTTGGCGGTGCACAGCGTTCCGGCGGGGATGCCGAGTTGGATCAAGGCCGGCATTGTTCAGGACCCGGCGGCGTTGCAAGCTTTGGTGCTCAAAGGCATTGATGGCCTGATCGCAGCGACCCCAACGGCGACCTCTTCGCACAAGGACTGGAGCGAGTTCGCCAAACGCTACGGTGAGATCCTGGCCCGCACGCATGGTCTGCCGGGCACGGAAGGCAGCGAACACCTGCCGGTGATTCGAGAGCGGATCAAGACCTTGCAGGCGCAATCAGACGAGGGACTGCGAGCCTGGGTCGCAGCCAAGCATTACGCCGACCTGATCCTGCAGCCGGTGACCAAAGGTCCGGTGATGGTGCACCACGTGCCGCGCTTCTTGCGCCATCGGCGGTCCGCAGGGGAAAACAAGGTGGCTCTACTGGTATTCGACGGGCTGGCCTTCGACCAGTGGGTGCAGATCCGCGAGCGCCTGATCGCCACCACGAAACGTTTCGCGTTCGATGAGGGAACCGCGTTTGCATGGCTGCCGACCGTGACGTCGGTGTCGCGTCAGGCGCTGTTCTCCGGCCTGAAACCGCGTGAGTTCGACGACTCCATCGACCGAACGGACAAGGAGGAATCCTTGTGGAAGACGTTCTGGCAGAACGAAGGCGTCAATTCGAATGAGGTGATGTATCGACGCGCGCTGCGTCAGACTCGTCAGCTCGACGCACTGGAAGCGGATTTGATCGACCGGCGCCCGAAGGTGGTGGGCCTGGTCATCGATGAGGTGGACGATCGGCTCCACAAGGAGCGGTCCAAGAAGGACGTGGCGATGTGGATCGGCAACTGGCTGACGACCGGTTTCGTCGACCGGTTGTTCTCGCTGCTGCTGGACAAGGGATACCACATCTATCTCACGGCGGACCACGGCAACGTGGAGTCCACAGGCGTCGGTAGGCCCAGCCAGGGCGTGATTGCAGAGACGCGCGGCGAGCGAGTCCGGGTCTACAGGAGTGAGCCGTTGCTGGCTGATTCCGCTGCGGCCTATCCCACCACAGTCAGGTTGGACATCGCTGGACTACCCGCGAACTTCATGCCCCTATTCGCAGGCGGACGAACCGCCTTTGTGCCGGAGGGCGAGCAGGTCGTGGTCCACGGCGGGGTGTCGGTCGAAGAGTTGATCGTGCCCTTTGTGAAAATCAGTTATGTGATTGGTACCGAATGAATTCATCAGCCCCAAAAATAGGCTTTGATCGGTTCATTCAGCTTGATTGGGCGGCTGCGGCACTGAATGTTCGTGCAGGCGTGGCTGGGCTAGATGATCTGAATGCACTGCTCGATGCAGCCGAGCTTGGCGTGGAAGCCAAGAAGAAAACACGCACCGTCCTGAATCGGTTGTGGCTGGAGCCGCGCGCTGAACTGGTTGACTTCGCGGATCGCGGCGCGGCCATCCACCAGACGCAACCAGACATTCCCGTCGCAGCACTGTGCTGGGGCATGTCCGCGGCGACGTACCCGTTCTTTGGCAAGGTGGCCGAGCTGGTGGGCCGCCTGTCCGCCATTCAGGGCGACTGCGCATCCGCCGAGGTCCATCGGCGCATGAGTGAAACCTATGGGGAGCGCGAAGGCACCCGGCGTATGACCAACATGGTCATCCAGAGCCAAGCGAGCTGGGGCGCAGTGGAGCGTGTCGAGAAAGGCAAGCGCGTCATCCGGCTGGCGCCAACAGCGATCGACAACGACGAACTCACTGCCTGGTTGATCGAGGCGGCCGTGCGCTACGCCGGCAAGCCCGTTTCAGTGCCAAGCCTGCAGTCGCTGCCCGTGCTGTTCCCGTTCAACTTGACGCGGCCCATGGCCTACGTGGTGTCGAACAGCCCGAGCCTCGACCTCCGGTCGGAAGGCCCGAGTAACCAGTTCGTCGATCTGCGCAGCACGATTTGAAGAAGAAGGAAGAATATGGCTCGCATCGAAAACCACAAATACAGTATCGAGGAGGCATTCAGGGAGTGCTTCTACATCGTCCCGGACTACCAGCGCGAGTACGTCTGGACGGACAAAGAGGTGCATCAGCTGCTGGAGGACATCGGCGAGCAAATCGACGCGGGCACCACCCGGGAATACTTTATCGGTACGGTGCTCGTGTCGCCTACCGATCAGAAAAACCACTATGAGGTGATCGACGGCCAACAACGCCTGACCACCTTTTTCCTGCTGCTGTGCGCATTGAAGCATCTGTTCCAGGGTGAACCACAACGGCAGATGATTGCCGGGCTGATCTCTACCAGCTACGTGGACAGCGACGGCGAGGTACGTACCAACCTGAAGCTGGAGCCGCGTTATGAGAGCGCAGGCGAAGTGATGGCCAAGCTGGTAGAGCTGGACGCCGAGCCACAGGCAGTGCGCGCGGGTATACAGGCTGCTGGCATCTCCAGCTTTGGCTCGCTGGAGAATCTGGTCAACGCCTACAGCACGCTGTATCGCTATCTGAAGGACAACTACGACGACACGGCGAAGCTGAAGAAGTATTGGGGCTATCTGGCCAACAACGTCGTTTTCATCCAGATTTCCACCGATGTCAGCAGCGCGCTGAAGATCTTCGAGACCATCAACGAGCGTGGTGTAGGCCTGAACCCAATGGACTTGCTCAAGAACTTGCTGTTCACGCAGGTCAAGCAAACGCAGTTCACTCAGCTCAAGGACGAGTGGAAAAAGATCACGAAGCCGCTGGAGAAGGAGAAGGAAAAGCCGCTGCGCTTCCTGCGCTATTTCCTGATGGCCAACTACGTGATCAAGAACGAGCGCGGCGACGCGGTTGTGCGCGAGGATGAGATCTACGACTGGTTCATCGCCAAGGGCAACGCCGCGCTGTGCGATTACGAAGACAAGCCCTTTGAGTTTGTCCGCAAGGTAATCCGCAACGTCGAGCACTACCTGGCCTTTGCCAACGGGCTTGGCAATGACGGCAAGCCCAGTTTGGCGATGGACAGCCTCAAGCGGCTGGCCGGTGGCGCATTCAGCTTGCACTACGTCCTGTTGCTGGCAGCAGCGAACTTTCCGAAGCCGTTGTTCAACCACTTCGTGGCGCAGCTCGAGAGCTTCCTCTTCTACTACATCTTCACCAAGACGCCAACCAAAGATCTCGAACGCAGTTTTTCCCAATGGGCCGACGAGCTGCGTGCGATTGCGGAGACGACTGACCCGGTGAAACAGAAGGTTCAGCTGAATGCCTTCGTCGCCGACCGCTTCGAGAAGAACATGGCGGGCAAGTCACAGGAACTGGCCGATGCCCTCAAACGCTTCACTTTGTATTCGATGCAGCAGTACCGCACGCGCTACCTGCTGGCGCGGCTGACCCAGCACGTCGAGATGGCATTCAGCGGCCTTAAGAACCCAGGCAGTCTCGAGCCCTTTACCAAGCTGGAGATCGAGCACATCCTGCCCGATAACCCGAAGGCGGAACTGCGTGCCACGTGGGCGGCGGAAAACCCGAATGCGGTCTACGACGACTACAAGAACCGGCTGGGCAACCTGGCCTTGCTGGAAAAGCCGATCAACATCGTCGCGGGCAATGACTTCTACGCGGCCAAGCAGGTCGAGTACGGCAAGAGCGGCAACTACCTGACCCGCAGTCTGGTGGCGCTGACAGAAGTCGGGCAGAACACGTCCATTTCCAGGATCAACGCCAAGCTCGTGGCTTTTCCAGTCTGGAATGCTACGTCCATAGATCAACGCCATGCAATGCTTATTGCTTTGGCTCATGATGTTTGGAAGACAACACCTATTGACGTCTGTTAGATGGTTCTAGTCTTTACGGCCGAAGCCCCTTTATGGGGCTTCTTTTTATATTTGGGTTAGGCTCGATAACTTGAAAAGCCACAACCAAAGTAATTTCAGACACATATCACCCTATTGAAGCCGGTGGTTGCTGGCCTCGCGTGTAGATGCTCCGCGATGATGCATCTTCGTTGGGTGTGATTGGATGAAAGAAAGATCCGATTGTCTGTACTGTGTTTTGGTTGTCGCAGCTTCCATCATTGCTGCGGTTGCTCGGTGTGCCCTGTCCTCTGGCAGTGAAGACATCGAACCCATTAATTGATACTGCATTGGCATACGCACAAGGCTCGGCATCGTCCGGGCCTTGTGCGTTTGTGTCGTAAGAAGCGAGGGAAATACGATGCATCTTGTTGAAACGATGGCCTATGCGGGTGCTAAGCCTTGGCATGGACTGGGAAATAAACTCGAACAGCACCAACCCATTGAGGTCTGGAAGCGACAGGCAGGCATGGATTGGCAGATCGAGGACTCAGAGGTTCGCTTCATCACGGGTAGCAATGCCATTGGCGCCATCCACTCTTTTCCGGAGCAGAAGGTTCTCTATCGATCCGATACCAGGGAGCCTTTGGCAGTAGTGTCCAAACGCTTCAAGGTAGTCCAGCCTGGCGAGATCCTGGAGTTCTACCGTGAACTGACCCAGTACAGCGGCTTCGAGCTGGAAACCGCAGGTGCGCTCAAGGGGGGCAAGAAATTCTGGGCAATGGCCCGTACAGGCCAGAGCACTTCGATCAAAGGGCGTGACAAGGTGGATGGCTATCTGCTGTTGGCCACCGCATGCGATGGCACCTTGGCCACCACTGCGCAGTTCACCTCAGTGCGCGTGGTCTGTAACAACACATTGCAGATTGCCTTGGGCGAGGGTAGTGGGGCTATCAAGGTTCCGCATCGCAGTCAATTCGACCCGGATGCGGTGAAGCGGCAGTTGGGAATTACCGTGTCAGCGTGGGATGGTTTTGTGGCAAGAATGAAGGCCCTTTGCGACCGGGCTGTGGATCCTGATTCGGTTGATGGTCTGCTGCGTCGCGTCCTTACTTACCAAGGACAGGGTACCACCGCCGAGGTGGTCAACGAGCAGGCGCTGTCCAGTGTCCGTGCGCTGTATGAAGGAGGTGGCCCCGGTGCTTTGCTGTCTTCCAGTCGTGGGACAGCCTGGGGTGTCCTCAACAGTGTCACTGAGTACGTCGATCACCATCGTCGAGCCCGTAGCGATGATCACCGCCGGGATGCAGCATGGTTCGGTGCGGGAGCCCAGCTCAAGCAGCGGGCATGGGACGAAGTGATGAAGCTGGTGGCCTGATGGGCGCGCGAGGAAATGCCGTCTCATTCAGCAAAACCGACGTGATCTTGGGTGATAGCGCTAATCGGGCTCGGGAAGACCGAGCAATTGCACGAGCACTGAGGATACTTGAGCAAAGGATAGTGCGCTCAGAGCACGTGCTGGGTGGGGTGAGTGAGGGCGCGGCGTTCTTCCGGCTGCGTTTGGGGGGCGAGCAGCGTGAACACTTCGAGGTTGCTTTCCTTAACACCCAGCTGCAACTGATCACGGTTGAGCGTCTGTTCTCCGGAACGATCGATGGAGCCGAAGTCCACCCGCGGATAGTGGCTCAAAGGGCTCTTGTTCTCAATGCATCGGCGGTGCTCTTGGCTCACAATCATCCAAGTGGAAGCACTCAGCCCTCTGTATCTGATCGGGCAGTCACTGCTCGACTGAAGGCAGCGTTGGACACGGTGGAAGTACGGTTGTTGGACCATTTCGTTGTCACTAGTCATGAGGTGGTCTCGATGGCCTCTCAAGGCATGGTCTGACAGACCTGCAGCGAGCAGTGCTGTCGCTTCGTCCATCCATCTTGCCCATATCGATAGCGTGAAATGAAAGACCTGACCAAGGCCGCCCTGAGGGCGGCCTTTTCTATTCTGGAGATTGCCAATGAGTAAGCACACCGCATTACGTTTGGTTGATACGCGTTCACTGGATCGCCAGCAGTGGCTGGAGGTCCGCAATGGCGGCATCGGGAGTTCGGATGCTGCTACCGCCGTGGGGCTGAACCCCTACAAGAGTCAGCTGGAGCTATGGCAGGAGAAGACGGGGCGCAAGTCGATTGAAGAGGTTCCGCCTGGACAAGAGGATCCACGCTACTGGGGGACCCTGCTCGAACCCATGGTGGCCACGGCCTACCAGGAGCGCACGGGGAATCGGGTGCGCCGGGTCAACGCCGTTCTGCAGCATCCGACCTTCCCACACATGCTGGCCAACCTCGACCGTGAGGTGGTCGGCTCGTCAGAAGTGCAGATCCTGGAGTGCAAGATGGCTGGGGAGTTCGGTTCTCGGCTTTGGAAAGACGGGGTTCCTGAATACGTGCAGCTGCAGGTACAGCATCAGCTGGCAGTGACGGGGAAACAGGCGGCAGACGTAGCAGTGCTTCTGTGCGGCCAGGCATTGAGGATCCACCGTATTGAGCGAGACGAAGAGATCATCAGCCGCCTGGTGGTATTGGAGGCCCGGTTTTGGGAGCACGTCATCAATGACATTGAGCCACCAGCCGATGGCTCGGAGTCAGCGGCCAGGGCGTTGCGGAGCTTGTACCCAGGGAAGGACACCGTTGTCGATTTCAGTCAGGACCCGGAATTGGTCGAGACCTTCACCAACCTGGTCTCGTTCACTGAGGCAGTTGCCGAGCAGGAACAGCAGGTAGAACTGCTCAAGCAGACGCTGCAGCAAGCCATGGGGGACGCTTCCATTGCCCGGTTCGGTTCACTGGGAGAAGTCATCTACCGCCGTAGCAAGGATGGCACGTCACTGGATACCAAGCGGCTCGCAGCCGAGCACCCGGAGATCGCTGCGGCCTACACGGTAGTCCGTCCGGGATCGCGCCGATTCCGGATCAACACCACGATCAAAGAGGTCACATCATGCTGAAGGGACTGGCCATAACGCCGCCCGTGCTTGGGCGTATTTCAATCGGCCGGGTAGTAGAGCGCAATGGCAAGCGGCTGCCAGAAAAGGACGATCAGTTCACCCTCACCAGCCAGGTACAGAACCGTGAGGGCTGGGTGCTGCACCCGCTGGATGAGGAATTGCGGCAGGCATCGGACGGTAACAAGCTGAGGTCCATTCCAGTGCGCCTGCTCTTCGACGATCCAACACTGAACCTGCGGGCTGACTACTCGCTGTTCAATCGAGAGAACGGAAGGCCGCTGTGTGTAGGCAATGGAGACACCTGCCGGCGTGCTGGGCCTGAAGGCATGGAGACGCTGCCTTGCCCTGGGGCGGATGCGTGCAAGTTTGCCAGTGGCAGCTGCAAAGCCTATGCCCGCCTGAATGTAGTGATCGGGGACCGGGAGGGGGATGCGATGGGCAGCTTTGTTCTGCGCACCACCTCATACAACACCATCCGCACACTGGCAGCACGGCTGCACTACCTCAGTGCAGTGTCGGGCGGAAGGCTGTCTTGTCTGCCGCTCGAGCTGAAGCTGCGGGGCAAATCCACGACGATGAGCTATCGATCAGCGATCTACTACGTCGATCTGGTGGTTCGGAGCGGGCTGACGCTCGAACAGGCTGTCGCAGAGGCGGTTGAGCGACACGCAACAAGAGCTGCAGCGGGCATCGACCAAGCGGCCCTGGATGAGGCGGCGAGACAGGGCTTCGCTAACGGGGCCTTCGAGAGGACCTGGACGAAGACGTGCCGGCCGTGGTCGAGGAGTTCTATCCATCAGGCCAGGGTGAAGTTGTGCAGGTATCAGCTAACGGAAGTCTCAAGGACAGACTGGAAGCGCAAGCATCCCGATTGGCGTCGTAAGGGAAGTAGTACCTGTTCGGATTTGTGCCAAGTACGGATAGGAGATAGTTCAGGCCCAGACCGGACATCGGATGGAACGAGGCGGTCCGGGAGCAAAAAGTAACGAGACGGGCCAGGGATCGAAAGCTCCCTGGCTGGTAAGTGGCTGATTTTTTTGTGTTTTAGTCGGCGATGAGCGTGCCTGTAAAAAAACTGGATTTTTTTTCCCTTCTTCCGCTACGGGAGCAGGCAGACACTGAGCCCGTCGAAGGCCAACCACCTTCGATAGGAAACCGGCCGGGTTCCTTCCTGAGACGTACAACAACACGAAGGAATCAAAACATGAAGTACATGACGAACAGTCTACGTCAGGGCGTAGACAAGAGCCCGACTTTGCCCAACGTGGATCAGACGGAAAGTCAGACCGGCTGGCCGGATAGCCCGACGCTGCGCTTGAAGGAGCTGATCAAGCTGCTGCGTGTCAGCAGGAGCAAGGCCTACGAACTCATGAAGTCCGATCCGGACTTCCCGAAGGGCATTCCGCTCTATGACAGCGAACTGTCCCCGAAGTTCTACTGGACGCATGAGGCCATGGCATGGGCTGAAGGGCGTGCCGTCAAGTTCCGTCGTGCGAAGGAGGCGAAGTGATGATGACTAACCTCGTAAGCCACACCTCGCCTCTTGACGCACTCACGCACGCTCTTGGTGAACAGTTGTCCAAGGGGAAGAACAAGCTTGAGCAGGATTTCAGGGAGGCCTATCCGATCCTTGAAGAGCACATCGCAAGGAAGATGCGCAAGAAGGTCTTGGTAGATCAGTTCAATGCTGCGTACAAGCATGAGCTGAACCTGATTCAATTCCGCAAGCTGCTCAAGGAGGAGCGTGCTCGTCGCCATGCGGATGGCGATGCTACCCGGTGCCAGAGCTGTGGCCAGCTGTTGGTCGAGGCCGAAGAAAACACCGCTGCTGAGACGACAGAGGAGGATGCATGATGACAACCAATTGGCAGCGTTATGCCCCCAAATATCCCCTGGAAACCTTTCACCATGTTGCACGTGAGGCAGGCCTTGAGCTCCTTCGCAATGTTCAGGTACCCGATGCAATGGTAGGCATGGGCCTAATCAATGCCATTTCGATGGCTTGCCAGGGACTGATCGATGTCAAGTTGCCGACCGGCCAGATCAGGCCAGTAACGCAGAACTTGATGCTTGTGGCTGAATCTGGAGAGCGCAAGTCGACGGTCTTCGAGCTGCTGCAGGTACCTTTTCGCGATGCAGATACGAAAGCGATGACTGCGTTCAAGCAGCAGTCTGAGTCTTATGAGATCGAGCTCGGACTCTGGATGGCCAAGATGAAGGGACTGAGGAGTGCGATCAGTAAAGCGGTTGCTGCTGGTAAGGCTGTGGAAGCGCTGGAGGAGCAGCTGAAGGAGTATGCAGAAAAGAAGCCTCTGCAACCTCGCCTGCGCTGTTTCCTGAGGCAGGACATCACGGCCAAGGCCATCATGGAGGCAGTGCAGGGAGATGGTGAGTCCATCGCCATCACAACTGACGAAGGTCACATGCTGTTCAAGATCGAGGCAATGGCGAATGTGGGCCTGCTCAATCGTCTCTGGGATTCACCAGGAATGATGCCGTTGGATCGTGCGGAGAACGAGCATCTGATTGCTATGAATCCGCGCGTGTCGGTCAGCATCATGACCCAGTACGAACCGCTCAAGCAGTTCCTCAATAGGCGAGGTTCTGTCGCTAAGGGAAGTGGGCACTGGGCACGTTATCTGGTCGCTTGGCCTCGATCCATGATGGGCTACCGGCGAATCGAGGACGTGGAGCCGGTATGGGAGCATCTGCCGGCATTCCATGAGCGGATCGCGGAGTTGTTATCCAAGTACAAAGAGATGTCAGCCTCGGGCCCCACTACTCGTGAAGTGATGTGCTTCTCGGTTGATGCGAGGGCGCGTTGGGTAGAGTTGGCATCAGAAACGGAGTCCTTGCTACGCGACGGGGAGTACTTGAGTGATATCAATGACTTCGCGGCAAAGATCATGGAAATCGTTGCTCGACTTGCTGCATCGATGCAGTACTTCAGTGGAGAGGGCGGTGACATCACCCTCGATACGATCAATCGTGCTTTCGACATCGTTCGGTGGCATGTTGAGGAATACAAGCATCTGTTCTCGCCTGCGTTCGTGATGGCTCAGGACCAAGTTGATGCCCAAGCACTGGATAGTTATCTCTTCACGCGGTGGTGGCAGGGGCGTTATTCCGATACATACGCACCTAAGAATCAGATTTTGCGCTGTGGACCTGTACGTGACCGAGCAAGGCTGAATGCAGCTATCTCGGTTCTTGAAGGCCAGGGAGCAATTCAGATCTGCAGTGGGTACCGGGACAAGAGGACGTATCTGCGCTTGATGAATAACTACTTCGATCGGAGGGCGCTGTAAGCGGTCTTTATACCAAGGGAGCCCCGGCGATAGGCCGGGGCTTTTTTGCTGTGGTCAGTAGGTGCCATTGCGATTCTGCGACTTTGTCGCAGAATCACTGGGTGAGGTACTGGCCTCTGCCCGGTTTTAAGTGACTGAAGCTACCTGCGCTTCTTTACGGCATTGAGCATACTGTGACTTCTCTGCATCTGCCATCTCCTTGACGAAGCGTTGGCCGAGGTGGCGCTCCGGTGACCTGGTAATGCCCTGGTCGCGCAAGCTGCGGTGGTCTACACGGGCGGAGTATCCGTTCTCAGCAAGGAACTGATTCTGGGTGTCCGCTACAAGCTTTCGCTGTGCAGTCACCTGCTGCTTCAACTCCATTGGGCTCTTTCCGCCACTATCCTTGCGGCATCCGCCTGCGGAAGGGTTCTTGGCGTTGTAGCGGGCGAAGGTCTGTTCAGGTGTACGGGGGATGCCATCAGGCAGTCTGTCCGAGCACATCAGATGGATGTGCGGGTTCGGATCGCCACCGAGTTTTCCTTCAGGTGCATGAAGCGCGTATTGGTAGGGTTTGTTCCCTGCGAGATTCTTTGCAAGCCGGTCGGCAAGTTCGACCTGCTGTTCAGTACTGAGCTCACTCGGAAGAGTGATTTCATGTTCTCGGTACACTGCTCCGTTGGCACGCTCATGCTTGTCAGCAACGCTCCAGAACCGTTTCGGATCATCTCCTGCCCATTCGGGCATGTTCCCATGTGCTGTTTGGACGAGGTCCTTTTTGTCGCTATGTGATCCTTGCCGTTCGATGTAGTTGGCGTGCCTGCGTGCGCTGCCTTTCTTTCCGCTTTTGATGCTGTAGTGGAAACTTGCCATTGCTGTATCACCCTTTCTCTTTGGAGAATAAAAAAGCCGACAAGAGTGATTCTTGTCGGCTCTAGGTGGATGCTCATGATCAAAGGGTGTTGCGATTAGATAGAAAGGGTAAGTGCGCGTACCACACCCTGCCTGTAATCTATCGTCAGTTCTATTTGATTCCTATTCCCTTCGATACCTTTCGATCTTCGTGTTTTTGCTTTGAAGGGCGTAAGTGAGTTTCTACATATGTATAATGGTGGTGCAAGTTAAAAATTACATCGCATGCGAAGTGGCTTGATCTTCGATACATTGAATAAGGTCTTCGCAAAACATGTTGATCTTTCTCTCGTATTCGTTTCCTGCTTCAAGATCGAAATGAGAGTGAGCTACGGTCATGTGCTTCAGATATGCGATCTGGAATCTCATAAACGCTTCCATTCGGTTGCTACGGCCGAAAAGTAATGCGTAGGCGATGCAATATCGATGATAGAGGGTGAGCATCGCGCCTTGCGGGATGTAGTCCTCTTCATATAGCTCTTCGATGTCTCTTGAGGTGTCCAGGTGACTCAGTAGGCGAGATACCGTTTTCTCGCTTGAGCTCTGTCCTTTCCAGTAGGGCGTGTACTTCGTTTTGATCTTCTTTTGTATCGTTATGGCTGAAAGGGCTGCAACGCAGTCGGCCATTGAAACGTTGACGACATCATGATCTGTTCTGTGCCATTCGTGGAAGACATAGGCATGCAGAACCTTCTGCGTTTCGTTGGCTATGTTTGTGATCTCGCTGGATCTCAACTCATATCCAGTGGCTTGGTGAACCAAGCGTGCCAGCTCATTTGCATGGGTTTGCAGGAAGGAGTGAATAGCTGCAAGTGATGTGACAGGTCGCAATAGAACATCGCACTCCGTCGGTGAGGAGATGGCGTGAGCGAATAGTGGCTCTATCTTGTATTTGCTTAACTCTTCGTTTTCTGATTCGACAACCTGCTGATACTCTCCAATGAAGTGCAGGAATGGGAGCGTTAGCAAATAAATGTATAGCCTTTCGTGGACGGGGGTGGCTTCTTTGCTGGGCAAGATAGGTGAGGGTTGATAGCTTTCTATTTGATGTGCGCCAAACATAAAAGCGCTTGCAATGGCTTCATCATTGCTGGCGAAAGCCATGTAGATAGGGTCTATAAGCTCTTTTATGTGTCTGGCGTAGTATTCAAGGAGTTTCGATGGTGTGAGTCTGTTGATGTGGATCTGGCTGCGTCTTTCTTCGTCAATCTCACGCTCAAGTGTGGATATGAGATAGGACGCTGCTTTTATGGTCTTTTCGTTTCTTGGGGTGTTACGTTCTGTCCAGTGCTCGAAGGTGGGATTAATGGTTCCTGGTTTCGATATTCTTTGAAGCAGCTGGGTGTCGCTGGAGTCGTTCTTGATGTAAAGGAGCTTTATTGTTTTTAGAGTAGAGATTGGGAGGGTGCAATTCCCGCTGGGAATCTCTTGTTCCAATGTAGAGTTGATGAAGTCAATGACTCCATTTAGCTCCTTGCGCGTTATTGTTTTTCCGGAGGCATCGGAGTGTTTTGATTTGCCGCCACTTGGCGTTTCTGTAAGCTCGTAATTGAGCTCATTCAAAAGATCGTTGATGCTTCCAGTTGTTGATTGGTCTGTTGCTTGATCTTTTTCGAAGTCGAAGCGCGGCTTGTACTTCCCTGATTCGTTGTTGCTGCTTTCCATTTTCAACCGCCATCCTTTTGGTTGTGTATAGCATTTGATGATCGCTATGTCGCCGATCCTTATCAGCGGACCTGCATAAGGTCGATCCACTTCGTTGTATAGCGTGGAGACAACGAACGCAATGAGAGCGGCCATTGGGTGTTGATAGGTGCGTCGGACTGCTCGCCAGACCTCGATCCTTCAGGTCGCCAGCCGGCGTTGCCGACTGCATGGGTACCTGCCAAATTTCGCGTTGATCTGGTCTAGCACGGCCATGGCCCGCTCTGCTTTCTCACCGGACCTGACGCTCTGGTACAAAGAGAGTACATAGGGGGCAGTGAGCATGATCCGAACAATCTCAATCCATCGTCACAAGAGCTTTCATTCCACCAACGCGCATTCGGTCCAGATCCCGAACAAACCTGCGACTTACGTCTACGGTCTCAACGGAGCAGGAAAGTCTTCTATCGGTGAAGTGGTCGACGGGCTGGCACGCAACGATCCCGCCTTTGCGCACTGCAGGATCGAGACAACCGACAATGCGCGCTACCGATACTTGGTCTACAACCACCACTACGTTGAACGCCTGATCGGCCAGCCCATCCAAGGCATCTTCACCGTCGGCGAAGTCGACACTGTCCGCCAGCAACGTATCCAGGACATCGAGACCCGAAACGGCGAGTTGGACGTTCTGATCGCCGACGCCACCACAAGTGTCAAGGCAGCCGAAAGCAACCTTGCCAAGGAGCTGGTACGGGCCAAGGACGAGATCTGGAAGGCCCACGACTGGGGCAAGAAGACGGTACTGGCTTCCTTGCTTGAGGGCTACGGCCGGAACAAGGAAAAATTCTTCACCGACCTGCGCACACATGCCTTGCCCGAGAACGGGCAGCTGGACACGATCGAACGCCTTGAAAGGTGCTGGGCCGATGTTTCTGGCACCGAAAGTGAGCGCGCATTGGTGTCCCTGGATACCAGTGCGCTGAGTCGGATCGAGAATGACCCCATTTGGGGTGAGGTCGTGGAGGTGTCGACCTCGAGTCGCCTAGCACCATTCGTTGCCGAACTGGGCAACGCGGACTGGGTCGCGCGTGGACAGGCTTACACGCATAAGGATCAATGTCCGTTTTGCCAGCAGGGGTTGCCCCACGATTTCCGCGAAGAGTTGGCGAGGCTCCTGGAAGGCGAGCGCAAGGCGAAGGTCGACAGGATCTCGCTGCTGGTTCAGAGCTACGCCGTCCAGCTCGACGCGTTAGAGCAGCGTACCCAGACCATTTTGACCGACCCCGACGCAAGAGAGGCAGGGGTGGAGCCTGCCTGGACCCAAGCTCGGGGGGCATTCCACGACACACTGACGGCGTTGCGTCGGAAAGAAGCGCAGCCGGGGGAGGCGGTGTCCATCTCCCCTGTCAATGTAGACGCATTGGTCGAAGCATTGGCCAAGCTCAACGCGCTGATCGCTGACTTCAATGCGCGCATCCGGGATCGCAGGGGCGAGCGTGAGCGGATTAAGACCATGTTTTTCCAGGTCATGCATGCCGAGCGTATGGACGCCTACGCGCACCATGATGCGTTACTCGGACCGCTGCAGGAAGCCGAAACACAGGCAAAGGCAGGCCTGCAAGCGAGGGGGCAGGAGCGAGATGGCCTCAACACCGAATTACGTGAGCTGCGCCGGCTTCAAAAGGGCGTCGATGCCTCAATCGATGCGATCAACGATCGACTCCGCAGCTTGGGGATCACGGCATTTAGCATCGATCGCAAGACAGACGAGGATCGCGTGTACTGCCTGGTTCGCCCAGGGATAGCCACTAGCGAGACGAAGTCATTGAGCGAAGGTGAGAAAACGCTGATCGCGTTTCTCTACTTCATGGAGTCGCTCAAGGGGTCGCACGACGAACACGAGAATGTTGACCCCCGCCGCACGATTGCCGTCATCGACGATCCGATCTCCAGCCTCTCCCAGAACTACGTGTATGACATCGCCACGATGATCCACCGTGAGCTGGCCAAGCCAGATGGTCGCCCCCAGCTCGTGAAGCAGGTGATCGTCCTGACCCACAACCTGTACTTCTTCCATGAGCTGATCCGTCAGCACAAGACGAGTCTGCCCAGGGCGCACAACCACTGCGGGTTGCTGCGCGTGGTCAAGAACGCGTATTCGCAGGTCGAAGCGCTGGATCCCACCAAGCTATTAAACGATTACGACGTGTGGTGGCAGATCCTCAGGGATGCCAAGGACGGGAAGATCCCGACCCAGATCGTGCCCAACGCCATGCGTAACATTCTGGAGCAATTCTTCACCTTCACCACCGGGTCTTCTGACTTCCCCGTGGCAGTCCAGCAATTGGCCGACGCAGATACATCCAGCAAGTACGCAGCGCTGGATCGTTTCGTCGATCGAGGTTCCCACCGAGACGCGATCAATGGTCCACCAATTGACTGGACCGAATACGACGTGCCCTATCTGTTGGGTAAGTTCCGCGCGATGTTCGATGCCATCGGCCAAGAGCCACACTACATCATGAAGATGGGTGAAGATGCTTTGGAGCCAGTACATGCCTGATGCACGACTCGCGCCTCTGTCCGAGTAATTGGCGACCACTGAGCACAGCTTCACCCATGCAGAGCTCTGAGCCTGGTGAAGCTGGCCAGCCTCACCAGCGCAATTTCCACCTGTGAAATTTCAGGGCTTAATCGCGGCGCGCCACCATTCAATATTTCCTTGCCCCGTGTGGGGCTAACAAGGAGACGAACATGGCGAAGGGTAATGGTGGATCGGCTGGGAAGGCCCGTGGTGGCTCGAAGGGCGGTTCGACTGCCGGCGGTGCTCGAGGCCCCGCTGGGTGGCCGTCGACCAAGCCTGGGATGCCGTCAGGCGGCAACCGCAGCAACGCGCCTGCGAAGCGCTGACTACGGATCGATCAGCCAAGCTGGTGGCAGGGGGCCTGTCGATGGGGCCGGGGGTGGGTAGCGGTGTCTATGCCGCTCCCACCATCCCAGATAGGCCTCCCGCCAGCCCGTGCGGTCCATGTGCCCGAGGGCAGTTGGGTGGTTAGGGAGGAGAAGGCTAAACATGTGTGCGGCTACCAAGTAGGTTTCGAGTAAATCCGCTTGGGTGTCGAGATCAGAGGTCTTGGCTTTAGGAGTCCAGAGTTGGGTGTGAACCAGTGTTCTGAATGACTTTCGGATCAGTGGGGCTTTGCCACTTCTCAAGCTACGTAAAAACCGATCGCCCTCGCCAAGCCGTATTCCTGATAGATCTACCTGAGCGCCCATCTCTTCGATAGAGAGTGGGCGCTCAGGCAAGCTGCCTTCACGCGAGAAATAGCCAAAGGCGCCGATGAAATCAACCAGGCGTGCAACGGGATCTGCTGGGGAATGGCGGCGCCGATTAGCTGGCCCAGGGGGTGCCAGCAGCACGGCAAATCTTGGGAGGCCTGCAAAGGCATCTGGTACCCCAGTCCGTCCAATCGAATGCCCAATTTCGTGATCTACGGCTGCCAAGAATGACAGCGCCATGTTGGCACGGCGGTTTAGGACAAGTTTGAGGGCAGTCCGCTCCGGTTCGGTAAGTTCCAGTTTCAGCTCCAGCGAGGGATCTCTAATATCTGCCACTGCCAGGGGGGTGCAGTAGGCTGGCCCCAGTTGAGACAGAGGCCCAATTTCGTTGAGAAAGCCGGGTACGTCTGTGTCAGGCAAATACCAAAGTAGTTTGTCTGACGCATCGAACTGGGCTACCAGTTCTCTGGTTGCTGTGGATGTGTGCTCGTTGAGTAAATCTAACCCATAGAGCATGATCGCCGAGTGTCCCTGAGGGATGTCGTCCTTGAATCCTCGAAATTCGGCGCCTGGGACGCCTCGTTTCTGGAGCATTCGTAGCAGTAGCGAGTCCGCATCTGCTTCGACTTTCTCGCGCTTGGCCATGAAAGCGGTGTAGCCGCGGCCTCGTCGATAGTTCATGTGGCTCAGCCCTGTCGCGTATTCGAAGAAGGCTGCTGGGGCCATGCCAACTAGCTTGTAAGCAACTTCGATATGTAGAGCGAAGAGCATTGCCTATCTCATGCTGTCGATGGAAGGACGAAATCAGCCCATGCTTGCATCATGGGGCGTCGCTGCTCCAGCAGATCAGTGCGGTGATAGGCGGCTTCGACCTTGTTCTTGACTGTGTGGGCCAATGCACGTTCAGCTAGATCTCGTGCGTAGCCCTTTTCGCTGCACCAGTCACGAAAGCTTGATCGGAAGCCGTGGGCGGTGGCTATCCGCTTCTCGTTATCGCTGTGGGCTTTCAGGCGACGTAGGAGCGCAGTCAGGGTCATGTCCGAGAGGATTGTTCGAGCCTGGATCGATGGGAAGACCAGTTGATCGTGCTTGCCTATCTGTTTCTGCAGCAATGTCAGAGCTTGCTCAGAGAGTGGGACTCGATGGGTCTGGCTGGCTTTCATGCGATCAGCGGGGACGATCCAGACTTTATTCCGGAAATTGACCTCTTCCCAAGTCATAGCCCTAACTTCGCCAGAGCGTGCAGCGGTCAAAATTAAGAACAGCAGCGCGCGTTTGGTGACATCCAGCTCGGTTGCATCCACAAGTCTGGCTTTGACAAACGCCGGGATGTCGGCCCAAGGCATGGCCGGTTGATGCTCTTGTCGGACCGTCTTGCTGGGTTGCACAGGCAACAGGTGCGTGACGACATCCACCGGGTTGGCTTGATTGAACCCGTGTGCCCAGCCCCAGGCCATCACGGCGTGCAAGCGCTGCTTTACCCGGGAGGCGGTCTCCGCTTTTTCCAGCCAGATTGGGCGTAGGACATCGGCCATATGGCGAGGCTGAAGTTGATCCATCGGCAAGGAGCCGATCTTTGGGAAAACGTATTCGGTAAGTGTGTTGATCCACTGCTGTGCGTGTTTGGCATTCTTCCAGCCTGGCTTCAGTTCGGCGTGTACCTGTTCTGCTGCCTGTTGGAAGGATGGCATCACCGGTGCGGCCCCTGGGGTCTCCTTGATCGCCAGGGGATCTTGCCCCAGTGCAATCTCATCGCGCATTGCGCGAGCCAGCTTGCCGGCAAGTGCGACGCCCACATGCGGGTAGCTGCCTAGGCCAGCATTGCGCCGCTTGCCAGTGATAGGGCTTACATATCGCAAGACCCACTTGCCTTGGCCCTTCCGTGTGCGTGAAGGAAGCAGGCTCAGGCCGGTAACTCCGCCGTGTGGCAGTGCTGCGCTTCCGGGAGTGATGCTTCGAGCTTTGATGTCGGTTAGCAGTGCCATGCGTGCGCGGTATGCCATCTGGTATGCCGTCCAGTATGCCATCTGGTATGCCATTTCGCATTGGGTGGCGAAGGATGTTGCTGGACGCTGGTGGATGTGATGCCTAGTAATGCATTGAATATAAACGTTAAATTTTAAATTCTTGAGATCCTGTTGGACTTCCATGGGCAGTTCTATGGCAGACCCCCTCTCCGCCAGATTAGAAAAGAAAAGGCCACCCATCGGGTGGCCTTTTCTTTTTCAGCTTGGGGAAGCATGGGAGGTGAGAACCCCAATGGGTTCGACCGCCGGCGTAGCTGGTGAGACGGCGCAGCCGCCGAAGGGTGAGATGCGAAACGCCGAATCAATCGCCGCTCCGCCAGATACCGAAAAGCCGCCCACTGGGCGGCTTTCTTTTGCTTGGCGGCAAGCGGGCAGGGGCGGTCGGCTGATTCAACCCAGCAGCGCACGTGCCCTGGTTTCCGCTTCGTCACTGCTGCCCACGACCAGCAACGGATAGCCCCAGAAGTTCTCGAAGATGCGGCCGAATTCCAGTGCCTTGTCGCGTGCCTCCACAGTGTCGGCAACATGCAGCTGTGCTTTGATGTACCGCACGATGGCGGGCTTGTTGGCCTTCATCCAGCTGGCGACCTTGCGCCGTGCATCGAGATCGGGCTCGGCGTCGTCGAAGCCACCTGCGGCAAGGAATACAAAAGGCTGCTGGCGGGCAAGCAGGGCTGACATGTCGTCCAGCACCTTGTCAGTGGGCTCGGCGTTGGCGGGTGAACTGTCCAGCCAGACCAGCGGGAAGCGGGAGGGATCGACGCGCATGCTTTTGCGCTCCCTTGTAAATAAGAATCATTATCATTTAAGGGTGGGGCGGCGCAATCGTCTCGCCATGACGCAGCGTTCCAGGCCGAGCCGGCGGCAGCGAGCGGTTAGACTAAGCGCCACGTTATGTAGGTGCCTTCCATGTCTGAAATCCTTGTGCCCGTGTCCTTTGGCGAGTTGCTGGACAAGATCTCGATCCTGCAGATCAAGTCCGAGCGGATGAGTGATGCAGCCAAGCTGGCCAATGTGCGCAAGGAACTGGCCGCACTGGATGCCACCTGGGCGGCGCATCCGGCTGCCGCCCAGGACATCGCGGGGCTGCGGGGCGAACTCAAGGCAGTGAACGAACGCCTGTGGGATATCGAGGACGATATCCGCCTGAAGGAAAAGGCGCAGGCCTTTGATGATGCTTTCGTGCAACTGGCACGCAGTGTCTACATCCAGAACGACGAGCGCGCGCGCATCAAGAAGGCCATCAATCTGGCGCTGGGCTCCAGCTACGTGGAAGAGAAGTCCTACCAGGACTATCGCGCAGGCTGACAGCTGCAGTGCTGCCTCGCTTTGCTCCCTCCCTTGCGCAGCAGGGGAGGGTTGGGGAGGGGTTGGCTTTCAGGCTTTCTCGTGAACCACGCGCTTCGCGGCTTACGCAGCTCCCGCATTGCAGCCTGGCAGCCTCTCAGTTCGGATGATCCGCGCGGTAACGCTCAAAGGCGGCAATGGCGTCGTCAACCGTGATCAGCGACATCACCTCGTCAAACTCGATCTTGGTGCCCCACTTGAGCTCGGCCGCAGGCGTGTGCAGGTAGCGGCGCGCGGCATCGTCGTAGCGGTCCACGCAGTAACGACGGTCGGAGTAAGGACCGCTGCGTGCCGGGTTACTGGCCGCATGCAGGCCCAGCACCTTGCAGCCCACCGCGTTGGCGATGTGCATCGGGCCGGAATCGGGGGTGACCACCAGTTGCGCGCGGGCCAGCAGGGCGGGCAGTTGTTTGAGCGTGTCCTTGCCGACCAGGTCCAATGCCGGATGCTGCATGGCGGCGAGGATGGCGTCGCTGGTGCTGCGTTCCAGGTCGCTGCGGCCGCCGCACAGCACTACCCGCCAGCCCTGGCTGGCGGCGTGGTCAGCCAGGGCGGCATAGCGCTCGGCATACCAGTTGCGGCGTTGGTGGCTGGAGCAGGGCGAAATCATCAGTACCGGGCGGCCATCGTCCTGCCACTGCGCACGGGCCCAGTCGTGCGCCTCGGGCGGCGTGGCCAGGTCCCAGCTCACCTCGGTCTGCTTGAAGCCCAGCGGTTCGCAGAAGCTGCCGATCGCATCCAGCACATGGATGCCAGGCCGGTCGGGGATGCGCTCGTTGATGAAAAGCCCGTGCAGATCCTTGGAGCGCGATTTGTCGTAGCCGATGCGGCGCCGCGCCGGGATGAAGGCCGACAACAGGTTGGCGCGCGCGGCAACCTGCATCTGCAGCAGGGCCTGGAAGCCTCCGCCGGGAAATTCGCGACGCAGCGCACGCATTCCCGCCAGGCCGGTCTTCTTGTCGTAGACGTGGAACTGCACGCCGGGCAGGCCATCAAGCAGCTTGTGGCCTGCCTTGTCGATCACCCAATGCAGCGGTGTGCCCGGCATTGCGCCCTGCAGGGTGCGTACCAGGGGGACGACGTGGGTCACATCCCCCAGCGCGGAGAGGCGCAAGAGACACAGTGGGGGGGACGTTGCAGGCATGTGTTGTTAGACTCGCAATGAATGGTCGCATTTGACGCCACTGAAGCGCTGACGCCGTGCCGCGATGGTCGTGGCTATGGCGCCATTCTGTTCGACCGCGAACGCTTGCGGCAAGCCGAACCGAGCCTGTTCGCGCCCACCCATTGGGGCGAGCGTGCGCGGCCGGTGGGCGAGGGCGGGCGTGGCGGTGCCTGGTTCGTGGATGCGCCGTTTGGCCGCTGCGTGCTGCGGCACTACCTGCGCGGCGGCGTGGCTGCCCGGTTCAGCCGCGACAGCTACCTGTGGCAAGGCTCGCACCGCACCCGCAGCTTTGCCGAGTTCCGGCTGATGCGTAAGCTGGTCGCGCTGAAGCTGCCTGTGCCGCGGCCACTGGCGGCGTTCTACATGCGCGAGGGCCTGCGCTACCGCGCGGCGATCCTGATGGAGCGGCTGGAGGATGTGCGCTCGCTGGCCGACCGCGCGCTGGTGGCCGGGCGCGGTGCGCCCTGGGAAGAGGCCGGGCGCATGATCGCGCGCTTCCACCGCGCCGGGCTGGACCACGCCGACCTCAATGCCCACAACATTCTGTTTGACGCCAACGGCCATGGCTGGCTGATCGATTTCGATCGTGGCGTGATGCGCATCCCTGCCACGCGCTGGCGCGAGCGCAACCTCAAGCGCCTGCTGCGGTCCTTGTTGAAGCTGCGCGGTGAGCGCAGCCGCGAGGACGTGGAGCAGGACTACGCGCGGCTGCGCCGCGCCTATGATCTGGCCTGGAACCGGGGCGTGTGAAATGAGTTGGGCCTTGCGTTTTCTGGGCGTCGGCAATGCGTCGGCGGTGGAACTGGGTTCGCCGATGTCGGTGATCGAGCGCGGTGGCGCGCCGTGGCTGACCATCGATTGCGGCGGTGAAGGGCTGACTGCCTATCGCGATCATTACGGCCGCATGCCCGATGCCTTGTTCGTGACCCATATCCATCTGGACCATGTGGCCGGTTTCGAGCGCCTGTTCGTCGATGCCTTCTTCAATGCGCAGCGGCGCGGCAAGGTGCGGCTGTACGTGCCGGCGCCGCTGGTGCCACTGCTGCACAAGCGGGTGGGCGACTACCCCAATGTGCTGGCCGAAGGCGGCGCCAACTTCTGGGATGCCTTCCAGCTGATCGTGGTGGGCGAGGCGTTCTGGCATGAGGGCGTGCGCCTGGAGGTGTTCCCGGTGCGCCATCACTGGCCGGAAACCGCTTATGGGCTGCGCCTGCAGGGCGCGCTGGTATGGAGTGGCGACACCCGGCCCATCCCGGAAATGCTGGCGCGTTTTGCCGATGACAACGAGCTGATCGCCCACGATTGCGGCCTGCACGGCAATCCCTCGCACACCGGTGTGGATGATCTGGAGCGTGAATACGACGCCGCCACCCGGGCGCGGATGATGCTCTACCACTACGCCAGCGCCGCCGATGGCGAAGCGCTGCGCGCGCGCGGCCACCGCGTGGCGATGCCCGGTGAGTGCGTTGTGTTGGCCGAACCGACGGCGCCATGCGCCGAGCCGTTCGAAGGCTGAGTGGTGGGCTTCGGCCCCGCGAAGTCTGAGGGCACGTAGCGCCCAACGTGATGGGAGCAATGATGACTGAGCTGCTCCCCCGTCTGCGGAAGAGGGGTTGGGGTGAGGGCAAGGCCGGAGCCAGCCTCTGTCAGTCCTCTCCGAACCCTCCGAAGCAATGTAGCAACGTAGCCCGGGTAAGCGCAGCGCACCCGGGGGCGCGCAAGCCAGGTAGCTCGCAATCCGTAAAAGGCAACTTCGTGGCCGACAGCCAGTCTATCGACCCGGCCAAAACCTCGGGTGCGCTGCGCTTACCCGGGCTACGGCGCTATCGCGCGCACGGACAACGCCACCGCTTCATCAGCAGCGTCAATTTCAAGGGCCTGAAAAGGTGGCGACCCCGCCGGCTGACCTCGGCGCCCGCGTCGATCGATACCGTTGCTGCCTTCCGGCCCTGGCGGGATTTTCGACCTAGCGTCGCGAGGGGCCGACGGGGCCACCATAGAGACGGTTTGGCCGCGCAGTGCGCGGCCATTCACGATTCCAGAACGTGGGGCGATGGGATCATCAGCCGCCGAAGCGCAGGGACCGGACACAAACTGGAGCTGGTCCTGATCGTGTGCGGCGATTGTAACGTATGCATGCGCCGCCCGGCCAGCATTCCGGCTTGAACCCCATGTAACCCGTCAGCGGGCGTTGACGGCCCATCCGGTCTGGCTTGGATAGAATGCCCGCCCATCGGAGGACGACCTCCGCCCAGCACGGGACTTCATCCAGGACGGCCTGGCTTCTCAAGGAGGCTGTATGGCGTGGATCTATCTCGTGGTTGCCGGTGTGCTGGAAATCGTCTGGGCACTGGCGATGAAGCAATCCCATGGTTTCACCCGGCTGGTACCCAGCATCGTCACCATCATCGGCATGATCGCCAGCTTCTGGTTGCTGGCCTTGGCCATGCGCAGCCTGCCGCTGGGCACCGCCTATACGATCTGGACCGGCATCGGCGCGGTGGGCGCCTTCATCATTGGCATCATCTTCCTGGGCGAGCAGGTCAGCGCGATGCGTATTGGCGCGGCCGTGCTGATCGTCAGCGGCCTGGTGCTGATGAAGCTGTCCAGCAGCTGATGACGGCTTCAGTCTTCGCGCAGCACCAACACCATCTCGACTGCATCCAGACCCGGGCCGTGGCCATCAGCCACGACCCGGGTCACGGTGAATCCGAGTCGCGCATAGAAGTCCTGCGTGTGCTGGCTGGTACTGAGCTCCACGCGCTTCGCGTCCGGGTCCTGTCTGGCCTGCTGTAAACGCGCAAGGCTCAATTGCCTGCCCAAACCCCGCCGCTGCAGGCTGCGTTCGACCATGCCCCAGCAGAAACCGGCCACGCCATCTGGTCGGATCGATAACCCGCCGCAGGCGACAACACGGCCATCTTGTTCGATCAGCTGATAGGCGCAGCTCTGCGCATCGCGCTCTAGAAACTGCTCGAAGTCAGCGCGCTCGGCTGGTGCAAAGTACTCGGGCACATTGCTGTCGAACAGCGATAAGCAGGCGTTGGCATCAGCGACTTGGTAGGGGCGGATCGGCATTCGCGGCAATTTAGCAGCTTCTGCCTCTTCTCTTTGTGGAGGGGGGCGGTAGGGGAATCCTGTTTTGGTTTTGGCTGTGGTTTTAGCCCCTCTCCCCTTGCGG
>DKPB01000068.1 GCA_002471015.1 Stenotrophomonas sp. UBA7346
TAGAATGCGCCTCCCCGCCCGAATAGCTCAGCCGGTTAGAGCACTTGACTGTTAATCAGGGGGTCGTTGGTTCGAGTCCAACTTCGGGCGCCAGGATTTGAAAAAAAACCTGCATCCATGGATGCAGGTTTTTTTTCGCCTGGAAGATGCTGATCAGGGTGTCGTAGCAGCGGACGACCGGGGATCTTCCGTCAGCCGGGTCAGCGCATGGCGTCCCCACACGGCTACCTGTGACGAGCGGTCTGCGGCCAAACGCGCTGCGCACGCACCGGCGTCAGGCATGTCCAGATGTTTGGCCAGAAATTGTCCGCCGACGCGCCTTACATGAGGGGAGCGATCTTCCAGTGCGGACTTCAGGACAGTTTGTGCGGGCCAGTTTGACGTCAGCTGGCGCCGGGCGAACACGGGTTCAAACCTGCCCTTGCACCATGTCAGATCCGTCCAGACCCACGCCCGACCGCTGGCCCAAGTGGCACGATCTTCCAGCAGGAAGCGATATGCGGTTGCGCGTACGGCCGGTTGTGCTGCCTGGGTGGCCAGATCGAGCAGGCTGTGATCCAGTGCCTGTGTGCGTGCAGCTTGCACAAGTATCGCTGCCTGCGGACCGGTCGTAGTCTGGATGATCTGGCGGATGAGAGTGCCGGCTACCGCTTCGATAGCCATGAGGTGTCCAACTACCCGCGACTCATCGGCTTGCATCCGGCCCCAGGTGTTCATGGTGGCAAGCAGTTGACCCAGGGCTCCAGCAACATGAGAAGGCTCCGAGATGGAGGCAATGCGGAAAAGGTTCTCCCTTGCCGATGCGCGGACTTCGGGAACCCAATCATTGAGGCGTCGTATCGCCAGGCTCATGAAAAAGGCGCTTGGTGCCGGGCCCAAGCAGCGGAGGCAGCGTTCCCGCACATAACCGTCCGCGTTGCAAAGATCCAGCCACGTAAGTGGGCGGGGCGGCGCTTGCCGCCACCAGCGCGGTGGGCAGGCTGCGGCGTTGTTGGCCATGATCTCTTCGCGAATCTGCCGTTCCATCCGCTCCAGCGCAAAGGGCTGCAGCATGTTGCTGGCTGCGGTGAGGCCGGCAAAGGCATCCGTGGCTTGCTGCATTGATGCAGGCTGCGCCAGAAAGCGGCGAATCAAGGTGCGGAGCAGATCCGTGGCGGGCATGTTCGCATCCATGAACTGTCGTGGTCACCCTTTGGTGGCAGGCATCAGTGTGTGCCATTTCCATCCATTGCGGACATGGAATGCAAGAACGGGGTGGCAGAAACGAAACGCCGCGATTGCTCGCGGCGTTTCAGGGGGGGGGGCAGGGGCGGCTGGCACAGTGCCCCTGAACGGTTACTTGAACGGTTACTTGAACGTGTACTTGGCGCCGAGTGTGAAATAACGGCCCACTGCGCCGCTGTAGTGCAGCGGGTTATAGTTGATAGCACCGTAGGTGGCTGGGTCGAGCGGGGCGATGCGATCAAATACGTTCTGCACCGATGCACTGAGTTCGAAGGCTTCGGTGACATTCCAGCGACCGGACAGGTCGAAGGTGGTGAACGATGGAATTTCCTTCACCGGATCGCCGTTGGCGTAGAACGACAAGTAGTCGCCGCCGCGCTTGTCCTTGTTCTCCATTTTTGCGATGTAGTTGACGATGCCGCTGACCGACCAGGCGTCGTAATTCCATGTAACGCCGAAGTTGCCGCGGTCCTTTGGCGTGCCGATGCAGTTGGTAACGTCACAGTTGCCGTGCGTACCTGCGTAGTCGCTGGTGTCACCACCATCAGTGCGCTCGAACTTGCTGGTGTGGCTCCACTGCGCATCCAGGCGTAGATCGCCGGCATTGCCCAGCGGGATGTCCTGGCGGATATCCAAGTCAACACCCTCGACTTCGGATTGGGCAGCGTTGACGTAGGAGGTGTTGACCGCGAGGATCGACCCGGTGCCCGGCACGCCATTCAGCAGGTTGGTGTCGCGCAGCACGTTGCCGGCCAGGATTGCCGCAGAGGTATCGCCTTGGGCGATTTCGTCGGTGCGCTTGATTCGCCATGCATCAATCGTGACCGAGGTTGTTCTGGTGGGTTGCAGAACGATACCCAGTGAGTAGCTCTTTGACTCTTCGGGTTTCAGGTCTTTGTTGGGGCGAGTGATGATCGCCACCGGCTGCAGGCCGCAATCCGCCTGGGTGGCGCCAGGGGCTGGGGTGCCGTTGGGGCAACGGACAGGGTCATTGGCGCGCGAGAATGCTGCCAGGCCGCCGTCGCCGTTCTCCGCCGGGTTGGGGGCGCGGAAGCCTTCCGCGTATGTCCCGCGAAGAGCGAACCATTCGCTTGGATTCCACTTGAAGCCCACCTTTGGCTTCACCGCCCCATCGCCGCTTTCATACTTGTCGTAGCGGATGGCTGCATTGAGCTCAAGTTGCTGCAATACCGGCGCCGACAGTTCGGCATAAGCTGCGTATACATTCTGGGTGCCGTCATAGGCTGAATAGCCCAAGCCTATGATGTCGCCTTGGTCGGTGTAGGTCTGGGGGGTCAGTGAGTTGCTGGTCTTGCGCCACTCCGTGCCCAGCGCCAATCCCAGGGGGCCGCCGGCAAGGTCAGCCAGGGAGCGCGAAACCTTGAAGTCGAACATGTCCAACTCGCTCTTGGCGCGAGCGCTGATGGTGGGGGAAATGTAGTCGTACAGGCTCTGTGGATTGCTTTCGGACCCCTGTCCTATGTTCCACACGCCCGCGGCGCAGTTGGGGTCTTCCAGCACGCAGCGCACTGCACTGTAGCGAAGGAACCCATCACGCTTGTTCACCAGATTGGTGCTCGAATGCAGGTAGGCGGTGTCATAGTCCCAGTCTCCCCAAGTGCCTTTGACGCCGGCGAGGAAGCGGAAGAACTCGTTGGTGTTGTTGGTTACGCGTGGGCCGACATCAAAAGCGGAGTAGCGAACGCGCACGGCTTCATCGTACGGATTGTCGGGATGATCCGGGCCCAGCATCACCGCGCCGGGGCCGCTGTTGGCATTGACGGGGCCGCCTGGGTAGCCCCAGCTGCCGGAGATGTTTGACGGGGTGTTCTGGAAACGAGTCTGCTTCTTCGAGTAGCCCATTTCAACATAGGCTTCGGAGCTGTCCCCAAAGGCGAAGGTGGCGCGGGTAAATAGATTGACGTACTTTTCTTCGGGCGCCAGGTCACGGAATTGGGTCTGGTCCCACACGCAGCCCCCGCGTGAATCCTGTGGCGTAACACTCGAAAGGGCGGCGCAGCCTGGCAGGCTTTCGATGGTTCCATCCGGGGCGTAAATGCTGCCGGTGGGCGAGGAGCCTTGGCCGGCTGTGCCGTTGAAGGCGCCGCCCAGGAACTGACTTCCATCGATGTCATAACCCCAACGCCGAAGATCGCCGGTGCCGATCCACTTCCGGTCGCGTCGGTCCGAGGTGCGGATGGCGTCGGATTTGCCCACGTCCAGGCTGAAGAATGCGTTCCAGCCGTCTTCGGCCAAGCTGCCGGTACCTGCCGTCAGTGTCGCTTTGCGTTGGTCGCCATCACTGTCCCCGGATAAGCCGTAGGAACCACGCAGTATTGCACCGGTGAAATCCGAGCGCAGGATGATATTGACCACACCGGCTATGGCGTCGGAGCCATAGATGGCTGAAGCACCATCCTTGAGCACATCTATGCGCTCAACGGCATCCAGTGGGATGGTGCTCAGGTCGGTGAAAACTTTCTGGCCATCGTCCGCCAGCCCATAGGTAGCCATGCGACGGCCGTTCAACAGAACAAGTGTTGATCCTGCGCCCAGTCCGCGCAGGGAAATGCCTGCACCGCCGCCAGCAAAGCCATTGCCGAAGGTCTTCGGGATGGAGCCGGCACCGTCGGCGGTCAGGGTCTGCAGGTACTCGGCCACATTGCCCTTGCCGGTTCGATCGATCTCCTGGCGGGTAATAACCTGCACTGGGGAAGGCGTCTCGGTATCAGTACGTGGAATATTGGAGCCGGTGACGGTGACGCGATCAAGCGTGGTGGGCTTCTCGGCTTCCTGAGCGATGGCCGAGGAAGCTGCCGCGGCTAGAAGCGCGGGCGTTATCGTCAGGCAGATTGCGCTACTAAGTCGGTTGCTGCGGATGCGGGTCGGATGTTTCACAGTCTTCTCTCCAAAAGGAACTGCAGTGATAAAGGCCGCAAAAAAAAGCGGCCGACGAACATCGACGGCCGCGAATCTATGTTTTTCAGGAGTGAGGAGCTTGTGAAAAATCAATTAATGGCGGGCTGATTTCCGACCGCTCTTTCGTTGCGGTTTAGAAATCCTCCCCGCTCTGTGATCCGGCCCTCAATTCAGCTTGAAATCCACCGGGATCAGGCCATAAGCCTGAACCGCGCGGCCGCCGTCGGCGGCGGGCTGGAACTTCCAGTGACGCAACACCTGCGTGCGGGCGGCGGTATCCAGGCTGCGGTTGCCGCTGCCACGTTCCACCGTCACCTGCACGGGCACGCCGTCTTCGCCTACCAATACCCGCAGGATCACCGTGCCTTCGGCGCCAGCGCGCAGGGCATCACGCGGGTAGCTCGGTGGTGGGGCGCTCAGATAGCG
Organism: Stenotrophomonas sp. UBA7346; assembly: GCA_002471015.1. Classification (GTDB taxonomy): domain Bacteria; phylum Pseudomonadota; class Gammaproteobacteria; order Xanthomonadales; family Xanthomonadaceae; genus Stenotrophomonas. The sequence goes on from DKPB01000068.1 coordinate 4,570, forward strand.
CAGTTGCACGCCCTCCAACGGGGCAGAGGTTCCAGCAGGGCCCACCTCGCTCGAGGGTTGGGGGTCGGCAGGGGCCACATCGGTTGGCAGGGTGATGACCGCGTCGGTGGCGAAGATCGGCAGCGGTGCGGTGTCCACCGGGGCCTGCAGCACGGGTTGGCGTGCCGGTGGCGGCGTCTTGGTCGTGACCGGTACCTGCGGGATGGGGGTGGGCGGGGTGGGGATGACCGGCTTGGGCTCAGGGACCTGCCAGCGTGCCTCGCGCGCCGGTTCGCTGCGTATCGGTGCCTGTGCCAGTGGTATCAACAACAGGGCCGCCGCCAGCAGGTGCAGGGCGATGGCGGCGCTATAGGCCAGGATGCGTGCCGGTTCGAAATGGAAAGACGTGCTGCCGTGCTGTGTACGGACCATCTTGCACCTCCATGCGTGGGCGTGTGACAGAGAACAACGCGCGATGACACGGGACGGGGTTGCTGGTTTGCGTCCCGTAGCTGCAGTGCGCCTGTTATTCACGGTTTCGACAAGCCGTAGCGTTGTTCCTGCTCAGCTGGCGGACAGTTTGGCGGCCGCGCGTTGCGCCGCAGGAAACAGGAACGGCGCCCGCAGGCGCCGTTCCGGTGGTTGTTGCTGGTTTGCTCAGCGGCCCAGTTCGAACACCACGTCCAGGCTGACCGAGACGCTGCTTTCGCCCGGCGAGACGGCGGTGTCCATTTCCGCCTTGGCGCTGCGGCCAGCGGCCATCGCCATCATCGGCATCGGCCGGAAGCCCCCCTGGTTGCCCTCGGAGATGCTGACGATGCGACGCACGCGCAAGCCCAGCGACTTGGCATAGGTTTCGGCACGGGCCTGGGCCTTCTTCAGCGCGGCCAGGCGGGCTTCGTCATAGACCGGCTCAGGCTGGTCGATCTCGAAGCTGGGGCCGTTGATCTGGTTGGCACCCTGTGCGGCCAGGCTGTCCAGCACCTTGCCGAGCTTGGTGATATCGCGCACCTTCAGGCTGACCGTGTTGTTGGCCTGGTAGCCGGTGATCCTGGGCGCTTCGTTGTCGGCATAGCGGTACTGCGGGCTGAGGTTGATGCCGCTGGTCTGGATGTCGCGCTCGGCAATGCCGGCGGCCTTGATCGCAGCCATCACCTTGTCCATCTGCACGGCGTTCTCGCGCATGGCGGTGTTGCCGTCGACGGCCTGGGTGACCACGCCGGCCGACAGAGTGGCCACGTCAGGCACCCGCTTGGCTTCGGCCTGGGCAGAAATGTTCAGCAAGGTGGCATCACTGGCCACCACGGCGGGTACGGTTTGGGCATTGGCGGTCATCGAGGCTCCCAGGGCGAGTGACAGGGACAGCAGCAGCGGGGCGAGGGTGGTACGGCGCATGGTGATCCTCCTTGTCTGGATCGTGAAAATGAACACAGGGCGATGAACGGGTGGTGAGCCATGATGGGGTCGGCGTCACTTTGCCGGCAATGCCGATCATTCAGGTTGCTGGCCCGGGTTATGCTTTCCCGATGCTTTATCTCGCCTCCCGCTCCCCCCGCCGAAACGAACTGCTGTCCCGCCTTGGTATGCCTTTCCGCGCACTCGATCTCGAGGTGCCGGAGCAGCGTGCCCCGGGGGAGGCCGCCGAAGCCTATGTGCGCCGGGTGGCGCTGGACAAAGCACAGGCAGGCCTGGCCCTTGTGGGTGACGACCCGCAGGCGGTGGTGCTGGGCTCGGACACCGAGGTGGTGCTGGATGACCGCGTCTATGGCAAACCGGTAGATGCCGCCGACGCCGAGGCCATGCTGGCCTCGCTGGCCGGGCGCAGCCACCGGGTGATCACCGCGGTGGCACTGGCGGCCCATGGGCGCCATGCGCTGGAAACGGTGGTGTCGGAGGTGACATTCGCGCCGATGAGCCCAGCGCAGATCCAGGCCTATGTGGCCACCGGTGAGCCGATGGGCAAAGCCGGCGCCTACGCCATCCAGGGCGGCGCGGAACGTTTCATCAGCCATTTGGCGGGCAGCTACTCCGGGGTGATGGGGTTGCCGCTGCAACAGACCGCTGCGCTGCTGGCGGCCTTTGCCGCAGACGCGGCCGACGATTCCATGGACAAGGGGGAATGAGGGACGTGTCCGAAGAAATCCTGGTGAACGTCACCCCGCGCGAAACCCGCGTGGCGGTGATCGAGAACGGCATGCTGCAGGAACTGCACATCGAGCGCGGTTGGCGCCGTGGCGTGGTCGGCAACATCTACAAGGGCAAGGTGCAGCGGGTAATGCCGGGCATGCAGGCGGCCTTTGTCGAGGTGGGCCTGGACCGTGCGGCGTTCCTGCACGCCAATGACGTGGTGCGGCCGGCCCCGGTGGCCGCCGACACCGAGGAAACCGCACCCAGCCTGCCACTGCCATCGTCGGTGCCGATCGTGGAGTTGCTGCGCGATGGCCAGGACGTGGTGGTGCAGGTGGTCAAGGATCCGATCAGCACCAAGGGCGCGCGCCTGACCACCCAGATCAGCATCCCGTCGCGTTACCTGGTGCTGCTGCCGCAGTCGAAGATGGTGGGCGTGTCGGCGCGTATCGAGGACGAGGCCGAGCGTGCCCGGCTGAAGTCGCTGGTCACCGAGATCTCGGCCCAGCATGGTGGCTACGGCTACATCGTGCGCACCAATGCCGAAGGCCAGCCGGCCGAGGCCCTGGCCGAAGACATCTCCTACCTGTCGCGGGTCTGGGCGGTGGTGGAGCGGCGCGGTCGCGAGGCACCGCCGTGCAGCATCATCTATGAGGACCTGAGCCTGCCGTTGCGCTCGGTGCGCGACCTGATCCGCAAGGACGTGGACAAGGTCAAGGTCGACTCCAAGGAAACCTTCAGCCAACTGCAGGCCTTCGTGGCCAAGTACATGCCGGTGCTGGGCGAGAAGCTGGAGCTGTATACCGGTGACCGCCCGATCTTCGACATGTTCGGGGTCGAGGACGAGATCGTCCGTGCCTTGAACAAGCAGGTGCCGCTCAAGTCCGGTGGCTATCTGGTCATCGACCAGACCGAGGCGATGACCACCATCGACGTCAATACCGGGTCCTTCGTCGGCCAGCGCAACCTGGAAGAAACCGTGTTCCGCACCAACCTGGAAGCGGCGCAGACGGTTGCCCGCCAGCTGCGGCTGCGCAACCTGGGCGGCATCATCATCATCGACTTCATCGACATGGACGATGCCGAGCACCGCCGCCAGGTGCTGCGCACGCTGGAGAAGGCGCTGGCCCGCGACCACGCCAAGACCACGGTCTACGACTTCTCGCCGCTGGGGCTGGTGGAAATGACCCGCAAGCGCACGGTGGAAAGCCTGGAGCGCCAGCTGTCGGAAACCTGCCCGCAGTGCAGCGGCCGCGGCAGCATCAAGACCGCCGAAACGGTGACCTACGAGATATTCCGCGAGATCACCCGCGCCGTGCGCCAGTTCGAGGCCGCGCGCTTGTTGGTGATCGCCTCCAGCAAGGTGGTCGCGCGCATCACCGATGAGGAATCGGCAGCGGTGGCGGAGCTGGAAGAGTTCCTGGGCAAGAGCATCCGCTTCCAGGCCGATGACCAGTACCTGCAAGAGCAGTTCGATGTCGTACTTCTGTAAGCGCATCCACGCTGCCCGCGGAGCCTGCGGCCAGCGCTGATGACCCCGCTGTTGCGCCACCGCCTGCGCCGTGTACGTCGCTACGCATTGATTGCGTTGGCGATCATGCTGGTGGCCGTGGCCTTGCTGGTGGGCACCCTGAGCCAGTTGTTGCCGGCGGTGCAGTCGCATCCGGACAAGGTGGCGGCCTGGCTGAGCGAACGCGCCGGGCAACCGGTGGCGTTCGACCATCTGCAGGCGCGCTGGACCCGGCGTGGGCCGCTGCTGCAGCTCGATGGCCTGCGCATCGGCCAGGGCCAGGGCGTGCGTATCGGCCAGGCTGAAGTGCTGGTGGCGGTGTACTCGGGCCTGTTGCCGGGTGCGCCATTGACCGAGCTGCGCCTGCGCGGGCTTGCGCTGACCCTGCAGCGTGGTGAAGACGGCCGCTGGTCGGTGCAGGGCCTGCCCAGCACCACGACCGGCGGCGACCCGCTGGACAGCCTGCGGCGGCTGGGTGAACTGCAGGTCATTGGCGGCCAGTTGCAGGTGCAGGCGCCTTCGATTGGCCTGCAGACCCGTATACCGCGCATCGACCTGCGCCTGCGTGTGCAGGGTGAACGTCTGCGTGTCGGGGCCAAGGGATGGATCGATACCGCTGCGCCGCCGTTGACCGCCGTTGTCGATTTCGATCGCAGGCACGGTGATGGCCAAGCGTGGTTGTCAGCCGAGCCGGCCGATCTGCTGGCCTGGTCGCCGTTGCTGCGGGTGGCCGGGGTGCAGGCCAGCCAAGGGCAGGGGGAGTTGCATGCCTGGGTGCGCTTGCAGGACAAGCGGGTGGTGGCGGTCACCGCCGAGGGTGAGCTGGACAAGGTCGTATTGAGCGGTGCCGCGCTGGCCGGCAGCAAGACCATCGCGCAGGCGAGTTTTGACAAGCTGGAACTGCGCGCGCGTTGGAGCGCCATTGCCGGTGGCTGGCGGCTGGACGCGCCGCGGCTGCGCATCGCCGGCCCGCGCGGCGAGCAGGTACTCGATGGCCTGCTGCTGGCCAACGGCGAGCACTTCGCGCTGCAGGGCAAGCAGGTCGATGTGGGCCCGTTGTTGCAGGTAGTGGCGCTCAGCGACGCGCTCGAGCCCAGCCTGCGCGGCTGGCTGTACAAGTCGCAGCCGTCGCTGCGGTTTGCCGATGTCAGCATCGCCGGCAGCCGTGACGGCCCGGTGCGCGCCAGCGGCGAACTGCTGGACGCCAGTTTTGCCGCCGTCGGTGGAAGCCCGGGTATCAGTGGTCTGCGTGGGCACTTCGAGGGTGATGCCGATGCGTTTTCGCTGGCACTGACCCCTGAACACCTGGTGCGCTTCGATTGGCCTACCGGGTTTGGCGTGCTGCACGAGCTGCACCTGTCCGGGCAACTGGTGGGCTGGCGCGAGGGTGCGGGTTGGCAGATAGGCACCCCGGCACTGCGGGTGCAGGGCAAGGACTATGCGGCCAACGTCCGTGGCGGCATGTGGTTCCAGGGCGATGGCACGCGCCCGTGGATCAACCTGGCCGCGGCGCTGGATGATGTGCCGATGACGGCAGCCAAGGGCTTCTGGGTGCGCTCGCACATGAGCCAGGCGGCAGTGGACTGGCTGGATGCGGCACTGGTCGATGGCCATCTGCGCAACGGTGTGGGCCTGGCGGTGGGCGATCTGGATGACTGGCCTTTCACGGGCCACAACGGGCGCTTTGAAGCTGGCGGCCATATCGACAATGGCAGCATCGGCTTCAACGCGCATTGGCCGGCGATGCGCCAGGTGGACGCCGATATCGACTTCATCGCCAATGGTTTCGAGCTCAAGGGGCGCGGCGAACTGGGGGGCGTCAAGGTCGCCAGCATGCAGGCAGGCATCGCTGATTTCGGCGAGTCCAAACTGCATGTGCAGGCCAGTACCGTTGATGACAGTGCCCATCTGCTGGCGATGCTGCGGCAGAGCCCGCTGCAGGCCAGCTATGGCGAAACCCTGGACAACCTCAGCGTTGCCGGCCCCGCTGCGGTCAACTTCGACCTGATGTTGCCGTTGCACCACGAAGACGGGGCAAGCCAGCTGCGCGGCGACGTGGAGCTGCGTGGTGCACATTTGGCCGACAAACGCTGGGACCTGCAGTTCGACAATGTACGCGGCAAGGTGGTTTACAGCGACGATGGCTTCGACGCAGCGGCCCTGCAGGTGCGTCACCAGGACCGCGATGGCGTGCTGGCCCTGCGTGCCGGTGGTTTCACCCAGCAGCCCGGCAATGCTTTCGAGGCCGAGCTGGGCGCGATGCTCGATGCCGGCAAGTTGCTGGATCGCGCACCGGAGCTGGATTGGCTCAAGCCCTATATCCATGGCAGCTCGCAATGGACGGTGGGGGTGACCCTTCCCAGGGAGGCGGCGGGAGTGAAGGCATCGGCGCCGACGATGTTGACCCTGCATTCGGACCTTCGCGGTACCCGCCTGCAGTTGCCAGCACCGTTGGACAAGCCGGCGGCCGATGGCCTGCCGACCACGGTGCAGGCGGCGTTGCCGATGGGCGCGGGCCGTATCGACGTGGCGTTCGGCAAACTGATGGCGTTGGCCGCACGCAGCAGCGCTGGCAGGACCGGCGTGCAGGTCACCATGGGCAGTGACAAGGTCACCCAGGAGCCCCCTGTCGACGGCCTGCTGGTCAACGGCCGCACGCCGTCGCTGGATGCACTGGAATGGATCGGCCTTGCCCGCGGTGGTGACAGCGGGGGCGAAGGTGGGCTGGCATTGAAGCAGATCGATGTACTGGCCGATGAGCTGCTGTTGATCGGTGGCCACTTCCCGCAGACGCGGCTGCAGTTGCGGCCCGGCGCCGATGCCATCGCGGTGCAGTTGGAGGGGCCGGCGCTGGCCGGCACCCTGCGCGTGCCCAATACCGATGGCGGCACGGTAACTGCCAGCCTGGATCGCCTGCATTGGCAGGCCGCCAAGGCGGCGACGGCGGAGTCGTCGGACACCCCGGCCACACCGATCAATCCGGCCAACATCCCGCCGCTGGCCCTGGATGTCGAAGACCTGGCCTTCGCCAGCGTGCGGCTGGGGCAGGCGCGGCTGCGTACCCAGCCGCTGGCCGACGGCCTGCAGGTACAGCAGTTGCAGGTGCGCGCACCCAGGCAGAGCATCGACGTACACGGCCAGTGGCGCGGCCTGGGCGATGCAGCCAGCACCCACATGACCGCCGATGTGAAGAGCGAGGACCTCGGTGACCTGCTGCAGCGCCTGGCCTATGGTGGCCAGGTACGTGGGGGCGAAGGCCAACTGCAGTTGCAAGCGGGTTGGGATGGCGGGCCGATGGCCTTCAAGCTGGCCAACCTGGAAGGTGGCCTGGACATGAAACTGCGCAATGGCCAACTGCTGGAAGTGGAGCCGGGCGCGGGCCGGGTATTGGGCCTGCTCAGTGTGGCGCAGCTGCCGCGCCGCCTGCTGTTCGATTTCCGCGACCTGTTCTCCAAGGGCCTGGCGTTCAACCAGGTGGAGGGCTCGGTGCGCTTCGCCGGTGGCTTGGCAAGCACTGACAAGATCGCCATCGAGGCACCAGCGGCGGATATCAGTATCCGTGGCCAGGCCGACATGCGCAGCCAGCAGTTTGACCAGACCATTGAAGTTAACCCGCGCTCCGGCAACCTGCTTGCGGTGGTGGGCGCTGTGGCCGGTGGCCCGGTGGGCGCAGCGGTGGGCGCTGCCGCCAACGCGGTGTTGAGCAAGCCGCTGGGCGAAATCGGCTCCAAAACCTATAAGGTGACTGGGCCCTGGAAGGAGCCCAAGGTGGAGGTGATTGACCGCGACACACCGCGCACGCCGCCACCTGCCGTCACCCCGGCCGCCGCCAACAGCCCCTGAACTGCCCGCTGGCTTGCCTCTGGCCGCCCAGCCCCCATCTGGAATGTCATGACCGACAACGCACTCACCCTTGCCGAGTCCCGCCTGCTGCTGCCGGCCGGGCTGGACGCCAACCGCCTTGAACGCACCTTCGGCACCCTGCTGGGGCCGGGTATCGACTTTGGCGACCTGTATTTCCAGCATTCGCGGCGCGAAAGCTGGAGCGTGGAGGACGGTATCGTCAAGGACGGCGCCCATTCCATCGAGCAGGGCGTGGGCGTGCGCGCCATTGCCGGTGAAAAAACCGGTTTCGCCTATTCCGACGATATCCAGCCCGCTGCGCTGCTGGCTGCCGCGCAGTCGGCGCGTGCCATTTCCCGCGAGGGCGGGGCGCAGAACGTGCGCTCGCTGGTACGCGGCGGTGGCCGCGCGCTGTACCCGGCGCTGGACCCGGTGGACAGCTTGGGCAACGAAACCAAGGTGGAGGTCCTCAAGCGTGTGGACCGCTACCTGCGGGCGGCCGATCCGCGCGTGCAGCAGGTGATGGTGAGCCTGTCCGGTGGCGTCGATACCGTGCTGATCGCGCGCAGTGATGGCGTGCTGGCGGCCGATGTGCGGCCGCTGGTACGGCTGAACGTGCAGGTCATCGTCGAGCAGAACGGCCGCCGCGAATCCGGTTATGCCGGCGGTGGCGGCCGTTACAGCTATGAAGAGCTGTTTGCCGGCGAGCGCCCGGAAGCCTTTGCTCGCGAGGCCTTGCGGCAGGCACTGGTGAACCTGGAGGCGATTCCGGCCCCGGCCGGGGTGATGCCGGTGGTGCTGGGCCCGGGCTGGCCCGGCGTGCTGCTGCACGAAGCGGTGGGCCATGGCCTGGAAGGCGACTTCAACCGCAAGGGCACCAGCGTCTATGCCGGCCGCATCGGTGAGCGGGTGGCCTCGCCAGGGGTGACGATTGTCGATGACGGCACCCTGGATGGCCGTCGTGGCTCGTTGAACATCGATGATGAAGGCACCCCGACCCAGTGCACCACGCTGATCGAGGACGGCATTCTGGTCGGCTATATGCAGGACACGCTCAACGCCCGCCTGATGGGGGTCAAGCCGACCGGCAATGGTCGCCGCGAGTCCTTCGCGCACATGACCATGCCGCGCATGACCAATACCTACATGCGTGCCGGCGGGCATGACCCGCAGGAAATGATCCGCTCGGTCAAGAAGGGCCTGTACGCGGTCAACTTCGGCGGTGGCCAGGTGGATATCACCAGCGGCAAGTATGTATTTTCAGCGACCGAGGCCTACCTGATCGAGGACGGCAAAATCACCGCGCCGGTGAAGGGCGCGACCCTGATCGGCAATGGCCCGGAAACCATGCAGAAGGTGCGCATGATCGGCAACGATCTGGCCCTGGACGAGGGCGTGGGCATCTGCGGCAAGGACGGGCAGAGTGTGCCGGTAGGCGTGGGCCAGCCGTCGCTGCTGATTGATGGACTGACGGTGGGGGGCACCCAGGCTTGAGGGTGCTTCAAGCGCTGCCCTGATCCGCCCCCGCGAAGGCGGGGGCGGATGAGCGCGAGCTTTTCGCCGAACCGGCGGAAAACCCCTCCATCCAGATCAATCCTGCTCGTCGTCGCCTTCCCCGTCATCGGCGTCGTCGTCTTCACCGGCAACCTGTGCAGTCGCATTCAACACCGGCACCAGCATCAGTTCGCGCAGTACCTGGTAGATCTCGCGGAAGGCACGCGGTGGCTTGTTCTTGGCTTTTTCGGCCAGGGCATTGCGCACCAGCGTGCGCAGCGCCTGGCGGTCAGCCTGCGGGTATTCGTCCAGCAGCTCGCCCAGGGCGACGTCGCCCTCGGCCAGCAGGCGCTCACGCCAGCGCTCCATGCGGTGCATGATCGCCACTTCGCGGCGCGAGGTCTCGCTGTTGGCATCCAGGGCATCACGGATGGCCTCCAGCGTCTCGTCTTCCTCGCGGCGCATCTGCTTGGCCAGGAAGGCCAGCTGGCGCTTGCGGGCGCCGTGCGAGGTGATGCGCTTGGTGTACTCGATGTGCTCCAGCAGGCCTTCCGGGATCGGCAGGCGGGCCAGCTGGGCGGGGGTCAGTTCCACCAGCTTTTCACCCAATGCCAGTACTTCCAGCGCATCGCGCCGGTTCTGGCTGCGGCTTTCGCCCAAATATTCGCCGGTTTCTTGATCGCGTCCGCGCATCGTGCTGCTACCTACTAAACTTCATGACAGGAAAGCCGGGCAGTCGCCGGGCTTCACGAGGAATCCCTCCTCACACGCTGGCCCCAGCCAAGCTTGGCCGGCCAGCAGTGCAGGGGTTCGGCCAACAAGGATAAAGCATTGAACGCCATTACCACCCATACAGCCGGCAGCGACGACAGCCTGCAGCGGCTTGAGCAGCTCGCCGACATCTCCCAGCGGCTGCTGGAGAAGGCACGCGCCATGGGCGCCAGCCAGGCCGAGGTCAGCTGCAGCGAGGACCGCGGGCTGGATGTGAACGTGCGCCTGGGCGAGGTGGAAACGGTGGAATCCACCCATGACCGAGGTATTGCGGTCACCGTGTATTTCGGCCAGCGCAAGGGCAGCGCCAGCACTGCCGACCTGCAGGACGCCAGCCTGGACGCCACCGTCGCCCAGGCCTGCGCCATCGCCCGCCACACCGAGGACGATGCCGCCGCCGGTCTGGCCGATGCCGAGCTGATGGCCACGCGGTTTCCAGACCTGGACGGTTGGCACCCGTGGGAGCTGAGCGCCGAGCAGGCGCTGGACCTGGCACTGGCCTGCGAAGCGGCCGGGCGTGAAAGCGACGCACGCATCAGCAACTCCGACGGTGCGTCAGCAGCCACCGCGCGCAGCCTGTCGGTATATGCCAACTCGCATGGCTTCATTGGCCGCGACCGCAGCAGCCACCATTCCATCGGTTGTGCGCTGATCGCCGGGCAGGGCGACGGCATGCAGCGTGACGGCTGGTATACCAGCGCCATTGCCCGTGAGGACCTGGACAGCCCGCAGGCCGTGGGCCGTCTGGCAGCCGAGCGCACCCTGGCACGGCTGCAGCCGCGTTCGCTGCCTACCGGCCAGGTGCCGGTGTTGTTTGCCGCCGAAACCGCGCGTTCGTTGATCGGTCATCTGCTCAGCGCGGTATCCGGGGGTGCCCTGTACCGACGCGCCAGCTTCCTGCTGGACAGTGTGGGCACGCCGCTGTTCCCGGAATGGTTTGCCATCGACGAGCTGCCGCTGCTCAAGCGTGGCCTGCGTTCCAGTGCCTACGACGGCGAAGGTGTGGCTACCCGCAATTCGGCGCTGGTGGCCGATGGCGTGCTGCAGCGCTACGTGCTGGGTAGCTACTCGGCGCGCCGCCTGGGCTTGAAGACCACTGCCAATGCCGGTGGCGTCCACAACCTGCAGGTACGCGCAAATGCCGGTGATCGCGCTTCCATGCTGTCAGGTATGGGCACCGGGCTGCTGGTCACCGAGCTGATGGGGCAGGGTGTCAATGGCGTTACCGGCGACTATTCCCGCGGTGCCGCTGGCTTCTGGGTGGAGAACGGTGAGATTGCCTATCCGGTGGACGGCATCACCATCGCAGGAAATCTGAAACAGATGTTCGCGGGGATCCAGGCAGTGGGCACGGATGTGGATCCGCGTTCGCATGTTTCGGTGGGTTCCATCCTGCTCGGATCAATGACAGTGGCAGGTAACGATTGACGTAGTCTTGGTAAACAGCGGACTATTCTTAGCGCAGCAGCTGTTTTGCGCTGATGGCAGGACGCTGCGAAGCTTTACTACGCCCACTACAAGGAACTTGGGGAAACAATGAGCGACTATCAGAACACCACGCCTCCGCCGCCGCCGGCCAATGCCCCGGCATCGGACGACAACACCATCGCCATGCTGGTGCACCTGTCGGGCATCATCCTGGGCTTCATCGTGCCGCTGATCATGTGGCTGGTGAACAAGGACAAGCCGGAAAAGGCCTTCCTGACCGAGAACTCCAAGGAAGCGCTGAACTTCCAGCTGACCCTGCTGGGTGTCTACATCATCGGCACCATCCTGACGATCATCCTGATCGGTGCGCTGATCAACTTTGCCGCATGGATCGCCTGCATCGTGTTCAGCATCATTGCCGGCCTGGCCGCCAACAAGGGTGAGACCTACCGCTATCCGATGACCATCCGCCTGATCAAGTAATCAGCGCGCAGGTTGTCAACAAAAAGCCCGGGAATTCCCGGGCTTTTTTGTTGTCCACTGAAGCGGTGGTTGGAGGCATTGCTGCCGTGGCATCCCGCCACATGCCACGCCTGCGGGAGGCAGGATCAATGCGAGCGTCGCACCGTCAGCTCGGCCAGGGCGGCCAGGGCAGCGGCGCGCTGGCCGAACGGCACCAGGGCCGCCTGCATCGACGTTGCCAGCTCGGCCAGCGTGGCCTTGGCGCCGTCCATGCCCAACAGCGAGGGGAAAGTGGACTTGTGCTGCGCCTGGTCCTTGCCGGCGGTCTTGCCCAGCTGCTCGGAGCTGGCTTCCACATCCAGGATGTCGTCGCGCACCTGGAAGGCCAGGCCGAGGGTATCGGCAAAGCTGTCCAGTTGCGCAAGCTGGGCATCGCTGGCGTCGCCGCACAGCGCACCCATGCGGACCGCCGCGCGGATCAACGCACCGGTCTTCAGCGCGTGCATGCGCTTGAGCTCGTCCAGGGCCTGCTGCTGGCCGGTGGCGTCGATGTCCAACGCCTGGCCGCCGCACATGCCGGCCGCGCCGGAGGCACCCGTCAGCGTCTGCACGCAGTTCAAGGCCAATGCCGGTGGCATCCAGGCGCCGGCCAGGATCTCGAAGGCCAGGGTCTGCAGGGCGTCACCGGCCAGGATCGCGGTGGCTTCGTCAAAGGCGATGTGGGTGGTCGGGCGGCCGCGACGCAGGTCGTCGTCATCCATCGCCGGCAGGTCGTCGTGCACCAGCGAATAGGCGTGGATGAACTCGACCGCTACCGCAGCCGCATCCAGGCGCGCTTCCTCGGCGCCAAACAGATAGCCGGTGGCGTAAACCAGCATCGGCCGCATGCGTTTGCCACCGCCCAGCGCCGCGTAGCGCATGGCTTGGTGCAGGCGCTGTGGGGCCAGCTCCGGGTCGGGCAGGGCATGCTGCAGCTGTTCTTCGGTACGTTGCAACCAACGGGTGAGCAGGGTTTCAGTCGTCATTGCTGGTGCTTTCAAACGGCTCGGACTTCTCCGGCTGGGCCGGATCACTGACCAGGCGCACGCGCAGCTGGGCCTGCTCGAGCGCCTGCTGGCACTGGCGGTAAAGGCCAACGCCACGTTCGTATGCGGTCAGCGACTGTTCCAGACTCAGGTCGCCGGCTTCCATCTTCTCGACCAGCTGTTCCAGCTCCTCGAGCGACTGCTCGAACTGGGCCACCGGCGAGGCTTCATTGGGGGACTTCTTTGCCATGGCGCAAGTGTGAGCGGCCAGCGGGCAAGGGTCAATTCACCGGTGGTGGCGGTTGCCAATGCAGGCTGGCAGCGTGTGCCTGCAGCCACTGCTGCAGGGCGGCGGAGAGGATGCGGTCAGCGGCGGCAAGCACGCGCTCGCCGTCGCACAGCAGCGGCAGCTGCGGACGCAGCCACGGCGCGATGTCCGATTGCTGCAGGCAGTGTTTGAGCTGGTGGTGATGGCTGCGCCCTGGCAACTGGATGCGTTCACCGCCCTGGCGCTGGCGTAGCTGTAGTGGCCGGTCGAAGCCGTCGGCACCTTGCAGCCACAGCCGCCCGCCATCGGGCAGGGTTACCGGCGCCTTGCCATCCCATGCGCGCTGCCAGCCAGGGGGCCAGGGCGTTGTCGGCGGCACTGCATGCAGTTGCCCGCGCCAGCGCACGATGCGCGCCTGTTGCCAGCGGAATTCGGCCTGCTGGTCGTGCCCGGCCGTCAGCAGTTGTTGCGCGATGGCCTGTACGCCGTTGCCGGGTAGTGGCGGTAGTTGCTGGTGTTGGGCCCAACGGCGCAGTACGCGTGCCTGCTGGGCGGGCGCAAGTTGCTTGAGTGCCAGCACCTGCAGCGCGCCGTCGGCACTGCTGCACTCGTGCAGCAGGGTGTCATCGGCATCGCCCAGCAGTCCTGCCGCCTGGGCCGCCAACCCTGCGCTGCGCGCCATCGCGGCAGTGGCATGCGGCCAGCGCTGGCGCAGCAGTGGCAGCACCTGCAGGCGCAGGAAGTTGCGATCAAAATCGGCGCTGTCGTTGCTGGGGTCGTCGATCCAGCGCAGTTGCTGCTGCGCTGCGTATTGTTCCAGGGCGACACGTGGCAGATGCAGCAGTGGGCGCCAGAGCATGCCGGGTTCGAACGCGCGCAGTTCCTGCATGGCCGCCAGCCCCTCGACACCGGCGCCTCGCAGCGCACGCAGCAGGAAGGTCTCGGCCTGGTCGTCCTGATGGTGGGCCAGGGCCAGCCATTCGCCTTGCCGCAGGTTGGCCTTGAAGGCGGCATGGCGGGCATCGCGCGCGGCCGCTTCCAGTCCGTGGCCGGCATCGCGGGCAACCTGGACAGGGACGATCTGCAGCGGGATGTTCCATTGCGCGCACACGGCGGCGCAGTGCTGTTGCCAGTGATCGGCAGCGCTTTGCAGGCCATGGTGCACATGGAGTGCGCGCACGCTGCCCTGTTGGCGGCCGGGGGCATTGGCAAGCAGGTGCAGCAGCACGCTGGAGTCCAGCCCACCGCTGAAGCCCACCATCACCGGGTGATCGGTTGCGGCTTGCAGCAGGGTTGGGGAAAGCGCGGTCATGGCCGCGCCGAGTATCGGTGGCGAGGGGCAATGCTGCAATTGCCGGTTCGCGATCAGTGCGAGCGGTGTAAGCCGCGAAGCCGGCGCATCTTCGGATAGATGGCGGGCTGGGCGCTGTGTTGTTGTCAGCCTCGCGGCTTACGCCGCCCTTACGGGGTTGGCTTGGGTAGGCGGTTGCCCTGGCGATCGATGCGGTAATGCTTGCCGCCGACGATCGAGGTATGCCCATCGGCATCGGGCTTGCCGGGGCGGCAACCCTGGCAGACCTCGGCGACGCCGTCCTGGAACGGCCAGCCCCAGTCGAAACGGGAGGCGAATGCCGGCTGCAGTTGCGTGTCGTAGTAGCCGATCTGGCCGTCGACACGGGCGCGGGTCAGGCCCTGTTCGAAGTAGTCCGGGCCGTTGTCATAGGTGATCACCGCCAACTGGCGGCCATCGGCACGCAGGTAGTAATGCTGTTTGCCGGCCAGCAGGGCGGCCAGCCCATCGGCGTCGTAGTGCAGGCTGGCGAGTGCGCTGGCGGAAATCTCCAGCCTGCCGGCATCGTCCTGTTGGCAGCCCCGCAGTACCTCGAATACCGAGGTGTCCAGCCGGTAACACGGCTCGGCGGCGTAGCCCACTGCCGGCAGCAGGCCCAATGACAGCAGGGCTGTCACTGGGCCGCGGGCAAGCTGCCGTGCTCGGCTCACTGCGCCTTGCGCTCGAACTTGACCGGTTGCGGCAGTTCGACCGGTACGCCGTGTGCATCGCAGGTGCCCAGCGCACACAGGCGCTCACGCAGGCGCGGGGTGGACTGCACGATCAGGTGGTAGATGGTGTTCTGTTCCATCGTGCCACGCACTGCCTTGCTGCCCGGGCCGCGTGCCCAGATGCCGACGTCTTCGCCGCCATGCGATTCGCTCTTGGACGGCACCAGCGCCTCCTGCATGTAGTCCGGGTGCTCGGTGTCGACATGGGTCAGGTCGGGACGGCCGTTGGCGGCCTCGAAGCTGCTCGGCGCGTGCGGGAAGCGCTTCGGGCCGGCTGGCTGCTGGTTGCTGGCGCCGGTATAGCCCGGGCCATTGGCGTAGCTCAGGGTGGTGTAGGGCATGCCCATGCCATCGCGGGCCAGGTCCAGTGCGCCCATGCCGTCTTCGCCACCCTTGTCCTTGACCTTGCCGAGGATGGCATTGCCGCGCGCCGGGTAGCCGACGAAGTTGAGGGTGTGCGAGTGGTCGGCGGTGACGATGATCAAGGTGTCTTCGGCCGAGGTCGCGTCCACGGCGGCCTTGACCGCATCCGACATGGCGATGGTGTCGCCCAGTGCGCGGGCCGCATTGCCGCTGTGGTTGGCATGGTCGATGCGGGCGCCTTCGACCATCAGCACAAAGCCTTCCTGGTGCTTGGACAGGTTGGCGATGGCGGCACGGGTCAGCTCGGCCAGCGACGGCTCGCCGGCCGGGTCCTTGGCACGGTCCTGCTCGTACTGCATGTGGTCCGGTTCGAACAGGCCGAGCAGGGCCGGGGCGTTGGCGGCGGCCTTGAGCTGGTCGGCGTTCCAGACATAGGCGCCCTGCGGGTGCTTGGCCTGCCACTCTGCGACCAGGTTGCGGCCATCCAGGCGCAGGCCAACCTTGTCGGCGTACTCGGGGTCCTGCTCGTTGATGGTGGTGAACTGGCCGCGGCCGCCGCCCAGCGCGACCAACGGGCCTTGGCCGTAACGCGAAGTGGAGATCAGCTGCTGGGCGATGTCCACGCAGCCGGCGGCCTTGGCGGCTTCCGGCAGGTCGGTGTCGTTCTCCCAGTTGCGCTCGGGCGAGTGCGCATAGGTTGCCGCCGGGGTGGCATGGGTCAGGCGCGCGGTGGAGACGATGCCGGTGGCCATGCCGGCGCTGTCGGCCAGCTGCAGCCAGGTCAGCAGGCCCTTGGGCAGGCTGTCGGCACAGTTGCTGCGGCTGCCGGCGCTGACCCCGATCGCGCCCATGTGGCTCTTCACGCCGGTGGTGATGGCGGTCATGGTGCCGGCCGAGTCGGGGGTCTGCGAGTCGGTGTTGTAGGTCTTGCTGAATGCCGTGGCCGGGAAGCGCTCCCAGGACAGCAGGTTCTCTTCACCCGGCTGGCCCTTGCGCTGGCCTTCCAGGATGCGCGCGGCAGCCACGGTGGTCAGGCTCATGCCATCGCCCAGGAACAGGATCACGTTCTTGGCCTTGCCGGCCATGGCGCCATTGCCGGCGGCACGGGCGGCGCCATCGCGGTACCACCACTGCGGGGTTTCACCGTCCGGACGGGTGATCTGGGGGACGTCAACGCTGACCGCGTTGGCCGGGCCGGACTGGGTGCTGGTGCTGGCACAGGCGCCCAGCAGCAGGGTGGACAGGGCGGCGGACAGGAAACTGGCTTTGTGCATCGTGGTTGTTACCGCTGGATGAAGGCAGGCCGCCATTATGGTCAAGCGTGGAAGGCATGCATATGACACGCAGCTTTTCTGTGTGGGCATCGTGCTGGCTGGGGCCTTGCGTTATCGTGGGAGCCTTCGATTTGTTCTCCGGATTGACGATATGAATGTGGTTTCTGCCTGGCTGCGGATCCCCTTCTGGCAGCGGGTGGTCGGCGGCTTCGTGCTCGGCGCGCTGGCCGGCTGGGCGCTGGGACCGGCGGCTGAGACCTTCTTTGGCCCGCTGGGCGAGCTCTACGTCACCCTGATCAAGATGATCGCGGTGCCGCTGGTGTTCTTCGCGGTGATCAACGCCATCGGCTCGCTGCATGGGCAGAAGTCGGTGGCTGCGCTCAGTGGCCGCACCTTCCTGTGGTTCGTCATCACTGCCGCATTCGCGGTGGGCATCGGTCTGCTGGTGGGTACGGTGATGCAACCCGGTACCGGTGGCCTGAAGTTGGCGGTGGATTCGACCTACACGCCGCGCGATGTGCCTTCCATCGCCAAGGTGCTGATGGATGTGGTGCCGTCCAATGTGTTCTACGCGCTGGCCGGTATCGGCACCAAGGCCAATGCGGCCGGTGAGCAGGTGCTGGCGGCCGGACGTGGCTCGATCCTGCCGGTGATCTTCTTTGCCGGCCTGCTTGGCTTTGCGATGGTCAAGCTGGGCGAGAAGGTCAACGAGGCGCGCAAGCTGGTTGGGCAGATGAGCGAGATCATGATCCAGGTGACCCGCTTCGTGCTGGAGATGACGCCGCTGGGTACCTTCGGCCTGATCGCCGGGCTGGTTGGCAGCTATGGTTTCGAGAAGCTGCTGCCGCTGGGCAACTTCGTGCTGGCGCTGTACGTGGCCTGTGCGCTGCACATCGTCATCGTCTACAGCGGCCTGTTGCTGGCCCATGGCCTGAACCCGTGGAAGTTCTTCCGTGGTGCGGCGCCGGGCATGCAGGTGGCGTTCGTGGCCTCGTCGAGTTTTGCGGCGATGCCGGTGGCGATGCGTTCGATCAGCGACAACCTCGGCGTCAACAAGGATTACGCCTCCTTCGCGGTGCCGCTGGGTGCCAGCATCAAGATGGACGGTTGCGGTGCGATCTACCCGGCGCTGTGCGCGGTGTTCATCGCCCAATACACCGGCGTGCCGTTGACGCCGGAACAGTACGTGATCGTGTTGATCGCTTCGGTGCTGGGCAGCTTCGGCACGGCGGGCGTGCCGGGCACGGCCGTGGTGATGGCCACGGTGGTGCTGAGCGCCGCCAACCTGCCGCTGGAGGCAATCGGTTACCTGTACGCCATCGACCGCATCCTCGACATGATGCGCACCATGACCAATGTCACCGGGCAGATGGTGGTGCCGGTGATCGTGGCCAAGGAGACCGGCCTGCTTGACCAGCAGGTCTACGACGCAGCCGGTACACCGGCCATGGGAGGCGGTGACCGATTGGGCTGAGTGCCCTGGTCGCGACGTTGAAAGGCCGGCTCAAGCCGGCCTTTTTCTTGCCTGTAGCAGGCTGTAACAGGCCCCTGTATCACCCCTGCTACACCCGGCGAAGATGCAGCCCGGATGCGCCGTGTCGCAGGCGTATGGCGAAGCGGTAATGGCAGGGGCTACGTGTTCAGTTGTTACATGGATACAGCTGGCTCATCTTGGGTTTATTGCTATCTATTTGTTTTTACGTGAAAAATATAGCTGGCACGGTTGCTGCTCCTGTATCACGCGTTGGCACGAGTGGACGGAGCAATGGACAGCTGGACTCTTCATCGGATCTACGCCCTGGCGGGGCTGCTGATTACCTGCACACTGGCTGGCCAGGTGCAGGCTTCGGGGGCGCGGCAGGGGGTAAAGCCCCAGCCGGGTGAAATCGTTCTGCTGCGCGATGTCTCCGCGCGGCCGGCCTATCGGATGCAACCGCCAGGCATGGCCTTGATTGCCGACCCTTCGCCGCGCAAGGAACTCGGTGCCGCCCTTGGGGTTGGCATGGATGAGCTGAGTGACGACGACTATGCCGGCATGGATTCCGGTCTGGGCGGGCTGGCCGGTTCCGGCCACGGCCAGACCACCGTGGAACGGGTTACCCAAGGTGTCGTCGGCGGCACCATGGGGCGGGTGACCGGGGATGGTGGTGCACTGTCAGGCACACAACTCTCACGCGCCATAGGTGGCCCGATGGGCGCGGTGGGTGGGGCCACACGGGGTATCGGCGACCAGGTGCGCGGTGCGCTGGCCCAGTTCCCGTTGTCGCAGCCAGCCGGGGCAGGTGGCAAATGAGCCGCTTCCAAGCCGCCGCCGGCCTGTTGCTGTCGTCTGGTCTTTGCATGTTCGCCGCGCATGCGCAGTCGGCTGCTGAAGGCTATGCCGGAATGCTGTCCTACCTGTCGGCCGACAGCCGCTTGGATGGCGGTGCATTGGCGGGCAGCAATGGCTCGATCAAGCTCAACCAGGCGGCCGGTGACATGAACCTGCAGGCCAATCTGCACAGCATGGCCAGTGGCAGCGGGGCCAGCGCGCAGGTAAGCGCCGCACAACGGCAGCAAGGCGACCTCTTCAATACCCCGACCCTGGCCACGGCCACGATCGGCGGCAATGCGCTGGCCGGTGCCAGCGGCATCGCATCAATCAATCAGGCCAGTGGTGGCGGCAACACGGAGCTGAACTCCGTTACCGCGGCATTGGCCGCACAGGGCATACGCGAGGCAAACGACGAGGCCATGGCTTCGGCGGCAGCGCTTGCGTCGGCGGGGGAGCAGCCTGCCATCAGTGGTCCACGCGGCACACGACGAGTGGGCGTGGAAGCATCCGCATTGCGCGGTTTCGATGGCGTGCTGCAACTCAATCAAATCGCGGGATCAGGCAATGCAACGGAGAACAGGTTGAGCATCTCCGTACAGGGCAACCCGTGACAACTGTTCCATCCACCCGATGCACCAGCAGACTGAATGAGGGGCACCATGAAAGCGATCAAATGGACTGTACTCGCCATGGCGGTTTCCGCGCTGACCCTCAGCGCGGCGGCCAATGCGGCGGATAACCAGAACAAGAGTGCGAACATCGATCACCAGCACAACGTGAACGAGACGCGGACCAATACCAATACCAACACGAACACCAATACGACGACCAACACCAACACCAACACCAACGTCAACACCAATATCGATACCGATGTTGACCTGAAGTTGGATGCAGCGGCAACGCTGCGCTACAGCGATACGCGCAGCAACACCGAGACGACCCGCAGCTCGTCCAACGAGGTGTATGAAAACATCCAGAAGACCTCGAATGTCAGCTCGGATGAGCGCAAGGAAAAGAACAATCACGCTGTCGACGTGAGCTTCAAGAAGGCGATGAACCTGTCTTCGGACGTCAACTTCTCCGGCGACCCGACCATCACCGGCAACATCGACCTGGACTCGGCGGCGATTGCCATTATCGACAACCGCCAGTCCGTTTCGGGTAATACCGCCCACAACGGTCTGCTCAGCAACGATGCATCGATCGCTGATGACGTCGGTTCCAATGCATCGGGCAACCTGGGCTTCAACGTGGCAGCCGGTGACAACAACGCCCAGGACAATGCCGCGGCACTGTCGGCGGCGGATGCGTCCTTCAGCTTCGGCATGGCCGATGCGGAAGTGTTCGTCAACCAGAGCGGCATGAACAACACCACGATGAACCACGGCGTGACCAACGCTGCCGCCATCGGTGGCAACGCGTTCTCCGGTGCGTCAGGCAATATCGGTGTCAACGTTACCTCGGGCAACAACAACGAGCAGAAGAACGCGTTGGCGGCTTCGGTGGCGACCAGTGCCTATGCCACCTCGAGCATCAGCTCCAACCAGGTGTCTTCAGGCAACAAGGTCAGCAACAACGGCTACTACGACCGCATGGTCAGCAGCATCAACGTGAACCTGGGCGGCAAGGTGACTGGCACGACGCAGGGTAGCGGCACGGGCCAGTACGCGGGTACCGGCAACTCCTACCAGAAGACCAACTTCTATCCGGACAACTGGACCGGCAACACACATACCGGTGGCAACCAGACCGGCCACACCGACTGGGACAACCAGACCCAGGGGGCGGTGGCCAACCCCAACCGTCCGGGCGTGGGTGGCATGGCATGGGATACCGACGAGAAGGGCAACCTGAGCTTCTCGGAAATGGGTACTGCCGATCTGACCGCCAGCCTGAGCGGCACCGTGGTCAGCGTGGACTGGATCGCGGTTGATGCGACCAATACTGCCAGCCTGTCGGGCAGTGCGTTCTCCAACGCCTCCGGCAACATCGGTGTCAACGTGTCCTCGGGCACCGGCAACCTGCAGGCCAACAGCCTGGCATTGGCGGTTGCGCAGCCGTCCACCGGCGGTGGTGGTGGCGGTGGTGAGCCCACTCCGTAAGGCAGTTGTTGCTGCCTGAGGAAGCAACATCGTGCTGAGCAAGACCCGGCCATCCGCCAATGGCCGGGTGTTCCGGGAGTCCCGGTTCCCCTCCCCCGTGGAGCCGGGGCTCCCACCTGCGGATTCACCGGAGTACGCGCCCAATGCTATGCCGCCTGCTACTGATCACCTGTGTACTCGCATTGCTGCCGGTCAAGGCAACGGCCGGTGACGTGGCATTCAGCAGCGTGCTGCCCAATGGCGCGTTGTACAGCGGGCAGGTGGAGAGCATCAAGGAGCGTCGTTTCCGCAACCTGGTGCGGCAGCAGACCGACTACAGCTGTGGCGCGGCCGCATTGGCCACCATTCTCAAGCATGCCTATCACCTGAACACCGACGAGGCGACGGTGATTGAAGGAATGATGGGCGTCGCCGATCCCGAGCTGGTCCGCCAGCGCGGTTTCTCGCTGTTGGACATCAAACGCTACGTCGAGTCGCTGGGCATGCGCGGGCGCGGCTACCGCATTGACGAGGACAGATTGAAGGGCCTGCGCGTGCCGGGGCTGGTGCTGATGGATGTGCGCGGTTTCCGTCACTTCGTGGTGCTCAAGCAGGTGCGTGACGGCCGGGTTGAGCTGGGTGATCCCATCCTCGGCAATCGCGTGATCCCGTTGCGTGATTTCCTCGATGCCTGGCCCTCGCGCGCGGTATTCGTGGTGATAGGCAGCGACTTCGACCGCAACACCGTGCTGCTGCAACCCAGTGAACAAATCAGCGCTCGCGCTCTGGCAGCACGCCAGGGCAACGGGCCCATTACAGATGCGGAGCTGGTCGACTTCGGCTTCACCCATGCCGACCTGTTCTGAAGGAGTCAGCAATGAACTACGTCCCCCCCGCAGTATTGGCCATGGCAATGGCGCTTGCGCTGCCCGCCCATGCTGAAGACGCCGCAACGTCACCGGGCAATGGCCTGCACGAGATCCCTGACGAAGAGCTGGGTCAGATGCGGGGTCGTTACACGGTGGGTGGCAATGAAGTGGCCTGGTTCGGCGTGACCATGATTTCCACCTGGCAGGCGGCCAATGGCCAGAGCCTGCAGGGTGCGCTGCAGATTGGCATGGATTTCCGCAACGGCGGCGCACCCAAGGTGAGTTTTACCCCCAGCGTCACCGTAACCGCCGCCAATGCGCCGCTGCCCGATGTCAGTGGGCGCAGCATCAATGGCGCGGGCCTGGACAATGTGGCCGGGCTCAGCCAGAGCGTGCAGATCGCAGGTGATGGCAATCGCGCCAGCAACGTGCTGCAACTGAATGTCCGTAATGATGGCGTGGTGCCATCGCAGGGCGGGGTGGCCGGCAACAGCAGTGCGCAGCAGGGGGCAGCCAGTGCGGTCGCAAGCTTCGACGGCAGCTCGGCGCGGTTGCAACTGCAGGTCCAAGGCCAGGGTGCGGTGCAGCAGTGGCTGCGCAATGGCGCCATGGGGCAGAGCATCCAACTGCTGGGCGACGGCCAGGTGGCGCAGAACCTGGTGCAGATCGACCTGGTGAAGCAGTCGCTGGTCGGCAACCTGCCGTTGTCGCAGAACGTGGCACAGGCCATCACGCTCAATCGGGGGATTGGCGGGATTGGCTGGCAATGAGGCCGGGCCGGTCAGTGCCGGTGGTGAACATCATGCAGAGGATCGAGACAATGAACAGACTGGCGATGGCGGCGCTGGTGGGGCTGGCTGTGGTTTCGCCCGCGGTTGCGGCACAGGACGCGGCGGGCGGCACGCCCAGCGATGAAGACGTAAAGGCGTTGGTGGCGCAGCTGGAGGCATTGAAGGCCAGCTATGCGCAGGAAGTCAGGCGCCTGCGCGAGCTGGACATGCAGGTGCAGGCAATCCAGGCACGGGTCAGTGGCAAGACGGCGCAGCCCTTGCCAGCGACAGCACAGGCACAGGCGGCAGCGGCAAATGCCGCAGCGGAAGTGCCCGCACCACCGGCGCAACAAACGGCGGCTTCTGGTGGTGAAGGTTATGCCAGCTCCGCAGCCGAGGCCCAGCAGGCCAAGGAGGCCGTCCGGCGCAGCGTGGATGATGCCAAACAGCAGCAATCGGCCTTGTTCAATCGCCGTTTGACGTTGGAAAACAGCCTCACCTACGCGCGCTACGACCGCAAGCAACTCACCCTCAACGGCTTCCTGGCGCTGGATGCGATCTTCCTGGGCAACATCGCCATCGAGAACGTCGAATCCGATTCGCTGACTTACAACTTTGCCGCGCGCTGGGGCGTCAATCCACGGTTGACCCTGAATCTGGACGTACCTTACATCGCGCGCAAGACGATCTACCAGAAAGGCGGCGCCGGTGGTTCGGCGGCAGCCATCGCACAGGAAGAAACCAACGGTACCGGCATTGGCGATGTCACCGTCAGTGCCAACTACAAGTTGTTCGGCGAACGCGGCTGGCGCCCGGAGACGGTGTTGACCAGTGGCATCACCGCGCCAACCGGGCGCGAGCCCTATGGCATGGATTGGAAGATCATCGAGCGCGACGATGATGATTTCATCCGTTTCGCGGTGCCCGCGGAACAGCCCACCGGCAACGGGGTATGGCAGGCCAACGTTGGCTTGTCGGCGGTCAAGACTGCAGACCCGGCCATCCTGTTCGCCAATGTCGGCTACATCCATTCCTTCGCGCGCAGCTTTGACGACCTTGATTCCAATCCCGATACGGTCAATCCGGGGGACGTCAGGTTGGGCAAGTCGTTCTACTTTGGCGCAGGCATTGCCTTTGCCTTCAACGAACGCACCAGCCTGAGCATTTCCTTCAGCGACAAACTCAGCGCGCGCGCTTCCACCCGCTACAAGGGGGGGAAGTGGGTGAAGATGATCGGCAGTGATGCCAACGCGGGCACCTTGAACCTGGGGGTTACCTACGCGCTGACATCCAAGGCGACCTTCGTCAGCATGCTGGGCGTCGGGCTTACTCCTGATGCGCCAGACTTCAGCCTGGCGTTCAAGGTGCCGTACATGCTGTGACGTGCAGAAGTTTCAGCGCAGGCTGTCCAGGGTCAGCTGGTGCTTGCGGCAAAGCCGGTAGATGGTCACCCGTGATACCCGCATCAGTCGGGCACAGGCGCTGACGTTGAATTGGCTCTGCTGCAGGCAGGACAGCAGGGTTTCGCGCTCGGCGTGGATGCGTGCGCTGTCCAGCTGGCTACCCTCCAGGGCTGTGCCGGCGGGGCTCAGCTCAAGATCGGCGCAGCTGATCAGCTCGCCTTCGGCTGTGATGGCAGCGCGCTGCACCCGGTTGAGCAGTTCGCGCACGTTGCCGGGCCAGTTGAAACGTTCCATGGCCTGCCTGGCGGCACTGCTGTAGCCGCGTGCGCGGATCTGGTGGTGCCCGCGGAAACTGCGCAGGAAGTGATGTGCCAGCAGATCGACATCACCACCGCGCTTGCGCAGTGGCGGCATCGACAGGCGCAGCACGTTGAGGCGGTAATACAGGTCGCGACGGAAGCGGCCTTGTTCCACCGCCTGTTCCAGGTCCACGTGGGTGGCCGCCAGGATGCGCACGTTCACCCGCAATGCCTGGTTGCTGCCCACGCGTTCGATGGTGCCTTCCTGCAGTACCCGCAGCAGGCTGGTCTGTGCATCCAGCGGCAGGTCGCCCACTTCATCCAGAAAGACCGTGCCGGTGTGTGCGGTTTCAAACAGGCCCTGGCGGCGGCTGGTGGCACCGGTGAAGGCCCCACGCTCGTGGCCAAACAGCTCCGATTGCACAAGGGTGGAAGGAATCGCGCCGCAGTTGATGGCCTGGAAGGGCCTGTCCGCGCGGGTCGAAAGCTGGTGCAGCGCGTGCGCGGCAACCTCCTTGCCGGTGCCGGTCTCGCCGGTGATCAACACCGGCAGGTCCACCGGGGCGTACTTGCGCAGCGTCGC
This sequence comes from Stenotrophomonas sp. UBA7346, assembly GCA_002471015.1. Taxonomy (GTDB): domain Bacteria; phylum Pseudomonadota; class Gammaproteobacteria; order Xanthomonadales; family Xanthomonadaceae; genus Stenotrophomonas. Next base: position 29,497 of record DKPB01000068.1, read on the forward strand.
GCGCATGTTCAGCATCACGTCGCTTTGCCCCAGCAGGGTCTGCAGCACCTCGCCGGCGGCCGGTGAAGGGACGGCATCCAGCGCCTGCAGCTCGCGTAGCAGGCCGTTGAGGTCAGGTGGGTGCGGGAACTGTTGGCGGCAGGCGGCCAGCAGAGGATGGCAGGGCAGGGGGGCGGTCGAGATCGCCGGGGTGATGGCAAACAGCGGCATATGCTGGTGCTCGGCGGTGAACCTGCCGATACGCTCCAGTTCGCTCTCCGAACTGGTGCGGAAGTCGATCAGGCCAACCACCGTGTCGCCGCCGCGCATGCCAATGTCGGCGGACTGCTGGGGCAACACCGCGCGTATCTGCCAGCCATCCGCAGCCAGCATCACTTTCTCTCTTTCCCCCGGTTTTCCAAACCAGATCACACATCGTCGGCTTGACTCGGATACGGCTGCCATGCTGGTCACCTCTCCATCCGGCGCCACCATATACCCCCCGTTCGGAAAGGTGCAATCGCGATAAGCTCCTGAATTGGCGGCTCAGGTCATTGCCGCCAATTAACATTTGTGCAATCCGCGTGAGTTCCGGGAATGAAAAAGCCGCGATCAGTGATCGCGGCCTTTCAGCTTGCGGGGTGGCTCAGCGCTTACAGCGCCATGCGCCGTGCCTGCATGAACTTGTCGCCCCAGTACCCGGTAAGCAGGGTATCGGTGCGGACATCCTTGCCGGTGCTGGGTGCGTGCAGGAAGCGACCCTCGCCGACATAGATGCCGACATGGTCAACGCGGCCGCGGCGGCCAAAGAACACCAGGTCGCCAGCGGCAAGCGCCGAGCGGTCACGGATCAGTTCGGCGTTGGCCTGGTTGGCCATCTCTCGCGAGACACGCGGCAGTTCCACGCCCAGCGCGGTACGGAAGACGTAACCCACCAGGCCGCTGCAGTCGAAGCCTGCATCCGGCGAACTGCCACCCCAGCGGTACGGGGTGCCCAGCAGGGTCATTGCACGGCGCAGGATGGACTGCACCTTGCCATCGGAATCATTGGCCAGTGCCGCCTCGGTGGCAGCAGACACGCCCTTGGAGGCGTCATATGCGGAAATCAGGCGGCCCAGGTCGCCGGCAAACATCGCCGAGCGGTCCATCAGTGGAATGGTGTCGCTTGCGGCCAGGTGCGGCAGCAGGGCGGCCAGCGTGGCGGTTGCGGCGGCGTCGGTCTTGCTGCGGGTCGGTTCGACCTTGGCAACGGCCTGACGGGCGGCGGGTTCGGCGTCGGCTGCGCTCTGGGCAAAGGCCGGCAGACTGGCAACAGCCAGTGCAGCGGCGCACAGGAGACGACGGAACGGCAGTTTGTTGAGCTTGGGCTGGCCCGGTTGGGACGTGTTTTCAGTCGTCACGCGGCAGTCACGAAAAAATTCGATGGGCGATCATGCCTTGTGAAACGTGTGAGTAGGTACAAATTTCGTTAAATAATCGTTATTTTTGGTGACCTATTGCCCGTTTCACCGCAAAACGCGCTTCGCGCCGGTGTAATGGTCGCGCCAATAGACACCGTCCAGATGATCCATGCGCACCGTGCCGCCGGTGCTGGGCGCATGGACAAAGCGGCCCTCGCCAACATAGATGCCAACGTGCCAGACGTTGCCTTTGTCGCCGAAAAACACCAGATCTCCGGCGGTCAGGCGATCTGTGGCGATCTTCGGGCCCTGGATGGCGGCCAGTTCGCGCGAGGTGCGGGGCAGGTTGAGCGCCAGCATGTCGCGGTAGACGTAGGTGACCAGGCCACTGCAGTCAAACCCCGACTCCGGGGTGTTGCCGCCATAGCGGTAGGGCGTACCCACCAGCCCCAATGCGCGCATCATCACCGACGCTGCGGCCGCCGGGTCGGCCGAGGCCACTGGCGTGTAGTGACGGCTTGGCGCTGGGGCAGCCGCGCGTTTGGGCGGACTGTGGCCGCAGCCGCTGAGTGCTGCGATGGCCAGGAGCGTGGCCGGCAGGCGCCACGAGCGGAAGCGGGGAACTGGCGTGATGTGCATGGAGCCCGGATAATGCGCCATCTTAGAAGGCCGTCATCATGGCGGCGTCCCCGGCGGCCGACAAGCCGTCCCAACGTCTGCCAGCGGGCAGCCATTTAACAGAGTTACGCATGAAGATCGAAAAAGACCGCGTTGTCCGTTTCCACTACACCGTCTCGGAAGTCGGCCAGGAGCCGATCGAAAGCTCCAAGGACCGTGATCCGTTGGCCATCCTGATCGGCCACGGCAACATCATCCCGGGCCTGGAAACGGCGATGATGGACAAGGAAGCCGGCGAGAGCTTCGGCGTTGACGTGAAGTCGGCCGATGCCTACGGCGAGCGTCGCGAGGGCATGACCCAGCGCGTGCCGAAGAAGCACTTCGGCAACACCCGTCTGGTGCCGGGCACCCAGGTCATCCTGCAGACCAACTTCGGCCCGCGTGCGGTCACCGTCGAGAAGGTCGGCATGACCGTGGTCGACGTCGACCTGAACCACCCGATGGCGGGCAAGGACCTGCATTTCGACGTGGAAATCGTTGAAGTGCGCGAAGCCAGCGAAGAAGAAGTGCAGCACGGCCACGTCCACGGCGACGGCGGTCACCAGCACTAAGCGTCTGCCGCAAGGTGATGCAACGAACGGCCCGCCAACGCGGGCCGTTCTGCGTTGGGGAGCGCGTCGGTAGTGCCGAGCCATGCTCGGCATGGCGCTGGCCTTCGAATGCCCGCACTCGGCAAGCGGCGCACCTGGCGATGCCGCTGCGGAGCGTGGCTCGGCACCAGCATGGTCCGCGTGCTCTAATCGCGCACCTGTACCCAGCAAGGCTGCCGAAGTTGTCCAGCTCCTCATTCCAGCCGGTGGCGGCCAGTGAGCGTATCGTCCGCCTGGACGTGCTGCGCGGCCTGGCCTTGTTCGGCATTCTGCTGATGAACATCGAGGCCTTCAGCGGTCCCCTGGACCTGTCCTTCACCGGTATCGATCCGCGTTGGACCGGCTGGGACTACTGGGCTGATGCCTTTGTCTATGTCTTCGTGCAGGGCAAGTTCTTCACCCTGTTCTCGTTGCTGTTCGGCGTCGGCTTTGCGGTGATGGCGCAGCGCGCCGAGCAAGCCGGCCGCGAGTTCACCCTGTTCTACCTGCGCCGCAGCCTGGGGCTGCTGGTGATTGGTCTGGTGCATGCGCTGCTGGTCTGGTCCGGCGACATCCTGGTCTGTTATGCACTGCTGTCCTTCGCGCTGCTGGCCTTCCGCGAGGCGCCGCGCGGCTGGCTGCCGGTACTGGGCAGCATGGCCTATCTGGGCGCGGTGATGTTGATGTTGCTGCTGGGCGCGATCATGGCACTGGTGCCGGACAAGGATGCAGCGCAGATGGTCAGCACCGCGCAGGCATCGATCGAAGCGCAGCGACTGGCCTACGCCCATGGCAGCTATCTGCAGGCGGTGGTGCAACGCCTGCGTGATTTCGGTACCGCGATGGGCGCCTTGCTGCTGGTTGGGCCTCAGGTGTTGGGCATGTTCCTGCTGGGCGCGTGGTTCGCCCGCAGTGGCGCCATCGTCGAACCCGCGCGCTTCCCAAGGCTGTGGGCAGTACTACGTTGGCTGCTGCTGCCCTTGGGGCTGGCGTTGATGCTGGGCAGCGTGAGTCTGCAGTCGTATATGCCGCCGGGCCAGTTCGGCATGCGTACCGGCGTGGTCTATGCCTTGACCGCGCTTGCCGGCCTGCTGATGTGCCTGGGCTATCTGGCCTGGGGCGTACGCTGCAGCCAGCGGCTGCAATGGTTGGCGCCGGCCGGGCGGATGGCGCTGAGCAATTACCTGGGGCAGTCGCTGGTCTGCACGCTGGTGTTCTATGGCTATGGGCTGGGCGGGTTCGAGCAGATGGGGCGGGCCTGGCAACTGGGGTTTGCCGCTGCGCTGTTTGCGCTGCAGGTAGTGCTGAGCCATCTGTGGCTGCGCCATTTTCGCTTTGGTCCGGCCGAGTGGCTGTGGCGCTGGTTCACTTACTTGCAGATGCCACCACTGCGACGGTGAACGGGTCTGCCCGCCTAAGATGGGTGGGTGAGCGTTCCTGAAGACGATGTAGTGATCATTGGTGCCGGTGCCACCGGCCTGGCAACAGCCCTGGCCTTGTCTGCTGCTGGCCGGCAGGTCAGGCTGATGGATGCCGGGCAGGTCGGTGGCGCGACCTCGTATGGCAACTGCGGCACCATCACCCCCAGCCATGCGCCGCCATTGGCCGCGCCGGGCGTACCGCTGCGCGCATTGCGCTGGATGCTGTCGCCGCAGGCGCCGCTGTACATCCCGCCGCGGCTGGATCCGGCACTGTGGCGTTGGCTGCTGCATTTCACCGCGCGTTGCAATCAACGCGACTGGTTGCAGAGCACGCGCGGCAGGGCGGCGTTGTTGAACGATTCGCGGCAGCGCCTGGCCGATTGGGTGCAGCGTTATCAGCTGCAGTGCGAGTTCGCCGAACAGGGCCTGGACTATGTATTCCACAGCCAGCGCAGTTTTGAACAGCATGCCGCGCAGTGCGCTGCATTGCAGGCCTTCGACATCGACACCACGGTGATTGCAGGCAGCGACTATCTGGCGCGGGAGCCGGCCTTCAAGCCCGGGGTGGTGGGGGCGATCCACTTTCCGGATGACGCCAGCCTGCGCCCGGATCGCTACACCGCCGAGCTGGCGCGGGTGCTGCGTGCACAAGGTGTGGTGATCGAGGAGCATTGCCGGTTGCAGGCCTTCGAGCCAGGTGACCGTGGTGTGCGGGTCAGCAGCAGCCGTGGCCCACGGCAGGCGCGCGAGCTGGTGCTGGCCACGGCGGCCTGGTCACCGCAGTTGGCCGCCCAGGTGGGGCTGCGCGTACCGATACAGGCCGGCAAGGGCTATTCGATCACCGCCAGCCGCCCGGCCTTGGTGCCGCAGCGGCCGGTGGTGCTGAAGGATCGTTCGGTATTCGTCATCGGCTGGGACGGCTGCATCCGCCTCGGCGGCACGATGGAGTTCTCCGGCCACGACGCCCGCTTGAACGGCACCCGCCTGCAGGCATTGGAAGACGGCGCGCGCGCCTACCTGCATCAGCCGCTGGGCGAGACGATCCATCAGCGCTGGTGTGGTTGGCGGCCGATGACCTGGGATGACATGCCGCTGCTGGGGCGTTCGCCGCGGCATGCTCACGTCTGGTTGGCAGCCGGTCATGGCATGCTCGGCATCAGCATGAGCAGTGGGAGTGGACAACTGATGGCCGACCTGATTACCGGGCGCACGCCTGCAATCGACCCGAGGCCTTACCGTGTGGAGCGCTTCCAATGAGCGCGCGCAGCTATGACGTGGTGGTATTGGGGGGCGGTTCCGGTGGCCTGGCCGCCGCGTTCCGCGCAGCATCCTATGGTGCCAGGGTGGCGATGCTGGAGCCGGCCGCGCTGGGCGGCACCTGTGTCAACGTGGGCTGCGTGCCGAAGAAGGCAATGTGGTTGGCGGCCGACCTGGCCGAGCGCATCGGCCTGGCCCGGCAGATGGGCTTCGATCTCCCTGCCGAGCCGGCGCTTGCCTGGCCCACCCTGATCGCGCGCCGCCAGCAGTACATCACCAACATTCATGCCAGCTACCAGAAGCGCCTGGATGAAACCGGCGTGGTCCGCATCAGCAGCCGGGGACATCTGGTCGACGGCAACACCGTGCAATGCGAGGACGGCACGCAGTTCAAGGCCGCGCATATCGTCATTGCCACCGGCGCGCATCCGCTCAAGCCCAGCTTGCCCGGTGCCGAACTGGGCGGCGTGTCGGATGATTTCTTTGCCTTGCGGGAACGACCCGGCCGGGTGGCCCTGGTAGGCGGTGGCTATATCGCGGTCGAGCTGGCCGGGGTGCTGCGTGCGTTGGGCAGCGAAGTTGCGCTGCTGGTACGCGGCCAGCGCCTGCTGGACAAGTTCGATGCCGAGCTGGCCGACCAGCTTGCCGAGAACCTGCGCCTGCAGGGCGTGGAACTGCACTTCGGCTGCCAGCTGCAGGCGCTGGAAAAACAGGGCGGGCGGATTGCTGCAGAACTGCGCAATGGGCCCGAACACGCCGTGTTCGATACGGTGCTGTTTGCCACCGGGCGCGGCCCCAATACCGCGGGCCTCGGGCTTGAGCAGGCCGGGCTGGCATTGGATGGCAAGGGCGCCATCAGCGTGGACGAGTACCAGAACACATCGGTGCCGGGCATCTATGCGGTAGGCGATGTCACCGGCCGGGTGACCTTGACGCCGGTGGCGATTGCCGCCGCACGTCGGCTGATGGACCGGGTGCTGGGCGGGCAGGCGCAGGCGCGCCTGGATTACGAAACCATTCCCAGTGTGGTGTTCGCGCATCCGCCCTTGGGCACGGTGGGCCTGAGCGAGGAAGAAGCCGGCAAGCGCTTCGGCAAGATCAGCACGTACTACAGTCGTTTCCGGCCGATGCTGCAGGCGCTGGGGCAGGGCGAGGTGCGCAGCCTGTTCAAGATGGTCTGCGCCGGTGAGGACGAAAAGGTGGTGGGCATCCATCTGCTGGGCGAGGGCGCCGACGAAATCCTGCAGGGCTTTGCGGTGGCAGTGAAGGCTGGGGTGACGCGCCGCCAGCTGGAGGACACCGTGGCCATCCATCCGACCTCGGCCGAGGAAGTGGTGTTGATGCGCTGAGGGTGTGCTTGCGGGCCTATGCCGGGGGGCGTGCGCCCCTTGCGGCGATGGGGCGGCCTGGTCCGCCGGCGCAGGGTGGATCGTGCCGATTCTGGCCTTGGTCCTGGCGCGGGCATCGTCCGCCGTCGGCAGCCTTCATAATGACCGACCCTCTCCCCCGGATGCCGTAGCACCGTGACTGCTCCACCCCCGCGTGAGGCCGCCGTGGCCGCGTCCAACCTGCCTACCAGTTCACGTCGGCTGTTGATCAGCGGCTTGTTGCTGGCCGGCGTCGGCGCGATAGCCGCCTCCGGCAAGGCGGTGATCGTCAAGCTGGCCTACCGCCATGGTGCCGACGCGACAGCGTTGCTGGCCCTGCGGATGCTGATCGCCTTCCCGTTCTTCATCGCCATGGGCATGTGGGCCGCGCGTCGCGCGCAGCCGCTGGGCAACGGTGATCGCTGGCGGGTGCTGCTGCTGGGCTTCAGTGGCTATTACCTGTCCAGCTACCTGGATTTCCTTGGCCTGCAATACATCAGCGCCACGCTGGAACGGCTGATCCTCTACCTCAGCCCCACCCTGGTGGTGCTGATCGCGCTGCTGGTACTCAAACAGCGGCCAACCCGCATGCAGGTGGCGGCACTGCTGGTCAGCTACCTGGGCGTGTTGCTGGCCTTTGGCCATGACATCCAGCTCGAAGGCCAGCGCACCCTGATCGGTTCGGCCTTGGTATTTGCCAGTGCGTTGAGCTATGCGGTCTACCTGTTCGGCAGTGGCCAGTCGGTGGCGCGGATCGGTGCGGTGCGCCTGACCGCCTACGCCAGCATGGTGGCCTGCGTGCTGTGCATCGGCCAATACCTGCTGTTCCAGCCCATCGATGCGCTGTGGACATACGCCCCGGCGGTGTACTCGCTGTCGCTGCTCAACGGCACCGTGTGCACGGTGCTGCCGGTGCTGGCGATCATGATCGGGGTCAAGCGGATTGGCTCCTCGCTGGCCGCGCAGGTGAGTATGCTGGGGCCGGTATCCACGATTGTGCTCAGCGTATGGCTGCTCGACGAACCCATGGGGATCTGGCAAAGCACCGGGACGGTGCTGGTGCTGCTGGGCGTACTGCTGGTGGGCAGCGGCGTGGCCAAGCGCCGGTGAGCCCGGCGCTTGATGCTGCCGACGGGCATGCGCGCATCCTGGCGGCAATCCGGGCAATCCCGCGCGGGCAGGTGATGGGGTATGGCGAGGTCGCGGCCAAGGCCGGCCTGCCCGGACGAGCACGGCTGGTGGCGCGCCTGCTGGGCAGCAACGACGATCCCGCGCTGCCCTGGCACCGGGTGCTGCGCTCGGACGGGCGCATCGCCATGCCGGAGGGCTCGCGCGGCTGGCGCGAGCAGAGCCAGCGCCTGCGTGCCGAGGGTGTGCAGGTGGAGAACGGACGGGTGAAACGGGCAAAACGGGTGACCACGATGGACGAGGCGATCTGGGGCCCCGGTTAAGCCAGTACGGCTATGATGGGCGCAGTTTTTGCGGATATGCCCATGTTCCAGCGTCCCCCCAGGATTACCCAGGCGTTGTTGATCGCCAATATCGTCGTGTTCGTGCTGCAGCAGTTGCCGCAGATGGCGGGCATCTTCAATCAGTTGGCGCTATGGCCGATCGGCTCGCAGCAGGCCTTCCTTGTCTCCCCCGGCTTTGAGCCTTGGCAACTGCTCAGTTACGGGTTCATGCATGGCGGTTTCGGTCACCTGTTCTTCAACATGCTGATGCTCTACATGATGGGCTCTCCCTTGGAAATGACCTGGGGCGAGAAGCGTTTCCTTACTTTCTATCTGGTATGCGTTGCTGGCGCGGGCCTGTGCCAGTTGCTGGTGACAGCGCTGGCCGGTGAGTACTACCCGGTGGTGGGCGCTTCCGGTGGCGTGTTCGGCCTGTTGCTGGGTTACGGCATGATTTTTGGAAACCGGCAGATCAGCCTGCTGTTCCCACCGGTCACGATGAAGGCGCGCACCTGGGTCATTCTGCTGGGCGTCACCGAACTGGTGATGGCCTATACCGGTTGGCAGCCCGGGGTGGCCCATTTCGCCCACCTTGGCGGCATGTTTTTCGGATGGCTGCTGATCCGCCACTGGCGCCGCCCGCCGCCGAGCAAGCGCCGTAGCTCACACCTGCGCAGCGTGAAGTAAGGTGCTTGGTGCCGAGCCACGCTCGGCAGAGGCCCCACCGGTAGAGCTAGAACCCTGTAGAGCCGAGCCATGCTCGGCACAGGCGT
>DKPB01000077.1:0-1855 GCA_002471015.1 Stenotrophomonas sp. UBA7346
AGTTGCTGGGCCAGCGCATCCGCTCGCGCGATTGTGTGCAGGTGCTCGATGGCGGGCGTGAGCAGGACCTGCGCACACTCTGTGAAGGTCTGGCGCAGGGCTCGGCACAGATGGGCGGCAAGGCCGGCGAGGTGACCTATATGGATGCCTGTCCGTCGCCGTCGCAGGGTAGCTGCCAAGGTGTGTTCGGGGGCGCGTTTGCCGGCTACTACTACGAGCGTTCCGCTGAGGACCTGGCGTCGCTGCCAGCGAGCTGCGCGCACGGTGGTGGTCGCTGGGTGGCCAATTGACGGCTGCAACCGCGCATCGCATTTCCCACTGACGATGCCGACGGCACGCGCTCAGTCGGTGCCGAGCTTTGCCCAGCGTCCGCCGGCCAGCGTCACCTCGAAGCGCGCCCAGCGGCGCAGCTCCTCGGCGCTGGCATAGCTGATATCGCCGTTGCCGTCACCGGCCACCACCGCATAGACCAGGCGTTCGGAGCCTGGGCCTGCCAGCGCCGGCGTTACCGAAATGCGGCGAACGCTCCAGGCACGGCCCAGGCGGCCATTGCTGTAGTAGCGCCCAGGTTCGATGACGGCTGGATGCATGGCGTCGCGCTCGGCGTTCTGCTTGGCCAGCTCCAGCAGCTCGGTGAGGCTTTCGTCGGTGATGTCGACGAAGGAGTTGAGCTGGCCGATAGCCGCGTGGAAGTCCTCCTGGGTGAGGTCCACATGGCGCTGCGCTGAGGCCACCGGGGTGGTGCGTTGGTGGCGACGGTGCAGGTGTATCGGGTAGCGGCGCCAGGCGAAGCAGGCATTGAAGGCCACCGCTGCCAGCAGGATGGCCGCCACGTTCACCGCTACCGGGGTGAGCAGGTAGTGGTAGCCGAGTGCGTGCACCTGGCTGCCACCGATCACCGCCGCCAGCGCGGTGGCACCGCCGGGGGGATGGATACAGCGCAGGTAATGCATGGCGCCCACTGCCAGGCCAACCGCAAGCGCGCCGGTCCAGACCTGCTCGGGAAACAGCAGCTGGCAACTGACGCCGATGAAGGCCGAGACCAGGTGGCCGGCAATCACCGCCCAGGGCTGCGACAGCGCGCCATGCGGCACGGCGAACACCAGTACCGCGCTTGCGCCCATCGACGCCAGCAGGATCGCGCCACCGGCGTGGTTGCCAAAACCGTGCGGGAAGCACCAATGCGTCAGCTGGTAGACCACGCTGATGCCGATCAGCGCGCCGATGGCCGATATCCACTTCTCGCCGTGGCTGGTCTGGTTGCGCTCGATGCTCAACCAGTTGCGTAGCGGCTGCAGGGCGGAGCTGACGGACTTCATGGCAGGGCAAGGTGACTGGGGGGAGCGCGTATTTTGAGGCTTGGCGGCCAGCGAAACTGTGCCTTGTCTGCACGCTTGATGCGGATTGGTTTGGTGCTCATGCCCACCCGGCATGGGCCGGTTAGGATGGGCGGGTTCCCGCTGCGTGTGGCTTGTGATGATTCCTGGTCCGTTGATTTCCTGGCAGATGTTGCTGTTGATGTTCGTGCTGCCAGCGCTGGGCGGAGTGCTCGCGGTGGTGCTGGTCATTCATGCCCTGCAGTACCGGCTGCGCCGCGTGGGCACATGGCGCGCGTTCTTCAGCTGGAAAATACGTATTGCCTGCTTGTTCGTGGTGGTGATGGCGGCCTGGGTTGGCTTCCTCGGCTACAAGACGCTGCAGTTCCAGCGTGAGTTCACCATTGCCGCCTGGCATCGGCACAGTCGCGAGCAGTTCGTGCTGGATCGTGATTTCCAGTTTGGCGAGTTGCGCGTGCCCAAGGGCAGCCTGGTCAACCGGCGCGATATGTTCGACAACGGCGAGCCGCAGCGGCCGC
>DKPB01000077.1:2040-2464 GCA_002471015.1 Stenotrophomonas sp. UBA7346
ACGGCGAGCCGCAGCGGCCGCTCGGCCTGCGTGGCCTGGATGGGCTGGTCTTCCCGCAACCGCTGCAGGTGGCGGGGGTATGGGCCGATGCGCTTATGGTGTCGCCGGGCCGGCTGCGGCTGAGCCGCGACGTGCGCATCCAGCCGGTGTATCACTATGACGGCGACCAGGGTGACTGGGTGGTGGACCCCGCGCGGCCCTTCATCGATTGCAAGGCGGGTGAGGATGCGTGGTTCCATACGCCACTGATCGACTACGACATCCAGGCCGAGTTCCTCACCGGTGAGCCTGACGGCGCGCAGGCGCGCTTCAAGCCCAGCCAGTGGCGCATCACCCATTGCGAGCCGGGTGACGGCCCGGTCCCGATCAAGCCCGCGTTTGCCGAGCCGATGCCGAGGGGGGCGCAGCGGGCGGTGTTCGCGCC
>DKPB01000077.1:2727-3842 GCA_002471015.1 Stenotrophomonas sp. UBA7346
GCAGGCGATGGCTGGGCATGGTTTTACGTGGATTTGATGCGCGGCCTGCTGGCCGCCATCGCGCCTTTACGGGCAGCACACCCACACTTTCCGCAGGCCACGCAGGGTGCGTGGTCACAACGGATACGCAATGAACACCACGCACACGCTGCGCCGCGCACGGCGCTGTTCTTTCCTGTTTTCCACGCTGCTGCTGGGCATGGCCGCCACGGCCAGCGCTGGCGCACAACAACTCAGTGGCAGCGCCGCACTGACCAGCGATTACGTCTGGCGCGGCTCCACCCAAAGCCAGGGCGATGCGGCGGTGCAGGCGGGGTTCCGCGTGGCCGGCGACAATGGCCTGTACGCGGCGGTGTCCGGCTCCAGCGTGGAGTTCGCACCGCAGACCCATGCCAGCAGTGAACTGGATTTCATCGTTGGCTGGACCGGCGCATTGGGTACTGAGCTGGCGCTGGATGCCAACCTGCTGCATTACCGCTACCCGGCCACCACGGTGGATATGAACTGGACCGAGCTCAACACCACGCTGACCTGGAAGAACAATTACTGGCTGTCACTGGGCTGGTCGCCGCAGGCATTGGGGACCCGCCAGGATGGGCTCTACAGCCAATTGGGCGCACGCCTGCCGCTGACCGATACGCTGCGCATGGAAGCATTGGCTGGCTACTACCGCCCGCAGGATGCCCCCGGCGGTGGCTATGCGCATAGACAGCTCAGTGCGATCTGGGCACTGGCCGCGCCACTGGAGCTGCGCCTCAGCGCACACACTACAGACCAGCATGCACGCGCGCTGTTGGGTGACGACTACGCGGGCAGCCGTTGGGAAGTGGCGCTGCAGGGCAGCTTCTAGGCCTTGCCGGATGAACCGGCGTTGATGGACATGGCCCGGTGCATTGCGATGACCGGGCCGTGTGCCGAAGATGGGCGCACCCCCACCGCAGGCGCCGTGCATGCCCCGCGAGAACCTCAACGACCTGGTGGCCTTCATCAGCATCGCCCGCGAAGGCAGCTTTACCCGCGCCGCGGCCCAGCTGGGTGTGTCGCAGTCCGCGCTCAGCCATACCGTGCGGGCGCTGGAAGCGCGGCTCGGCATCCGCCTGCTCACCCGCACCACC
>DKPB01000003.1 GCA_002471015.1 Stenotrophomonas sp. UBA7346
CGCCTGTCGGCGCGCCCCCTTAACTAAAGGGGGCTATTGCGACTATTGGTTCGCGGGTAGTGCTTTTGGAACTTTCGTGCCCCGATATCGGTTGATGTCGGGGCTTTTGTTTTTGCGCTCGTAGCCCGGGTAAATGCAGCGCACCTGGGACTTTGCTCGTCCGCTTGCTTGAGTTTGTCTGTTTGCGAGGTTCATTCCCCCGCGAACAGCACCCCTCCCCAACCCTCCCCTGCGCCTGCGGCGCAAGGGAGGGAACGAAGCGCGGCCGCACTGCGAACTGACAGATGCCGCTATCTGCCCCCTCCCTTTGGCGCAGCCAAGGGGAGGGTTGGGGAGGGGTGCTTTGGCTTTGGCTTTGGCTTTGGCTGTGGCTGTGGCTTTAGCCCTTCTCCTGCCTGCGGGAGAAGGGTTGGGATGAGGGCGCCTTGGCTTTGGCTTTCCCTTCTCCGTTTACGCGAGAAGGGCCTGTCCCTGCGAAGGTGGGGATGCCCCGACGGGGCGTATGAGGGGAGCTTTGGGTTTTACGATAAGGCCTCTGCCGAGCATGGCTCGGCACTACGGATGAGGCTTGGCCTTGCTTCATTCCTTCTCCCGCTTGCGCCGCCACAGTGCGAAAATTCAAACCCCCTGCCCCAAGGATTCCGCAATGTCCAAGACCGCTTTGATCACCGGCGCCACCTCCGGCTTCGGCGCCGCCGCCGTCCGTCGCTTTGCTGCGGCCGGCTGGAAAGTGATCGCCACCGGTCGCCGCGCCGAGCGCCTGCAGCCGCTGGTCGAAGAATTCGGCGCCGACAAGATCCACGCCGCCGCCTTCGACATCCGGGATGCCGCTGCGATGGAGGCCGCGCTGGCCGCCCTGCCGCCTGCCTTCCGCGACATCGACCTGCTGGTCAACAATGCCGGCCTTGCCCAGGGCACGGCCGCAGCCCAGCACGCCAGCCTGGAAGACTGGCGCACCATGATCGATACCAACATCACCGCGCTGGTCACGCTGACCCATCACCTGCTGCCCAAGCTGGTCGAGCGGCGCGGTGCGATCATCAACATCAGCTCCACCGCCGCGCTGTATCCCTACCCGGGCGGCAATGCCTACGGCGGCACCAAGGCCTTCGTCAGCCAGTTCTCGCTGGGCCTGCGCTCGGACCTGCACGGCACCGGCGTACGTGTGACCGCGATCGAGCCGGGCATGGCCGAAACCGAATTCACCCTGGTGCGTACGCACGGCAACCAGGCCGCATCCGACCAGCTGTACGGCGGCGCCAACCCGATGACCGCCGAAGACATTGCCGAGCAGATTTTCTGGGTGGCCAGCTTGCCCGCACACCTCAACGTCAACCGAATCGAGTTGATGCCGGTAAGCCAGTCGTTTGCTGGGTTTCAGGTGGCACGCAACGGCTGATTGCACAGGGCGCAGCCCTTGGCTGCGCCTTCGCGGCTACTCAGTCCAGCCAGCCATCACGCTCGCTGTGCAGGATGCGGCCATCGATGCCGCTCATGCGCACTTCCACGCGCTGGTTGCGGGCATTGCGCGCTTCCAGCTTCCAGGTGGCGCCATCGCGTTCCAGCGAATGAATCTCGCGCAGGCCAGCAGCGCCGGCCCGAGCCAGGATCTGCTCGCTGCCCAACAGGGCGCGACCATCGTGTTCATCGAAGATCTCGCCGGTCGCCGGGTCCACCCACACCTCGGCGAAGCGGCCGTCAGCGCGCGCCACATCGGCCTCCCACAAGCCGTCGTCCTTCTCGATCTCGTGGATCTGGGTGTAGCCAGCGGCACGCAGCTTCTGCTCGACCTCGCCCATGCCCAGCGACCTGGTCTGTGCATGGGCGCTGGTGCTCAATGCCGCGGCGATGGCGGCGGTGGCGAACAATGACTTCAACATGGGGGAGTTCCTTGGGTGCTGCCGGATCAGCCCGGCCCGAACAGTCTCCGCCGCCTGCCTAACAGCACCCTAGCCAGCGCTGTTAGTCGATTGTTAGGCAGGCGCGCTATTAATTGCGCAATGTTTTCCTACCGCACCCTTGTCGCCCTCGCTGGCCTGTCCTTGCTGACGGCAGGCACGCCGCTGGCCATCGCCCATGGCCAGGACGCCGCACAGCAGACCGCGCGCCAGGCCTTGAAGCAGGGCCGCTACGTGCCGCTGGAAAACATCGTGCGCGACGCGCTGAAGCGCCATCCCGGCAAGCTGTTGGAAGTGGAACTCGACGACGGCATCTACGAAGTGGAGATCCTGCGCGCAGACGGCGTGGTCATCGAGCTCGACTATGATGCCCGCAGCGGCGCCCTGCTGAAGACCGAACTGGACGATTGATGCGGATCCTGTTGGCCGAAGATGACCTTGAACTGGCCAGCCGCCTGCAACCCTTGCTGGAGCAGGCCGGCTACGTGGTCAGCCACGTCAGCGATGGCCGTGAGGCCGAGGAACTCGGCCAGATCGAGGAACTGCAGGCCGCCATCGTCGACCTTGGCTTGCCCGGCCTGGATGGGCTCAGCGTGATCGAGCGCTGGCGCGGCAATGGCCGCGACTTCCCGGTGCTGGTACTGACCGCGCGTGGGCGCTGGCACGACAAGCTGGCCGGTTTCGATGCCGGCGCCGATGACTACCTGACCAAGCCTTTCCAGGCCGATGAGCTGATCCTGCGCCTGCGGGCGCTGATCCGCCGCAGCAATGGCCACGCCAGCGCGCAGCTGAGCTGCGGGCCATTGCAACTGGAGATCAATGCCGGGCGCTTCCTGCTGGATGGACAGCCACTGTCACTGAGTCCGCAGGAGTTCCGCCTGCTCAGCTATTTCATCCACCATCCCAGCAGCGTCGTCAGCCGCGAGCGACTGGGCGAGCAGGTCTTCGACGGCGGCCATGATCCCGACTCCAATGCACTGGATGTGCTGCTGGGACGGCTGCGGCGCAAGCTTGGCGTGGACATGATCCAGACCGTGCGCGGCCAAGGCTGGCGTTTGGTCGCCCCGGGATGAAGACGCTTTCGCTACGTGCACGCCTGCTGCTGGCTGGCGGCTTGGGGCTGGTGCTGGTATCGGTGCTGGCCGGTGTACTGCTGGGGCGCTTGTTCGAACAGGCAGCGCGCGACAATCTGGATACGCAACTGGAGCAGGACCTGCTCACCGTATTGGCGCAGGCCGAGATCGACGCCAGCGGCAAGCTCACGCTGCGCCAGGAGCCCAACGACGCCCGCTTCCAGCGGGTGTTCTCCGGCGCGTACTGGCAGATCGCCACGACCGATGGGCAGGTGTTGCTGCAGTCGCGTTCGTTGTGGGACGAGAGCCTGCGGCCACCGATTCCGGGCATTCCCGCCCAGGCAAGTGGCGTGGACTTCAGCGGTCCCATGCGGCAGCCCCTGCGCGGCCTCACCCAACAGGTGCGTCTGCCACGCAGCCAGGCGCCATTGCAGGTCACCGTCGCCAACGATCGCAGCCAGCTGGATGCCGATGTCGCCCGTTTCCGCCAGCGCTCGGCGCTGGCGATGGCGGTGTTGATCGCGGCGTGGCTGGCCGTGCTGGTCAGCCAGGTGCAGTTCGGCCTGCGTCCGCTGCGTGCGCTTGGCACACGGGTGGAGCAGGTTCGCCACGGCGATGCCGCGCAGATCAGCAGCGAGGGACTGGGGCGTGAAGTTGCGCCGCTGGCCGATGAACTCAACGCCCTGCTTGCCCACCACCAGCGCATGGTCAGCCGCGCGCGCAGCAGCGCGCAGGATCTGGCGCATGCGTTGAAGACACCGCTGAGCGTGCTGCATGCCGAGGCCGATGGCAGCGGCCAGCACTGGCGGCAAACCCTGCGCGAGCAGAGCCGACGTATGCAGGCCAGCATCGATCGCTATCTGGCCTCGGGCATGGCTGCGGACCGGCATCAGCGCAGTGCCGTCGCGCCTGTCGTGCAATCGTTGTGCCGACTGATGCAGCGTGTGCACGGCGAGCGCAACATCCGCTTCATCGCTGACGGTATCGATGCGCAGCTGAGCTTTGCCGGTGTGGCCGCCGACCTTGAGGAAATGCTTGGCAACCTGCTCGACAACGCTGGCCGCTGGGCAGCACATGAAGTACGCATCCAGGCGCGCGCCGATGACCAGCAGCTGCTGATCGATGTCATCGACGACGGCCCGGGCTTGGCTGAGGAAGCGCTGCAACAGGTGCTGCAACGTGGCGTACGTCTGGACGAACGCGATGGCAGCAGCGGGCTTGGACTGGCGATTGTCGGCGACATCGTCGACAGCTATGGCGGCCGCTTGACCCTGCGAAATACCGGCAACGGCCTGTGCGCAAGCCTGCAGCTGCCACAGGCCTGAGCGCACACCAAACCGCACAGCCAAAGAAAACGCCGCGCAGGCAGGCCTGCGCGGCGTTCGCTGTTTCCCTGCATGGGCTGTTGGATCAGCCCAGCGGTTCGTCTGACAGGTAGGTGTAGCCGGTCAGGCCCGCTTCCAATGCGGCATCCAACTCCGCTGCACGCTCTGCCGACAGATCGGCGGCGGCCACGCGCTCACGGTAGGCCGTGCGCAGGTCAGCCAGGCTGTAGCCCACGTAGTCCAGCATCACGTCGGTGGTGTCACCGCGACGCTGCTGGGTGATTACGTAGCCGTCATCTTCCACCACTACTTCCACGGCATCGGTATCGCCGAACAGGTTGTGGATGTCGCCGAGGATTTCCTGGTAGGCGCCGACCAGGAAAAAGCCGATGCGGTAACTCTCGCCGTGACGCACCGCGTGCAACGGCAGCGAGCTGTCCAGGCTTTCATTCTCGACGTAGGTCTTGACCATGCCATCGGAATCGCAGGTCATGTCGGCGATCACGCCGCGACGGTCGGGGCGCTCGTTCAAGCGCTCGATCGGCACGATCGGGAATACCTGGTCGATTGCCCAGGCATCGGGGATGGACTCGAACACGCTGAAGTTGACGAAGTACTTGTCGACCAGACGATCATTCAATTCGTCCAGCGCCGGGCGATGGCTCTTTTCGTCGTAGCTCAGGCGCGCACGCACGCCATTGGCGATGGCGTAGAACAGGTCGTCGATGCGCGCACGCTGCGGCAGGTCGATCTGCCCCAGCGCATAGGCACTCAAGCCTTCGGCGTGGAAATGCTGGGCTTCCTGGAACAGTTCCACCGCCGGGCGCTGGTCGAGTTCCTCGTGGATTTCGCGCAGGTGGCGGATCGCCGCCGGCTCGTCATCATGCGCTTCCGGCACGCGGCCTTCGGCTGCCTGCTCAACTTCCGACACGTTGGCGATCAGCACGGCGTGATGCGCGGTCATCGCGCGGCCGCACTCGGTGATGATGCGTGGCGGGGTCAGGCCGTGCGCTTCGCAGGCCTCGGCCAACGGCTGCACGATGTTGCTGGCGTAAGCGTTGAGGCCGTAGTTGATCGAGCAGTAGCTGCGCGAACGGGTGCCTTCGTAATCGATGCCCAGGCCGCCGCCGACATCGACGTGGCTGATCCTGGCGCCCAGCTGCGACAGCTCGACGAAGTAGCGGGTCGCCTCGCGCATGCCGTTGGCGATATCGCGCACATTGCTGATCTGGCTGCCCATGTGGAAATGCAGCAGGTTCAGGCAATCGGCGTACTCGGTGTCACGCAGGGCCTTCCACAGGTCCAGCAGCTGGCGCGGGGACAGGCCGAACTTGGCCTTGTCGCCGCCGCTGTTCTGCCACTTGCCGGCGCCCAGCGAGGCCAGGCGCATGCGCACGCCCAGGCCCGGCTTCACGTCCAGTGCCTTGGATTCCTCCAGCACCAGCTTCAGCTCGGACGGCTTCTCGATGACGATATAGGTCTGCAGGCCAAGCTTGCGACCAATCAGGGCCAGGCGGATGTACTCGCGGTCCTTGTAGCCGTTGCAGACGATCAGCCCGCCCGGCCGGCTCAGCGCCAGCACCGCCATCAGCTCCGGCTTGGAACCGGCTTCCAGGCCGAAGCCTTCGCCGTGGTGGCTGGCAAGGGTGCCGGCCACGCCACGGTGCTGGTTCACCTTGATCGGATAGACCGCGGTATAGCCGCCAGCGTAGTCCCAGTCGGACTGGGCCTGGGCGAAGGCTGCCTGCAGCTTGCCCAGGCGCTGGCCGAGGATGTCCGGAAAGCGCACCAGCAACGGCAGCTTGGCGCCGGCGGCGCGCGCCGAATCGACCACCTGCGGCAACGACACCGCCGCGCCCTGGGCGCCTGCGGGACGGACCACGACGTGCCCGGCGGCATCGACGTCGAAATAACCATCAGACCAGTGCGGAATCGAATAGGTCTTGCGGGCCTGTTCGAGGGACCAATCGCTCATCGGCGTAGCAACTCTCAGCTGTGGATAAACAAGGAGGCGCATTCTAACGCCAGCGGGGCAAGGGTCCGTTACAATCCGCGCCCTCACTACCTCCCCTCTCCCCCGGGAGAGGGGTCGGGGGTGAGGGCAAGCGTGAAACCTGACTGTGACAGGCTTCGCCCTTACCCTCATCCGCCCCTCCGGGGCAGCTTCTCCCGGCGGGAGAAGGACAGCCCCAGCACCCAGGAATCATCATGACCTCCAACGAAAACTGGTTCATCGAACACTTCCAGCCGACCGGTTCGGCTATTGGTTTCCGCATCACCGGCAAGCTGGACGAGGTGCAGTCGCCGTTCCAGAAGATCGAGATCTACGACAGCACCGACTGGGGCAAGTTGATGGTCATCGACGGCGCCATGATGCTGACCACCAAGGACAACTTCTTCTACCACGAGATGATCAGCCACCCGGTGCTGTTCACCCATCCGGCGCCCAAGCGCGTGGTGATCATCGGTGGCGGCGACTGCGGCACCCTGCGCGAAGTGCTCAAGCACCCGGGCGTGGAGAGCGCCACCCAGTGCGATATCGACGAGCAGGTCACCCGCATGGCCGAGAAGTACTTCCCGGAACTGTGCGAATCCAACGGTGACGCCCGTGCCGAGCTGCTGTTCGACGACGGCGTGGCCTATATGGCCAACTGCGCCCCGGGCAGCGTGGACGTGGTGATCGTGGACTCCACCGACCCGGTGGGCCCGGCCGAAGGCCTGTTCAACAAGGCGTTCTTCGAGAGCTGCTTCCGCGCCCTGAAGGACGACGGCCTGCTGGTGCAGCAGAGCGAGTCGCCGCTGGCGCTGCTGGACCTGATCAAGGACATGCGCGCGGAGATGGGCAAGGCCGGCTTCCAGTCGTTCAAGACCCTACCGTTCCCGCAGCCGTGCTATCCCACCGGCTGGTGGTCGGTGACCGTGGCCAGCAAGCAGGCCGGCTTCGGCTTCGGCTTCCGCCAGGCCGATTCGGCCGCCAAGCCGTTCGACACCCTGTACTACACCGCCCCTCTGCACACCGGCGTGCTGGTCAGCCCGCCGTTTGTGGCCAAGGCACTGGGCGAATAAGCCCGCTGCCAGCAGCATCGTGAACCGAACCCCGCGCAGGCAATGGCGCGGGGTTTTTCGTTTTCCGGCCAGGACGCGGACAGGCGGGCTTTCATCATTCACATGACCGCAACAATCCTTTCCGGCGGCTGACTCCTACATTTTTTTTACATTCAGCAATTCATGGACTGTGCAGTTTTATAATTGCCGCACATCCCCGCCCGTCCAGGGCACGTTAGACCGGCTTTGCAAGACGCTTTCCGCGCCATGCCCGCGTCAGGAAGGTTTTGATGAACACATTGCCCAGTTTCGACGGCGATCACGCCGTTGTTCCCGTCCACCACCTGCTCAAGCGCGGCGAACGCCTGCTCGAGCCTGATGTCTACCGCACCGAACTGGATGGCCGCCCGGCCGTGGTCAAGGACTACCGCCGCTATCAGGGCACCCCCCTCTCCCCGGTGGCACGCCTGCTGGTACGCCGCGAAGCCAAGGTGCTCAAGCGCCTGCAAGGCTGGAAGCACGCGCCCGCGCTGCTCGGCACCTTGGGCGGCCTGGCACTGGGCATGGAGTTCATTCCCGGCGACACCCTCAGCGTCGGTGTGCAGGGGGTGAGCCAGGAAGTCTTCGACCAGCTGCAGAGCGCCCTGGCGCGCCTGCATGCGGCCGGCATCACCCACAACGACCTGCATGGCACCAATGTGGTGGTCAGCGCCGGCGTGCCGGTATTGCTGGATTTCACCTCGGCGCTGCGGGCACCGCGCTGGCTGCGCAACTGGCCGATCTTCCGCCAGCTGCGCCGCAGCGACATGAAGAACCTGGTGAAGATGCGCCAGCGGCTGACCGGAATGAAGCCTTCCGCCGAACAGGCCGCAGCGCTGGCTGAGCCAGGCTGGGTGCAGGCCGTACGCAATGCGTGGAAGCGGCTTTACCGGCGGATCAAGGGCTAAGCCCAAGGCTACCCCTCCCCAGCCCTCCCCAGCCCTCCCCTCCGCCTTCGGCGCAAGGGAGGGAGCCAAGCCGGGCTTCTGCCCCCCCTTGCGCCGAAGGCGGAGGGGAGGGTCGGGGAGGGGTGCTCTAAAGCTCTAAAGATTCAAACCCCCAAACCCCACAAGCCTCAAAGCGCGTCAGCGTCCACTTCGCCGGTGCGGATACGCACAACGCTGCCCAGGTCATATACGAACACCTTGCCGTCGCCGATCTTGCCGGTGCCGGCGGCCTTGACGATGGCTTCCACCACCTCGTCGGCCTGCGCATCGGTCACCGCGACCTCGATCTTCACCTTGGGCAGGAAATCGACCACGTACTCGGCGCCCCGGTACAGCTCGGTATGGCCCTTCTGCCGGCCAAAGCCCTTGACCTCGGTGACGGTGATGCCGGCCACGCCGCGTTCGGCCAACGCCTCGCGCACGTCGTCCAGTTTGAACGGCTTGACGATGGCCATGATCATCTTCATTGGTCAGCTCCTTGGGCAATGGCGGAAGCATACCCCGAGACGGCAGCGTGCCACCCACCTGCATCCGGACTATCCTTACCCCCAGTCAAAACGGATACCGATGCCTGCCATGGGCGGCCAGCTTCCACGCTAGGCCCACCCCTGCGGAGAACCCCCCATGATCGACCTCAACCACATCGATGCGCTGGCCCGCCGTCTGAGCGAGCTGGTGCCGCCGGGCCTGCGCGAATCGCGCGAAGAACTGCAGGCCACCTTCAAGAGCGCACTACAGGCCGGGCTGGGCAAGCTGGACCTGGTCACCCGCGAGGAATTTGAAGTGCAGCGCGCCGTGCTGCTGCGCACCCGCGAAAAACTCGACGCGCTGGAACAAGCCGTCGTCGCCCTGGAAAACCGGCTCACCGACAAGAACGCCTGAGCGCCGGGCCATGAGCCTGGCACTGGTACACAGCCGCGCCCGCGCCGGCGTGCGCGCACCGCCGGTGCAGGTGGAAGTCCACCTGTCCGGCGGCCTGCCCTCCACCCAGATCGTCGGCCTGCCCGAGGCCGCCGTGCGCGAATCCCGCGACCGGGTGCGCGCCGCCATCCTCTGCGCGCAGTTCGATTACCCGGCCCGCCGCATCACCATCAATCTGGCCCCGGCCGACCTGCCCAAGGAAGGTGGCCGCTTCGACCTGCCGATCGCACTCGGCATCCTTGCCGCCAGCGGTCAGATCGACCGCAAGACCCTGGCCGACCACGAGTTCATCGGCGAACTGGCACTGACCGGTGAGCTGCGCGCGGTCGATGGTGCCCTGCCTGCCGCGATTGCCGCAGCCAACGCCCAACGCAGGCTCATCCTCGCCCCCGGCAACGCCGAGGAGGCGGCGCTGGCGCAACATGCCGATGTGCGGGTTGCGCGCACCCTGCTGGAAGTCTGCGCCGCGCTGGCCGGAACCAAACAGCTGCCTGCCGCGCAGATGCCGGAGGCACTGCCCCTGCAACCTGCCGACCTGTCCGATGTACGCGGCCAACTACAGGCCCGACGCGCTCTGGAGATCGCCGCCGCAGGTGCCCACCACCTCCTGCTGCTGGGTTCACCGGGCTGCGGCAAGACCCTGCTGGCTTCCCGCCTGCCCGGCATCCTGCCCGACGCCAGCGAAGCCGAAGCCCTGGAAACCGCCGCCATCACCTCCCTCAGCGGCAGCGGCGTTGACCCACGTCGCTGGCGCCAGCGTCCCTACCGGTCACCGCATCACACCGCAAGTGCAGTTGCCCTGGTTGGCGGTGGCTCGCATCCGCGGCCCGGTGAGATTTCGCTGGCCCACAACGGTGTGCTGTTCCTGGACGAACTGCCGGAATGGAACCGGCATGCGCTGGAAGTTCTGCGCGAGCCGCTGGAGTCCGGCACGGTCACGGTATCGCGCGCCGCCCGCAGTATCGAATTCCCCGCACGTTTCCAACTGGTGGCGGCAATGAACCCCTGCCCGTGCGGCTGGGCCGGTGACAGCAGTGGCCGCTGCCGCTGTTCAGCCGATGGCATCAGCCGCTACCGCGCACGCATCTCTGGGCCGCTGCTGGACCGCATCGACCTGCACCTGCACGTCCCTCGGCTGGCGCCCAGCGAGCTGCGCGGCGATGCCGCCGAGGGCGAAAGCAGCGTGACAGTCCGTGACCGGGTGATGGCGGCACGTACGCGCCAACTGCAACGTGCCGGCCACGCCAATGCGCACCTGGGACAGAAGGAGACACTGCGCGATTGCAGCCTGTCGGCAAGCGATAGCGACCTGCTGGAACAGGCCATGGAACGGCTGCAGCTATCAGCACGGTCGATGCACCGGATCCTGCGGGTGGCCCGGACGATTGCCGATCTTGCCGGGGAGGTGACGATCCAGCGGGCGCATCTGACCGAGGCGATTGGTTACCGGCAGTTGGATCGGGGCGGTGTTGGCGGTGAGGGCTAGGTTGTTGCCGGCTTGCTTGTGGGCTGGAGCAGAAGCAAAGGCTTACCCCTCCCCAGCCCTCCCCTTGGCTACGCCAAAGGGAGGGGGCCGAACACTGCCCCTCGCTGTTGCCGGGGAGGTAGCGATTCAGCGGGCGCATCTGACCGAGGCGATTGGTTACCGGCAGTTGGATCGGGGCGATGTTGGCGGTGAGGGCTAGGTTGTTGCCGGCTTGCTTGTGGGGTGGCCCGGAAGCAAAGGCTTACCCCTCCCCAGCCCTCCCCTTGGCTACGCCAAAGGGAGGGGGCCGAACACTGCCCCTCGCTGTTGCCGGGCAGGTGGCGATCCAGCGGGCGCATCTGACCGAGGCGATTGGTTACCGGCAGTTGGATCGAGACGGTGTTGTCGGTGAAGGCCAAGGTGTTGCCAGCTTGCTTGTGGGCTTGCGCGGAAGCAAAGGCTTACCCCTCCCCAGCCCTCCCCTTGGCTACGCCAAAGGGAGGGGGCGGTGTTCTGCCCCCTCCCTTGTGCAAAGCGCAGGGGAGGGTTGAGCTCGTGAAGCACCAGATTCAGGACAAATCCCAAAAATCCCTTCACCATCGTTCGCGAAGCCCCCGCAGAGAACGGCCATGGAACGTATCGAACGCCCCTACTTCCCGATCATCTACGTGCGCGGCTATGCGATGACGCGCGACGAGATCGTCGAGACCACCTCCACGCCGTTCATGGGCTTTGAGGCCGGTTCCACCAAGATGCGCCAGGCGCAGGACGGCAGCATCGTCAAGTTCGTGTTCGAGTCGCCGCTGGTGCGGCTGATGAAGGATTACGACTACCGCGACGTCTACGAATTCGGCGCCGAACGCCGCGACCGCATCTCGCCGCGCTGCATCGTCATCCACCGCTATTACGACCCGGCTGACCCGGCCTTCGGTGATGGCAAGACGCCTTCCATCGTCGATGCCGCCGCTGCGCTGGGCAAGCGCATCGAGCAGCTGCGCGACAGCATCTGCGGCAACAACGCGGCCATGCGCAAGGAGTTCCGCGTCTATCTGGTCGCCCACTCGATGGGCGGACTGATCTGCCGCTGCCTGCTGCAGAACCCGGAGGTGGCCAGTGCCGAGGTGAGGGCGATGGTCGACAAGGCCTTCACCTATGCCACGCCACACAACGGCATCGAGGTCGGCGGTATCAACCTGCCGAACCTGCTGTCGATCAACGACATCAACAATTTCAACCGCAGCAACATGGGCAAATACCTGAAGGTGCCCAAGGACAAGGTCAATACACTGGGCAGCTCCGGCTTTCCGCCGGAACGGCTGTTCTGTCTGATCGGCACCAACAGCCGTGATTACGCCGCGGCGCACGGGCTGTCATCGTTTGCGGTGGGTGCGCTCAGTGATGGCCTGGTGCGCATCGCCAATGCCTATGTCGAGGGTTCGCCGCGGGCCTTTGTCAACCGCAGCCACAGCGGCTACTTCGGCATCGTCAATTCCGAGGAGGGCTACCAGAACCTGGTGCGCTTCCTGTTCGGCGATACCTGCGCCACCGCCCAACTGGATATCAGTGCCCTGCCCTTTCCGCCGGAAATAGAGGCAGCGCGCAAGCGCGGCAAGAAGATCGCCTCGTCGTATTACATCGAGGCTACCGTCGCGCCGCGCGGTGCCTATACCTACGAACTCACCTCACGCACCCAGGCCAACCAGTGCGCCATCCGTCGCGAGTACGGTGATATCTTCGACGCGCAGGGCAACCTGCTCAAGGACAAGCGCTCGACCGTGCTGTTCTCGGTATTCCTGGACAGCAGCAAGATCATGGCCGGCAGCGAGATCGCCTTCTCAATCGATCTTGCCGTCAGCAATGCCGGTTACGAAGTGGATGGCGCACTGTTCCTGAAGAACCATATCCCCGGCGAATTCCTGTTCCGCAACACCCTGGTGGTGTTCGCCAAGCCCGATGAAGCTGGCGGCTGGCGGCTGCGCTACGTCTGGAGCGACGACCAATGGGCGGGCGGTCCCAAGAACGAGGCCGAACTGGACGGCGCACGCAACAAGGCCATCGGCATCGCGCAGCAGGCCCCCAATGTGTTCGCCATACCGCTGCAGTCGGCCAAGGGTTTTGCCGCGGAGCTGAAGCTGTCGCTCTCGCAGTGGCGCTGAGGCCTCCCCGGGCCAAGGCGATGCCTTTGCCTACCAATGGCCCGAACGGCTGTTGTTCGCTGTTCGAAAACGCGTTCAGTTGATCGTGCAGGTCATTTTCATTGTCCAGGCTTCGCCGTTCGGGAAACTGGGAATGTTCAAGCCATTCCTGAGCCCGCTGGCCGTGACCGTAATCGGGCAATTGCCCCCGCCACTGCGCGTGCAGGTCACCACTTCGCTGCAGGTCAACGTCGAAGGCACCGCATCCTGCAGCACCGCACCATCCGCTGCATCCGGGCCATCGTTGCGCGCAACAATCGTGTACTCGATGCTGCTGCCCTTCACCACCGTAGTGCGGTTGTTGGTCTTGTTGACGACCAGGTTCGCCGTCAGCGGCGTATTGGTGAAGTCACACTCGAACACCTCGCCGGCCGTCACCGATGCCGCCGGCAATGTCAGCACCGTACCGCTGCGGGTACCGACCACGTTGCCGGCCCGATTGCGGCACTCCGCCTTTTCCAGCTTCCAACCCGGCGGCAGCGCGGATTCGGTGATGACGACATTCTGCGAAAGGTTGGAAACCGTGAACGACTGCACGCCCGCCAGGTCCGCATCACCATCCACCTGCACGGCCTGACCGCCCTGCGTGGTAGTGACAGTTGCGTTGGCACGTGACACGTTGCCCAGAGCAAAGCTGAACGGCCCACCCGCCGCGCCGGTGGTGGTCTTGCGCAGCAGCACCGCGGGCGGCAGCTGCGTGAGCGCCGCTGGGCAGCGTGCACCGTCAAGGTTGGTTGAAGTACTGGCATTGTCCGACAGCAGGTCATATGACCAAACACCCGACGCCGTCTTGAAGATGCGATAGACCAACCCGACCGTTGCAGGCTGGCCACCGGCAGGCGCACCTGAGCGGTAGGCGTAGATATTGCCGTTGCCATCCATGAAGATCGCGCCCCAGCCACCGCTACCCGGGCTGGCAGGCAACGTGGTCAGCACCTCAGGCGCCCCCAGAGAGCTGCCGCTCCAGGCTGCACGAAATACTTCCCGGGTTGCATTGTTGACCGAGTAAAGATAGGTGGCAGTGCTGTCGAAGGCGTAGTCGGTGCTGTCACCCATCATGGAAACAGGAATGCCCGATCCAATGACCTTGTTGGTGGCAGGATCCACCCTGTACATCGTGCTTCCGGAAGAGAGCACGAGATAGCCTGTGACCGGGTCGACGTCGGCAGCGTAGAAGCCGGTGCCACCCAGCGTCCCCGGTGCGACGGCGTACGGCAGGTCGGCAACACCATTCTGGCCGATTCGCACCAGTCGGCGGGGCTGGCTGCCATCACCGTTGTACCAGCCCCAGATGTAGCCGTCCTTGCCAAACCCCACCGCATTGACACTGCTGCTGCGCAACGGCGAACTGGCAGGCAGGCTGGTGCCCAGGTCGGTAATCGCACCGCTCAGCAGGTCCAGCGAGAACAGACTGTTGCCGCGGGTGATGAACGCTTGGCTGGGACAGCCGATAAACGCGGTGGGACAGGTCACAACCGCGTTTGCGGTGGCTTGGTCGTTGCCGGGGTTGATGTCCGAAAAAGCCGATGACGCGGGAAATGCCACCTTTGCGGTATTGAGCAGCGACATGCCGCATTTTGCACCGGCCACGTCGCTTACCATCGCGCTGATGGTGAACGTCAACTCGCCACCGCTTGCCAACGTGTAGCCGCCGCTGACATTGAGATTGCCGGTGCCCGATAGCGCCGGGCAGGTCGAACCCGTGCTCGCGGTACATGTCCAGCTCGCACTGGCCAACCCCGCAGGCAGGGTATCGGTGATGGTGGCAGCATTTGCCGCACTGATCAGCGGGGACTGATCACCGGGGTCGACGGTATTGATGTCCTGGTTCTTGACCTTGACCAGGTAGACCAGTTGTTCGCCCAGCACAGGCGTCTGATTTGATACGGTCTTGGTCACAGCAAGATCTGCAGGGGCAGCCACTACCAGGTTGCGGATCTCGTGGAAGTTGGTAAGGCCGCCGGTTGAGCCGCCTACGCCGACGCGTAGCCGGCTGGGCGCCGGGTAGGCGAAGTCCTCGTCCTTGAACAACATCTTGCGGGAACCATCGCCCGAGGCAGTGTCGGAAAGATAGTAAGCGGATACACGGTAGCCGGCATTTCCAGTGGCATTCTTCGGAATCATGTCCACATAGATGCGGCGGATCCTGGTAGGGCGCGCTGTCGCTGTGTTGTTGCTGATCGACTCGCCCACCGCCAACCCCTTCACGTAGGGATTGGCACCACCTG
The DNA here is from genome assembly GCA_002471015.1 of Stenotrophomonas sp. UBA7346. Classification (GTDB taxonomy): domain Bacteria; phylum Pseudomonadota; class Gammaproteobacteria; order Xanthomonadales; family Xanthomonadaceae; genus Stenotrophomonas. The sequence continues at coordinate 15,137 of DKPB01000003.1, forward strand.
CGGCATTGGTAGGGCCGCGGATGGCGACGAAGTTCTGTCCTTCGGCATTGCTTTCATATGGACCGGGAGCGACGCAACGGCCATAGGGGTCGCGTTGCGAGTAGCTGCCGTATTCGTCCACGCCGACGCCGAGATAACCACCGGCACCACTGCAGTAACCCAACCCTGCGCCAACCAGCGCACCGGACATGTTGCTGTTGGCGTCATACAGATACACGCTGATGCCGTCGGCGCCGGTGCCTCCCCAGGCAACGTAGTCAAAGCGCATCTGCACACCGTAACTCGACGAAAAGGCGCCGGAGGCCGCCGTATACAGCGCGTTGCCGACCTTGTAGTTGCCGCGCGAGGTGACCCGCAACCAGCCATTGCCAGCCGTGTCCTTGGTGCCGCCAGAGCCTACGCCGTCCCCCGACAGATCCCGGCCAGCCGTCAGCACACCGCTGGGATTGTTCGAGCTGGAGTCGGTGCCGGTGAACGTCCAGTTGCTGTCAGTCGCGTTGGTGAAAGGTGCTGTCACCTTCACCTGTGCCTGCGCCACCGCGCAGGGCAGCACCAACGCAGCCATCGCCGCTGCAAACCGAACCTTCCCTGCGAACATGGCCTTTCCCCTGTACCAAAGGACGTTGCCGAGCTGCATCCCGCCCCGGCAACGCCATTCCCATCGCCCCACCACGTGTCATCAAAAATCTGGCTTCTGCACACCGACCGCATGTGCAGAAGCCAGTCCCCAAGTGATGACCCGCGTGCCTGACGCCCCTGGATTCAACCGAACTCAGTCGCCGATAATGTGATGAGGCGCGTGTTTTTCCTGTGAAGTTGATCGCACTTGCACGCCAAGTGTTGCCTGCGTGCGTCAGTAGCTGCCCACCACATTCAAGAACCAACCACGGTGGTCGTAATCGAAGTCGGTGAGCTTGTCGCTGAAGTCGGTGAAGTTGTAGCCGACACCGACGCGGAAATTCCGGCCAATATCACGATCAACACCCACCAGTGCACCCTGCCTGCGACCGCCTTCCTTGACGCTCAAACTGCGGTACTCGGCCAGCGCATGCCAATCGGTGGTGATGCCGTAACGCACCTGCGCGGCCAGCAGGGTCGCCGCCGAATCCGCCCAGGCACCGGTCATGCGGCCCATGCGCACCTCGCCTTCGCGACGCGCCGCCTTCAGTGCGAATTCCCAGTGGTTGAGCGGACGGTAGACACCTTCGAACGACAGCACCTGGCTGCGCTGGTCGTAGTAGGCGCTACTGGTGTCCTGGGCCAGGGTGGAGACGTCGTACAGATAGGTGTAACGGCCCAGCAGGCCCCAACGGGTGCTGTTGAACGGACGGTAGGCAAAGCCGACGTTGCCTTCGATGAACCTGGCACCGGCCAGCGGGTCCAGCGCATCGTCGGTGTCGGAGTAGTTGAAACGTGCGGCAATCCGCAAGCTGTCGTTGAACTTGTGGGTCAGGTTGTTGGTGGTCACCCACTGCTCGCGGCGCTCGGCACCGGAGTCACGGCGCCACTCGACCTTGCTGCTCCACTGGGTATCGGCCGAGGTGCGGCCACCGTTGACGCTGACCGCCTTGCGGTTGATGTTGCCGGTACCACGGTCCAGCTCGGCATCCTGCAGCTGGAAGCCCAGGGTCCAACCCACGCCCGGATAGAAATCCATGCCGAAGGTATGGGCCAAGCCGCTTTCATTGCGCGCTTTCAGGTACTGGCTCTCGTTGAACACATTCACCTGGTTGGACAGGCGCCAGCGTTGGCCCAGCGTCCAACCGTCACGCTGCACCGGATTGAACAGCGCGTCGTAATCGCTGCTGGTGGCGTTGGTGAAAGTGTAGTTGCCGTAGATGGAGTGGTCAGAGGTCAGCCGGTACTCAGCGTTGACCTGCGCCGCATCACCGCGATCACCGTGGGTGACCTCGGCGCCAACGCTGGACAGGTTGCCGAACTGGTAATTGCCGCCCACCGTCACCGCGTCGTTGTCGCGGTACTTGCCACCGTCATCATCCAGGGTGAACTGGGCGGTGCCGTACATGTCGAAGGCCGTACCGAAGCGATGCTTGTACTGCAGCGCACCCAGGGTACCGATCCCCTGGCTGCTGATGTCGCTTTCATCAACGCGGCGCAGTTCCGCGCTCAAGGTGTTGTCATCGTTGATACGCCACTCACCGGTGAGCTGGTTCTGCTCCAGGTACTGCGCGCCACGTTCGGCACGGCTGTAGCGGCCGTAGATATCGAACGCCGGCGAGAGCTGGCCACGGAATTCAAAGCCGCGCTCGCGCACTTCCTCGCCGGTGTCGTAACGGGCAATGGAGTAGCCCGCATCCACACGCCGCATCCAGGCACCGGCAGACCAATCCAGCTGCGTCCAGCCCAGCTCCTTGAAGTTGGCGCGGGCTTCGACCGAACTGGCGTCGCCCTTGCGCTGGGCGCCCAGGCCGGAGTTCAGCTGGTCAAAGCTGAGGCCGCCATTTTCCGAATAGAACACCGGGGCGCTGGTGCTTTCAGTACGCGCCTGCTCCACCTTGAGGTAGGTGCCGCGACCGGCCTGCAGGGTGAGGTCGGCCGCCGCCAGGGTGTAATCGTCGCCAGCACGGTTCTCATCGATGTACGTGACGCCAACCCCGACGTGATCGCCAAACCACTGCTTGCCGCGCACACCGGCGGTTATTTCATCCGGATTGAAGCCGGTGGGCAGATATTCGTAGTCGACCAGCAGCACCTGGGTGTAGCCGTCCAGCGGAGTATCGCGCGACAGACGCGGCAGGCCATCGCGGGTGACGATGGACAGCGCATCGGACAGGATCAGCCTGCCCTGGAAATCGTCGATCTGGTAGTCGGCACCGGCCTGCAGATCAATGCGCTTCTCCACGCGGCCGGTGGTGGCATCGCGGATCTCGATGGCCACCTTCTCCGAGCCCGGCAGGATGTCGTTGTGGCGCAGGTAGTACAGGCTGCCGCCGGTGCCGAGGAACTCGCTGTGGCCCGGTGCGGACTGCGCTTCGGAGCCGAATACGCGCACTTCCGAGCGTGCCTCGCCCCACGGATTGGTGCCACGGCTGCGCCAGCTCAGCGCGCCGCCGTACAGGGAGCGCGAGTACTGGCCGTACTCGGTACCGGTGATGCCGGTATTGAAATTGCCCCACAGCGCCTGGCTCTTGTCCCAATCCACCCGCACGTACAGGCGGCCCTGGGTGTCCACGTCACGGTAGGTGGTGGAATCATCGCCATACACCGGGTAGTACTGGTCCGGATCCAGGCGACGGAACACGTCCTGCGGATCGGCGTCCCAGAAGCCCTTGAACATCTCGCTGACTTCGCGCTCCTGGGTATCGGCCTGTGCCGTCACCAGGTACTTGCCCTTGACCTTACCCTTCAGATAGAAGGCCAGGCGGCCGTCGACCACCAGGTCCTTCTCGTAGCGGTCATCGTTGCCCAGCGGCTCCAGCGAGCCGGAGACACTGCCGCCGGACAGGGTGAAGTCGGCCAATGCCACGGCAAACATGTAGCGGCCGGTGACGTCGATATCCAGCTGATCGCGCACCGCCGGTGCATTTGCGCCGGCCGCGATGTCTATGTCGAACTTGTGCTCGCCCACCGGCACCAGGTATTCGGCAACCAGCTTGCTCTCCATATCCACCGGCTGCATCTGGCCGTTGATCTTGACGCTGGCACGCTCGGGCAGGTTGCGGCCCTGGATGCGGATGCGCGAACCGTAGATGGCGATGTTCTGCTGACGCAGGCTGTCGCGACCAAAGCTCTGGTCGACCAGGCTCTGCAGCTGGGCATCGTCGGTGTTGAACGCCGTGCCCTTGCTCTTTTCCACAGCATTGCGCAGCTGCTGCGCGCCGCGCTCGGCTTCCTCGGGCCGCACCAGCTGCAGGCGGCTGGGATAGGTTTCATCGAACGCACCGTCAACGCCATAGGCACGCACGATGTAAACCAGCTCATCACCCACCTTGGGCTGGTAGCCGGACGGCAGGCTGCCGTCCCACTCCAGGGTGGTGGATGCGGCAACCGGCAGGTCAATCGTGGCTACCGGATCGACCAGGTCGGTATCGGTGGCGCGGTATACCAGTACCTCGGCGCGCTGCATGAACGCCGAATAGTTGTTGTAGGCGTAGAACTGCACCGGCTTGGTGACACGGCTGCCGTCGAACGGCACCAGCGACGGCGCCGAGATGCTGAAAGAAGGCTGCCCCAGATTGGGGTCTTCCGTCGCCCAGATCACACCGCCATTGGCTAACTGCAGCGACCACTTGCCGATGGCGATGGCCTGCCCTGGCTGCAGATCCTGCTTCCAGTCACTGTCGGTCTTCTCTGCTTCCACCGACACGCGACGGTCCGGTGCCAGCTGCACCGACGAGGTCGGGTCAGCCTGGGGCACCAGGGTTTCCTTCTTGCCGCGGCTGATCAGCTTGAACAGCATGCCGTCATCGCTGTTGCAGCCCTGGGCATCACAGTCCGCCTGGGCGGCACCGGCATCACTGGTCGGTGCCGTCGCAACCGCTTCCTGCGCCTGCGCAGCAGAGGCCATGCCCGCCAGTGCACACAGCAGCGCGTAATCCAACAATTTCATTTTCATGGCGACACCTCCTTGGCTGCCTGCCCAGATGAGGCGTCGGGCCCGCCAGGGATGAGTTCGACATTGACCTTGCTGCGCTGGTCGGCCGGCAGCTGTGCGCTGATGGCGTCATACACCGCCTTGGCACGACGCATCCCCAGTGCATCGTTGTAGGCGTCGGAAGCACGGCGGTCGGCATGACCGGCGATCTTGACGATGCGCGTATCCATCTCCACCAGGTAATTGGCAATGCGGGCCAGCAAGGCGGTGTATTCCGGCTTGATGGTGGATTTGTCGGTGTCAAACAACACGTTGCCCAGCACCGGCCAGGACAGCAGGCCCACCACCATGGATCCGTCGTCGGCGGTGTTGGTGCGCAGGCTCACCTGGGTGCGCGCGGCGATGTCGGCCGGCAATGCCGCCACCAGCGCCTTGCGCACTGCCACCGCGCGGTCGAATGCCAACAGCTCGTCTTCGCCGTGGGCAGCAATCACCACCTCACCGCCGCCGTGGCTACGCACCTGCTCGGCCATCTTCTCCACGGCCGGCAGGTACTGGCTGCGCACTTCGGCGCTGGCCGGGGCAAACATCACCTCGCCCAGTTCCATTTCCACCTTCTCGCGGGGCTCACCCTGCACCAGGCCCGGCGGCAACTTGACGCCGAAGTCGAAGCGCACCGGCAGCCCCGGAGTGATGCGGCGCACCAGCGGGTTCCTGGTGGTGAACACGCTGCCCGGCGGCAAGGTGGCCGGATCCACCTTCAGGATGAAATTGCGGCCGCGGTCATCACGCCCACCGTCCACCCCAATCAGGTTGTAGCGGCCGAACTGGTCGGTTTCCACCAGCAGGCCTTCCACCGAGGCAATGCGCACACCCGGAATGCCACGCTCGTCCACACCGTCGTTGCGGATGATGTAGTCGACGCGGTAGCCGCCCTCGGCCGGGGTGACCTTGCGCTGCACGCTGGGCAGGGCCGCGCTCAGGCCGTTGGCAGCATCGCCACCTTCGGCTCTGACCGTGGTCTTGCCGGCGGCATCCATGCGCAGGGTGGCGCCCTGCTTGCTGGTCAGCACGAAGTCACCGTTGAAGTCGAGCGAGCGCAGCAGCTGGCTCACCACGACCTGACGGGCCTGGGCCGGATCGGCATCGGACTGGCGACCACCGATCTTGCCGATGGCAATGCCATGCAGCATCGGCGAGCTGGCATCCGGCTCGGCCTGCGGACCATTGCCACGATCCACCGTGGTGGAGTTGGCAATGTAGGCGCCCGCGGCAAAGCCGCCCTGCACGCGGATGTCGGACAGGTCGGCAGAATCCTGCCAGCCGTCACCATCGCGGTCGTCGAACACCGTACCCAGCAAGGTGGATTCGTCCATCATCGGGTCGGCAACCATCTGCACGGTGGCGGTGCCCACATTGGAGATGCGGCGGCCGTTGTCATGCAGCTCGGCGGCGTTGGTGTGCAGACCACCGCGCACACCGGCACCCACACGCAGCAGATAGGTGACGACGGCACGGTCACCCTTGGCGATGTCGATCTGGTCCACGCGGATCGGGAAGCTGCCTGCCAGGCGGCCAGCGCCATCGCGGTCGGCCACTTCCAGCGAGCCCACCACCAGGGTGAAACCGGCCGGCGGGGTATCGACCAGCGTGCCGTCGACCACATCGGACTCGCCAACGTTTTCCAGAGTGACGGTGTAGCGCACCAGGTCACCCACCTTCACATCACGCGGGCTGGCCTGCTTGGTCACACGCACTTGGGTTTCACCTTCAATCCGGATGGTGGCGGTAGCGGTATCGCAGACCGGCGTGGGCACGGAAACGTCGCACACGCGGTACACGAAGCTGTCGTTGCCCACATAGCCCGGGTTCGGCGTGTACACGCAGCTGCCTGCACTGCACACGACCGTACCGTTGACCGGCGGCGTCAGCACCGTCAGCGAGGCGGGATCCAGCGGCACCTTGGCCGAGGTGTCGTTGCCCAGCACCGCCAGGGTGACCGGCGTATCAACCTGCGTGGTCGCCTCATCGTCAATCGCATCGATGCGATTCGGGGTGACGATGATGGTCACCGTTGCCCTGTCACAGACAGGCGCCGGTGCGGATACATCGCAGACCTCATAGACGTAGGTATCCGTGCCCGAGAAGTTCGGGTTCGGCGTGTACGTCACGCTGCCGTCCGCATTGACCATGGTGGTGCCGTGCGACGACGGGGTCACGATGGTCACCGCGCCCGGATTCAGACGCGGACCCGAGGTGGTGTCATTGGCGATCACCTGCGTGATCACCGGCGTGTTCTGCTCGGTGGTGCCACTGTCGTCGATGGCTTCGATGCTGTTCGGCAGAACAATGACGGTCACCGTCGCCGTGGCGCAGTTGGCCGGGTTCAGGTTCTCGCAGATCTGGTAGGTGAATGTATCGGTACCTGCATAGCCAGGATTCGGCGTGTAGGTCACGGTGCCATCCGGGTTCACCACCACCGAGCCATTGGCCGGCGGATTGACCTGGGTGACGGTGACCTTGGCCGGATCGGCCGGCATACCATCAAGCATGTCATTGCCCAGCACCGACACCGTTACCGGCGTGTTCTGCGCCGTGGTGGCCGAGTCGTCGTTGGCAGTGATCCGCGAGACACCCACCACCACCGTTGCCACGGCGGTATCGCAGTTGCCGGTGTTGAGCTTGTCGCAGATCTCGTACGTATAGGTGTACGTGCCTGCGGTGGTGCCCGGGGCGATGGTCAGGGTGCCGTCCGGGTTCATGGTGATGCTGCCCGCGGCCGGCGGCGTGGTCAGGCCCAGCGTGGTGCCGGTGCTGCCGGTACCGGTGCTGTGCAGGGTCACGCTGCCGATGGTGACCTGCACGCCATCCAGGGTGTCATTGACCAGCACGGTCGGCGTGTTGCCGCCTGTGCTGCCGCTGACCGGAGCCATGGTGTCGTCGTTGGCCACGATCTGCGTCGGTTGCGCGGTGACCGTTACGGTGTCCGTCGGCGGCGTCAGCGGGCCACCGGTCGGGGTACCGTTGGCGGTAGCCACGTTGGTCACCTTGCCGGCCACCAGATCCGCCTGGGTCACGGTATAGGTTGCGCTGCAGGTAGTGGCTGCCCCGGCGACCAGTGAGGTCACCGGGCAGCTGACACTGGCGATCTTGTCATCACTGACCGACAGGCCATTGATGGTCACGTTACCGGTGTTGATCACCAGATAGGCGTACGTAATCACCTCACCAACAGATGCATAGGTGGTCTTGTCCGCGCTCTTGTCGATGCTCAACGAGGGCGTCTGGGTGATCGGCGTGGTCACCGTCGGCGCACAGTCAGCGGCCGTGGTGCAGGCACCCGGCGTGGTCGTGGTCACCGCGGCGGTGTTGATGACGTTGCCGGCATCCACATCGGCCTGCACGACGGTGTAGTTGCCGGTCAGG
>DKPB01000069.1:0-12939 GCA_002471015.1 Stenotrophomonas sp. UBA7346
GGTGGTGGTGGTCTTGCCGTGCGTACCGGCCACGGCGATGCCGCGGCGGAAGCGCATCAGCTCGGCCAGCATCGCCGCGCGCGGCATGATCGGAATGCGCTGGCTGCGTGCTTCCATCAGTTCCGGGTTGTCTTCGCGGATGGCGCTGGAGACCACCACGCAGTCGGTGCCCAGCACGTTGGCGGCCGAGTGGCCACGCATGATGCGTGCACCCAGGCCAGCCAGGCGGCGGGTGGCCGCGTTGTCGGCGTTGTCCGAACCGGAGACTTCATAGCCCAGCGTCAGCATCACTTCGGCGATGCCGCTCATGCCGGTACCGCCGATGCCGACGAAATGCACGCGCGGGAACGCGCGCACCAGGTCGTTGGTGTCGTGCAGGCGGCGGATCATGCGCGGCCTCGCGCGTGGCAGGCGCAGTAGCGGGCCTTCTTCATACAGCTTCCTCGAGAATGATATCGGCGATGCGCTCGGCGGCATCGACCTTGGCCAGGGCACGCGCGGCTTGCGCCATCTGCATGCGGCGGGCGGGATTTTCGGACAGTTCGCGCAGCAGTGCGGCAATGCCGTCGGCCAGCGTTCCATCCTGCTTCAGCAACACGGCCGCATCGCGCTCGACCAGATACTCCGCATTGCGGGTCTGGTGATCGTCGACGGCGGCGGGGAACGGCACCAGCACGCTGCCCACGCCCGCCGCACACAGCTCGGCCAGGGTGGACGCGCCGGCACGGCACACCACCAGGTCGGCCCAGGCGAAGGCATCGGCCATGTCGGCGATGAACGGAGTGATCTCAGCCTGCACGCCGGCCTCGGCATAGGCCTGCACGGCTTCGCCATGCAGCTTCTCGCCGCTCTGGTGGCGCACCTGAACCTGCACGTTGCCGGCCAGCCCGGCAATCGCCTGCGGCACGCCGGTGTTGAGCGCGCGTGCACCCTGGCTGCCGCCCACCACCAGCAGGCTGGTGCGTCGGAAACCCTGAGCCGTTCGGAATTCGTTGACCGCGCCCTGCGTCAGGCCGTGACCCGCGAATCCAACAAGCTGCAGGGCGGCATGATCCTGCTGGCCACTGTCGGTGCAACCGCTCCGTTCGTGGGTCTGCTGGGTACCGTGTGGGGCATCTACGGCGCGCTGATCAAGATCGGTGCAACCGGTTCGGCCTCGATCGACGCCGTTGCTGGCCCGGTGGGTGAAGCACTGATCATGACCGCCATCGGTCTGTTCGTGGCTATCCCGGCCGTGTTCGCCTTCAACTTCTTCAGCAAGATCAACAGCGCGACTGTCAGCAAGTTCGACACCTTCGCTCACGATCTGCACGACTTCTTCGCCACCGGTTCGCGCGTTCGCTAATCCGGCACGTCGAGTAAGTCTTCGCAACGATATAGACGGAGCCCGTTATGGCTTTCAGTAGTGGTAACAGCAGCGGCCCGATGGCCGACATCAACGTCACTCCCCTCGTGGACGTGATGTTGGTGCTGCTGATCATCTTCATCATCACGGCTCCCCTGATGTCCCACAAGGTCAAGGTGGAGTTGCCCGAAGCCAACCTGATCCAGAACCCGGAAGATGCGCCCGATCGCAAAAATCCGATTACGGTGGCGGTCAAGGAAGACGGCAAGCTCTACTGGAACGACGAAGAGGTCTCCAAGGAGACCTTGGAGTCGCGTTTCGCGACTGCTGCCCAGCAGACGCCGCAGCCGCCGCTGAACCTGCGTGGTGACAAGACCACCAAGATGAAGGTGATCAACGAAGTCACCAAGATCGCGCAGGGCCAGGGCATGCTGGACGTCGGTTTCGTTGCCACCAAAGACAAGCAGGGGCAATAAGACATGGCATTCAGTAGTGGTGGAAACAGGGGCCCAATGGCCGACATCAACGTCACGCCCCTCGTGGACGTGATGCTGGTGCTGCTGATCATCTTCATCGTTACCGCGCCGATCATGACGTACCCGATCGCCGTGGATCTGCCGCAGCGGGTCATCAACCCGCCGCCGCAGCTGCGCGAGCCGCCGCCGCCGATCGACCTGCGGGTTGATTCAAGCAACCAGGTTTTCTGGAACAACAGTCCAGTCAACGTGCGCGACCTGCAGCAGAAGATGGAAGAAGAAGTACAGAAGGATCCGACCAACCAGCCGGAACTTCGCATCGAAGCAAGCCCGGATTCGGAGTACGACGTCATGGCCAAGATCCTGGCCCAGGCGAAGAACGCTCAGATGAAGAAGATTGGCTTCGTGCAGTAAGCAATACTGCAAGACCAAGTCATGACGCGACTGGAAAACGCCCCCGCATGCCGGGGGCGTTTTTTTTGCCTGCGGATGGTTGGTCCCTCCCCTTCCCACGGTTGCAGCAATGCTGCACCGATGCGGTGCGGACCAGTCTGTCCAACCAGGTAGGCGTGGACTGCTCTTCCGGAGGCGCGGGGTAAGTTCCCAAAGGCCTTGGGGCAAACGTCGGCGTATATCAGAAGACTTGCTCTGCCGGCCTGGAAAGCAATTTATCCACAGGCAGAAGCCATCCGCAGGGCCGCATTCCGGGTGTGTGGACGAGTCAAGTTGATTCAGCGACCCAAGCGCGGATGGTTCTTTGCAGGAGCGAGGTGAACCACCAAACGAAGTTGGCAGCAGCAAGGTTGCTGTCGCCCTATCCCGCTACCCTGCTGCAACTGGCTCCGGGCGACTTATCCACAAGTGGCGGATGCATGTTCTCTCTGCGGACGCCCCGAGCAATGTTTCACGTAACGCCTGGCCCAGGTGGGTCTGCCTGCCTGTGGATAAAGCAGCAGATCCGAGCCTACATCTACAGGAGCCAGCCCCAACCTAGAACACGTGCTTGGGGCTGCACGCGTGGTCGGCTGTGCCAGAGCGCGCTTGAAGGGCGCGTTGCAGAACGTTACCCGCAGCAATGGCCCTCTGCTGTAGACAACGCATCTGGTCAGTCCGAGAAACCGCGGTTTTCGGCACGATCCTGGTGCAGGGAAGATCAATCCAATCAATGGGCTGGGCAGTTCTGTGGATAACTCAAGGGCTGTGGATAAAGGAGCTGGGACGGGAGGCCGGGGGAGGTTCCGATCTGCCTTGATCCGGGCAGTGGCAACCGGGGCGGAGGCTTTTGCCCCAACCTTGTTGAAAATGTTATCCACAAGAGCCTGTGGATATGCCTGTGGCTTTCAGGTGTCGAGCACGCCAGCTTGGGCAATGGCGCCCAGATAGGCTGCCACGGTGGCTTCCAGGCCGTCGTACAAGGCTTCGCTGATCAGTGCATGGCCGATGGACACCTCCAGCACTGCGGGGACCTCGGACAGGAACCGGGCCAGATTGGCCTGTGACAGGTCGTGCCCGGCATTGACCCCCAGCCCGGCTGCCTGGGCCCGGCGTGCGGCATCGGCAAACTGTGCGAGCGACTGTGTCGCATCCCCCTGCAGGAAGGCCTCGGCATAAGGGCCTGTGTACAACTCGACGCGATCCGCACCCAGCACGGCGGCCTGGCCGATCTGCGGATTGTCTGCATCCACGAACAGGCTGACCCGGCAGCCCATCGCCTTCAATTCGGCGATCAAGGGGCGCAGGCGCTCTGCATCACGGCCGAAATCGAAGCCGTGGTCGGAGGTGAGCTGGCCATCGCTGTCCGGTACCAAGGTCACCTGCGCGGGGCGGGTCTGCTCGCATAGCGGCAGCAGGCCCGGGTAGCCTTCACGTGGAGGTGCAAACGGGTTGCCCTCGATGTTGAACTCCACCCCATGCTGACGGGTGAGCTCGGACAAGGCGTACACGTCCTGCGCGCGGACATGGCGCTGGTCAGGGCGCGGATGCACGGTGATCCCATGCGCACCTGCGCGCAGGCAGGTCATGGCGGCGCGCACCACATCCGGGTCATTGCCGCCACGGGAGTTGCGCAGCACGGCGATCTTGTTGACGTTGACGCTGAGCGCGGTCATGGCTGCGAAGGATCCCGATCAAACGGCGCAGAGGCTGTGAGGGTTGCCGCTGTCGGTGCCGCGGGCGGCACACCGACATTGCCGCCCGCACTGGCATCGCTGCCGGTGGCCGTTGCCTGCTGCGCCCGGAACTGCTCACGCAGCGCCTGCAGTTCAGCCGGGTGCAGCGGCCGTGGGGCCTCGCTGACGCTGCCAATGCGGGCAGCGTACAGGCCTTTGACCCACAGCAGCAGGAACACCAGCGCCGCCAGCGCCGAGAGCACCAACAGCACCATATGCGTTGTCGTAAGCGTTACCAGGAAGGCGCCCAGCGCCAGCACCAGAAACAACCAGTACATGTTGATCTCCGCATCCAGGGCAGCAGTGTAACGGTGGCTGACACTCTGCTTCCATGTGTGCAGGCCGGGCGATGGGCTGTACCCGATCCGTGGCCTCCAGCGGCGGATGGACGGTAGCCCGCCAACAGCGGCCGCGCTACAACAGCGGCGAGGCCAGGCGCGCGAACGCCTCGGGCAGGCGCTTGCGCCATAGCGAGCGGTCGCGGACGGGCTGGACCTCTTCGGCGCTGTCGAATTCCGCCTGCAGGATGGCTTCCAGTTCGCGGGTGAGCCTGCGGTCGGTATACATCATCGACAGCTCGAAATTGAGCCGGAAGCTGCGGTGGTCGAAGTTGGCGGTGCCGACGATGCAGGTGTCGTCATCGGCAATGAAGGCCTTGCTGTGCAGCATGCGTGGGCCGTATTCGAAGATGCGCACACCGGCCTCCAGCAGTTCGTCGAAATACGAACGCGCGGCCAGGGTGACGAAGATCGAATCGCTGCGCTTGGGCACCAGCAGGCGGGTATCCAGGCCGGCCAGCGCGGCCGAGGTCAGGGCCATGCGTGCGGCCTCGCCGGGGACGAAGTACGGGGTTACCAACCAGACCCGCTGCCGCGCTTCCTGGATGGCGGCCACGTGCAGGCGGTGGATAGGCTCCCACGCCGAATCCGGCCCGGACACCACCACCTGTGCGTCGATCTTGCCCTGCTCGCGCGCCGGCACGGTGGGCGGAAACAGGTCGCCACGCTGGAAGTGCTCCTGGCCTTGGCCGGTGGCATAGATCCAGTCCTCCAGGAACACCAGCTGCAGGCTGTGCACAACATGGCCGCGGATGCGCATGTGCAGGTCGCGGTAGGCGCTGGGGTTGCGGCTGTCGTCCTCCTCATCGGTGACGTTGATGCCGCCGGTGAAGGCCACCTCGCCGTCCACCACCACCAGCTTGCGGTGGGTGCGCATGTTCAGCCACGGCCGCTTCAGCGGCTTGAGCAGCTGCCGCGGATGGAACCAGGCCACTTCCGCACCGGTGTCCAGCAGCGGCTGCAGGAAGCGCTTGCGGATCTTCGACGAACCCACCGCATCCAGCAGCAGCCGCACCTTGATGCCGGCGCGCGAGCGTTCGACCAGGGCATCGCGCATGGCGGTGCCGGCATGGTCCGGTTCGAAGATGTAGTACTCCAGGTTGACGTGGCGTTGCGCCTGGCCGATGGCGGCGATGATGGCGGCGTAGGTCGCCGCACCGTCCACCAGCCAGTCGACGTCGGTGGCACTGCTGGGCGACAGGCCGGTGGTGGCCTGCCCTACCCGTGCCAGTTCTGTGCATTGGATGTCGGGCGGGCAGACGGCGTCATAGGTGCCCATACCCTCGCGCGACCGGCCGCGGCGCAGGCGCTGGCGCACGATCTTCTGCGGGCCGAACAGATAGAACACGAACAGGCCGATATAAGGCAGCGCCGCCAGCGACAGGATCCAGCTCAGCGTGGCCACCGGTTCGCGCTTCTGCAGCACGATGTAGCAGGCCAATACCACCAGGTAAGTGACGTAGGCGGCGGCCAGGATCTGGGCGGCGTGGGGGATGCTGGACAGACTTGTCCACAGCTCGTGGAGGGTTTCGCGCATGCTGGGATTCTAGCCGTGGCCGGTGACGGCTGGAGCCATCGTGCCTCTGCAGAAGCCGTGACGTGGCGCAAGCAGGCGATTGTGCGTTGCATCAATTAATACATAAGTGTAATATACCGGGATGGACAAACCCCTTCCCGCCGCCGGCGGCTACGCCAGCATCGACCAGAAGCTGGCGATCAGCAGCGCCCGCCATCCCGGCTTCCCGCGTGACCAGGCAATGCTGGCGCGGCTGATCAAGCTGGTGCACAAGCTGTTCTGCGACCACGGCAACCAGCTGATGCGTGACTACGGCATCTCCCACCCGGAGTACAACGTGCTGATGATGCTGGACGGCTCCGAGCAGGGCCTCAGCCCGTCGGAGATCAGCGAGGCCGCCAGCGAGAAGTCCTCCAATGTCACCCGTCTGATCGACCAGCTGCTGGCCAAGGCCCTGGTCAGCCGCGAGCCCAGCGCCGAGGATCGGCGCAAACTGGTGGTGCGGCTGAGTCCGGCCGGTGAACAGCTGATCGAACAGGTGATGCCGGCGGTGATCCAGCAGCTGCAGCAGTTCTTCAGCGGCGTCGAGCCGGCGGAACTGCGCCAGACCGAAACCGTGCTGACCCGCATCCTGATGGGGCTGGAACAGCGGCCATGAGTGCACGACCGGCTGAGTACGCGCCGGGCGCGCAGAAGTCCCCCAACACGTTGTTGCGGACCGTCGCCCAGGCCATGAGTGGCGAGCGCGCGGTGTGGGCTTACATCGGCAAGGTGCTGGTGGCCTTGTACCTGTCCGGCTGGTTGGCAATGCGACTGGGCATGAGTTCGCCGGGCACGGCGATGATCACCGTGCTGGTGGTGATGAACCGCAATACCGGCATGGTGCTGGCCAAGGCCTTCTACCGGGGCCTCGGCACGGTCGTGGGCTGCGCGATGGCGGTGTTGATGGTGTCGCTGTTCCCGCAGAGCCCGGTTGCCCTGGTGACGGTGATGGCCTTGTGGGCCGGCTTCTGTGCCGGTGGCTCGGTGTGGAGCCGCGGCATGGCGTCCTACGGCTTCGTGCTGTCCGGCTACACCGTGGCGATGATCGTGTTCCCGGTGCTCAACCACCCGCAGAACATCCTCAACAGCGCGCTGGAGCGCACCGGCGAGGTGCTGCTGGGCATGGCGGTGACCAGCGTGGTGTTCGACGTGCTGTGGCCCAACCGCCTGCGTGCCGGACTGCGCGCGGCGGATGACGGCAACCTCAACGACTTCCTTGGCTTTGTCGCCGATGCCATTGGTGGACGGCTGCAGGGCTTCGAGGTGATCGAGCGCACCCAGAGCCGGGTGGTGCAAGGCGCGATCAACTTCGAAGACCTGCGCGCCATGGCCTGGTTTGATGATCCGATCCTGCGCAGCAGCAACGGCCAGTTGAAGCTGATCAACCAGCACTTCATGGCTGCCACGTCACGCTTCCAGGCGCTGCACCACCACATCGATCGCCTGCACCGAAGCAAGGACGAACGCCTGGTCGCGGCCATCCGGGCAAGCCTGAAGCCGTTGTCGCAGCTATTGGACGACAGCGCCCTGCGCGATGACGTGCCGGCCCTGGCCAAGGCCATGCAGCAGTGGTGCCAGCAACTGGATGCGGCCTTCGCCCAGGAACGGCGCGCGTTGCCGGTGGCCCAGCAAGGTCGCTTCGACGCCAGTGCCCTGCTGGTGCGCCGCTTCGCCGAAGAGCTGCAGGCCTATCTTGCCGCCAAGGCGCGCATGGAGACCGGCAACGGGCGCCTGCGTGGGCATGCCCCGCGCCTGGGCAAGGTGCGCTTCACCCGCGCCAATGACTGGTATGCAATCGCGCTGGCGGCGGTGCGCTGCTTCGTGGTGATGCTGGCCCTGTCGCTGCTGTGGTTGAGCAGCAGCTGGAACCAGGGGGGCCTGGCGGTGTTCGGCATGGCCGCGCTGGTGGCGATGTCCTCGGCGGCGCCGGACCCGCTGTGGGTGGTGCGCCGCGCCACCATCGGCCACGTGGTGGCACCGTTCTTCGCCATACCCGGCTTCATCGCCATGGCGCTGGCAGCGGACTTCCCGATGCTGGTGCTGCTGACCCTGCCGTCGATGATTGCCTCGCTGTACATCTCCACCCGGCCGCGCTTCGCGGTGATCGGCATGGCGCTGAACGTCGGCATCCTGGTCTCATGGAACATGGGGCCGCATTTCCATCCCAGCGCACAGGCCTATCTGGACAACTCGCTGACGCTGGCGGTGGGGGC
This sequence comes from Stenotrophomonas sp. UBA7346, assembly GCA_002471015.1. GTDB lineage: Bacteria > Pseudomonadota > Gammaproteobacteria > Xanthomonadales > Xanthomonadaceae > Stenotrophomonas. The sequence goes on from DKPB01000069.1 coordinate 8,099, forward strand.
CTTCATCGCCACCGGCGTGTTCATGCTGGTGCCGGGCCTGCCCGGCAGCAAGCAACGCCAGCGCCGGCTGCTGGAGCGCCTGCGCGCACAGGTGCAACTGGCGGTGAGCGCGCCGTTGTCCGGCTTGCTGCCGAAGTTTGAAAGCGTCAGCCGCGAACTGTTCCAACAGATAGCCAGCCGCACCGCGCCGGGCAGCCGACCCTCACGCCAATTGTTCGAATGGGCGTTGCTGGTGCATGAAGCGGGACATTGCGCGATCGACCTGCGCCATGACCTGGCCGAACAGCAACTACCCGCTGCGCTGCGCGCGCAGATCGAGCAGGCGCTGGCACAGCTGGGCCAGCTCTATCGCGAACCGCAGGCACGCACCCTGGGGGACGCCAAGGCCAGCGTAAACGCCGCGTTGGCCGAGCTGTCCGGCCCGCAGACGCAGGCGCTGCGCGCCGTGCGTGATCACCTGCATCTGCTGCAGATGAGCCTGGACGACAGCGCCTCGGTGCTGGCCGCCTACGTGCAGCGTTCCCGTCGCCAGCAACGCCTGAAGGAGGCCCGCCATGCCGTTTGAAGTATCCATCGGCGACATCTATTTCCCCGGCGCGCTGGTGCTGGTGGTGCTGTTGCTGCCGGTGTTCGGCCTGCTCGATTACGGCCTGGGCCGCGTCGGCCTGTACCGCCGCGCGCTGCACCCCTCGCTGGTGCGCGTGGCCCTGTTCGCCAGCATCTATTGCAGTGCCCTGCTGCTGTTCCTGCCCCACTTTTCCTGATTGAGGATGTTCCGATGAAAACCGCCAGCCTGATACGAGGGGGTGTCACCAGCGTGGTGGTGCTGTTTGCCGCCGTGCTTGCCTATGTGGTCTGGCACCAATACATGCTCAGGCCCTGGACCCGCGATGCGCGGCTGCGGGCCGAAGTGGTGCGTATTGCGCCGGATGTGTCCGGCCTGGTCACCGAGGTGGCCGTGCACGACAACCAGCTGGTCAAGAAGGGCGATCTGCTGTTCGTCATCGACCGCGACCGCTATGCATTGGCTGTGGCCAAGGCCGAAGCCGATCTGCAGGCCGCCGAAGCCGCCGCACGCGCAGCCGGTGCCTCGATCTCCGCCGCCAGTGCCGGTGCCAGCGCCAGCCAGGCCGAGTACCAGATGCGCCAGCAACAGGCCCAGCGCCGCGCCCAGCTCGACGGCATCGTCTCGCGTGAGTCGCAGGCCGATGCCCGCGCCGTGGCCCAGGCCGCACAGGCCAGTTGGAAGCAGGCCCAGGCCAGTGCCCACGCCGCCAGCGCCGGCAGCCAACAGGCCGGCGCCGCCCTGCAGCAGGCGCGGGTCATCCTGCAGCAGGCGCAGCTGGAACTGGCCCGCACCGAAGTGCGTGCCAGCGCCGACGGCACCATCACCAACCTCGACGTGCGGGTTGGCGACTACGCCGCCGCCGGCCAGGCACGGATGGCGCTGGTCGCCAGCGAAGGTATGTGGGTGTATGGCTACTTCGAGGAAACCAAGCTGCCCAAGATCCATCGCGGCGATGCCGTGGATATCCGCCTGATGGCCGGCGGCGTGCACCTGCACGGCAAGGTGGAAGGCATTGCCACCGGTATTGCCGACGCGGCCGGCCCTACCAGCAGCAACCTGCTGGCCGAGGTCGAGCCCACCTTCAACTGGGTACGGCTGGCGCAGCGCGTGCCGGTGCGGGTCAGCATTGATCCGGCCTCGGTGCCGACCGATGCGGTGCTCAGCGCCGGCATGAGCGCCACTCTGGTGATCAAGCCCAAGGCCGGCTGAAGCGCGCGCTGGATGAATGCGGCTTGTCGCAGATCCTGCGACAAGCCGGCGCTAGGGTAGGCGCATGCCTACCCCGATCAAGGGCCGCGGTGCCAGCACCCACCTGCCCGGCCGTTTCGAAACCCAGACCAGCGAAGCCGTCGATGACGGCTGGGCAGTCGACGAGAGCGAGGAATTCGCTGCCGCGAGGCTACGCACCGACGTGCGCCCGGAAACCGCGCGCAGCATCATCAGCCGCAACAACTCGCCGGACGTGGGCTTCAGCCAATCGGTCAACCCGTATCGCGGCTGTGAGCACGGGTGCTCCTACTGTTTCGCCCGGCCCACGCATGCCTACCTGAACCTGTCGCCGGGGCTGGATTTCGAAACCAAGATCTTCGCCAAGACCAATGCGGCCGAGGTGCTGCGGCGTGAGCTGTCCAAGCCCGGCTACGTACCGCAGCCGATCGCCTTGGGCATCAACACCGACGCCTACCAGCCCATCGAGCGCAAGCTGGGCATCACCCGCCAGCTGATCGAGGTGATGCAGGAAACCCGGCATCCTTTTTCGCTGATCACCAAGAACGCGCTGGTCGAGCGCGACATGGATCTGCTCGCGCCCTTGGCAGAGCAGCAACTGGTCAGCGTGCATTTCTCGGTGACCTCACTGGACCCACATCTGTCGGCCAAGCTCGAGCCGCGCGCCTCGGCACCGCATGCACGGCTGCGTGCAATGCGCCGCTTGAGTGATGCCGGCATCCCGGTCGGCGTGATGGTGGCGCCTGTAATTCCGTGGATCAACGACGCCGAACTGGAATCGGTGCTGGAAGCCTCACGCGATGCCGGTGCCAGCAGCGCCGGTTACGTACTGCTGCGGCTGCCGTATGAAGTTGCACCGCTGTTCCGCGATTGGCTGGATGCGCATTATCCACAGCGCGCGGAGCACGTAATGAGCACCATCAACCAGCTGCGCGGCGGCAAGGATTACGACAGCCAGTTCGGCAAGCGCATGCGCGGCGAGGGTGTGTATGCCGACCTGCTGGCAAACCGCTTCAAGCTGGCCAGCAAGCGCCTGGGCTTCAACGCATCCCGGCAGCAATGGCCGTGGCTGGACTGCAGCAAGTTCATCGCCCCGCTGCCGCCGAAGAAGCCCTCGCTGCAGGGCGAGTTGTTCTAAGCCACACCTGTAGTGCAGAGCCATGGCCCGGCAGCGGTCTTCCCGGTAATGCCCCAGCAGAGCATGGTTCCGCTCTACATGTGTTGCGCCAGGCTATTCTTTGAATTTCGTGGACGAAACATTCATGCGCAGGCAATACCACTTCCGTCAGAGCGAGGCCGGGCTGTTGGCCTGGGACGTCCACGGTTTGATCGCGCTGGGCCGGTCACTGCCGATATCGCAGGTTCCGTTGTCAGCCATTGCCGAACTGGACGAAGCTTATTGGTGGGATGCCGGTGCTCCACCGCCGACCTGCCGCCAAGTGATCGAGCACATGCAACTGGTGGAGGCTGCGGACCTGCAGTATCCGATCATCCTCTGCCCGCAGGGACGGGTGATGGATGGCATGCATCGCGTGGCCAAGGCTGTGTTGCTGGGGAAGACGGAGATCGCGGCTGTACGCTTGCTGGAACTGCCGCCGCCGGATCATGTGGGCGTTGATCCGGACGATCTCTGTTACGACGGCATCGAGCTGGATTGTCCAAGGTAGTGCCGAGCCATGCTCGGCAGAGGCTTTACCGGTGACCCCCAGCGGAGCGTAGCTCCGCCCTGCCGGTGAGGCCAGACGTGTTTGAGAGCGGTTGGAACTAGCCTCCTTCCCCATACAAGCGCTGCGCCGACTGGAACAAGATCCAACTCGTCGCAATGAACTTGTCCCCACCCTGCGGACGATTGCCGCGATGGGTGTGGGTGAAGGCGGTCGGCGCAATCAGCAGGCTGCCGGTGCGAGGCACCACCTTGCGCTGCTGGAACAGGAACTCGGTTTCGCCCTCTGCGAAGCCGTCATTGAGATAGAGCGTCCACAGTAGATGGCGGTGCAGGGTCTCACCGCCGGGGTCACGCGGGAACAGCTCGCAGTGCCAGTAGGGATAGCCGCCCTCGCCTGCTGTGTACCACTGCAGGTTGATCGCGCCGGGGCGTAGGCAGGTGCGCGCGAGTTCGGATAGCGCAGCATCGTCCATACCCTGGAAATCATCTGCGCTCAGGCGGCGCGCCTGGCCTTGCGCATCGGGTACCTGCAGCATCAACGGTGAAATCAGCACCTGTGGATAACGCCGCAGATAATGCAGCATGCCGTTGAACACTGCCTGCTGCAGGCGCTGCTCGACATCGCGCCAGCCCTCGTTGCCGCTGATGCGCAGGTCGTGGCTGCGCTTGAGTTCAGGGAACACGCCGCTGCCGACCTGGCCGGGCTTGAGCTGGGTGCTGTGGCGCAGGCGTTCGACGATGGCAGCGCAGTCGGCATTGCTCAGCGCGTTGTCGTAGACCTCGATGAAGTCGGGCACGCTCATTGCGCGGTCTCCACCAGCCGCGAGGAATGCGAGGCCAGCATCTGCCATTGACCATCGCGCAGCAGCCAGACGCGGGTGAAGCGGAACCTGCCCTCCCAGGGTTTGCCATCGCTGACGGCGGCCTGCACGCTGGTGCCGGTGATCACGGCGGTGTTGCCGTGCTGGCGGACCTGCACGTCTTCGTTGTCGATGCGGGTGTTGCGGCGCTGGCGCGTTGCCAGTTCGTGCAGGTAGTCGGCCTTGTGCTGCACGCGGCCGTCGGAATGGGTGAGCAGCCAGTCTTCAGCAAGCAGTGGTGCTAGCGCTTTGGCATCGCCTTGCAGGCGCAGCTGGTTCCACGCCGTATCGGCCTGTTCGAGTGTCGTCGGTGTTTGTGCCCAAGCCCAGGCGGGAAGCAGCAGCAACAGCAGGATCAATCTACGCATCGACGGTATCTCCGGAGAGTAGCGTCGATGGTGGCGCGAACCGCCCCGCATGTGTAGTGCCGAGCCATGCTCGGCAGGGGCTTTCCCGGCAAAGTCGGAAAGGCCTTAAAGGCCACCCCCTCCCCAGCCCTCCCCTTGCCTGCGGCAAAGGG
>DKPB01000069.1:13117-42832 GCA_002471015.1 Stenotrophomonas sp. UBA7346
CCTGCGGCAAAGGGAGGGGGCAAAGGGGTAGTGCCGAGCCATGCTCGGCAACGGGCTTTCCAAGCGATGCCCAGCAGCGGGGCTGTACCGGTAATGCCCCTGCCGAGCATGGCTCGGCACTGCAGGGCGTTATCGGCAAGGCCCCAGCCGAGCATGGCTCGGCTCTACATGGGTCGCGGCTCAGCCCTGCAGGTCGTGCTCGCGGTGGTAACGGGTGGCTTCGGCCACTTCGTTCTTCGAGCCCAGGAACACCGGCACGCGCTGGTGCAGCTGGGTCGGGGCGATGTCGAGGATGCGCTCGCGACTGTTGGTGGCGGCACCGCCAGCCTGTTCGACCAGCAGCGACATCGGGTTGGCTTCGTACATCAGGCGCAGCTTGCCGGCCTTGGATGGATCCTTCTTGTCCCACGGGTAGATGAAGATACCGCCGCGGGTCAGGATGCGGTGCACGTCGGCCACCATCGAGGCGATCCAGCGCATGTTGAAGTCCTTACCGCGTACGCCTTCCTTGCCGGCCAGCAGATCGGCCACATAGGCCTGCATCGGCGCTTCCCAGTGGCGCTGGTTGGACATGTTGATGGCGAACTCCCTGGTGTCCGCCGGCACCTGCATGCCGCGCTGGGTCAGCACGAACTCGCCGGTCTCGCGGTCCAGGGTGAAGGCATGGGTGCCATGGCCCACGGTCAGGATCAGCATGGTGCTGGGCCCGTAGATGCAGTAACCGGCGGCGACCTGCTGGGTGCCCGGCTGCAGGAAGTGCTCGTCACCCGGCTTATCCACACCCTGCGGGGCGCGCAGCACCGAGAAGATGGTGCCGACCGAGACGTTGACGTCGATGTTGGAGCTGCCGTCCAGCGGATCAAACAGCAGCAGGAAGTCGCCCATCGGGTATTCCGACGGCACCGGCTGGCTGTGGTCCATTTCCTCCGAGGCGCAGGCGGCCAGGTGGCCACCCCAGGCGTTGGCCTCAAGCAGGATCTCGTTGGAGATCACGTCCAGCTTCTTCTGCGCCTCACCCTGCACGTTGCCGGTGCCCGCATCGCCCAGCACGCCCCCCAGGGCGCCCTTGCTGACGGCGATCGAGATGCTGGTGCAGGCGCGGGCGACCACCGCCACCAGCTGGCGCAGGTCGGCATTGATGCGCTTGGCATGCTGTTCTTCGATCAGGAAGCGGGTCAGCGACGTACGGGACATGGACGGCAACTACCTTCAGACAAAAGGAAGGCTATTGTCGCGGCTGGCCCCGCTTTTAGCGAGCCATGGCCATACTTTGGCTTCCTGTGGACAAATGTGGACACTGGCCGCTGTTGCCAGGCGGCAAGCCGTTCCCTGCTGCAGCAATGTCCCGGCACGAAGGGGCTGACCGGCTTATCCACAAGCGTTTGGGGATAATTGCAGTCGGGCATGAGATGTGGATAAGTCCGTGGGCATTGGCTTTATCCACAGGCTCAGTACCATGCGGGGCCCCGCTGGAGAGCACGATGGATTGGAACCAGGCCACACACGGTTTGCTGACTGCCCTGGGCATCGGCCTGCTGATCGGCGCGGTACGCGAACGCCAGCACGGTGGACGCAAAAGCCTGCAGGCCGGGCTGCGCACACATGCGCTGGTGGCCTTGTTGGGCGCGGCCGGGCTGCTGCTGGGCCAGACGGTCTTCGTGGCCGCCCTGCTGGCGGTGGCCGCGCTTGCCTGGACCAGCTACCACGTCACCTCGCGCGAGGACCCGGGGCTGACCGGCGAGATCGCCCTGTTGATAACTGTGCTGCTGGGTGGTCTGGGCATGCAGCAGCCGGCGTTGGCGGCGGCGCTGGGCGTGGTGGTGGCGATCCTGTTGTGGGCCAAGGCACCGCTGGCACGGCTCAGCCGCGACCTGATCAGCGACCAGGAGATGCGCGACGCCCTGCTGCTGGCCGCCTGCGCGCTGGTGGTGTTGCCGATGCTGCCGGATAGCGCGGTTGATCCCTGGGGCGTGTTGGTGCCGTCCAAGCTGTGGCAGATCGTGGTGCTGGTGATGGCGGTAGGCATGCTGGGCCATGTCGCGCTGCGGGCGGTGGGCGCGCGCTGGGGTCTGCCGGTAGCCGGGTTCTTTTCCGGCTTTGCTTCCTCGACTGCGGCAGTGGCCGGGTTTGGCCGCAGCAGCCGCGCCGCGCCGGCCCTGGTGATGCCGTCGGTGGCGGCGGCGTTGTTGGCGAATCTCGCTTCGTTGCTGTTGTTTGCTGCAGTTATCGGTACGAGTTCGGCGACGTTGTTGAAGGCCACGGCTTGGCCATTAGCGGCAGCGTGCCTGGTTCTGTTGTTGTGCTCGGCGCTGGGGCTGCGCCATGTGGCCGATGAAGCGGTGCCGCAGGGGCCGGCCAGCAAGGCCTTCCAGCTGAAGCATGCGCTGGCGATCGCGGCGGTGATTGCGGTGGTCCTGTTGCTGTCCGAGGGCTTGCGCCAGCTGTTCGGCCAGGCCGGTGCCTTGGCCGGGGCGACCATTGCCGCCTTGGGTGAACTGCACGCGGCGGCGGCGAGTATTGCCGGGCTTACGGCTTCTGGTGGCCTGGAGTTGGCGCAGGCGCGCTGGGGTGTGGTGGCGCTGTTGGCCTCGGCGTCATTGGCCAAGTCGGTGCTCGCGTTCGCCAGTGGTGGCGGGCGCTATGGCGCTGGCGTGGCGATTGGGCTTGGGGCGATGGTGGTGACTGCGGTGGTGGTGACCTGGGTGGTGCCGGGGTAGCTGCAGGATACCCACAGGGGCTTGTGGATAAGGCTGGGGGTAATGGCAACGGCAAGAGCTGGAGCAACGGCACCCCTCCCCAACCCTCCCCTGCGCTTCGCGCAAGGGAGGGGGTAAAAGCTGCAGTTCGCGAAATGGTGAGGGCTGCAGCTATTGCCCCCTCCCTTTACCGCAGGCAAGGGAGGGTTGGGGAGGGGTGCTTTAAAGCTCCAAAGCCTTTTCTCCACAGCCTTATCCACAACCTTCAAACCACAAAAAAAGCCCGGGTTTCCCCGGGCTTTTCATTCCATCAGCAGCAACGCTGCATCAGCCGCGGCTGACTTCGTAGACTGCCTTTGCGACGTAGTCCAGGTTGTTCTGGCTCAGCGCGGCCACGCAGATGCGGCCGGTGCCGACAGCGTAGATGCCGTAGTCGTCACGCAGCTTGTCTACCTGCGCCTTGCTCAGGCCCGAGTAGGAGAACATGCCGGCCTGCTGCTGGATGAAGCTGAACTCCGGCGCGCCCAGGGCGGCCAGCTTCTGCACCATGCCGGCACGCAGGGCGTGGATGCGCTCACGCATTTCGGTCAGCTCGGCTTCCCACACGCCACGCAGCTCGCCACTGTTCAGCACGCCGGCGACAAGCGCGGCGCCATGGGTGGACGGGCTGGAGTAGATGGTGCGGATGATGCGCTTGACCTGCGACTGCACGGCCTTGGTCGAGGTCGCGTCCGGGCCCACCACCGACAACGCACCCACGCGCTCGCCGTACAGCGAGAACGACTTGGAGTACGAGTTGGCGACGATGAAGCTGTCGATGCCGGCCTCGGCGACGATGCGCACGGCCTGGCCGTCCTGCGCGATGCCCTTGTCGAAGCCCTGGTAGGCCATGTCGATGAAGGGGAACAGCTGGCGGTCCTTCATCAGCGCCGCGACCTGCTTCCACTGCTCGGTGCTCAGGTCGGCGCCGGTCGGGTTGTGGCAGCAGGCGTGCAGCAGCACCACGGTGCCCGGCTGCAGCTTCTGCAGGTCGGCCAGCATGCCGGCGAAGTCCAGGCCATGGGCGGCGTTGTCGTAATAGGTGTAGTCGACCACGTCGAAACCGGCGGCACCGAACACGGCGCGGTGGTTTTCCCAGCTCGGGTTGCTGATGGCGATGGTGGCATGCGGCAGCAGCTTCTTCAGCAGGTCGGCGCCGACGCGCAGCGCTCCGCTGCCGCCAACGGTCTGCGAGGTGGCGACGCGGCCAGCAGCCAGCAGGTCCGAACCCTCGCCGAATACCAGCTTCTGGGTGGCCTGGGTGTAGGCCGGCAGGCCGTCGATGGGCAGGTAGCCGCGCGGTTTGGCCTCGGCGGCCAGCGTCTGTTCGATCTGCTTGACGGCGCGCAGCAGCGGAATGCGGCCGTTCTCGTCGTAGTAGATGCCCACGCCAAGGTTGACCTTGGTGGTGCGGCTGTCAGCGTTGTAAGCCTCGGTCAGACCCAGAATCGGGTCACCAGGTACCTGTTCCACGTTTGCAAAGAAGGACACGGCGATACTCGTATCAGTTGGCGGGGAGTGGGGGTGTCCGGCGCGGGATACCGCTGCGGCGCCCAGAACCGCATCATCCTAACAGGGCCGGGCCCCGCCGGCCGCAGGGTTTCAGCTGGAACTTCATGCGCAGCGGCAATGACGCCCTCACCCGTGATCGGGGATGATGGGCCGATGCGTACATGTAACCGGTTTTTTGTGTTCCCCGGCCTGGTATTGGCCGTGCCGGCGCTGGCTGTGGAGCTGCCGCCCGTCCCGCTGGAGCGGGTCCAGGTACAGGCAGCCAAGGTCCATGCAGTGGACGACTTCGACCTGCCCGCCTCCAGCACCACGCTGGCGCTGGACACGGACGGCAATGGTCGTGGCGCACAGGTATCCGAAGTGCTGGGCGCGGTGCCTGGGCTGCTGGCACGTGATCGACAGAATTATGCACAGGACACCCAGCTGTCGCTGCGCGGCTTTGGCGCGCGCTCCACCTTCGGTGTGCGCGGGGTGCGGCTGCTGGTCGACGGCGTGCCGGCGACCATGCCCGATGGCCAGGGCCAGCTCTCCCACTTCAACGTATTCGGTGCCGACCGAGTGGAGGTGCTGCGCGGGCCGTTCTCGGCGCTGTATGGCAATTCCTCCGGTGGCGTGCTGCAGCTGTGGAGCGCCGAGGGCCAGCAGGGTGATCCGTGGCGGCTGCGCAGCAGCCATGGCAGCAACAACAGTTCCAGCACCGGCGTGCAGCTCAAGGGCCTGGCCGGGGCAATGCATTACAACGTGGCGGCCAACCACTTCCGTACCCATGGCTGGCGCGAGCACAGCGCGGCCCGCCGCGAATCGGTGAATGCGCGGCTGGGCTTCGATCTGGCGGCCGGCCAGCGACTGGAACTGCTGTTCAACGGTTTTGATGCACCGCATGCGCAGGACCCTTTGGGCCTGAGTCGCGAGCAGGTGCGCGAGAACCCGCGCCAAGCCACCGCCGTCGCCACCCAATACAACACCCGCAAGTCGGTGCGGCAGACGCAGCTGGGCACGGTCTATAGCGCCGAACATGACCAACAGACCTGGCGGCTGATGGGCTATGCCGGACGGCGCGCGGTGGAGCAGTTCCTGGCGATCCCGCCGGGGCCGCAGAACAGTCCCCTGCATTCGGGCGGGGTGATCGACCTGGACAGCGATTACGGCGGCGTGGACGCGCGCTGGGCCTGGCACGGGCAGCTCGCCGGCAAGCCGTTGGAGTTGGTGGTCGGCGCAAATGCCGACCGCCAGCAGCAGCACCGTACCGGCTACGAGAACTTCATCGGTGACACCTTGGGCATCAAGGGTCGGCTGCGTCGCGATCAACAGGACCGGGTGCAGAACATCGACCAGTTCGCGCAGGCGTGGTGGCAGTTCAGCCCGCGCTGGTCGGCATTGCTGGGTGCGCGGCACAGTGATGTGCAGTTCCGCTCGCGTGACCGCTACATCACTGCGACCAATCCTGATGACAGCGGCCGCCGCGACTACTCGGCGATTACACCGGTGGCCGGCCTGGTATTCCGTATCAGCGATGATCTGCGTCTGTACGCTTCGGCTGGGCGCGGCTTTGAAACGCCAACATTCAATGAGCTGGGTTACCGGGCCGATGGCGGTGCGGGCCTGGCGTTGGATCTGCCGGCCGCCACCACCCGCAACTACGAGATAGGCGGTAAATGGCGGGCGCAGAGCGGTGCGCGGCTGGAACTGGCGCTGTTCCGTGCCGACAGCGATGACGAACTGGCGGTGGCGACCAACAGCGGCGGCCGCAGCAGCTACCGCAGCCTAGGCGCGACCCGGCGGCAGGGTGCGGAACTGAGCTGGCAGCAGCCGATTGCCGCCGATCAGCAACTGCAGCTGGCCTATACCTGGTTGCAGGCCAGCGTGCGCGCGGCCTACCTGACGTGCACCGGCCTGCCCTCGCCCTGCACCCAGCCCAGCAATCGGGTGGCGGCTGGCACCCGATTGCCGGGTGTACCGCGCCAGCAGCTGTTTGCACGCTGGCAATGGCAGCCGGGGCCGTGGCAGTGGGCGGCCGAGGTGGTGGCCGCCAGCGACATCGGTGTGAACGATCTGGGCAGCGCCAACGCTGCCGGTTACGGCGTGTTGAACCTGGAGCTGGCGCGGCAGTGGGCCACCGCGCACGGCCCGCTGCGTGCGTTCGCGCGTGTGGATAACCTGCTGGACCAGCCTTACATCGGCTCGGTGATCGTCAACGACGGCAACCAGCGCTATTACGAGCCGGGCCCGGACCGCGGCTTTACTGTGGGCCTGCAGTGGCAATGGGCGCGATGAGCCCTCTGGTTCCAAGCTGAGCACGGGCTTTGCCCCCTCCCTTTCGCGCAGCGAAGGGGAGGGCTGGGGAGGGGTGCTTCTGCTTCCGCCTCTGCTTTTGCAGTTGCTCCCACTCAACAACCATCTAAACACCCTGCTCACCCCCCACTAACGGCCCCGGGCGTATCTGTGGGCGCCCAACAGGGAGGGTTGTGCCATGTACCGCCCGGATCGTGCCGAACACCCCGCCGCGCCAACCTTGTTTGCGCCCGACCCCTCGGTGATGCGGCGGGGCCGGCACAGGCGGCGCCAGCAGGCTGCTGGTGAAGTGGCGCAGGATTTCGTCCAGTACAGTCTGGCCGACTACGCGAGGCGGCGCCGTGGTGCCCTGCGCTGGCCTGACCTGCAGCCGGCCTATGCCTTCGCGCTGACCACCCACGCGGCCGACTGGCCCCGAGATTCGGAAGCGGAGTTGGCCGAGCACTGGGAGCAGGTCCGTGGCGGCTCGCGGTTGCGCTGGGAACAGGTGCGGGATCTGGTCGAGGACGCTTGGCTGGCGCTGGATCGCATGCCGGTAGCAGCGGTGCACGCACGCTAGGAAGAAGGTGGGGAGGCTTTTGTGGGAGCGGCGTCAGCCGCGAAGCTGGCGATGCATGGTTAGCAATTGATATGCAATCTGATGGTGCATGAGCTCAGCGGCTTTGCTGCCCCCTCTCCTGCCTTCGGCGCGCAGCTGTTTTGTAGGAGCGGCGTCAGCCGCGAAGCTGGCAACGCTTGGCTACCGATGGGTATGTAATCTGGAGGTGCATGAGCTCTTGCGGCTTCGCCGCACCCTCTCCTGCCTTCGGCATCCTCTCCCGCAAGGGGAGAGGAGAAAAAGCCACAGCCACAGCCAAAGCCCTCAAAGCAACCCGACCAGCACACCCCGGGGGAGGTGCGGATGTGCTGGCCGGCTGCGCTCAGGCGTTGAAGTCCAACACCACGCGCCCTTCAATCGCACCTGCGTGCATGCGCTTGAACACGTCGTTGATGTTTTCCAGCGTGTCGGTGCTCACTGTCGCGGCGACCTTGCCGTCGGCGGCGAACTGCAGCGATTCCTGCAGGTCCAGGCGGGTGCCGACGATCGAGCCACGCACAGTGATGCCATTAAGCACCATGCCGAAGATGTCCAGCGGGAAGTCACCCGGCGGCAGGCCGTTGAGCGACACCGTGCCGCCACGCCGCACCATGCCCAGCGCCTGTTCGAAGGCCTTGGGCGATACCGCGGTGACCAGCGCGCCATGCGCGCCGCCGATTTCCTTCTTCAGGAAGGCGGCCGGGTCGGTGTTGCGGGCATTGACGGTGATGCTGGCGCCCAGGCGCTTGGCCAGGGCCAGCTTGTTGTCGTCGATGTCCACCGCGGCCACGTTCAAGCCCATCGCCTTGGCGTATTGCACAGCCATATGGCCGAGGCCGCCGATACCGGAGATCGCCACCCAGTCACCGGGCTTGGTGTCGGTGACCTTCAAGCCCTTGTAGACGGTGACGCCAGCGCACAGGATCGGCGCGATCTCGACGAAGCCGACTTCCTTGGGCAACAGACCGACGTAGTTGGCATTGGCCAAGGCGTATTCGGCGAAACCACCGTTCACCGAATAGCCGCTGTTCTGCTGCGCTTCGCACAGGGTTTCCCAGCCGCCCAGGCAGTGCTCGCAATAGCCGCAGGCCGAGTACAGCCATGGAATGCCGACGCGGTCGCCTTCCTTGATGTGGGTGACACCGGCGCCCACCGCCACTACATGGCCGACCCCTTCATGGCCGGGAATGAAAGGCGGATTGGGCTTTACCGGCCAGTCGCCTTCGGCGGCGTGCAGGTCGGTGTGGCAGACGCCACAGGCCTCGATCTTGACCAGGATGTCGCCAGCGGCGGGGCGTGGCACCGCCACTTCTTCAATCACCAGCGGCTTGCCGAATGCGCGGACCACGGCCGCCTTCATCGTCTTTTCCATCACGGGATCTCCTTTGCGGGGGATGCCCTTACCTTCGCGCCAAACCCTTACGCGGCGCTTTGATCCAGATCACGCCCGGCTATGCATGGCCGCATGCATCCGGTTCTGGTTCAGGAAAACCAGGTGGCCCGCATTGATGGCCCCGCAGGTCCCTGTGCAATCGCTGCCTCAGCCTCTTGCTCTGCCAAAAGCGAGGGGAGGGGGTGGCCGTTGATGCTGCTTCAGCTTCCAGCCCAACCCAACAACATCAGCCCGGCATCACCGCCGCCGCGCGGGCCAAGGCTTCAATTCCCGCCCAATCACGCGCCTGCAGCAACTCACGTGTGGTCAACCACGAGCCACCCACGCACAGCACGTTCGGCAGATGCAGGAATTGCGACGCCGTCTGCGCACTGATGCCGCCGGTCGGGCAGAAGCGCACGTCACCGAACGGGCCATTCCAGGCCGACAGCATGCCCACGCCACCGGCCTGCACCGCCGGGAAGAACTTGAACGTATCCAGGCCCTGCTCCAGCCCGCGCATCAGTTCCGAGGAGGTGGCAACGCCAGGCAGGAACGGCAGGTCGGTATCGCGCGCTGCAGCGTACAGAGTGTCGGTGGCGCCCGGCGAGACCGCAAAGCGGCCGCCCACGGTTTTGACCTTCTCCATCTGCGCCGGGGTCAGCACGGTGCCGGCGCCGACCACGGCATCCGGTACGGCCTCGACCATGGCCTTGATCGCATCCATCGCGTTTGCGGTGCGCAAGGTGACTTCGATCACCGGCAAGCCGCCGTTGAACAAGGCCTGCGCGACCTGTACCGCGTCCTCGATGTTGTCGGGAGTGAACACCGGAATCACCGGTGCCAGTTTGAGCACTGCGCGTACGCGCGGATCAGCGCCGGACATCGAACTTTCCTTCGCCCATCAGGGCCATGACGTCGGCCACGCCGACGGGGTTGAAATCACCGGGAATGGAATGCTTCAGGCAGCCCGCGGCCAGGCCGAAGCGGATGGTGGTTTCCGCATCCATGCCCTCGATCAGGCCATGCAGTACGCCGGCTGCGAACGCGTCGCCACCGCCGATGCGGTCGACGATATCGGTCAATTCCTCGGCCGGCGCCAGCGCACGGGTGCCGTCACGGCCGAGCAGCATCGCGCCCAGCGAATGGTGGCCGACGCTGTGCGCTGTACGCTGCGTGCAGGCCATGTACTGCAGGCGTGGGAATGCCGCGAACGCCATCGCCGCGGCAGCGTCCACGCGCGCCTGCGGCTCGGGCTGGTTGAACTGCCCACCCAGCACCACGCCGATGTCGCGGTAGTCGGCAAACACGATGTGCGCGCAGTCGAACAGGTCGCGCAGGATCGCCTTGGCGTCGCCGCCCCAGCGCTCCCACAGCTTGGGCCGGAAGTTGCCGTCGAAGGACACCTTGATGCCGCGCTCGTTGGCGGCGCGGGCGGCAGCCAGGGTGGCCTGGGCGGCCTCCGGCCCCAGCGCCGGGCTGACCCCGGACAGGTGCAGCCACTGTGCGCCGTTGAGCAGCGCCGGCCAGTCGTAGCTGTCGGCACGCGCGCTGGCGAAGGCCGAATCGGCGCGGTCGTAGACCACTTCGCTGGGCCGGTGACCGGCACCGGTGGTCAGGAAATACAGGCCCATGCGGCCATCGCTGCGGCGCACGCGCGCGGTATCCACGCCGTGGCGGCGCAGCTCACCGGCGACCGCCGCGCCCAGGGGGTTGTCGGCCAGCACGCTGATCATCGCCACGTCGTGGCCAAAATGTGCCAGCGATACGCCGACGTTGGCCTCGGCACCGCCGGCGTGGACCTGCAGCGACGGCGATTGCAGCAGCAGCTGGTTGCCGGGTGCGCCCAGGCGCAGCAGCAGCTCGCCAAAACAGACAACACGGGGGGAAATCATCGCCATTCCTGTCTCCTCGTCGATCGGCGCGCATCATGGCATGGTTGATTGGCTAGCGGTGTCATTCCCGCGTTGCTGTCCCCTTGTCCTGCCGTGCTACCGTCCCTGTGTGTCCTCCGGACAACGGTTTCCACGGTGTTTCAGTCCTGTTGCAGTGCAAGATGCTCACCCTTCACACAGCTGCTACTTTCCATTTTGACCAGCGGTGTCATCCGGCGGAAACAACACATCGGAGCCATCGCATCGCCTGCAAACCTTGGAGAGGGGAAGCACATGAAGCCACGCAACTCGCAGAAAAAGACACCGGTTACCTTGTTGGCCCTGGGTATCGGCATGGCCCTGGCAGGCGCGGCAGCGGCGCAGGATGCCGGCACCGCCGCCACCGAGTTGGACGCCGTCACCGTCACCGGTTACCGCGCCAGCGTCGAGAAGGCCCTGGACATCAAGCGCAGCGAAGCTGGCGTGGTCGACGCCATCGTTGCCGAGGACATCGGCAAGTTCCCGGACCTGAACCTGGCCGAGTCGCTGCAGCGTATTCCTGGCGTGGTGATCGCTCGCGATGCCGGCGAAGGCCGCAGCATCACCGTGCGTGGCCTGGGCTCGGATTTCACCCGCGTGCGTATCAATGGCATGGAGGCCTTGTCGACGGTGGGCTCCGGTGACCAGACCGGCGGCACCAATCGCGGCCGCGGCTTCGACTTCAACGTGTTCGCCTCGGACCTGTTCTCGCAGCTGATCGTGCGCAAGACCGCCTCGGCCGATGTCGAGGAAGGCTCGCTCGGCGCAACCGTCGACCTGAACACGGCGCGCCCGTTCGACTATGACGGCTTCACCTTCGCCGCCAGCGGCCAGGCCAGCTACAACGACATGGCGCAGAAGGCCGATCCGCGCGTGGCCGCGCTGATCGCCAACACCTGGGCCGACGGTACCTTCGGCGCGTTGCTGTCGGTGGCTTACTCTGAGCGTCAGGCGCTGGAAGAGGGCTCCAACACCGGCCGTTGGGCCAATGGCACCAGCAATGGCGGCTTCAATGCCGCGTCACCGTATACCCCGGCGTTGTCGGCAGGCACCTATCACCCGCGCTTCCCGCGTTATGTGCAGATGGAGCATCAGCAGAAGCGCCTGGGCGTGACCGGCTCGCTGCAGTGGAAGCCCAGCGATGCCACCGAGTTGTCGCTGGATGCGCTGTACTCGAAGATCGATGCCGAGCGCGATGAGCACTACATCGAGGCGATTTCCTTCAGCCGCAACAAGACCACCGTACCCGGTATGGGTACTATCGTTGGCAAGCCTGACACCGTCGTACGTGACGGTGAGGTCCGAAACAATGCGTTGGTTTACGGCGTATTCGACAACGTGGACATCCGTTCGGAGAACCGCCACGACGAGTGGAGCACCGAGTTCAAGCAGATCAGCCTGAACTTCAAGCATCGCTTCAATGATGACTTCAGTGTTTCCGGAAAGGTCGGAACGTCCCGCTCCGCCCATGAGAATCCGGTGCAGACGACGATCATCATGGACAAATATGATGTTGACGGCTTCAGCTACGACTACCGTGGCAACAAGAACCGACCAATACTGAATTACGGCATTGATCCTACCGATCCAAATGGCTGGATGTTGGCCGAGATCCGTCTGCGTCCGCAGTATGTCGATAATGATTTCGACACTGCGCAGATCGATTTCAACTGGAACATCAGCCCCGGGTTCCGCCTGAAGGGCGGTGTGCTGGCCAAGGACTACAGCTTCGATACGGTTGAGCTGCGCCGCAGTTCCGAAGTAATGGTCCCCGAGTTTGCGGATGGGACCACGATCGTGCCTGGTGACCTGACTACGCAGGCCGGCCTCAAGGGCTTCCAGGGCTATCCATCCAATTGGGTGGTGCCGGATCTCGATGCGATTGCTGATCTGCTGAACATCTACAGCAACAGTGGCACGTTCGCGGTGGCGCCGCGCCTGAACAACACCCGCAGCGTCGAGGAGAAGGACCGCGGTGCATGGTTGATGGGTGAATTTTCGACCGAAATCGGTTCCATTCCGTTCTCGGGCAATTTCGGCGTGCGTTATGTCGAAACCAAGCAGAGCTCGGTAGGTTCGGGCCTGGTCAATGGTGTGACCACCCCGGCAACGGCCAGCCGCAAGTACGACGACACCCTGCCCTCGTTCAACCTGGTCGCCGAAATCACGCCGGACTTCCTGGTGCGCCTGGGCGCTGCCAAGGTGATGACGCGTCCAGGCCTGGGTAACCTGACGCCCGGCGTGACGGTGGCCGTCGCCGGCGGTGCGCGTACTGTCAGCGGTGGTAATCCGGCGCTTGACCCGAGCCGCGCCACCAATGTTGATCTCAGCTTCGAGTGGTACTTCAACGAAGGTGCGATGGCCAGCCTCGGCCTGTTCTACAAGGATATCGAGAGCACCATCTACAGCCTGAAGGAAGTTCGTGCCTACTCCACCAGTGGCCTGCCGGCTTCGCTGCTGGAAGGTACGGGTGCATCGGTCAACGACGATTTCACCTTCACCACGCCAATCAACACCAAGGGCGGTGATCTCAGTGGCGTCGAAGCAAACTACGTCCAGCCCTTCACCTTCCTGCCGGGCAAGTGGTCCAACCTGGGCCTGCAGTTGAACTACACCTGGGTGGAGTCGAACATCAAGTACCCGGACAGCAATGGCAACCTTGCGCTGAAACAGGACCTGCTGGGCCTGTCGCGCAGCTCCTGGAACGCGACCCTGTTCTATGAAGGTGAGAAGTTCGCCGGACGTATCTCGGCAACCAATCGCGATGACTACCTGACGGCAGTACCGGGTGCGGAAGTCGGCTTCAACGTCGACGGCGTGCACGGCGTCAGCGGCACCACCGTGGTCGATGCCTCGCTGCGCTACAAGATCAGCGACCAGGTGGAACTGAGCCTGGAAGCGATCAACCTGACCAACGAAGGCTACGACGAGTGGGTGCAGTCGCCGGCCACCGGCCAGCTGCCGCTGTACTACACCGAGACCGGCCGCCAGTACCTGCTGGGCTTCCGCTACAAGTTCTGATGCTGTGACCCATCCCGGCGCCATGCCGGGATGGGGTTTTGATGGTGCGACGCAGAATGTGCAGACGCGTTGGCGTCGCTAACTTGGCCCACCGCATGCGGCGTTGTACCTGCGCCGCACGCTACCAAGAGACGCATGATGTCGCCACGTTCCACCCGCCCCGTACTTCGTCCCCTGCTTCTGGCTTCTGCGCTGCTGTTCGCTCTCCCGGCGGCAGCGCAGGCTTCTTCGCCGCAGCTGCTGTTCCGCGTCTCCGCTGACACCGGCTTCAACGCCGACACCGCGCAGGGCGACGCCATCCCCAACTTCCAGGACAAGGTCAGCCTTGTCGATGACGGTGCCCATGGCCGTGCCATCCAATGGCAGGACGACGGCGTGCTGTCGTGGAATGCGCCTGGCAACATCCAGGCCGAGCGTGGCACCTTGTCGTTCTTCTGGCGCTCGCGTTACGCAGTGGGCGAAGCACCGTTCGTGATCTTCCGCGTCGGCTATGCCGACCACAGCAGCTGGGACATGGCCTGGCTGCGCATCGACTGGAACGGACATGGCTTCGATGCCTTCGTCACCGATGCCAACCTGGCACGCACCCGCGTCTCGTTCAAGCTGGACAAAAACCCGTCGCCCGAGCAATGGCAGCACATCGCCTTTGCCTGGGACGAGGACAAGGGCGTCAAGTTGTTCGTCGATGGCCGCGAGGTCGCGCAGGCGGCAACCACCGGCGACTACGATGCAGCGCTGGACCAGCTTGGCCTCGCCGGCCGGGTGATGGCGCCGTACCAGGTGCAGAGCCGCTACAACTTCCTGCGCGGCAGCGACTTCGACGAGATCCGCGTTTACGACCGCATGCTGGATGCGGCAGGTGTCGCTGCCCTTGCGCGTAATGCCGAGCCGCGCAGCGCCGAGAGCGGTAGCGCCTCGCAGCGCGCCTGGTGGCACCGCTATGGCTGGGAGGGTGCAGCACCGCCGGCACTGAGCGCGCCGACGACAAGCATCCGCAAGGTCGAGTTCGCCGATGTAAAGGACAAGCTGCAGTGGATGTGGAAAGGCACCGACGGCATCGCCGAAACCACCTGGCCAGGCGTCTACAACCGCTCGCGCCTGCCGGGGCGCGATGATTACTTCCAGCTGCCGGACTGGAACACCTATGTGGAAGGTGGCCAGCAACTCGACCTGACGGTTCCCGAAGGCGAGCACATCAATCGCATCGAGATCCGCGGTGCCGCCTACGGCGAGCTGAAAGGCACGGCTGGCACCCTGTTCAAGCGTACGCAAGGCGTGGTGCGCACCGTCGACAGCTTCGCTGACCAGGTTGGTGGCACCCTGCACTTCCACAACACCGCGCAGGAAACGCCGATCCAGGAAATCTGGGGCTACCAGGTCAGCGACGCGGTAGAGCCGGAAGGCACGGTCAAGCAGCGCTACCAGATCGACAGCAGTGTGCTGCCGGATTACACCAATATCGCAAGCCTGCGTGACTACATCGACGGCCGCTTCGCGCCGGATGAGCGCAGCACGGTGATGGCGCTGCCCAAGGGCGCAGGTTCGCGCAAGCGTGCTGCCGACAGCTTGCCGGCCAAGCCGATGCCGATCGTGCACGTGCTCATTCCGTCCGGCGTTGGCGACGCACCGGCCGCACAGCCACTGATCCGCAGCTGGGCGCACAGCTGGGAGAACATGTACGACGGCCTGGATGGCGTGGCGATCGATATCCCTGCACTGGACCTGCCGGCAACGCATGACGGTCTGATCCCGCTGAACATCCGCATCAAGGACCCGATCTGGCCGGCGCGCGACATGATCGATGTCTCGGTGTCGGTGAAGCCGGGTGAAGCACGCACGTTGTGGCTGGACCTGCGCGACCGTATCCTCACCGCCGACAGCCTGTGGGTCTCGGTGGCCTCGGCTGCGCCCGGCTTCAATGCCGCATCGTTGGACGGCGCCGAAGTGCGACTGGTGTTCAAGGAGCGCAAGGAGGCGATCAAGCAGCACGTCGCAGATCGCTTCAACCAGGTGCGTGACAACTGGGGTTTCCTGGTCGAGGAGCACACCACCTCCAAGCGGCAGCGCTTGTACTCGCGCGTCTATGCCGACCTCAGTGATCTGCTGCGGGTCGATCCGGACCATGAGCTGGGCCGCCTGTATTGGAATTACATCAGCTACAACAGCCAGGGCAAGCCACCGTTCGAGCAACCGCAGGCGCCGAAGGGCGTACCGCTGTGGGCGTTCCGCCAGGTTGAAGACCTGAAGTACGTGCGTCGCTTCATTGACTGGTGGATTGATAACCGGCAGGTCGCTTACGGCGATTTCGGCGGCGGCATCTCCGATGACAGCGACCTGACCCAACAGTGGCCGGGACTGGCCCTGATGGGCGTGGAGCCCGAGCGCCTGAACCGCTCGCTGACTGCGCTCTCCGATGCGGTTTATCGCAATGGCATGTTCTCCAACGGCCTGAGCACCATCGAGACCGATGAGCTGCACGCCTACGAGGAAGGCATCAACGCCAACAGCGCGATGCTCTACCTCAACTGGGGCGATCCGCTCACCGTCGAGCGCCTGATGGAGACGGTGAAGGCCTTCGACGAGCGCATCATCCTGCGCAACCCGCAGGGCAATCTGCTGTTCTCCAGCAACTGGTTTGGCGGCAACAAGGTTTATCGCGAGCCGAACTGGCAGTGGCAGAAGCCCTATTCGTTCCCGGCACTGCATCCGGCTTTCCTGATGGGTGAGTACAACGCCGATCCGACCGGCCGCAAGCTGGTCACCGGTCTGGCTGACGGCTACCTGGCCCACGCCTACAAGGACGACAAGGGCCGCTTCACCCTGCCCAACGAGATCAACTGGGCCACCGGCAAGACCCGCGGCGGCGAGTTGAACCAGGGCTCGGGCAGCGGCGATGTGATGCACACCTTCTGGGCCGCGTGGCGCTGGACCGGCGATGCCAAGTACCTGCAGGCGCTGGACTACCGCGTAGTGCGCGGCGGGCCGGGCGTGCTGTCCAACCTCGGCGAGAATTATGTCGATGTACTGGGCAGGCAGCAGGACTGGGGCAAGCAGCTGGTGGCCGATGCCGACAAGGGCGGCAGCGGCTTCGCCGCGATCAGCGCCTGGCAGCAGACCGGTGACAAGAAGTACCTGGAAACATTGCACGCCGATGGCATCCAGGCCAAGGCGCAGCGCGAGTACATGAACACCGAAGGTCATTGGTGGAGTGACCGTGTTGAAGCGCCGAGCGAGTTCCTGCAGCGCCTGCGTTTGGGCGGCATTGGCCTGAAGCGCAACCAGAGCTGGCCGGGGCATACGGTGAGCTGGCAGTTCGCCCAGCCCGACGGCGCCGAGCAGGTCGCCTTGCTGGTGCATGCGCCGTCACGTGAGCGTTTCAAGGTGATCGCTTACAACCTGGGCAACACAGCGCTGGACGCGACGATGACCGGCTGGAACATCGCCGCCGGCACCTGGCGTATCCGCAGCGGTGTGGATCGCGATGGTGACGATGTGATCGACGGCAAGGCGGAGGTACGCGAGGTGCTGCTGGAGAAGAGCGCAAGCACCCAGCTGCGCTTTGCGCCGAAGCAGAACCAGGTATTCGAGTTCGAGCTGGTGACGCCGGGCACGCCGGTGGAGATGCGCGCGGACTTGGGTATTGGCCGGGGTGATTTGAAGATCGAGGGCGAACGCGTGCGGTTGACCGTGCACAGCCTGGGGCATGTGGGGACTGGCGCGGGTTATGCGGTGCTGGAGGATGCGGGTGGTCGTGAGGTCGCTCGGGTTGCGGTGCCGGCATTGGAAGCGCCGTTGGATCTGTCGCCGCGGACGGTGACGGTGGAGTTGGTGCTACCTGCCGGATTCAAGCGTGAGGGGGCGAGCGTGCGGGTTGGCCTGGAGGGGGATGTGGCCGAGGTGACCAGGCTTAATAACCGGTTGCTGTTGCGGTGAAGCGTTGGCTTTGAGGCTTTTGAGCTTTTGAGCCCCTCTCCCCTTGCGGGAGAGGGGTTGGGGAGAGGGGAAGCGATCGAAGATCGCCGCTTACCTGAAATACGAAAGCGAGCGTGCTTCGCACGCCTCCCCTCTTCCGCCCTTCGGGCACCTTCTCCCGCAAGGGGAGAAGGGAGCCAAAGCCAAAGCCAAAAGCGTAGCTGCCGACTTTCACGCGCAGCGTCGACTGTAGTGCCGAGCCATGCTCGGCAGGTGGCATTGCCGGCAAAGCCTCTGCCGAGCATGGCTCGGCACTACGGCGTCGGTTCGATCGTTGGCTTCGCGACTTACGCCGCTCCTGCAAAAGCGGCCAGCTCAGGCGTCCAAGCCCCATTCCCGGCACTCACGCGCATACCAGCGGGGTGCCTCGTCTATCGGCTGGAACACGTGGCTGCGCTCCATCACCCGCTGGTAGACATGCACCGAGATGGCGATCTGTTCGGCATCGCTGTTACGCAGCGTATGGAACTCGTCCGGTGGAATCAGGTTGCCGGCGCTGCCCTTGCAGCCGCGCAGGCAATCGCGTGGTGCAAACCGGTAACGCTCACCATCGCGCTCCAGCATCCGGTACGGGGTGATCTCCAAGCTGCCCTGCCACACGCCCTCCACGCACCACAGGCCATCGTGGTCATGTAGCGGTGTGCCCTGGCCCGGGCCCCAGGTCATGGCGATGATGCTGTAGCCATGGGTCAGACTGCGGTAGATCTCGCGCCGCGCGTAATGCCCGTGCACGGGCGCATGCACGCAGGCCGGCAGCACGATCTGCGGGTCCTTGATGGCCTGCTCCAGCACGCGCTGCACCTGGGTGACGGTGCTGTGGGTATCGGCCGACTGCAGGGCGGCGTCGATGCCGTCCAACAGACGTTGGCGGCCGGCGAATTCAGGATGCGGCGTTGCGAAGTCCATGCCTGCAGCATAGGCAAGGCAGGTAAAGATTCCGTTGAAACTATCTGTCGCCGGCTTCAGAAGGTCCCGCGCTGGATGAAAGGCGCCTGCTGGTAGAGCCGGCGTTCGCCGCCGCGGGGGTCGTCCTGCTGTCGGCTTTGCGTATCGAACACCATTGTCTGGCGGCGCTCCAGGCCGTAGCGGTCCCACTGCGGCAGGCCGGCATGGTTGGGGTCGCCGTGCCGTGCGAAGGCCAGCAAGGCATCGCTCATCGTGTCCGACAGCTGCTGCATTGCAGCGCCGCCGCCGGTGCGTGAACCAGGCTGTGTGTTGTTGTGGAACACCAGCGGGATGTCCAGCGTATGGAAGGCGCGCAGCCTGGCGGCGTCGCCATCGCGGTCGTAACCGTCCAGCTGGTACGCCCAGGTCGGCGCGCCTTGGCGCGCACGCGCCTCCAGTTCTTCCACCGCACCGCGCCAGGAGCGACCGGCGGTGGTGGCAGCGAAGAACACGTCCGACGGTGTGTACTGCGGATACAGGCGGCGGTATTCGGTGATCACCACCGAAGGCAGCAAGTCCACGTATTGCTGGGCTTCGAGCTTGGCCGGCAGTTCTTCCCAGCTCAGTTCGAAATTCTTCGGATCGTTGCCGAGGAAGGCACGGGTTTCGTCGTGGGTGTTGCCGATCACCATCGGGATGGTCGCCGACTGCTGCGGCGCCTGCGGCCAGAACGGGTGTACCGGCAGGTTGCGCGCATCCAGCACCGGGCCGACGTAGAGGCTACTGTTCTCCACGCGCGAGGGATCGCGCACTTTCACCGCCTCCAGCAGCTGCTGCATCGGCATGCGCCGCAGTGCTTGGGGATCGGCCTTGAGGTGATCGAGCACCAGCTGCGCGCGTTGTGTGGCCGCGCGCGGGCCGGCGGCGGTGGCCTGCTGCCCGCTCATCGTCCAGGCGCGGTGGAACAGGCCCTTGGCAGCCGGCATCGCCATCAGCGTGGCGATCTTGGCGCCGCCTCCGGACTGGCCGAACACGGTGACGTTGTCGGCATCGCCGCCAAACTCGGCGGCGTGCTGGCGTACCCACTGCAGCGCCTGCACCAGATCCAGCTGGCCGACATTGCCGGAGTCGGCGAACGTTTCATCGCCGAGCTGGGCCAGGTACAGATAGCCGAACAGGTTGAGGCGGTGGTTGACCGTCACCACCACCACGTCACCGCGCCGGCACAGGTTGCCGCCGTCATACAGCAGGTCGCTGCCCGAGCCATTGTTGTAGGCGCCGCCATGGATGTAGAACAGGATCGGCCGCTTGCCGCCGTCGCGCAGTGCTGGCGTCCACACGTTGAGGTAGAGGCAGTCCTCGCTGCCCGGACCTTCGCTGCCGGTTTGTGGGGCCGCGGCTGCGTAGTCGAGCGCATCGCGTATGCCGCGCCAGGGGTGTTCCTGCAGGGCGGACTGGAAGCGGCGAGGCGCGGTGTCGGCACCGTAGGGGATGCCGCGGAATACGTGCACGCCGTTATCGGTCTGGCCGGCCAGGCGGCCACTGCGGACGCGGGCGATCGGGCTGGTTGGGGTTGCGGCCCAGCTGGTGGTGCCGGCGGTGCTCAAGCCGGCGGCTGCGGCCAGCAGGCTGGTTTGCTGGAGGAAGCTGCGGCGGGCGGGGTTGTTTGGGGTTTGCGGCATGGTGGTGTCCTGGGGTGGCGGAGATTGGGCGCGCTTCGCCCTCTCCCCAACCCCTCTCCCGCAGGGAGAGGGGCTTGAGCGCTACTTCGGTTGAGTTGTCTGCGATGCCATCCAGCTCAAGGCCAGTTGTGGCCATGCCGCTGTTGTGAGGCCCACTGTGCCGCGTGTGCCAAAGCCGTGGCCGCCGTGCGGGAACAGGTGCATTTCGCTGCTGACCTTGGCACGGCGCAGGCTGTTGTAGAAAAGCAGGCTGTTGCCTACCGGTACTACGTCGTCATCGGCGGCATGCAACAGGAAGGTGGCTGGCGTATCGGCGCGGACCTGCAGCTGCATCGAGTAATGCTGCAGCAGTTCGTCGCTGGGCGCACTGCCGAGCAGGCGGTCGCGTGAACCTGCATGCACGTCGTCGCCGCGCATCGTGATGACCGGGTACATCAGCAGCTGGAAGTCGGGGCGTGCGCTTTCCGCGTCGATTGCGTCGCTGTGAGGATAGACGTTGCGGTCAAAGCCGTTGCCCAACCGCGCGGCCAGGTGGCCGCCGGCCGAGAAACCCATCGTGCCGATACGCTGCGGGTCCAGGCCCCAGCCCTTGGCGTGGTGGCGGATCAGCCGCAGTGCACGCTGCGCATCGGCCAGCGCCGCTTCGCGATCGGCACGACCTTCGCCGGGCAGCCGGTAGCGCAGCACGAACAGGGTCACTCCGCCCTGCTCCACCAGGGCCGGCACCAGCGCCGTGCCTTCCTTGTCCAGCACGACGCGTTGGTAGCCGCCGCCGGGGATTACCAGCAAGCTGCTGCCATCGGGTTTGGCCGGGCGATAGGCCACCAGATAGGGCCTGCTGACATGGTCGATATAGCGGTCAGGCAACGCCGGGTTGCTGCTGCGTTCGACGATCCGCTGCGCTTGCGCCAGCGCCTTGTCCCCCGGTGCCATACCCTGCGGCCATAGCGCGATACGGTCGGCCGACCCCGCTGCGGGTTCACCATCGGTGGCGGCCAATACAATTGCCGGAAGCAGTCCGGCAAAAGCGGCGAAAGCTATCTGCAACAAGGGTTTCAGTCGAATCATGGGCGTAGCGGTCAGGTCTGGGCCGAGGGCGTGGTACAGCTTCTGGTGCAGTGCACATTGTCAGATGACACCGGTTTACCTTATACAGCCAGTCACAGCGCTGTCGATGGGCAGTGCAGCAAAGTCACCAGGAGACGCAATTGAGCAACGACCAAGGCAGCCAGCCGCAGGCGCCAGCCGCGCTGGACGAGATTGCCCGCACTTTTGTGGAAGCACGCCGTGAGGGCCGTTCGCTTCCGGATTTCCCCGGGGCCATCCCGGACGATCTGGTCACCGCCTATCAGGTGCAGGATCTGGCGATCGGTCGCTGGGATGACAGCGTGGTCGGCTGGAAGGTCGGCTACATCGCCGCCGAGCGCCGCGACAGCTCCGGCGACGATCGTCTGCTCGGCCCGATTTTCAAACGCAATCTCTGGAATGCTACCGGTAGCATCGTGGAGATCCCGGTGTTTTCCGCAGCCGGTGGCTTTGCCGCGGTAGAGGCGGAGTACGTGCTGGAGCTGCTGGCCGATGCACCGGCCGACAAGCTCGACTGGACCCCGGAAGAAGCCGAAGCGCTGCCGGCCAAGCTCCATATCGGCGTGGAAGTGGCCAGCAGCCCGCTGGCCACCATCAACATCCTCGGCCCGCGCGTGGTGGTGTCCGATTTCGGCAACAACAACGGCTTGGTGCTGGGCGCTGAAGTGCCCAACTGGACCCGCTGCGATGAGCCTGAACTGCGCGCACAGACCGAGATCGACGGCGTGGTGGTCGGCACCGGCGGCGCCACCACCCTGCCCGGCGGGCTGCGTGCGGCCTATGCGTTTGCGCTGTCGCGCTCGGCCAGGCGTGGCCGGCCCCTGAAGAAGGGCGAGCTGATCGCGACCGGCAATGCCACCGGCATCCATGACATCGCCGTGGGCCAGGTGGCATTGATTCGCTTTGCCGGTTACGGCGACATTTCCTGCAAGGCCGTGCCGGCCGGGTAATTCCGGCGGCAACGGTAGCAACGCGTTGGAGGGCGCAATGGTTACGCGAAGAGGCTTTCTGAAAACCGGCATGGGGGCGCTGGCCGCACCGGTGCTTGCCGCCTGCTCGGCGGGCAACAAGGGCGCAGCCGGCGGCAGCCAGCTGCTGACCGCCACCGATGTGCACGTGGCCGACTACCCCACCGTCACCGCGGTGAAATGGATAGGCGAGCAGCTGCGGCACGAAACCGGCGGGCGGTTGGGCTTGAACCAGTACCATTCCGGCCAGCTCGGCCGCGAGTCCGAGGCGATCGACATGGCCCGGTTCGGTGCCATCGACATCACCCGCGTCTACTCCGGTGCACTCAACAATGCGTTTCCGCTGACCCGCGCGCTGTGCCTGCCGTATGTCTTCGATTCGGTCGCGCACATGCGCCGCGCGCTGGACGGCGGCATCGCCGATGCGGTGCTGCAGGGCTTTGAAAGCCGCGAGCTGGTCGGCCTGGCGGTGTACGACTCGGGCGCGCGCAGCTTCTACAACACCAAGCACCCGATTGTTGAACCCAAGGACCTGCACGGCCTGAAGCTGCGCGTGGCCAGCTCGGACATCTTCCTGCAGCTGATGCGCCTGTTTGGTGCCAACCCGACGCCGATGTCGCTGGGCGACACGTTCTCCGGCATGGAGACGCACATGATCGACGGCGCCGAGAACAATATGCGCAGCTTCCACTCCAGCCGTCATTTCGAGGCTGCGCACTACTGGTCCGAAAGCCAGCACTCGTATGCGCCGGACATCCTGCTGATGTCGCGCCGCAGCCTGGACGCGCTGACCCCGTCCGACCGCCGCCTGGTCATCGACCTGGCGCGGCAGTCGGTGCAGGTGATGCGCACGGCCTGGGATGCATCCGAGGACAAGGCCCGCGAGGCGGTGCTGGCCTATGGGGTGAAATCCAACGCGGTGGACATGCCGGCCTTCCGTGCGGCGGCCGCGCCGTTGCTGCGCGACTACCTGCAGCAGGCCGATATTGCCGCCCTGCACCGTCGCATCCGCGACTTCGCCTGAGGGACCCGCACCGATGTCTGATTCCAACGTACAAGCGGCCCCGGCAGGCACCCAGCGCGTGCTGGAGAAAATTGCCGACGTGGTCATCCATATCGCCGTCGTCGCCCTGCTCGGGCTGGTGGTGGTGCAGGGCTGGCAGGTGTTTGCCCGCTACGTGATCAACGATTCGCCCAGCTGGACCGAGCCGGTGACCCTGCTGCTGCTGAGCACCGCCATGAGCATGGGTGCGGCGGCCGGCGTGCACACCAACCGCCACTTCGGCTTCTTCCTGCTGGCCGAGCATCTCAACCCGTTGGTCAAGCGCGCGATCGATGCGCTGGTGCCGCTGATCGTGGCTACCATCGGCGCCTTCATCGCCTGGTGGGGCTGGTTGCTGTGGGTGGATGGCCTGCACATCAAGACCGCCGGCGCCAACCTGCCGCAGAGCGTGAACTACCTGCCGCTGAGCATTGGTGGCGCGTTGATGACGGTGTTTGCACTCAACCGCCTGCTGCTGGCCCTGCGTACGGCCACTGCCAGCGCCGACACCGCCGAAGGAGACCGTTGAGCCATGGGTATCGCAATTCTGTTTGCCGTGTTCGGCGTGCTGCTGCTGATCGGCGTGCCGGTGGCCTATGCGCTGGCAGCGGCCTCGCTGGCCACCCTGCTCTATCTGGACCTGCCCAGCATCGTGCTGGTGCAGCAGATCTCGGCGGGCACCGGTTCGGCCTCGCTGATTGCCATTCCGTTGTTCATCTTCGCCGGCGAAATCATGATGCGCGGCGGCATCTCCGAGCGACTGATCTCGCTGGCGTCCTCGTTGGTGGGGCGCCTGCGTGGCGGCCTGGGCCAGGTCTCGATCCTGTCCTCGCTGTTCTTCGGCGGCGTTTCCGGCTCGGCCATCGCCGACGTGTCGGCGGTGGGCGGCACGATGATCCCGCAGATGGTCAAGCGCGGTTACGACCGTGATTTCGCGGTCAACGTCAGCATCACCGCGGCGCTGGTCGCGCTGCTGGTGCCGCCGTCGCACAACCTGATCCTGTTCTCGGCCGCGGCCGGCGGTGGCCTGTCCATTGCCGACCTGTTTGCCGCCGGTATCGTGCCGGCGCTGCTGATGACGGTGGTGCTGATGATCACCGGCTACGCGGTGGCGCGCCGTCGCGGTTATGGCGTGGAAGCCTTCCCGGGCATGCGCGCGGTGATGCTGCGGCTGATCGCCGCCCTGCCTGGCCTCGGCCTGGTGGCGCTGATCTTCTTCGGCATCCGCGCCGGCATCTTCACCGCGGTGGAATCGGCGGCCATTGCCGTGGTCTACGCATTGCTGGTCACCACCGTGCTGTACCGCCAGTTGAACTGGAAGGAGTTCATGGCCACGGTGGTGCATGCGGCGCGCAGCACCGGCGTGATCCTGTTCGTGATCGCCACCGCGGCGGTGTTCGGCTGGCTGCTGGCCTACCTGCAGGTGCCGGCGGCAGCGGTGGAGTTCCTGCAGTCGTTCGCGCACAGCAAGTACATGGTGCTGCTGATGATCGTGGTGATGCTGCTGTTGCTGGGCACCTTCATGGACCTGGCGCCGATGATCCTGATCTGCACGCCGATCTTCCTGCCGGTGGCCAAGGCCTATGGCATCGACCCGATCCACTTCGGCCTGGTGCTGGTGTTGACCGGTGGCCTGGGCCTGGTCACGCCGCCGGTGGGCTCGGTGCTGTTCATCGGCACCGCCATCGGCAAGATCAGCGTGGCCGAGAGCATGAAGACGATCTGGCCGTTCTGGCTGGCCGGCCTGGCCGTGCTGCTGGCGGTGACCTTCTTCCCGGGCATGTCGTTGTGGTTGCCCACCCTGCTGCGTAGTTGATGGATACCGGCGTGGGCGGGCCCGGCCTGCCCACGCCATGGATACCGCGACGGCGCCTGCGCCGGTCGCCTTCACTGTGGAGATGATGATGAACGTGACCCGTACCCTGGCCGCGCTGGCCACCGCATGCCTGCTGGCGGCCGCACCGGCCTGGGCGGCCGATGCACCGGTCGTCGCCAAGCGCGGCATCGAGCACCAGCGCATGGCCGACCTGGGCAATGGCAGCTACCTCAATCCGGTCCTGGCCGGCGATCACCCGGACCCGTCGGTGCTCAAGGACGGTGACGATTACTACCTCACCCTGTCCTCGTTCGATGCCTACCCGGGTCTGCCGATCTGGCACTCGCGCGATCTGGTCAACTGGCAGCCGCTGGGCCACGCCATCACCACCAATGTCGGTGCGATCTGGGCGCCGGACATCATCAAGCACAAGGGTCGCTACTTCATCTACTTCCCGGCCCGCACCGCCGAGGCGCGCAGCAACTTCGTGGTCTGGGCCGACGACATCAAGGGCCCGTGGAGCGAGCCCATCGACATGGGCCTGGCCGGCTACATCGACCCCGGCCATGCCGTGGGCGAGGACGGCAAGCGCTACCTGTTCCTGTCCGGTGGCGACTATGTACAGATCAGCGACGACGGCCTGAGCGTGGTGGGCACGCCCAGGCATGTCTATGACGGCTGGCGTTACCCGGAAAGCTGGGACGTGGAGGCCTACGCCCAGGAAGGCCCGAAGATCAGCCAGCGCAACGGTTGGTACTACATGACCACCGCCGTTGGCGGCACCGCCGGCCCGCCGACCGGGCACATGGTCATCACCGCACGCTCGCGTTCTATCCATGGCCCGTGGGAAAACGCACCCAACAACCCCATCACCCGCACCGTGAATCGTGACGAGCCGTGGTGGTCGCGGGGCCACGCCACCCTGATCGAAGGTACCGATGGTCGCGCCTGGATGATGTACCACGGCTACGAGAACGGTTATTGGACGCTGGGCCGGCAGATGCTGCTGGAGCCGATCGAGTGGACCGACGATGGCTGGTTTGTCGCCAAAGGCGGCGACCTCGGCCAGCCGCTGGCCAAGCCGTCGGGCCAGGCCGTGGCGCATGGCATGGCGCTGTCCGATGACTTCAAGGGCGGCAAGCTGGGCCCGCAGTGGTCGTTCTTCAACCCGACCCGCGAGGAATACCAGCGCCTGTCCTTCGGCAGTGACGGCATGACCCTGCAGGGCAAGGGCAGCACCCCGCGCGATGCCTCGCCGCTGACCGCCATTGCCGGCGACGTGGCCTATGAGTTCGAGGTGGAGATGGACATCGAGCCGGGTGCCTTCGGCGGCGCCCTGCTGTTCTACAGCGACCGCCTGTATGCCGGCGTGGGCAGCAACGGCGAGCAGTTCATCCTGCACCGCTACGGCGAGGAGCGCCCCACCCGGCCCCAGCCCAGCGCCACCGGTGGCAAGCTGTGGCTGCGGGTGACCAACAACCGTCACATCCTCACCGTACACACGTCCAAGGATGGCAGCAGCTGGCAGAAGTACCCCGTTCAGATGGAAGTGTCCGGCTACCATCACAATGTGGCGGGGAAATTCCTTGCGCTGAAGCCGGCCATCTATGCCGCTGGCAATGGCAAGGTGCATTTCCGCCAGTTCCGCTACCGCGCGCTGGATTGAGCGCGGCCCGATAGAATGCACGTAATGAACGGTTTCAAGGACATGCCCTTGCGCAAGAAAGCCGACGCCGCCGCCACGCCCCAGTCGCTGGGGCGGCCCGCCACCATCAACGACATCGCGCGGCTGTCGGGTGTTTCCAAGAAGACGGTCTCGCGGATCATCAACAACTCGCCGCTGGTGCGCAAAGACACCCGCGACAAGGTTGAGGCCCTGATGCGCGAGGTCGGCTACACGCCCGACCCGCTGGCCCGCGGGCTGGCGTTCCGGCGCTCGTTCCTGATCGGCATGGTCTACGACAACCCCACCGCGCAATACGTGGTGGACATGCAGAACGGTGCACTGGACGCCCTGCGTGGCTCCAGCTTCGAGCTGGTGGTGCACCCCTGCGATACCCGCAGCCCGGGCTACATCGAGGGCGTGAAGCGCTTCGTGCAGCAGCAGAAGCTGCACGGCGTGATCCTGGTGCCGCGTGCCTCCGAAGACCAGGCGCTGGCCGATATGCTGGACGAGATCGGCTGCCGCTTCACCCGCATCGCCTCGCTGCCGCTGGATGAAACCTCGCAGATGGTGATCACCCACGACCGTGACGGCGCCGCTGAAGCGGCCGATTACCTGCTGTCGCTGGGCCACCGCGACATCGCCCTGATCACCGGCCCCACTGCCTACCGCTCGGCCCATGAGCGCACCGCCGGCTTCCTTGAAGCCCTGGAGCGGCGTGGCATCGAACTGCCGCCGGCGCGCATCATCGAGGCCGGTTACACCTTTGAGTCCGGTGTGGCCGCGGCCGAGAAGCTGCTGCTGGGCAAGCAGCGGCCCACCGCCATCTTCACCGGTAACGACGAAATGGCGGCCGGCGTCTACAAGGTGGCCATGCGCGCTGGCATCAACATCCCGCGCGAGTTGTCGGTGGTCGGTTACGACGACAGCCCGCTGGCATCGCGGCTGTGGCCATCGCTGACTTCGGTGCGTCGCAATACCCGTGACACCGGGAGAACAGCGGCTGCCATGCTGATCCAGCCGGAGGGCAAGAACGCCCTGCCCCTGGCCAGCGTGCGCCCGCATCTGATCGTGCGCGATTCCTGCCAGCCGCCGCAGGACTGAAGAAACCCAAGTTTTTGTTTTGCAAAGAAAACCAGATATCTTGCAGTGCAAAATGACACCGGTTTCCATAATTGGCTATCATCGCCCGGCAGGCCCGCACTGCAAACCTGGCGGGCCACTGGACAGATGTGTTGACCGGGCCCGACCCGGCGCCATCGCACCGCTGCGGCGCCAACCGCTGACAGCACCATCGAACTACCGCTCTGGGAGAGGAACAGCATGACGAATCCATTCAGTCTCGAAGGCAAGGTCGCCCTGGTAACCGGTGCCAATACCGGTCTGGGCCAGGGCATCGCGCTGGCGCTGGCCGCCGCCGGTGCCGACATTGCCGGCGCCGGCATCGTCCCGGCCGACGAGACCGCCGAGAAGGTGCGCGCACTGGGCCGCCGCTTCCTCAACATCGAAGCGAACCTGATCAGCATCGAGCCGGTTGAGCGTGTGGTTGCCGAAACCATTGCCGGCTTGGGTCGCCTGGACGTCCTGGTCAACAACGCCGGCCTGATCCGTCGCGCCGATGCCGTGGATTTCAGCGAGAAGGACTGGGACGACGTGATGAACGTCAACATCAAGTCCGCGTTCTTCATGAGCCAGGCCGCCGGCAAGCATTTCATCGCCCAGGGCAGCGGCAAGATCATCAACATCGCCTCGATGCTGTCCTTCCAGGGCGGCGTGCGGGTGCCGTCGTATACCGCTTCCAAGAGCGGCATCGCCGGCATCACCCGCCTGCTGGCCAACGAATGGGCCGGCAAGGGCGTGACCATCAACGCCATCGCCCCGGGTTACATGGCCACCGACAACACCGCACAGCTGCGTGCTGACGAAGACCGCAACAAGGCGATCCTGGACCGCATTCCGGCCGGCCGCTGGGGCAAGCCGGAAGACCTGGGCGGCACCGCGGTGTTCCTGGCCTCGAGCGCGTCGGATTACGTCAACGGCGCGATCATTCCGGTCGATGGTGGCTGGTTGGCGCGCTGAGGATTGAAGGTGGCGAGGCGGAAGCTGAAAGGCAGGTACGAAGCGTAAAGCTGAAAAGCCAGAAGCGCCCTCACCCCTACCCCTCTCCCGCAGGCGGGAGAGGGGAAAGCAACAGCCAAAGCCAAAGCCAAAGCCAAAGCGGAAGCAGCGGCGACAGTGATAGCTAGTGAGGGCAGCCACGCTGCAGTCGCGAGCAGCACAGATTTCCCTTCTCCCGCATGCGGGAGAAGGTGCCCCGAAGGGGCGGATGAGGGGAGCTTTTGCTCCGCAACTGCTTCCACCTCATCAACAACAACGTTTCCCCCTAATCGAGAGTCACGCAATGAAAATCGCATTGATGCAGGAGTTCAGCCAGGCCGCCAAGAACCCGGTGGTGCTGGAACAGCTCAACACCGTCGCCGCCCAGCAGGGCCACGACGTGTTCAACGTTGGCATGGACGGTGACAACGATCACCGCCTGACCTACATCCACCTGGGCATCTGCGCAGCGCTGCTGCTCAACGCCAAGGCCGTGGACTTCGTGGTGGCTGGCTGCGGCACCGGGCAGGGCGCCATGATGTCGCTCAATGCATGGCCGGGTGTGTTCTGCGGCTACTGCATCGAGCCGACCGATGCCTTCCTGTTCGCCCAGGTCAACAGCGGCAACGCGCTGGCACTGCCGTTCGCCAAGGGCTTTGGCTGGGGCGCGGAAATCAACATCCGCTACATCTTCGAGAAGGCATTTGCCGGTGAGCGCGGCCAGGGTTACCCGGCCGAGCGCAAGGAATCGCAGATGGCCAACGCCGGCATCCTGGCGCAGGTCAAGCAGGGCGCTTCGAAGGACTTCGTTGAAGGCCTGAAGTCCATCGACCAGGAACTGGTCAAGCAGGCCGTTGGCGGCGAGCGCTTCCAGAAGGCGTTCTTCGACAATGCCAAGGACGACGCCATCGTCGCCTACGTGAAGAGCGTGCTGGGCAAGTAAGCCCACGCATGTGCTGACGCCCTTGCGGGCAGACAAGGGCGCCTGCGGGCGCCTTTGTTGTTTGCGGATATCGATGCACTCGACGACGCATTCGTAATGCTGGATACCGGCCCTTCTCCCCTTGCGGGAGAAGGTGCCC
>DKPB01000069.1:43021-83583 GCA_002471015.1 Stenotrophomonas sp. UBA7346
GAAGGTGCCCCGAAGGGGCGGAAGAGGGGAGGCGTGCATCGCACGCATGCTTCCTGGTGCTGGAACCCATCAAGCCAGCGATCTTCGATCACGTCTCCTCTCCCCAACTCCTCCCCGCAAGGGGAAATGGTTTCAAGGCACACAGCAGAGCATGAAGATCCCAACGCTTTTCCTCATCGTCCTTTGCGCTCTCTTTTCCAGCGCCCACGCCAACGAACCCACCCACCGCGTCTTCATCGCCGCAGACTCCACGGCAGCCAGCTATGGTCCGGAGCGCGCGCCACAAGCCGGTTGGGGCCAGGTGTTGCAGAGCTGGCTCGATGAAAGCCAATGGCAGGTACGCAACCATGCCGTCGGCGGTCGCAGCACCCGCAGCTTCATCAACGAAGGTCGGCTTGCCGCGATCGAAAAGGAATTGCAGCCCGGCGACGTGCTGCTGATCCAGTTTGGCCACAACGATGCCAAGCAGGAAGACGCCACGCGTTACACCGATCCGGACAGTGACTACCCGGCATTCCTCTCACGCTACATCGCCAGCGCACGTGCGAAAGGCGCAACGCCCATCCTGATCACACCGGTGGCGCGCCTGCTCTACGACTTCGGTGCGTTGCTGGATACGCATGGCCGCTACACGCAGGCGATGAAGCAGGTGGCCACGGAACAGAACGTACAGCTGATCGACCTCAACGCCAGCTCGATGGCATGGATACGCGCGCTGGGCGAGCAGGGCGCCAAGCCCTATTTCATGTTCGTGCCCGAGCAGAACAAGGCTGATGGCACCCACTTCAGCGTGGCTGGTGCTACCGCAGTGGCGTGCCTGGTGATGCGCGGCTGGGTGGATATCGCGCCCCAGCTCAAACCCACACTCAAGCGCGATATCGATTGCGGTGCGATAGGGGCAGGGCAGGGTGCGGTAGCCGCCACGCCCAGCGCCGCCGCCCCGGCGGTTGCCGGCGCAAAAGCGCAAGCCGGCAATACGCACGGCTCGCAGGTCATCCGCGAGCAGGACATCGGTCGCCAGCAACCGGGCCCACACGGCGGCGCCGGACCGACCACCGCCTACTCGTTCTTTGCCGACGTAAGCGATCTACCCTTCGTCATGCGCAAGCGCGTGCTGCACAAGGGCGCCGGCATCGGCCTGCATCCGCAGCACAAGGACGAGATCTATTACATCGTCAGCGGGCGTGGTCTGTACGTGCTTGATGGCACGCAATACGAAGTCGGCCCGGGCCACGCCCTGCTGACCCGTAGCGGCAGCACCCACGCCCTGCAGCAGAGCGGCGAAGAGGACCTGGTGGTGATGCTGGCGTATCCGGCGGCAGCCGGCGCACGCTGAGCCTGTTCCGTATGGCTTGGCGACAGGCAAGGTCGGATCTGCGGGACAGTTGACAGCCCTTCCTGCTGCCCGCAATGTGCCGCCCACAGGGGGGGCACGTAGCGCGGATTCCGTCGGCAGTTGGCCGGGGATCGGGAAGGCTGCGGGCAAGTGATGCGGGCGCCGGCAGGTGCCATGTGCACGGCAACTCCTGCGGAATGCACCAAGGATGTTCCGTATCACTTCAAGGGAATGCTCATGAACAAGTTGACGGCAGTTGCCGTATCCGTTTTGTTGCTCAGTGCTGCGACGGCACAGGCGCAGTCGATACCTGGCTGGAAGGCCTACCGTGCCCAGCAGACCGGGCAGCAGGCCGCGCCTGCGGCCAATGCCGGGCAGGCTCCGGCTGCACCACCGCAGGCGACTGACCCGCAGCCTGCAGCGCTGCCGCAGCCGGCTTACCAGACCGCTGCTGCGCCCTATGCCACGCGCCCGGCGCCCAAGCCGGCGCCGAATGGCGGGCTTTTCGTGGGTGTGCAGGGAGGCAGCGGCTGGGTCTATGAGGATGTCGACCAGCGTGCGGTAGCGGTCAGCGCCGGCTATCGCTAGCAGGCCGGTGACTACAGCCAGGTTGGTATCGAGCTGGGCGCTGGTCGGCTGGACGAAACCACCTGGCGCGGCTACGGAATTCCCGAGGTCAAGTTCAACACCATCGGCGCCAACGCGCGCTTCAACTTCGGCAACAGCCCGTGGTTCGGTGTTGCCCGGTTGGGTTACTGGCATGCCCGTAGCCGGGACGGCTGGGACCGCAAGGTCACCGCCGACGGTGCCTACGGCAGTCTGGGCGTAGGCGTGGATCTGGGTCGCCACTTCAACCTGCAGCTGGTGTACACCGGCTACACCTATGCGGTGGACAGCTACTACGACGACGATGAGTACGACATCAATCGTGCCGACACTGTCACCCTCGGCGCCGAAGTCCGCTTCTGAGCACTGATGCCGGTGAAGGCCCAGGTGCCCGCATCGGTGGCGCAGGTCCTCAGGCCACTGCCCATGGCTCCTTCTCCAGGCGCAGGGCCAGGTAGTCGATCAGTGCCTGCACCCGCGCCGGCCGGTGCAGGCCGGGTGGGGTGATGATGTTCAGTGCCAGCGGCTCTACCTTCCAGTCGTCCAGCGCGGTCTGCAGCGTGCCGTCCCGCAGTTGTTCCCAGACCAGGAACTCCGGCTGCAGGGCCAGCCCCAGCCCGGCCTGCAGGGCGGCATCGAAGACCTCAGCGTTATTGGCCTGCAATTGGCGCGGTACGGTCTGCGCGAACTCGCCGTGGCGCGGGTGGCGGAAGCGCCAGGTGTTGCCGCCACGGGTATAGCTGTACTGGAAGCCGCGGTGCCGGGCCAGGTCGCGCGGGTGTTCCGGCCGGCCATGCTGCTGGAAGTAGGACGGCGCCCCCACCAGCAGGATGCGCACCTGGCACAGGCGGCGGGCACGCAGGCTGGAGTCGGCCAGGGTGGAGATGCGCAGTGCCATGTCGAAGCGCTCGGCGACAAGGTCCACCATGCCGTCGCTGAGCTGCAGGTCGAGTTCGACATCGGGATGGTCCAGCATGAAGCCGGGCAGTAGCGGCGCCAGCCGCGACACCCCGAACGACATCGGTGCCGCCAGCCGGATGAGGCCGCGCAGCGCCGCCGAGCGATCGGCCACTTCGGCTTCCACCGCCTCGCCTTCGCCAAGGATGCGCGACGCGCGTTCCAGTGCGGCCTCGCCAGCGGCGGTCAGCGACATGCGCCGCGAGGTGCGGTGGAACAGGCTGGTACCGATGCGTGTCTCCAAGCGGGTGATGGCCTTGGACACCGTGGCCTGCGACAACTGCAGTTCTTCGGCGGCGCGGGCAAACGAGCCGGCTTCGGCCACCTTGGCAAAGATGGCCCAGGCTTCCAGGTCAGGCAGGCGGTTCATGCGGGGCACGCGGGGCAGGGGATGAGGCTCAATCATGTCACATATGGAATGAATGAATTTCCATTGTTTCCATTCTCAACATGCAAGCCCAAGCCTAGACTGGCCCCCATCGAAACCCCACCCGCACCAGGAGAACGCCATGATTGAACGTCGCCCGTTTGCCAGCCTTGGTGGAGCCAATCATGGTTGGCTCGATGCCAAGCACCATTTTTCCTTTGCCGAGTACCACGACCCCAAGCGCATGAACTGGGGCGCGATGCGGGTCTGGAATGACGACACCATCCAGCCCGGCACCGGCTTCCCGCCGCACCCGCACGCCGAGATGGAAATCATCACCTATGTGCGTGAGGGCGCCATCAGCCACAAGGACGACCAGGGCAACCAGGGCCGTACCGAGGCCGGCGACGTGCAGGTGATGAGCGCCGGCACCGGCATCCGTCATGCCGAATACAATCTGGAGCCGGGTGTCACCCGCATCTTCCAGATCTGGATCTTCCCCGACCAGCGCGGTGGCAAGCCGTCCTGGGGCACCAAGCCCTTCCCCAAGGGCGAGCGCTCGGGCCGCTTCATCACCTTGGCCAGCGGCATGGCGGGCGATGACGATGCCCTGCCGATCCGTGCCAATGCACGTGTTTCCGGTGCCACCCTGAAGGCCGGCGAGAGCACCGAGTACCGCTTCACTGATTCCAGCCGCCACGGCTACCTGGTGCCGAACACCGGCAAGGTGGAAGTGGACGGTGTGCTGCTGGAGGCCCGCGATGGCGCCGCCATCACCGGCGTGGACAGCATCCGCATCACCGCGCTGGAAGACTCGGAGCTGGTGCTGGTCGATACGGCGGCCCTGCAATAAGCAGAGCCGGGGTCGGCTTCTGGATCCAGCCTGATCTGACCCTTGAGCGGCGAAGGCGCGATTTTTCGCGCCTTTGTCGTCTGCCGGTTGCGTTGGCAAGCGCGCTTACATGCCCATGCCGCCGTCCACCGGCAAGCCCACGCCAGTGATGTAGCGTGCCTGCGTGGAGGACAGGAACACCACGGCATCGGCGACATTGTCTGCTTCGCCCATGCGGCCCAGCGGGATCCTCTCCACCATCGAGACCTGCGCTGCCTGCAGGTCCGCTGCCATTCCGCGGGCGACCATGTCTTTGGCAAGCTGGGTACCGAGCTCGGTGGCGATCACGCCGGGATGGATGCAGTTGACCCGCACGCCATGGCCGAACCGGGCAGCTTCCATGGCCGCAACCCGGGTCATCCGTTCCACCGCCGATTTGGTACCGGCATAGCCGGCAACGGACGGGAAGACGATGTTCGCAGCGGCCGAGGCGATATTGACCACCGAGCCGCCGTGGCCGGCACTGCCACCCGGGCGCATCGCTTGGAATGCGTGTTTCATGCCCAATGCGGTGCCGATGATGTTGACCTCGCACATCCGGCGCAGACCGTCGGCCTCGATGTCGGTGATCAAGGCGGTGACATCGAGGCCGGCATTGTTGACCAGCAGATCGAAGCCACCCAGCCGCTGCACCGTACGGGCGACCGCATGCTGCCATTGGCCGTCGTCGGCCACGTCCAGATGCACGAAGCCCACCTGTGTACCGTACTGCACCAATGCCGCCGCCGTTGCCTGGCCGACATCGTCCAGGATGTCGCCGATCATCACGTCTGCACCGGCACGGGCCAGCGCCGCAGCAATGGCGGCACCGATGCCACGTGCGCCACCGGTGACCAACGCCTTGCGTCCCATCAGGTTCCGCTCGCTCATGTCGCTTTCGCTCCAGCTGAACTGCCCGCGGTGCGACCGCAAGGGTTGGCACCGGACTTCCCAGGCCGGCCTTGCCGAGCTGCTGCCAGCAGGATGCGGCCGCAGCCAACGGGGCCCTGGGAATAGCGATCCTACGCAAGCCACCGCTGCAATCGCCTTGGGTACACCTGCACCATGGCACTGCCGGGCGTATGCCCGGCGCGGCCAGGGATTCCGTGGTTCGCGGCACAGCTACTGGAGCAGGCCGCCGGCCGGGCTCAACCGTAGCGCTGCAGCTGTACAGCTGGCACGTTGCTCCCGCTGTAGCGGAACACCGAGACAGCACTGGCCAGGGCATCGGCCTGTTGCTCCATGGACCGTGCCGCCGCACTGGCTTCTTCCACCAGCGCGGCGTTCTGCTGGGTGGTTTCGTCCATCTGCACCACGGTGTGGTTGACCTGCTCGATGCCGGCGGATTGCTCCTGCGAGGCGGCGGCGATGCGTGCCATGATCTCCGTGACCTGGCGCACCGAGCCGACGATCTCGTCCATGGTGCTGCCAGCTTCGCCCACCAGGCGGGTGCCGTTGCCTACCTTGTCCACCGAATCACTTATCAGCGCCTTGATCTCCTGCGCGGCGGTGGCCGAGCGCTGTGCCAGCGTGCGCACTTCCGATGCCACCACCGCAAAGCCGCGGCCCTGCTCACCGGCGCGCGCAGCTTCCACCGCGGCGTTCAAGGCCAGGATGTTGGTCTGGAAGGCGATGCCGTCGATCACGCTGATGATTTCGGCGATGCGCTGCGAGGACTGTTCGATGGCGCGCATGGTGTCCACAACATGGTGGACCGCCTCGCCACCGCGTGCGGCGACATCCGCCGCGCCAATCGCCAGCTGGTTGGCATGACGGGCGGAGTCCGCATTCTCGCGCACGGTCGAGGTGAGCTCTTCCATGGACGCGGCGGTTTCCTCCAGGCTGGCGGCCTGCTGCTCGGTGCGGCGCGACAGGTCGTCGTTGCCGCTGGCAATCTCGCGCGCGGCGGTGGTGATGGCCTGGGAACAGTGCTGGATCTGTTCGACGATGCTGGCCAGGCGCTCGGCAGTGAGGTTGGCATCCTGCTTCATCGCCTCGAAATCACCCGCATAGCTGCCTTGCATGCGATGGTCCAGGTTGCCTGCGGCCAGCGCGGCCAGCATGCCGCGCAGTTCGCCGCTGGTACGGGTGACGGTGTCCAGCAGCTGGTTGATGCCCAGGGTCAGCGACTGGATGAAGCCCGGCTCCGCCACCGGTGCCAGGCGCTGTTCCAGGTCGCCGGCGGTGGCGGCGGCAACGATATCGGCCACGCTGTTTTCCAGCAGCAGCTCCTGGGTGCGGTCATGCCACTCCACGGCAAAGCCGCTGCGGCTGCCATCGGCGTGGAACACCGGCGTGACCACCTGGCTGAAATGCACCGGCCCGATCTGCACGCGGCCGATATGCTGGCTGCTGAGCTGGTCGAGCAGGGCGCGGATGCGCGCCGGGTTGGCATGGAAGCGGTGGATGCTGCTGCCGACCAGTGTGTCCACGTCGAAATCCGGGAATGCCTGGCGCAGGGTCTGCTGCTGGTTGCGCAGCAATGCCACCACCGAGCGGTTGACGTAGCGGATGATGTGATCGTTGTCGGCAATCATCATGCCCGTGCGCGAGGCATCCAGCGAGGCACGGATCTGGCTGTTTTCGTCGTGTTGGGCCTGCTCCTGCTGCTGGCGCTGCTGCAGCTCTGCCTGCACCTGCTGCAGCTTGCCGGCCAGGCTGCCGGCAGCGTAGCGCGTACTGCCGGCAACGCCGTCGCCCGTGCCGATCGCCGAGGCCAGCGCCTGCAGGGTCAGGGACGGTGCGCCCAATGCCTGTTGCTGGCGATGCAGCTGCCAAGCAAGCACCACCACTGCCGGTACACCGGCCACCAGCACCGCCAGCCATTGCCCGCTCCACAGGCCCAGGCCGACCCACAGGGCTGCCAGCGGCAGCGCCACCGGCAACAGCTGGCGGGCAAGTGGACGTGGCAGGGCACTGGCAGGCGAGGGCGATTGGGAAAGCGGGCGTGGCGACATCGTGGACTCCGGTTCAGCGGCAACGGCAGGAAGGTGGAGCGATGAACATGGCCGCCCGGCCAGCGGCATGACCTGCGCGTTCACCGCGGCACGGCCGGGCCGCGGCGCGCGATGGGAGCGCCGTGGCAGTCCGGCGCCGGCAAGTGGCGCGCAGGGGCAATCCGGTGCTGGCACCGGGCGCTGGGGTGGGGGCGGGGAACATGCGGTGGTGGGGCGCACAGCACCCGTTGCGGGGCTGCGGGACTTCATCTCGATAACGGCTGTAAACCGGTTATCGGCCGCGCGCGGTGGTCCTGAACCGCGCAGGTGGCCTGTTCAGTCGCCGTCGGGCAAACCGGCGATGAAATTCCCGATCACCACGGCAACCTCCGCGGCCTGGTCCATGTGCACATGGTGGTGGCCAGGCAGGGTGTGCAGGCGGCCATCGGCCAGCAGGGCCGCACGGCGGCTGCGCTGTGGTTCCGGAAAGTACGCCTGTGCCGGGGTGGCGTAGATCACCTGCACCGGGCACTGGATGGCGCTGACCACGTCGCAGACCTGTTCGTCGGTCATGCGAACTGCCGTGGGCAGCATCAGGCGGGGATCGCTGCGCCAGCTCCAGCCTCCCTCCACTGGCTTGACCCCGCGCTCGATCAGCAGCCGCGCCGAGGCCTCACCGAGCTGGTTGACCATCATCCGCGCGCGTACCGGTGCGGCCAGGTCGGGGAAAACCCGCAGCTGCTTGTCGCCCAGCTTGAGCATGGCGTCCACGTAGCCGCGCAGGCGCTGCACGGTCTCACCGGCCGGTGCGCTCAGTCCGCCCAGGGCCTCGATCGACACCAGCCCCTGCACCCGCTCGCCGGCCACCGCCGCCACCAGGCTGGCGATGGCCGCACCCATCGAGTGGCCAAGCAACACGAAGCGCTGCCAGCCCAGGGCATCGGCGATGGCCAGTGTCTGCACGATGGCATTGGGCGCGGTATAGGGCGTGGTCAACGGCAGGTGGGCGCTGAGGCCGTGGCCGGGCAGGTCGACCATCACCAGATCCAGGCCCGGCAGGTGCTCGGCCAGGGGCAGGAAACTGGCCGCGTTGTCCAACCAGCCATGCAGGGCCAGCACCTTCAGGCCACCGGGTTTGCCGGCGCGCAGGCCGGCCACCCGCAGGCCGTCGCAGTCCAGCTCGAACGGAATTGCGTTGGCACTCACTGCGACTGCGCCTGGGCCAGCTGGGCCAGGGCGCTGGCGTGCGCGTCGCTGGCATTGAGGCAGGGGATGTAGCGCATGCGTGCACCGCGCTCGGCAAGGGTGGCGGTGAAGCCCATCTCCACCTCCTCCAGGGTTTCCAGGCAGTCGGTGGCAAAGCCGGGACAGACCACGTCGAGGGTCTTGATGCCGCTCTGTGCCAGTTCCCACAGGCGCGGTTCGGCATAGGGCTGCAGCCAGCGCTCGCGGCCAAAGCGCGATTGATAGGCCAGCTCCCAATCGTCGTCGGCCAGGCCCAGTGCCGCGGCAATGGCGCGGGCGCTGGCTTCACAGCGCTGCGGGTAGGGGTCGCCGGCGTCGGCAAGGCGTTGCGGGATGCCGTGGAAGGAGAACAGCAGCTTGCCGCCGCGGCCATGCGCCTGCCAGTAGCCGGCAATGGAGCTGGCCACCGCCGCCACCCACTGCGGGTGCTCGGCGTAGTCGCGGATGGTCTGCACCCGCACGCCCGGGTTGCGGGCTTGCCACAGCTGCACCTGGTCCTCGATCGAGGCGGTGGTGGTGGTGGAGTACTGCGGATAGAGCGGCAACACCACGATGCGCTGCATGCCCTCGGCAGCCAACGCGTCCAGCGCAGGCAGCAGCGCGGGTTGGCCGTAGCGCATGGCCTCGCGCACCCGCCAGTGCGGCAGCTGTGCCTGCAGGCCCGCGGCCAGTTGGCGCGTGTAGACCGCCAGCGGCGAGCCGTCCGGCAACCAGACCTGGGCGTATTTATGTGCCGATCGGCCTGCGCGCAGGGGCAGGATCAGCCCATGCAACAGCGGCTTCCACAGCAGCGGGGGAATGGACACCACGCGCGGATCGCCAAGAAATTCAGCGAGATAGC
Source organism: Stenotrophomonas sp. UBA7346 (assembly GCA_002471015.1). Taxonomy (GTDB): domain Bacteria; phylum Pseudomonadota; class Gammaproteobacteria; order Xanthomonadales; family Xanthomonadaceae; genus Stenotrophomonas. Next base: position 52,181 of record DKPB01000069.1, read on the forward strand.
GACGTACCGCGGGGGCGGTGGGGGTATCCGGCGTACCTAGATTGACCGCGAGCAACGCGGTGGTGGGGGCGTTGGACATGGCCATATTCTCGCAGGTGGCTGCGCCCGCGGCGACGTCATTGTTCCTATTCCAGCGATAGCCGGGCGCTCCCCCGCTCACTACAGATTCAGAGCGGGGCCCCTAATTTCAGGCACTTGCTTTATCTTCCTGTGTATCGACCTACGGAGTTCACCATGCGCCGCCTGCCGTGCCTTGTTCTGCTGTTGTCTGCCGGCCTGTTGTCCGCCAACGCCGTTGCCGGTCCCCAGGAAGACCAGCGTGCCCGCAACGCCGTGCGCGTGCTCAATGAGATCCAGAACATCCCCGAGCAGGCCATTCCCGACAAGTTGCTGGATGAAGGCCGCGCGATCCTGGTCATTCCCGACACGATCAAGGCTGGCCTGGTGATTGGCGGGCGCCGCGGCCACGGCCTGATGTCGGTCAAGGCCGCCGATGGCAGCTGGTCCAACCCGGTCTTCGTCAAGCTCACCGGTGGCAGCATCGGCTTCCAGGCGGGCGTGCAATCCTCGGACGTGATCCTGGTGTTCCGCAACGATCGCAGCCTGGACAACATCGTCAACGGCAAATTCACCCTGGGCGCCGATGCCGGCGTGGCCGCCGGCCCGGTCGGGCGCAGTGCCGCCGCTGCCACCGACGGCCAGCTGAAGGCCGAGATATGGTCCTGGTCACGCGCCCGCGGCCTGTTTGCGGGCGTCGCGCTGGACGGTGCGGTGCTGCAGATCGACGACGAGGCCAATCTCGACGCCTATGGCCCCAACACCACCCCGCGCATGATCCTGGAAGGCCGCCTGAGTGCGCCGCCGTCCAGCGACGTGGTCAGCTTCCGTGATCGCCTGGAGGAATCCACCTACTCGGCGCGCGAGAAGCGTGGCACCCAGGGGGGCGTGGCACCGGTGGCCTCCACCGCACCGCGCGCCGATGCGGTCAATGTGGCAGCGCCGGTGCAACCGGCCGCGGATACCGCAACCACCGCACCGATGCTGCCGGCGCCGGCCGAAACGGCACCCCAGCAGGGCTTCCAGCCTGTTTCGGAAGGTGAAATCCGCACCGAAACGCTGGATGGCGGCAACTGACCTTTGGCATAGCGAACCGTTCCGGCGGGTGCGCTATGCTCAACAACCTCCACACAGATAACGCGAGCAGATCATGGGCGGTTTCAGCATCTGGCACTGGTTGGTCGTGCTGGTCATCGTGCTGCTGGTGTTCGGCACCAAGCGGCTGACGAGCGGTGCCAAGGATCTGGGCAGTGCGGTCAAAGAGTTCAAGAAGGGCATGCGTGATGACGACAAGCCGGCTGCACAGCTGAGCGACGAATCACGTGATGGCGACAAGAGCGGCGAGAAGCAGGCCGAGCGCGATCGCGACGCGCGCTGATTCCGGGCGTTCGACGTGTTTGATATCGGCTTCAGCGAACTGCTGCTGATCGCAGTGGTGGCCCTGGTGGTCCTTGGCCCGGAACGCCTGCCCAAGGCAGCGCGCTTTGCCGGGTTGTGGGTACGCCGTGCGCGCAACCAGTGGGATTCGGTGAAGCAGGAGCTCGAGCGCGAGCTGCATGCCGAGGAGCTCAAGCGCAACCTGCAGGATGTGCGGCAGTCGATGCAGCAGGCCGAGGCCGGCCTGCGTGAGCAGGCGCAGCAGGTACATGACGGCGCCGATGCCTTCAAGCGTGAAGTGGAACAGCCGGAAACCGCACCGGAGCGCGTGATCGAGCCGCGCCCGATCACGCCGGCAGCCACCGACACGGCGACCGCGGCTGATAGCGGCGACAACAGCGCCGATAACCGCGCGATTCCGTTCGACAGTCTGCAGGTGCCTGCCGATGCACCTGCCGATGCCGTGGAGCGCAAACCGTGAGTGGGCAGGACTTCAACGAAAGCACGCTGGTCGAGCACCTGATCGAGCTGCGTGCGCGGCTGGTACGCGGGCTGCTGGGGCTGGGCGTGGTGCTGCTGGCACTGATGCCTTTCTCGCGCACCCTGTACACGCATCTGGCCACGCCGCTGATCTCGCAGCTGCCGGCCGGGCAGTCGATGATCGCCACCAACCCGGCGGGCGCTTTCTTCGCGCCGCTGAAGCTGACCTTCTTCGCCGCGCTGTTCATTGCCGTGCCGTGGTTGCTCTACCAGGCCTGGGCATTTGTCGCTCCTGGCCTGTATGCGCGCGAGAAACGCCTGGCGGTGCCGTTGCTGGGCTCGGCGGTGGCGCTGTTCTACATCGGCTGTGCCTTTGCCTACTTCCTGGTGTTGCCGGCGGTGTTCCACTTCCTCACCACCTTCCGTCCGGATGTGATCGCCATCACGCCTGACGCCAATGCCTACCTGGATTTCGTGCTGGCCATCTTCTTTGCCTTCGGCGCCAGTTTCGAGCTGCCGGTGGCGATGGTGATCCTGGTGCTGCTGGGTTGGGTGAGTCCGCAGCAACTGCGCGAAGGGCGCGGCTATGCGGTGGTGGGCATCTTCGTGCTGGCTGCGGTACTGACCCCGCCGGACGTGGTTTCGCAGCTGATGCTGGCGATACCGATGTGCTTCCTCTATGAACTGGGCATCCATGCGGCCCGATGGTTGCAGCCACGTGACCGGGGTACAGCGGCCGCGCCCTGATTCATCAGGCGGGCGAAGGCCAGCAATCTGCGCTATTTTCTCCGGATACAGGCCACTGGGTAGCTCCCGGTGGGCCATGGCGCATCCAGGGGAACCGTCCGCATGACGCAGCAAAAAGACAATTGGCTCAACAACGTGCCCCTGTTGGGGAAAATGCTGGCGGCATTTGCGTTGGTGTTCCTGTGCTTCCTGGCCACCAGCCTGATGAGTTACCGCACCTCCGGCCAGGACGACGATGCGCGGCGCCACGAGGGCGTGCAGATCGAGGTGATCCGCCAGGTCGAGGATGCGATCCAGGCCGTGCGCCTGCAGCAGATCGCCATCCGCAATTACCTGCTGGGCGATGGCGAGGGCCACCTGCAGACCGTGACGAAGGAAAGTGAGCGGCGCGACAACGCACTGGCTGCGGCGTTGGCCGCGGCCGGTACCAGCCCGGTTGCCGAGCAGGTGCGGCGGGCCCAGGTGCAGGCACGGACCTGGGATAGCGAAGTCACCGCGGTCCTACGCCCGGCCGCAGATGCGGTGCCACTGAGCCAGGTTGAAAAGCTGCATGCGCTGAGCAATGGCGGCCAGGGCAATACATTGGCCGATGCACTCAACGAAATCTACGATTCCGAGGTTGCGCAGATGCTGGCCGACCGTGGCCAGATGAGCGCATGGATCGCCCGTGCACACACCATTTCGCTGGTGTTGCTGGTGCTGGGCTTCGTCATCATCGTAGGCACCTTGTGGATGATCTCGCGGCTGGTGGTCAACCCGATCAACCGCCTCACCGACAAGATGACGCGCCTGTCCAACGATGACCTGGACGTGGAGATCAGCGGCCTGGGGCGTGGTGACGAGATCGGCCAGATCGCCCGCGCGCTGGAGGTGTTCCGGCGCAACTCGGTGGCCTCGCGCGATGCCAACTGGGTCAAGCTCAGCGTCGGTGAGGTGGGCGCCGAGCTGCAGACCGCGCAGACCCCGGACGAATACGCGCAGGCCCTGGTGTCGCAGATCGCGCCACGCCTCGACGCCGCCATCGGCGTGTTCTTTGCATGGGACGAAAGCGAGAACCTGCTGCGCCTGCAGGGCAGTTACGGCTTCCAGCGGCGCAAGCACCTGGGCCTGCAGTACGGCCTGGGCGATGGCCTGATCGGGCAGGCGGCACTGGAGCGCAAGCGGATCAGCGTGCAGCAGGTGCCGGACGAGTTCTTCGGGGTGCACTCGGCACTGGGCGAGGCGCAGCCGCGTAACCTGGTCGCGGTGCCGCTGTTGCTCAAGGGGCGCCTGCTGGGCGTGTTCGAATTCGGCACCTTTGCCCATTTCACCGCCACCCAGGAAGCCTTTGTCGACAGCGTGCTGCCGACTGTGGCGTTGGGGCTGGACAACATCCGCCGCGCCGACGAGACCCAGCTGCTGCTGGACCACACCCGGGCCCAGGCCGAAGAGCTGCAGCGCTCGCAGACTGCATTGCAGGCGCAGGAAGAAGAACTGCGCGCCACCAACGAGGAGCTGCAGGGCAAGACCGTGGAGCTGGAAGAACAGGCCCAGCGCCTGTCCGCTTCCGAGGAAGAACTGCGCGTGCAGGCCGAGGAGCTGCAGGCCTCCAACGAGGAACTGCGGCAGAAGACCGAGGTGCTCAACGAACAGAAGGAAGTGCTGCAGGTGCTGCAGCGCGAGACCGAGTTCAAGGCGCAGGAGCTTGCACGCGCCAGCCAGTACAAGACCGACTTCCTGGCTAACATGTCGCATGAGCTGCGCACGCCGCTCAACAGCCTGCTGATCCTGTCCAAGGAGCTGGCCGAGAACGAAAGCGGGCACCTGGACGTGGAGGAAGTGGAAGCGGCCGCGGTCATCCACGACTCCGGCTCCAACCTGCTGCGGTTGATCAACGACATCCTGGACCTGTCCAAGATCGAAGCCGGCAAGATGGACGTGCACCGGGAGGAAGTGCGGGTGGACGCGATCACCCGCGAAGTGCTGCGCCACTTCCGCCATATGGCGGTGGAAAACCGTCTGGAGTTCGTCATCGACCTGGACGACAGCGTGCCCGAAACCGTGGTCACCGATCGCTCCAAGCTGCAGCAGGTGCTCAACAACCTGCTCGGCAACGCCTTCAAGTTCACCCGCGAGGGCAAGGTGACGCTGCAACTGGGCATGGCTGACAACGCCTTGCTGACCCGCATCGGCGCGGCCGCGGACGAGCAGCACCTGGCACTGGCGGTGCGCGATACCGGCATCGGTATTCCCGAGGAACGCCTGGATTCCATCTTCGAGGCCTTCGAGCAGGTCGACTCCAGCACCAGCCGGCATTACGGTGGCAGTGGCCTGGGGTTGGCCATTGCCCGCCGCCTGGCACAGCTGCTGGGTGGCCAGCTGGTGGTGGACAGCGAGCAGGACAAGGGCAGCTGCTTCACTCTGGTGCTGCCGATCCTGTCGGCCGCCGCCCATGGCATCAAGGCCGAGGAGGCCTTGCCTGTGACGACGCGGCCGGCGCCGACGCCGGGCCCGGCGCGCGCTGCCACCGCCCAGCTCATTGACTGGATCCCCGACGATCGCCATGCCATTGCCGCCGGCGAGACGGTGATCCTGACCATCGAGGACGATCCGGCGTTCGCCCGTATCCTGGTCGACCTGATCCGCCGCAAGGGCCACCGCGCGCTGGCCGCGGCCGACGGCGAAAGCGGCCTGGAGCTGGCGCGCCGGTTCCGCCCCACCGGCATCCTGCTGGACGTGATGCTGCCGGGCATGGACGGTTGGTCGGTGCTGCAGCACCTCAAGCACGACCCGGTGACGGCCGCCATCCCGGTGCACTTCATCTCGGCCGTGGACGAAGCCGCCAAGGGCGTGGCGCTGGGCGCGGTGGGTTACCTGACCAAGCCGGTGGACCGCAAGGCGTTGATCGCCGCCTTCGACCACCTGCTGGATGTGGCCGGCAAGATCGTGCGCAAGCTGCTGCTGGTCGACGACGACCACGATTCACGGCTGGCGCTGACACGCCTGCTGCAGGCCGACAATGTCGAGATCGACCAGGTCGCTTCCGGCGAGGAGGCACTGGAGCGCATTGCCACCCACAGCTACGACTGCATCGTGCTGGACCTCAACCTGGGCGGCATTTCCGGCATCGAGTTCCTGGAGAAGGCCGCCACGCTGGTGGCGGTGCCGCCGGTGGTGATCTATTCCGGCCAGGACCTCAGCCGCGAGGAAAGCCTGAAGCTGCGCCAGTACACCGACAGCATCGTGATCAAGGGCCAGCGTTCGCCCGAACGCCTGCTCGACGAGGTAAGCCTGTTCCTGCACAGCATCGGCTCGCGCGGTGCCAACGCCACCCCGTCCGACGACCAGAACCTGGGCGGGCGCCAGGTGTTGCTGGTCGATGACGACATGCGCAACCTGTTTGCCCTGTCCAAGTCGCTGCGCGCCCGCGGGGTCAACGTGCTGATGGCGCAGGATGGCTACAAGGCACTGCAGCAGCTGGAAGAAAACCCCGCCATCGAACTGGTGCTGATGGACATCATGATGCCGGGCATGGACGGCTACGAAACCACCCGCGAGATCCGCAAGCGCGCCGAATGGGCCAACCTGCCGATCATCGCGGTCACCGCCAAGGCCATGCATGGCGACCGCGACAAGTGCCTGGACGCCGGCGCCAATGATTACCTCACCAAACCGGTGGACCTGGACAAGTTGCTGTCGATGATGCGCGTATGGCTTCAAAAGTAGGCCCGATCACCCCGCCACCCAGCCGTGACGAGATCGACGACATCGAGGTGGATGCCTTCATCCATGCCATGTCGCGACGCCACGGCTATGACTTCAGTGGCTACGCGCCGTCATCATTGAAGCGGCGGGTGCTGCAGCTGGTGCAGACCCTGGACGTGGCGCATGTGGGCGAACTCACCGCGCGCGTGCTGCGCGACGACGAGATGGTGCCGCAGGTGATCGCCAAGCTGTCGGTGCCGGTGTCGGAGATGTTCCGCAACCCGGCGGTGTTCCGTAAGCTGCGCGACGAGGTCTTCCCGGTGCTGGCCTCCTACCCGCAGATCAATATCTGGCAGGCCGGTTGCGCGCATGGGCAGGAGGTCTACTCGCTGGCCATCCTGCTCAAGGAGGCGGGCCTGTACGATCGCTGCCAGATCTACGCCACCGACTTCAGCGACGAGGCCCTGGCCAAGGCCCAGGAAGGTATTTTCCCGATCCGTGATGCAAGGCTGTATTCGGAGAATTACCTGGCGGCCGGTGGCCGCCACACGCTCTCGGACTACTACCATGCCCGCTACGACTTCATGAAGCTGGATGCCCGTTTGCGCGACCGGGTCACCTTTGCCAACCACAATCTGGTCTGCGACGGGGTCTTCTGCGAGGCGCAGCTGATCCTGTGCCGCAACGTGCTGATCTATTTCTCCGATGCGCTGCAGGACCGGGTGCTGGGCCTGTTCCGCAACAGCCTCAGCCGCGGCGGCTTCCTGTGCCTGGGCAACCGCGAATCGATCCGCTTCGCCCCCAGCGCGCGCGATTTTGCCCCGCTGGACGCTGAGCTGCGGCTCTATCGCAACGCCGGTGGCTTGCTGTGAAAACCGCCTCCGGGTTGCCGCCACATGCCATCGTGGTGGGCTGCTCGGCCGGTGGCCTGTCCGCCCTGCACCAGTTGCTGGGTGCGTTTGCCGGGCCATTGCCGGTGCCGATGGTGGTGGTCTGCCACAGTGGCTCGGAAGACATGCGGGTGTTCTGCGAGCTGCTGGCCAGCCGCAGTGGTCTGTCGGTGGTCGAGGCCGAGGAGCGGCAGCAACCGGAACCTCATCACATTTATGTTGCGCCCTCGGGCTATCATCTGCTGATGGAGCGCAATGGCCGTTTTGCGCTGAGCGTGGATCCCAGGGTGGCTTTTTCCCGCCCTTCGATCGACGTCCTGTTCGAGTCCGCGGCCGAAGTATGGGGGGAACACCTCATTGCCGTGTTGCTGACCGGTGCCAATTCCGATGGCGCCGAGGGCTGCGCGCGCGTGCGGCGTTGTGGTGGCACACTGATCGTGCAGGACCCGGAAACAGCGCAGGTGCCGGTGATGCCGGCCGCTGCACTGGAACTGGCCGGCGCCGACCATTGTCTGCCCTTGCCCGAAATTTCCTTTTTGCTGGAAGCCTTATGTTCGTAGCCAAGCCACCCGCCCTGCAGCGCCCGAAGATCCTGGCGGTGGATGACAATCCGGCCAATCTGCTGGTGATCCGTCGGGTATTGGCCAAGCTGGACGTGGATGTGGTGGAGGCCGCATCGGGCAACGATGCGCTCAAGGCAACCCTGGACGACGAGTTCGCCCTGGTGCTGCTGGACGTCTACATGCCGGACATCAACGGCTTTGAAGTAGCCGAGATCCTGTCGCAGGAAGAAACCACCCGGCAGACCCCGATCATTTTCGTCACCGCCACCTATGCCGACGACGTGCACCGCCTCAAGGGCTACGGTTTCGGCGCGGTCGATTACATGGCCAAGCCGCTGGAAGCGACCATTCTGCTGTCCAAGGTGCAGGTGTTCCTGGAGTTGTACCGCCACCGCGTGGCACTGCGCGATGCATTGAGCGAGTTGTCCGAGCGCAACCGGCAGCTGGAGATCGAGGTCGAGCAGCGCAAGCAGATGGAGCAGGAAATGCGCCATCTGGCCATGCACGACATGCTCACCGGCCTGCCCAACCGTGCCTTGTTCATGGACCGGCTGGAGAGCGCGCACCATCGCGCGCAGCGCAACGGCGGCATCTTCGCCCTGGTGTATGTGGATGTGGACCGCTTCAAGGAGGTCAACGACACCTGGGGCCACGGCGCCGGCGATTCGTTGCTGGTGGAGCTGGCCGCGCGTCTGCGTGGCACCCTGCGCGAGAACGACACGGTCGCCCGCCTCGGCGGCGACGAGTTCGCCCTGGTGCTGGAGGAGCTGGACAACATCGACGACGCCCACCGCCTGCTGGAGCGGGTGGCGCGCGCCCTGCAGGCCCCGCTGTACTACCTGCGCGATGGCGAGAAAGTCACCTTGGCGATCAGTGCCAGTGTTGGCGTAGCGGCCTATCCGGCCGATGGTGCGGAAGTCGATGCGCTGCTGCATGCCGCCGACCAGGCCATGTACCTGACCAAGCGCAGCCGGGAAGAAGCCAGGAGCTAGAAGGCAGGAACTAGACGTTGGGAACCAGAAACGAGTGAGAGCAACAGCAAAGCGGCAGTTCGCGCGCTGTTGCATTTACTCGTTCCTCGCTCCTGGTACCTCGTTCCTGGCTATTTCATGCTTCGAACACGTGGCCGCTGCTTACCGGCGGCGGGGTGGTGCCGGCCGCATCTGCCGGTGCCAGCATCTGCTTCCATGCCGCATAGACCGCACCGGCGAAGGTGGGCATCAGCACCGCCATCAGCAGCAGCTGTGCCACCGCCAAAGCCGCGGTCTGGCCGGCGATCAGGCCGATGATCAGCGCGACGATCATCACCGCGAAATAGATCGCGAAGATGGCGATGAAGGCCAGCACGAAGAACACCAGCATGGCCGGCAGGTTGTGGATGCTGGCGCGCAGGCTCTGGCGCAGGGCATGCACGCCGCCGGAACGCTCGAACATCACCTGCGGCGGCATCACGAACAGGGCCAGGGTCAGGGCGACGAAGCTGGCCAGCAACAACAACAGCCACAGCAGGATGCGCCCGGCCGGCAGCGTCGCCACCAGCGCCTCGATCTGCGCCGGGTCCGGTTGCGCACCGGACTGGCTGATCTCATTGAGCTTGACCATCACGACCGACAATTGTTGCAGGCCATCGGTGCCGACCAGTACCAGCAGCAGCGTGCCCAGCAGCAGGGCGGCGAACAGCTGTGGCAGCAGGGCCACCAGCAGGTGCGGCGCGCGGCCTTCCTGCACGCCCTGCAGCAGGTGCGAAGGCTTGGCGGCGCGGCCCTGATCGACCTCGCGGATGGCCCACAGCAGGCCGCCCATGAACAGCGGCCCGGCCAGCAACAGCAGCAGCTGCACCACCGTGCCAAGTGCGGGCACCAGCATCGACAGCGACAGCACCAACGAGGTGCCGACGCCCCACAGGATGCCCAGCGAACCCAGGGCCAGGGGCGCGCGCTTGAGCAGGCCGAAGCCGGTCAGCAGCCATTCCGCGCCGGCCGAGGCAGGTACCTTGCGAATCTCGCTCATTGCAGTTCCGAAACAGGGGAGGGCACCGGTGACAGACCGGCGCTGGGGCGATTATCGCCTGAAACCCGGGCGGGGTTATGAGGAACAAGTAACGATGGGGGAACATGAGTCCGCCGCTGCAACTGCCGCCGGTAGTGCCGAGGCATGCTCGGCAGGGGGCAGGGGGCGTTCCCGGCAAGGCCGCAGCCGAGCATGGCTCGGCTCTACAGGGCGGTTCGCGTGGATCGTCGCTGTTTGTAGTGCCGAGCCATGCTCGGCAAGGAGCGTTCCCGGCAAGGCCTCAGCCGAGCATGGCTCGGCTCTACAGGGCGCTTCGCGTGGATCGTCGCTGTTGGTAGTGCCGAGCCATGCTCGGCAAGGGGCGTTCCCGGCAAGGCCTCAGCCGAGCATGGCTCGGCGCTACCGCATCGTCGCCGGCTCAAGGCGCCTGACGGTGCTCCACCCGATGCAGCAACTGCGGGCTGCCGTCCACCACCGCGTACAGCGCCAGCCGGCTCAGTTCGAATGTCCCGGCCGGCACCGGTTCGGCCATCAGCCGCGCTTGCTGTGCCGGGTCCAGCGCACTGCTGCAGACACTGCAATGCGGGGTGAACTCGAAACGATGCGGTGTAAACGCAAGCCCGCTACCCGCCAAGCGCTGGTGCAAGGCCAACAGGGGGGCCGGATCGGCCGGTGCCAGCCAGATCACCGGGCCGCTGGCAAAGCGCCGCAGTCCGGCAAACCGCAGGCGGACCGGCAGGCAGGTATCGGCGATGTGCTGCAGGCATTCGAGCACGGGCTCCAATGCCTGTTCCGCCATCAACGGCCCGACGCCGGAGGACCCGGCCACGGTGATTTCGGCGGGGAAGCCCGCCAGGCGCGGATCGTATCGGCGGCGTATCGTCAGTACCGCGGTGGCGGCAGGTTCGGGCAGTTCCAGCACCACATAGATGGGGTGCCCGGCCATGTGCATTCAGTGCACTTCGCGCCGTACGTGGCGGACAAAACGGCGCAACAGCTGGCGGGCCAAGGGTGCGGCGCTTACGTCGCGGGCCACGCTGCGGGCGCAGCCGCCATGGCGGGCGATGCAGTCGGCGCGGGCGCGGACGTAACCGCGCATGTGGTGGGTGGCGAACTCGGGGTGGAACTGCAGGCCCCAGGCTTGCTCGCCCCAGCGGAAGGCGTGGCAGTTGTCCTGCACCGAACGCGCCAGCACGGTGGCGCCTTCGGGTGCGCGCAACACCGTCTGCAGGTGGGTGGCGTGGGCCGGGAAGCTGGCCGGCAGGCCGGCGAACAGCGGATCGGCCGAGGCCGGGGCTTCCAGCTGCAGGCGGATGGTGCCGGATTCGCGCCCAGCCGGGTTGTAGGCAACCTCGCCGCCCAGCGCATGGGCCAGCAGTTGGTGGCCGTAGCAGATGCCCAGCAGCGGCATGCCGGCGTGGGCCGCGTCGCGCAGCCAGTCGGCACTGCGCTCGCTCCACTCGGCGCGGTCGGTGACGAAGGCGGCCGAGCCGGTGACGATGGTGGCGGCGAAGTCACCGCGCTCCGGCAACTGCTCGCCGTGCTCGACGTTGACCACCACCGTCTCGGCTTCTTCCAGCCCGGCGGCGACGCGGATCCAGTGCGGGAAGCGGCCATAACGGCGCAGGGTCGGGAACGGTTGCCCGGTTTCAACGATCAAGAACGGCTGGGGCTTCATTCCGAGGGCGGCAGGACTGACAGGACTTCCTCGATTGTAGTCAGCCCTGCGGCCACCTTTTCAAGCCCGGTACGGCGCAGCGTGCGCAGCCCTTCGGCAGCGGCCGCCTGGCTGAACCCGGCCAGATCCATGTCGCGGGTGATCCGGGCGCGCAGCCGCGAACCCAGTGGCAGCAGCTCATACAGGCCGATCCGGCCCATGTAACCGGTGCGCCGGCACTCCAGGCAGCCGACCGGCGCATATGCCGTGACCACATCTGGTAATGCTTCATGGGCATGACGCAGCGGTGCCCAATCAGCGTCTGTCAGCGTGTCTGGCGCCTTGCAGTGTGGGCACAGGGTGCGCACCAGGCGCTGTGCCAGCACGCCGTTGACAGTGGAGGCGATCAGGTAATGCGGCACGCCCAGGTCGAGCAGGCGGGTGATCGCCGAGGGCGCATCGTTGGTATGCAGGGTGGACAGCACCAGGTGGCCGGTCAGCGAGGCCTGCACCGCCATCTGCGCGGTTTCCAGGTCGCGGATTTCGCCGATCATGATGATGTCCGGGTCCTGCCGCAGCAGAGTGCGCACGCCGGAGGCGAAGTCCAGGTCGATGTTGGTCTGCACCTGCATCTGGTTGAACTCGGGCGCGATCATTTCGATCGGGTCTTCGACCGTGCACACGTTGACGTCCGGCGTGGCCAGCCGCTTGAGTGTGGAATACAGGGTGGTGGTCTTGCCCGAGCCGGTGGGGCCGGTGACCAGCACGATGCCGTGCGGGCGCGCCACCAGCTCGTTCCAGCCGGCTGCCTCTTCCGGGCTGAAGCCCAGCTGCTCGATGCTCTTGAACGCCGAGTCCGGGTCGAAGATGCGCATCACGCACTTCTCGCCGAAGGCGGTGGGCATGGTCGACAGGCGCATTTCCACCTCGCGCCCACCCGGCGAACGGGTCTTGATGCGGCCGTCCTGCGGGCGCCGGCGCTCGGCCAGGTCCATGCGGCCGAGCACCTTGATGCGGCTGACCACGGCGGTCATCACCGACGGCGGCAGCTCGAACACCTTGTGCAGCACGCCGTCGATGCGGAAGCGCACCCGGCCCTTGTCGCGCCGCGGCTCCATGTGGATGTCGCTGGCGCGCTGCTCGTAGGCGTACTGCAGCAGCCAGTCGACGATGCTGACCACATGGTGGTCGTCGGCATTGACGTCGCCACCGCTGCCCAGCTCCACCAGCTGCTCGAAGCTGGGCGGGGTCACCCCGTTGCTGTTGTCGCGGGAGTCGCTGCGGGCGCCACGGACCGAGCGGGTGACGCCGAAGAACTCCATCGAATAACGGTGCAGGTCCAGCGGATTGACCATCACCACGTCGATGCGGCGCCGGCTCAGGTGCTGCAGGTCCGGCACCCAATCGCGCGCCATCGGCTCGCTGGTGGCCACCAGCACGCGCTCGCTGTCCACCGCCAGGGGCAGGATGCGGTGGCGGCGGGCATAGGCATGGGAGACCACGGCAGTGGCGCCGGCCACGTCCACCCGGGTGGGGTCGATGCGCAGGTAGCGGCAGTGGGTGCGCCCGGCCAGCCACTCGGTCAGCCGCTCCAGGCCCAGCTCGCCGCTGGCCGGCGGGGCGGCGGCCAGTTTCAGGTTGGCCAGCAGTACCAAGGGGTGGACTTCGCTGGCGTTGCGCGCGCCCTGGGCGGAAAAACGGATGCGTTCCTGGTCCTGCGCGGCCACCAGACCGTCGCCCAGCAGGGCCGCCACCACATTGGCAAATTGCAGCCTGCCGGCGCTGATGGCAACCTGTGCCAAGGGTTCGTAAGCGCTGTGCGCGGCCGGTTGTTCCACCCCAAACCCCTTGCTGGCGCGGCCATCGCGCGGTCGGTCGCTATACTAACTCACCCCTTATGTACGGCTCAGGCAGCATGTCCGCGACTCCCCCCGTTTCGATTACCTTCCAGGGACTGATCCAGACCCTCAATGATTTCTGGGCGAAACAGGGCTGTGTCTTGATCCAGCCGCTGGACCTGGAGGTCGGTGCCGGCACCTTCCACCCGGCCACCTTCCTGCGCTCGATCGGCCCGGAAAGCTGGAATGCCGCCTATGTGCAGCCCTCGCGCCGCCCCACCGACGGCCGCTACGGCGAGAACCCCAACCGCCTGCAGCGCTACTACCAGTACCAGGTGGCGATGAAGCCGAGCCCGGACAACATCCAGCAGCTCTACCTGGACTCGCTCAAGGCGCTGGGCATCGACCCGCTGGTGCACGACCTGCGCTTTGTCGAGGACAACTGGGAATCGCCGACGCTGGGCGCCTGGGGCCTGGGCTGGGAAATCTGGCTCAACGGCATGGAAGTCACCCAGTTCACCTACTTCCAGCAGGCCGGCGGCCTGGAGTGCAAGCCGGTACTGGGCGAGATCACCTACGGCCTGGAGCGGCTCTGCATGTACCTGCAGAACTGCGACAACGTCTATGACCTGATCTGGACCTACGGCCCGGACGGCACCCCGGTCACCTACGGCGATGTCTACCACCAGAACGAGGTGGAGCAGAGCACCTACAACTTCGAGTACGCCGACGTGGAAGAAATGTTCCATCGCTTCGACGCCTGCGAGAAGGAAGCGCAGAAGCTGGTGGAAGCCGGCCTGCCGCTCCCGGCCTATGAACAGGTCTGCAAGGCGTCGCATTCGTTCAACCTGCTCGACGCGCGCCGCGCCATCTCGGTGACCGAGCGCCAGCGTTACATCCTGCGCGTGCGCGCGCTGGCCCAGGCGGTGGCCAAGCTGTACGAGGCCAAGCGCCTCGAAGCGGTCGCGGCCAAGGAGGTGCAGGCATGAGCATGCAGCCGCTGCTGATCGAACTGGGCGTGGAAGAACTGCCGGTCAAGGCCCTGCCGGGCCTGGCGCAGGCCTTCTTTGATGGCGTGATCGATGGCCTGGCCAAGCGTGGCGTGGCCTTCGAGCGTGGCGATGCCAAGCCGCTGTCGACCCCGCGTCGCCTGGCCGTGCTGTTGCCGGGCGTGGAAACCGAGCAGCCCGAGCAGCACTCGGAAGTGTTCGGCCCGTACCTGAACATCGCGCTGGACGCCAACGGCGAACCGACCAAGGCGCTGCAGGGTTTTGCTGCCAAGGCCGGCATCGACTGGACCGCGCTGGAGCGCACCACCGATGCCAAGGGCGAGCGTTTCGTGCTGCGTTCGGTGACCCCGGGCGCGCAGACCGCCAGCCTGCTGCCGGAGATCCTGCGCGAAGCCATCGCCGCCATGCCCATCCCCAAGCCGATGCGCTGGGGCAACCACGAATACGCCTTCGCCCGCCCGGTGCATTGGCTGGTGCTGCTGCACGGCAATGACATCGTGCCGGCCGAGCTGCTGGGCCTGACGTCTGACCGCTTCAGCCGTGGCCACCGTTTCATGGCCGACAAGCAGGTGTGGCTGAGCAACCCGGCCGACTACGTTGAATCGCTGAAGGCCGCCAATGTGCTGGTCGATGCCGACGCGCGCCGCGAGCGCATCGTCGCCGAGGTCAATGCCGCCGCCGCGCAGGCGGGTGGCGTGGCCCGCATCACCGACGACAACCTGGAACAGGTGGTCAACCTGGTCGAATGGCCGGCGGCGGTGCTGTGCAGTTTCGAGCGCGAGTTCCTGGCCGTGCCGCAGGAAGCGCTGATCGAGACCATGGAGATCAACCAGAAGTTCTTCCCGGTGCTCGACGGCGGCGGCAAACTGACCGAGAAGTTCATCGGCATCGCCAATATCGAATCCAGGGACGTGGCCGAGGTTTCCAAGGGCTACGAGCGGGTGATCCGCCCGCGCTTCTCCGATGCCAAGTTCTTCTTCGACGAAGACCTCAAGCAGGGCTTGGTGGCGATGGGCGAGGGTCTGAAGACCGTTACCTACCAGGCCAAGCTGGGCAGCGTGGCTGACAAGGTGCAGCGGGTCAGCGCGCTGGCGCAGATCATCGCACCGCAGGTGGGCGCCGACCCGGTGCAGGCCAAGCGCGCCGCCGAGCTGGCCAAGAACGATCTGCAGTCGCGCATGGTCAACGAGTTCCCGGAACTGCAGGGCATCGCCGGTCGCCATTACGCGGTGGCCGGTGGCGAATCGCCGTCGGTGGCGCTGGCCATCGACGAGAGCTACCAGCCGCGCTTTGCCGCCGATGACATCGCCTTGTCGCCGCTGGGCAAGGTGCTGGCGATTGCCGAGCGCCTGGACACGCTGGCCGGTGGTTTTGCCGCTGGCCTGAAGCCGACCGGCAACAAGGACCCGTTCGCGCTGCGTCGTAATGCGCTGGGTCTGGCCCGCAGCATCATCGAATCGGGCTTTGATCTGGATCTGCCGGCACTGCTGGATCAGGCGCAAGAAAACGTCGCTTTTGCGAAAACTGTTCAGAAGGACAAGGCTTCGGAGAAGGCGGCGGCGGATGCCCGTGCGTCCGGCGCTGAAGCAAAGGCGACTCCCAATACGGGGGGTACCACGCTCGAAGAGCTTAATGACCTCTACGATTTCATCATCGACCGCCTGAAGGGCTACTACGCCGACAAGGGCGTGCCGGCCACCCACTTCAATGCCGTCGCCGAACTGAAGCCGGCCTCGCTGTACGATTTCGACCGCCGCATCGATGCCATCGGCACCTTTGCCCAGCTGCCGGAAGCCGAGGCACTGGCTGCGGCCAACAAGCGCATCCGCAACATCCTGCGCAAGGCTGACGGTGAGATCCCGGGCAGCATCGATCCGGCACTGCTGCGCGAGCCGGCCGAGAGCGAGCTGGCCGAGGCGGTGACTGCCGCCATCGACGACACCGGTGTGGCACTGGCACAGAAGGACTACGTGGCCGTGCTCGGCCGCCTGGCCCGCCTGCGTCCGCAGGTGGATGCGTTCTTCGACGCGGTGATGGTCAATGCCGAGGATCCGGCGCTGCGTGGTAACCGCTTGGCGCTGCTGCGCACGCTGGGTGACCGCCTGGGCAGCGTGGCCGCGATCGAGCACCTGTCCAACTGATCGGCGTTGGATGTCTGACTGCAACAGGCCCGCGCAGGCGGGCCTGTTGCGTTGTGCACCTGTAGTGCCGAGCCATGCTCGGCAGAAGCATTACCCGCAATCCTTTGTCTTTGTAGTGCCGAGCCATGCTCGGCAAACCGCGTTCCCGGTACCGCCCCTGCCGAGCATGGCTCGGCACTACCTGCGGGCGAGCTGTTGGAAATGTGATTTTGCCGGTCATGTTGAGACCGGTATGCTGGCGCGCATGCAGCTCATCCGAATTTCCCCGGTCCTCCTGTCGCTGGCCATGCTGGTCGCCGCGCCCTTGGCCCATGCCCGCGGCACCATCGAAAAAGTCCAGATCAAGGGTCTGGACAAGGGCGATGACGCCGAGATCATCGAGAACATCGAGGTGTCGCTGTCGGTCTACGACGCGATCGGCAAGGTGCAGGGGGAATCGCGCCTGGAGTACCTGCTGTCGCAGGCCGAACGCCAGACCCGGCAGGCGCTGGAGCCATTCGGTTTCTACAACCCCACCATCACGGTCGACGCGCCGCGTACCGGCGAGACCCTGCAGGTGGTGATCCAGGTCGACAAGGGCGCCCAGGTCAAGGTGCGCCACGAGGAAGTGGGCATCACCGGCCCGGCCTCGCGCGATCGCTACCTGCGCGAGGACCTGGAGGCGTTCAACCCGCAGGCCGGGGACGTGTTCGACTCGGTCAACTACGAGGCCAGCAAGATCACCATCAGCCGCCGCCTGTCCGAGCGCGGTTACTTCGATGCCGATTTCACCCAGCGCAAGGTGGAAATCACCCGCGCCGAGAACGCTGCCGACATCTTCCTCACCTGGGACAGCGGCCGCCGCTACAACATGGGGCCGATCACCTTCGAGCAGGATTATTTCCGCGACGGCCTGTTCGAGCCGCTGGTGTACTGGGAGCAGGGAAGCTACTGGCATGACGGCAAGCTCGATCGCCTGCGCGAATCGCTGACCAAACTGGACTACTTCAGCGTCATCGACATCCAGCCGCACCCGGAACAGGCCGACGACAACGGCGAGGTGCCGGTCAACGTCAAGCTGACCCGCGCCAAGCGCACCATCTACACCGCCGGCCTGAGCTACGGCAGCGAAAGCGGCGCCGGTGTGCGTGGCGGCGTGGAGCGCCGTTACGTCAACCGGCGCGGGCACAAGCTCAACACGCAGGTCGACTATGCGCAGAAGCGCAAGAGCCTGATCACCAGCTACCGGGTGCCGGGCTTCCGTTGGCTGGACGGTTGGTACACCTATGCGGTCAGCGCCTACGACGAGCAGACCGACTACATCGACCTGCGCAACCTCAAGCTGATCGCCAGCCGCAGCGGCGAAATCAACGAGAACCTCACCGCCATCGTCTCGATGAACGCGCTGCGCGAACGCTGGCGCTACAGCTCGGGTGACCAGTTCAACGACGCGGTGTACCAGTACTCCACCCTGGTCTACCCGCAGCTCACCGCTGACTACGTCAATGTCGACGACAAGAGCTTCCCGCGCCGGGGCATCAGCGGCAATGCCACCCTGCGCGGCGGCATCGAGGGGGCCGGTTCGGACACCAGCTTCATCCAGGCCGACGCCACCCTGCGCTGGTACATACCGCTGGGCGAGAGCGACCGGCTGATCCTGCGTGGCCAGGCCGGTACCACCTGGACCAGCGACCTGGTGGCCATGCCGCCCAGCCTGCGTTATTTCGCCGGTGGTGACCGCTCCATCCGCGGCTACGCCTTCCGCGAGGTGGGCCCGCGCACACCGGCCCCGGACAAGTACGCACTGGGCGCGAAGAACCTGGTGGTTGGCTCGGCCGAATATGAGCATTACTTCGGCGGCGGCCCCTGGGGCGGTGCGGTGTTCGTGGATACCGGCAGCGCCTTCGACAACACCATCGACCTGCATACCGGCGTCGGCTTCGGCGTGCGCTGGAAGTCGCCGGTAGGGCCGGTGCGCATCGACATCGCGCACGGCCTGAACAGCCCGGATTCGCAGTTCCAGCTCTACCTCAACATCGGAGCGGACCTGTGAGCACACGTCCCGACGAGATCACCCCGGAAGAACGCGAAGCCCGCATCGCCGAGCTGCGTGCCAAGCGCAGGGCGCGCATGCGCAAGCTGGCGGTACGCAGCGGCATCACCGTCACCGTGCTGGTGCTGCTGGCCCTGTTCGCGCTGTACTGGCTGCTGCAGACCGTGGCCGGGCGCGAAGTGCTGATGGCGCAGGTGGTTGCCCGCTTGCCGGCCGGCTCGTCGCTGACCTGGAGCAAGGCCGAGGGCCCGCTGGCCGGGCCGTTGATCCTGCATGACTTGGATTTCCGCTACGAAGAGCTGCATTTCACCGCCGCCAAGGCCTACCTGGACCCGGATATCCGGCCGCTGCTGGGTCGCAAGCTGCGCCTGGATGCGCTGCGCATCACCGACGCCACGCTGGAGCTTGGGCCTTCGGAAGACAAGCCGTTCGAACTGCCACGCTGGCCGGATGTGCTGCCGGCCATCGAGCTGCCGCTGGCGCTGCAGGCCGACACCATCGTCGTCGATGGCCTGCGCATCACCCAGCTGCAGGAACCGATCATCGACATCACCCGCATCCGCGGCGGCCTGGAAGCGGCCAATGGCGAGTTCACCGCCAGCCAGCTGAAGGTCAACAGCAATCTGGGTGATTTCCGCATCGATGGCCATTACCTGCCGCGCAAGGACTACGCCACCGATCTGACCGTGCGCGCACTGATGCCGGCCCGCCCCGGCCAGGTGCCCGCCCGCCTGGGGCTGGTGGCGCGCGGTGACCTGGCGCATATGGAAGTAGCCTTGGCCGGCTACGCGCCCAAGCCGTTGCATGCCAGCCTGATCCTGGACGGGCGCAATGATCCGGTGTGGAACGTGGCCGCACGCAGCGAGCAGCTGGACCTGGGGCAGCTGGTGCCGGCGCAGTTCCTGGCCGAGGCCCCGGCGCCACTGGCGCTGGATTTCTCCGCGCGGGGCCGTGGCGGCAAGGCGCAGTTGCAGGGCCGTGTGCGCCAGGGCGAGAACGAGCTGGTGCTGGCACCGTCCAATGTCGCCATCGAGAACCAGGTGCTGACGGTGTCGCCGCTGGTGGCCGAGGCCTTTGGCGGCACCGTACGCCTGCAGGGCACCGCCGATTTCAGTGATGCGCAGAACCCGGGGTTCAATTTCGCGGTGGTGGCCAACCAGCTGACCTACACGCCCGAACCGGACCCGACCCAGCCGGACAGCACGCCGGTGCCGCTGTACCTGCAGCAGGCGCGCTTGGGCGTGGCCGGCAACCTGAAGAACTGGGCAGCCATCGGCAAGGCCGAGGTGGCCCGCGAGGCACAGGACGCCAAGCTTGATTTCGATGTGCGCGGCAACGACCAGCAGGCGCATATCCAGCACCTGAAGGCGACCACCCCGGGGGGCGAGCTGACGCTGGCCGGGTCCGCCGCATGGGCGCCGGAACTGAGCTGGGACGTGGACGCCAAGCTGGCCAATTTCGATCCCGGCTATTTCGCCCCGGGTTGGGAAGGCAACCTGTCCGGCAGCGTGGCCTCCAAGGGCAAGCAGCTGCCGCCACCGGCCGGCACCGAGGATCTGCGCTTTGAAGCCACTGCCGACATCCCCCAGCTCAAGGGCCGGTTGCGCGGGCGCAACGTGGACGCACGCGCCAAGCTGGCGCTGCAGGGTACCCAGGGCGAAGGTGACGTGCGCCTGGTGATGGGCGACAGCCGCATCGAGGCCAAGGGCAAGGTGGGCGACCGCCTGGACGTGGATGCCCGGCTGGAGCCGTTGCACCTGTCCGATCTGCTGCCCAGTGGCAGCGGCAGCCTGGCCGGTACCGTGCAGCTGCGGGGTACCCCCACACAGCCGGATATCACCGCCGACCTGCGCGGCAGCGGTCTGCAGTGGGACGACTGGAAGGCGCAGCAGATCAGCATCAATGGCCGCCTGCCATGGCAGGGCAGCAACGGTGCGCTGGAAATCCAGGGCAGCGCGATCGAAGTCGGCATGCTGCTGGACCAGGTGCGTATCAACGCACGCGGCAGCATGCAGGACCTGCAGCTGGAGGCCGACACCCGCAACGACATGGGCGCGCTCGCGCTCAGTGGCAGCGTGCGCCAGCAAGGGCAAGCCTGGCGTGGCGAACTGGCCTCGTTGCGGGTTGCCCCGGTCAAGGGCGCGCCGTGGCAGCTGCGGCAGGCTGCTGCGTTCAACGTGCAGGGCAGCAATTTCACCCTGTCCGATGCCTGCCTGGGCTCGGACACCGGCGGTGCGTTGTGCGTGGCTGCCAACTGGCCGCGCGAGGGCCTGCAGCTGCGCGGTGACGCCCTGCCGCTGGCACTGGTGCAGCCGTGGCTGCCGCCCAACGAGGGCCGCCGCATCCACCTGCGTGGTGAGGTGACCATCGACGGCAACATCCGCCCGCGCGGCAATGCCTGGGAGGGCGCGTTCAAGCTGGCCTCGGCCGAAGGCGGCATCCGCCTGGGCGACAACGCCCGCGGCGAGCTGGTGCGTTACGACCACTTCTCGCTCAACGTCGACATGCAGCCCAATGCGATCAAGGGCTACCTCGGTGTGGGCTTCCAGGGCGATGGCTTCGTCGATGCCAAGGTGCAGACCGGCTGGGAGCCCAATGCGGCACTCAACGGCGAGCTTTACCTCAACATGTCGCGGCTGTACTGGATAGAGCTGTTCTCGCCGGACATCGTGCGCCCGCAGGGCCTGATCGAGGGCCACGTGAGCCTGCGCGGCACCCGCTCGCAGCCCACCCTGGGCGGCGAGGCCACGCTCAGCAACTTCACTGGCGAATTCCCCGCGCTGGGCCTGACCCTGAGCGAGGGCAAGGGCAACTTCATCGCCCAGCCCGACGGCTCGGCGCTTATCCGTGCCTCGGCCAAGACCGGTGGCGAGGGCGCCTTGCAGGTGGACGGTGGCTTGTCCTGGTTTGGTGACGCGCAGCCGCTGCAGTTGCACATCTTTGGTGACAACGTGCTGCTGGCCAACACCAGCGAACTGCGCGTGGTGGCCAACCCGGATCTGAACTTCACCCTGGCGGGCACCGCGATGGAGCTGCGTGGCAGCGTGCACGTGCCCGAGGCCGACCTGGACCTGGAACGCCTGGACCGTGGCACCTCGGTCTCCGAGGACATCGTGGTGCTGGACCCGGTTGACCCGGAGGAAGGCCCGTCCTCGCCGCTGGACATGGACCTGACCGTCAGCCTCGGCAACAAGGTCAAGATGAGCGGCTTCGGCCTGAAGGGTGCATTGACCGGCAAGATGCAGGTGCGCGCCCGCCCGGGCCGCGAGATGACTGCCAATGGCGGCCTGGAAGTCAGTGGCCGCTACAAGGCCTACGGCCAGGACCTGACCATCACCGACGGGCAACTGCTGTGGAACTACGGCGTGGTCTCCGATCCGCGCATCAACATCAAGGCGCAGCGCGAGATCGGTGATGTCACCGCCGGTATCCACGTCACCGGCCGCGCCCAGGCACCGAAGGTGGAGGTGTGGTCGGACCCGGCGATGTCCCAATCCGAATCGCTGGCCTACCTGGTGCTGGGGCGCAGCCTGAGCATGGCCAGCAGCGACCAGGCCCAGCAGGTGAACGCCGCCTCGGCGGCGCTGTCGGCCGGCAGTGGCCTGCTGGCCGCGCAGGTCGGTGCCAAGCTCGGCCTGGATGATGCCGGTGTCAGCCAGTCGCGTGCGCTGGGTGGCTCGGTGATCGGCGTGGGCAAGTACATCACGCCCAAGCTCTACATCGGCTATGGCGTGTCGCTGGTCGGCAGCGGTTCGGTGCTGACCCTGAAGTACCTGCTGCGCCGCGGCTTCGACATCGAAGTGGAATCGTCCACGGTGGAGAACCGTGGTTCGGTGAACTGGCGCAAGGAAAAGTAAGGCGGGCCGGCCAGGGCCGGCCGTTGGATCAGCGGCTGGTGCGGCGTTCGCGCCAGCTGTCCAGTGCTGACAGTGCCGCTGCCAGGAAGGCGCTGAGCTGGCCGTACGGGGCCTTCAGTGTTGGCAGCGCCGAGGCTGCCAGGTACACCGCGAACAGCAGCAACGGCGCATAGCGGACCACGTTGGGCTGGTTGCGGAAGGTCACCGTGAAGCTCAGCCACAGCGTGCCTGCGGCCAGAAAGCTGCCGACCAGGTTGTAGTCGGTGAACCGGATCAGTGCCAGTGCCAACACCGCCGCCAGTGGGATGGCGGTGCTGCGCCGGGTGGGTGCCACCAGCCATTGCAGGCCCAGTTTCCATGGCAGCCAGCCGATGCCCAGGGCCAGGATAAGCACGAAGCCGCCCGCGCCCAGGGCCAGCAGCGGGGCAGGGTCGGGCGTGGGCTTGTCGGGCTTGGCGGCTTCCACCAGGTAGACCGCCAATGGCAGCAGCAACCACAGGCAGCCAGCCAGCACGCCGCGCAGCAGGCCCAGCTTCAGGCGATTGCGGGTCAGCCGGTCTTCGCGTGCCACGTCGTCCCAGAAGCGCACTTGTTCGAGTTGCACAGGAGGCTGTACCACCTCGTCTGGCACCAGCACCTGCAGGGTGCTCTTCATGGCGGTGACGCGTGAGGGATCCAGGGCGGAGAACAGTGCCTGCGCAGGTCGCCAGGGCCGGGTCAGCAGGCGCCGGCGCTTGCGTACCTCGGGCAGGGTAACGCCGGCGGGGCCCACGCGGCGCAGCTCGGCCAGCAGCGCCAGTTCATTGGCTTCGTCTGCCAGCCAGCGTGCATGCAGCTGCTCGCGCAGGCGCAGCAGGGCGTAGGCATCGATGGGGCCATCCACCTGGTTCCAACCGAACGCCTCGGTGATCTGCTCAAAGTTGTCCCTGCCCATTGCGATATCGGGGGCATTGAAAAGCAGTTCGGCCAAAGGGCGCGCAATGCACTGTTTGGCAGACAGCGACCAGAGTTCCGGGCGCTGTTGCAGCCACTGGGCAAAGCCGTCCTCGTCCAGATGGCTGGCTGCGCTGGCGATGTGCTGCGGCAGCGTTGCAAGTGGCAACAGGTCCTCGTGCAGGGACGGTGCATCCACGTGAAGCGCGATGGCCGCAGGCGCATCCGTGGCGACGGCTGCAGGTGTGAATGCAGGTGCGTGGGCTGCCAAGGCCTCTTGGTGGTGGCTGTCCGGCTGCTGCTGGTGTTGGCGTTCGCGATACCACGCCAGCGCCGTCTGGTAGGCCGCATGCAGCTGCTGGAAGGCTTCGGCGTCGTCATCGGGCCGGTTGCTGCGCAACAAGCGCGCATAGGCCCGCTTGATGGCGCGCTCATCGGCACTGGCATCCAGCTCCAGCAACTCCAACGCCCAGCTCACAGCACCTGCTCCAGTTCGTCCAGGGCGCGGCCCAGCTCTTCGCGGTGCCGTTCGATGCGGTGCAGGTCCTGGCTTTCCAGACATTGCTGGAACTGCAGCAACCAGCCCTGCAGCTGGTCACGGTGCATCACATGTTCGGCGTACAGGCGCTCGGTGCGCGCAACCAATGCCAGGTTGGCCTGCTGCTCACGCGGGTGCACCTTCAATGCGTCCAGCGCCTGCAGGCGTTGACGGATCTGCGCCGGTGACAGCACCCCCGGGTTCTGTTCAAGGATCAGTTCGTAGTGCTTGCCAGTGGCATCCTCGGTCACCTCCACCTGCAGGATGCCGTCCACGTCATAGGTGAAGCGCAGCGTGACCGAACGCTGGGTACCACCGGCCGCCGCCAATGGCACCTTCAGCTCACCCAGGCGGATGTTCTTGTCCACGGTTGGGCTCTCGCCCTGGTAGACATCGATCAGCAGGAACGCCTGTTCGGCGGTGAGCGGAAACAACTGGTCTTCACGGCTGATGGGCACCACGCTGTTGCGATGGATGATGGGGTGGAAATAGCCGCTACGCTCCCTGCCATCCGGGCCGATACGCGAGACCTGGGTACCCAGGGTGTAGGGGCAGACATCGGTCAGCACCACTTCGTCCAGGGCGCTGTCGCGTGCCTTCATGCCGGCCGCAACGGCGGCCCCCAGCGCGATGGCCTGGTCCGGGTCGATGTGGCGCAAGGGCAGGCGGCCGAACATGCGGGTCACCAGGCGCGCAATCATCGGCATGCGTGCGGCACCGCCGACCAGCACGATGTCGCCCAGGGTCTGGTGGTCCAGCCGGGCGTCGCGGATGGCACGCTCAATGGGCAGGCGCATGCGCTGCAGCAAGGGCTCGCACAGCTGCGCGTAGCGGCTTTCGTTGATCGACCACTGCAGTTCGCGGCCGGCCAGTGTCAGTGCCAGGTTGGCATCGCCACGACTGCTGAGTTCGCGCTTGAGCTGCTCCAGGTGCTGCTGCAGGCGGGCGCGATCGGAACGTTCCAGCTTGTCGAGCTCCAGCCCGAGATCGTGGCAGCAGGCCTGGCTGAGCACCGCCAGGAAATCCTCGCCGCCCAGGAAGTTGTCACCGGCGCTGGCGTGGACTTCGATGACACCGTCGAACAGCTCCAGGATGGAAACGTCGAAAGTGCCACCGCCCAGGTCCAGCACCAGAATACGGCCCTCCTTGTCCTGCTGCTGCAGGCCATAGGCCAGTGCAGCGGCGGTGGGCTCGTTGATCAGTCGTTCGACGCGGATGCCGGCCAACTCCCCGGCCGCACGGGTGGCCTTGCGCTGCGCATCGGAGAAGTAGGCCGGCACGCTGATGATGGCCTCCTCCACCTTGTGCCCCAACGCGGCTTCGGCATCTGCCAACAGAGCGCGCAGCACCAGCGCGGAAAGCTCCTCCGGGCGGAACCGATGCGGGCCCAGCCGGGTTTCGCGGTCGCTGCCCATCCAGCGCTTGAAATGGGCGACGCTTTCACCGGGGTGGCTGACCAGTCGATCACGCGCCGCCTGCCCCACCAGCACCGCCCCATTGGCAACGCTGACCACCGACGGCGTGAGCACCTGTCCATGCGGGTTGGGAAACAGTACCGGGCCGTCGGCGCCATACATGCCAATCAATGAATGCGTGGTGCCCAAATCGATGCCGACAATCATCCGTGACGCCCCAGTCCTGGTTGTTGCACCGATTGTAGGCATGCGCGCGGCGCGCGTGCGATCTTGCCGAGGATGCGCACATGACTGCCGGCGGTTGCCGGCCCCGGACGGGGCGGCTACTGTCGGCGGCTGTTCTGTAATCCGCTGGAGTTCCGATGACGCGCAAACCGCTTACCGCCGCGCTGGCGCTGGGCATGAGCCTGGCTGCTGCCGCCCACGCCAACGAGGGCATGTGGATGCCCACGCAGCTGCCGGAACTGGCCAGGACGTTGAAGGAAGCCGGCTTCAAGGGTGACCCGAAGCAGCTGGCCGATGTCACCGCGCCACCGCTCAGCGCGGTGGTGCGGGTGGGCGGTGGTACCGGTTCGTTCGTCTCCGACGAGGGCCTGCTGCTGACCAACCACCACGTGGCCTATGGCGTCATCCAGTACAACGCCAGCAAGGAGCACAACTATATCGACGACGGCTTCATCGCCCAGGGCCGCGACGACGAGCGCGCCGCCAACCCGGATTACCGGGTGCTGGTGACGGTGGGCTTCGACAAGGTCACCGATGACGTCCTCAAGGACGCCCGTGGCAAGACCGGGCGTGACTACTACGACGCGGTCGAGAGTGCGCGCAAGCGCATCGTCGCCGACTGCGAGGCCGAGGGCGGCGTGCGCTGCTCGGTGGCCAACATGTATTACGGCAGCGATTTCTACCGCATCCGCCAGCTGGAGCTGACCGACATCCGTCTGGTCTATGCACCGCCGCGCGCCATCGGCAACTACGGCGATGAGATCGACAATTTCATGTGGCCGCGCCACACCGGTGATTTCACCCTGCTGCGCGCCTACGTCGGCAAGGATGGCAAGCCGGCCCCGTACAGCAAGGACAACGTGCCCTACCATCCGCCGGCACACCTGAAGATGTCGCTGGATGGGCCCAAGGAAGGTGACTACGCGATGCTGGCCGGCTACCCGGGCACCACGTATCGCCTGCGCACCGCCGACGAGTTCGCCAGCCAGATCGACACCGTGCTGCCGCGCCGGGTCGAGGTATTCCAGCAGTTGATCGACGTGATCGAGGCGCAGGGCAAGGGCAATGCCGAGGCCCGTACGCGTTATGCCTCGCAGTTGCAGTCGCTGAAGAACAACCGCAAGCGCGCCGCCGGTGAGCTGGAAGGCCTGCTGCGCAGCGACGCCAAGAGCCAGCGTGCGCAGGACGAACAGGCGATGCTGGCCAATGCCGATGGCAAGTACAAGGCCGATATCGATGCCTTGTTTGCCTCGTTGGCCGAGGGCCGTGAAGCCGGCAGCAGCGAATTCCTGGTCGGCTTGATGTCCAGCCAGACCCAGCTGCTGCGCTCGGCCTTGCTGCTGGAGCGCCTGCGCGTGGAGTCGCTCAAGCCCGATGCCGAGCGCGAAGCCGGCTACCAGCAGCGCGACCAGGCGCTGATCGAAGGTGTGCTCAAGCAGGTGCAGCGCCGTTACGACCCGGCGGTGGAAAAGGCCTTGCTGACCGCGCTGCTGACCCGCTACCAGCAGCTGCCCGACGCGCAGCGTGATGCGCATTACGACAATCTGTTTGGGCGCACCCCGGCCGAGCTGGCCAAGCATCTGGATGAACTGTACGCACAGACCAGGCTGGGCGACGAGGCGCAGCGCCTGTCGCGCTTCGAGGCCGCACGCAAGGGCGGCTTCATCGAGGCCGATCCGCTGGTCTCGGTGGCCTCGGCCCTGGTAATGGCCCAGCTCAACGCCGAACGCGAGAGCAAGGCACGCGAGGGCGAGCAGCTGCGCCTGCGGCCGTCCTACATGCAGGCGCTGTTTGCCTGGCGGGCCAGCCAGGGCCGGGCGGTCTACCCGGACGCCAACAGCACCCTGCGCATCAGTTACGGCAAGGTCGAGGCACTGCACCCGCGCGACGCGGTCAGCTACGCGCCGGTGACCACCGTGGCCGGCATCGTCGAGAAGAACACCAATACCGTGCCGTTCGACGCGCCCAAGCCGCTGTTGGCCGCGATCGCCAAGGGCGACTTCGGCAGCACCGCCGACCCGGTGCTCAGGACCCAGACGGTCAATTTCCTGACCAACCTGGATACCACCGGCGGCAACTCCGGCTCGCCGGTGCTCAATGCCAAGGGCGAGCTGATCGGCCTCAACTTCGATTCCAACTGGGAGTCGGTCAGCGCCAGCTGGTGGTTCGACCCGCGCTACAAGCGTGCCGTGCACGTGGATATGCGCTACCTGCGCTGGCTGCTTGCCAAGGTGTATCCGGCACCGGCACTGCTGCAGGAAATGGGTGTGCCGGCAGAATGAACAGGGGACGGGCGTCACAAACGTGGCGCCCGTCGCGTTCAGAAATTACCTGTACCTCATTACTTCGATAACTGACATTACGCTGAGCTAGAATTCTGGACACACGAAGGCTATCAAGCCTCTGTCCAGGAGCGTGTGTGGCATCACAAATGCATCTGAATACGGCGCCGCCGTTTGGCTGTGCCTCGGCATTGCAGCCGTTGCGGATATGGATCGTTGGCAAGCTGGACGTGGTGTTGCCGCTGGAGCACTACGGTGCCCAGGTTCATGCATTGGACAATCTGCAGTCGCTGTACCGCGAACTGGCCATCGTGCCCTGCGACATCGTTCTCATTGATGTCGCCTATGCGGAAGACAGCCTGGCGGTGACGCTGGAACACCTGCGCCGCCGTGAGGATCTGGGCATCGTCCTGCTGGTTGACGGGGAAAACCCCCAGGCCATCAGCCACGGACTGTGGGCCGGTGCCGATATCTGCCTGTCGCAGCGCACCGATCCCGATCTGCTGGCAGCAAAGCTGTACAGCCTGCGCAGGCGCCTGCCGGGTGAGCCGGCCCAGGTGCAGGAGGCCAACAGGGCTGTCGAGCCGGGCAACAGTGGCTGGTCGCTGGAATCCGATGGTTGGGACCTGCGGGCGCCCAGCAACCAGGTGCTGGCGCTGACCGAGGCAGAACGGGCATTTCTGCAGCTTGTTTTCTCAAATCCGACTGAGACAGTTGCACGTGAGAGCCTCATCGCCGTCCTGACCGACCAGCCCTGGAATTTCGATCCGCATCGGATCGAGGTACTTGTCCACAGGCTGCGCAACCGGGTGAAGTCCGGCACCCAATGCACCCTGCCCATCCGCGCAATCCGCGGCGCTGGCTACCGCCTGACGCTGTAGTTCACACTTTTTTATTTAGCTTGGATTCATGGACTTGAAGGCCGCCCGTTCAGGTGTGGCCTGTGGATAGTTTTGTGAATAACCCGTGAAATCAGTGTGATAAGACCGTGATGAGATCTGCTGCCAAGTTGCGCTGCAAGCAAATGAGAGCGTTTGTCACTTGGTGGAACTGAATAGGCGTTAGGGCGCCGTAAGAATCGCGGCCATCACGCGCACCTGACGGTGCTGAATGCGGATTCCGTTTTTGGGGCGGACCGCGAACTCAATGAAATGATCCGGGCTGCCACTAGTGGCGGCCCGTGTGCGCAGCGTTTGCAGAGGCTCACCCGGTGAACAACGAAATCCAGCAGCAGTGCACTTCCCCCGTGCGAAACCGGGGCGTCAAAGCACCCACGTTCAAGCGAGGGTTTTCGCAGTTGTTTGCCAAGTTTGCATCTGTGCTGACTTCTTGCGGCCTCACGACAATGTTGATGCCGCTTGTGCTGGCAGGGTCGGGGTTGATAGCTATCGACACCGCCGCAGCAAACAACAAGTGTGCAATGGCCAACCCGAACTCCAAGGGCGATCACGTCTCGGAGATTTGTTGGCTGCAGCTTGATGGTGTGAGTTTTACCGCGAACGGCTCTACACCGCTTACTTTTGATCTGCCCGATGGATCCACGATGCAGGTCAATGTGGTGGTTTCGGGTAGCTCGGGTGGCGGATTGTCCGCTGCCCAGGCGCCAAGCTGGTCCGGGTCCCAGTTCAGTGGCTCAACCGGCTACTACACAATCTATACGCCCAACAGGGCCGTCCTCTATACGCCAGGGACATCCGCCAATACCACCAGTGTAAAACTGGAAAACATCCGCCTTTTCACCCCTAACGGTTCGTTGGTCGATCATGCCTACGAACTGATCATGGCTGACGGTGAATCCAGCAACACGGGCGAGAACCTCGACTTTGGCGTGCAATCAGGGGGCAGCGAACTGTCGCTCCTGGAATGGTTGGGGGCATCGCCAAGTAACAATTTGTCTATTGAAGCGCATAAAGGCAGCGCCACCGCCTGTGGCGGTTTCGGGGCCATTGATTGTCGTCGCCTGGTCGGCAAGGCAGATACTGCCAATGCGGCGGTATTTACTACCACGCGCGTGCCCGGCGTCAGTCCGTTTACCGTTGTGGGACAGGTGCGCACGAGCGGCACGAACAAGCAGGGCTTCGCATTTGGCCTGCGTTGGGGTGGTGTGAAGCTGCGCAAGCAGATTGCTGGATTGCTCGATACCGCTGATCGCTTCAGGTACGAGACGATCAACATCAAGGGCTCGCAGATGGACACGGCGACCAGCGCAGCCGGCGCCAGTGGTGCGCTGAGCTATGTCACGGCGCAGGCAGTAATGCCTGGTAACACGATCACGCTGAAGGAATCGATGGCGGGTGGTTCGTCCACGTTGGCGCAGTACGACAAAACCATCAGTTGTACCAACACGAATGTAGGCAGCAGCACGCCGTTGCCGACGGGTGCCTACGAGCCAAGCTCTCCACCGACAATCGACCTGCAGAACAAAGGCGATAACGTCGCCTGCACGATCACCAACACCCCCCGCATCGTTGATCTGGCGATCACAAAAAGCGCGCCACCGACGGTGGAAGCGGGCAAGCCGTTCGACTATGTATTGAAGATCGAGAACATCGGTACGCATGCCGCCACTGCCGCGACCTACCTCGATACATTGCCAACGGAATTCGCCGACCTTGTTGCTGGTGCTGTGACATGCCGTGTAGTCCTCGGCGGCGCACTATGTGGCACCAACCACGTTGCAAGCGGAAAGACGGCCAGCGGCTCGATTGCGAGCCTGCCGCCCGGGGCGGCGGTTGAGATTGTCATAAAAGTAACCGCGCCTGCCATCAAGAAATCGGTGACCAACACCGCAACCGTTTCCCTGGCGACTACCGATACGACGGTGGGCGAGCCCACCACGAAGCGTGCGAACAATACCGCCAACGCGACGACCCAGATACTGTCGCCGGTACTGGCGCTGACCAAGACCGCTTCGCCCGCCAGCTTCGTCGAGGGGGTAGAGGGCAGTTATACCCTGACGGTAACCAATACCGGAGACCTGGCCACGACAGGTTCGATCGAAGTCGTCGACGTCTTGCCCGTTGGGTTGACGGCAGGTGTCATGCCCTCTGAATGCGCCTCCGTCGGGGGCACCGTGACATGTACGTACATCGGTGCATTGGCGCCAGGCGGGACGAAGCAATGGACCATTCCGGTAACCGCTGACGTCAGTCTGGTCGGGACCTCGGTCACCAATACCGCGGCCGTCTCTGGTGGCGGCAGCAGCTGTACAAGCAGCGCTGCCTGCAACAGCAATACCGTTACGACGCCGGTTGTCGGCGCGCCTAAGCTGTCCATCGCCAAGAGCCACGTGGGGGACTTCATTCCTGGCGTGGCCGGTATCTATACGCTGACCGTCAGCAACAACGGAACGGCTGCGACGAGCGGCATGGTTACGGTGACTGACACGCTTCCCACCGGGCTCAGCTTTGTTTCGGCATCCGGTGCTGGTTGGGCATGCAGTGCAGCGGGCTTGACGGTGACTTGTACGCAGTCAGCCGCAA
This sequence comes from Stenotrophomonas sp. UBA7346, assembly GCA_002471015.1. GTDB lineage: Bacteria > Pseudomonadota > Gammaproteobacteria > Xanthomonadales > Xanthomonadaceae > Stenotrophomonas. The sequence continues at coordinate 83,399 of DKPB01000069.1, forward strand.
TTGCGGTTGGCGGTTCGGCGCCGAGCATCGCGCTTACCGTGGCTGTCGCACTGGGCACGGCCAATAGGGTGACCAACACTGCCAACGTTGGCGGTGGTGGTGACACCGCATGTCCGGCAGCGTCACGCTGTACTACCACTGACATCACCACGGTCAACACGGCTGCCAGCTTCACGGTGGCCAAG
>DKPB01000069.1:83897-84178 GCA_002471015.1 Stenotrophomonas sp. UBA7346
CGGTGACGTGATCACCTATACGTTTGATGTCAGCAACACCGGTACGGTGGACCTGACCCAGGTGGTGGTGAGCGATGCGAAGCTGCCGGGCCTGGTGTGCACCATCGCCAGCCTGCCGGTGGGTGCGACCAACGCGGCCTGCACCGCCAGTGGCAACACCTACACCATCACCGCTGCCGATGAGGCGGCCGGCGAAGTACTCAACACCGCCACGGCCACGGCCGTGCCGCCGGGTACGATCCCCCCGCCGACGGCGACCACGCCGCCGGTGACGACGCCGA
>DKPB01000043.1:0-22859 GCA_002471015.1 Stenotrophomonas sp. UBA7346
CGCTCTTCCGATCTCGGCCGGGCGGGCTGCAGGGCGTGCGCGGGCCGGGGTGGCGCGGCTCTGCGCGCTGGCGGAGCGTTGGCTCTTCTTCTTGGCAGCATCGGCCGGCGCGGCGGCCGACAGGGTCAGGATCGAGGCAATGGCCAGCGCAAGCAGGCGCAGCGAGCTGTGAGACATCGGGTGTTCCGCAAATACATCAGCGGGGGAGCTTGCCCGATAACGGCGGATACGGCTAGGCGCGGTGGCAGGTGAATGGGGGGTGGCGGCGGGCGGTGCACGCCGGAGTCAGCCGCCAGTTAGACCGCCGCAGCCACGCCAGCAGGCTTGTCCCGGGCCCGCAAGCGGCCGGGACACGGGCTCAACGATCGCCGGCGCGGGTGAACGGCACGGTCTCCGGGGCCACGGCCCCGCCGGAGATGATGAAGCTCATGGCCTGGTCCACGGTCCAGTCGGTGGGCGTGAGCAGCTCCACCGGCACGATCTCCAGGTAACCGGAGGTCGGGTTGGGGGTGGTCGGGACGTAGACCGCCGCCAGCTCGCGGCCGGTGCCCTGTTCGCGGATCACCCGTGTGACCAGACCGATGGATTTCATGTCCCGGTGGGGGAAGTCGATCAGCACCACGCGCTGGGTACTGCCGGGCTTGGTCTGCAGGATGTCCAGCAGCTTCTTGGCGCTGTCATAGATGATGCTGGCCAGGGGAATGCGGCGGATCACCGCGCCAAACCAGCGCAGCAGCTGTTGGCCAATCACCCGACGGCTGAGAAAGCCCACCAGCAGGATGACCAGCAAGGTGGCCAGCAGGGCGATGATGTCCTGCATCCACACTGCCTTGACCCAGCCCAGGTAACCGGGAAAGGAGGCGGCGATGCGTTCGGACAGCGGCACCACCAACGGGCTGCTGATGCCCGACAGCAGCACGAACACGAATTTGACGACAACCCAGGTCAACCAGATCGGCAGCAGGGTCAGCAGGCCGGTGAGGAAAAGACGTTGCAGGGAGGGGCGGGGGGTGGGGGAAACGGCTTCGGGCGACATGGGCAAATTGTAGCGGGATGCAGGCGCCGGTTAAGCTGCCATCGTTCAGTTGTGACGGCATGCCGAGGGAACGCTGTGTTGAAGGTGCTGCGATGGATCGTGACAGCCGCCCTGCTGGTGCTGGCGGCAATGGTGCTGTTGTGGCTGGTGTCGCACTGGATGCCGGTGCCCAAGGCGCGGCAGCAGGCGTTGGCATTGATGGAGCAGCCACCGCACTTCGAGGGTGCCAACGCCTTTGATGCGATATGGCTGCTGGACTTCGACGACGTGCCGGATTCGGCGCGGGCTGCCCTGATTGCCGAGGACGGGCGGCGGATCGCCGCCGCTGCGCGCACGCCGCTGGGCGATGCCGCCGCCGATGGTGGCCTGCTGGAGCAGGTGCCGCGTGCCGCGCTGGGGCGTTACCCCCACGTAGCCGACATGGACGTGATCTGCAGTTGGGGTGGCGGCGAATGCCTGCCGCAGGTGCGCGCCGCACCGGATGCGCTGGCGCAGTCGCTGCAGTCGCAACAGGCGTTGCTGGCGCGTATCGCCGCGCTGTCCCGATACGACCACTATCAAAGCCCTTTTGTCGCCGACGCGCGCGCGCCGCTGCCGCGTTGGACCCTGCTGCAACGGTCGGCTGCCGCCCATGCGCTGGCCCATGTGCAGGGACACAGCGACGCCGCCCTGGCCGGGATCTGCAGCGACACCCGTACCGGCCGGATGTTGATGTCGCGCAGTGATGGCTTGGTGCCGGCGATGCTGGGCGCGGGCATGGTCCGCGGCAATGTCCGCCTGTTGGCTGAAGTGCTGGCCGAGCTACCCTTGGATCAGCCGTTGCCCCCGGCCTGCAATGGCGTGTTCAGCCGACCGGCTGCCGACGCGCTGAGCATGTGTACGGCCATGCGCGGCGAGTTCCAACTGGTCAGCAGTGCCAACCTGGATCAAGAACATCCGCTGGCGTTCCTGGTGTGGGATGCGCGCAAGTTCCGCGCGGCGACAGCCGAGCGCCTGCAGGGGGCTTGCCTGCCAGCCGCAGCGCATGCGTTGGAAGCCGATCAACCCGTGCGCTGGCCAGTTCCGTCGCCGCAGTCGCTGTGGCGGCTGGAGTGTGCTGCCAATGCGGTTGGCTGCATTCTTGGCGATATCGCAGGCCCGGCCTATGTCGCTTATACGACACGGCTGCAGGATGCGGGCGCCAGCCTGCGTGCGGCCGAAGCGTTGCTGTGGCTGCGCGGGTACCAGCAAGGTCCGGCTGCCGACGCGCTGCAGGCGATGCCCGCCGACCTGCGTGGGCAGGCGCGGCCATTGCAGCTGGATGCGCAGGGCCAGCGCCTGCAGGTGGCCCTGTACGGCAGGCCCGGCAGCAACGAATGGTTGAGCTTGCCGTTACCGGCCAGCCGCTTGCCGGACTGAGGCGCCGCAGCAGCAATCAGCCCGGCTTGCGCGCGTCGGGCTTCAGGCGCACATAGACCTGCTTGCGCACCCGCGCCACCACTTCGCCGCTGGCGTCGACTACGTCATTCTGGAACCAGTGCAGGTACTTGTCGCCGTTGGCTGTGGCCGCGCGCACTTCGGCCAGGGTGGCGTCGTCCAGGCGGAACTCGGTCCACACCACGCCGCGCCCGGGCTTGAGGAAGTCGATGCTGCCGGCCTTGTCCCAGACGAAGTAGCGGCTGCCCATGTTGTGCAGCAGGCACAGCATCCAGAACGGATCGGTCATGGCGAACAGGCTGCCACCAAAGTGGGTACGCACGTAGTTCACGTTCCAGGGACGTTGCCGCAGCTCGACCCGGACGTAGCGGTAGTCGGCGCTGATATCGGTGACGTGGATGCCCGTGAACAGAAAGGGGGGCCACAGGTTGATGCCGAGACGGAACAGGCTGGCTTTCATTGCGGGCACGGCCATACAGGGGACGCGGAGTCTAACATCCGCATGCGTATGGAGTCGTCAGCGTGGCCTTGGCAGGGCGACGCGGTAGCCGTCGCGGCCGGCCTCCTTGGCCTGGTAGAGCGCCCCGTCCGCAGCCTCGAACAGGCGCGCCGAGCTGTCCTCGCTGCCCGGCACCGCACTGCACAGGCCGATGGTGACACTGGTGCTGGTGTGTTGGCCCTTGCCGGTGGCGACCTGCAACTGGCGGACCTGGTTGATCAGCGTCTGCGCCAACTGTTCGGCGCCTGCGGGCGGTGTGTCGGGCAGGATCAAGGCAAATTCGTCGCCACCGAAGCGTGCTGCCAGGTCACGCGGGCGCCGCGCAATGCCGTCGATGGTGCGGCCCAGTTGCCTGAGCAGGCGGTCGCCTACCTGATGGCCGAAACTATCGTTGCATTCCTTGAAGTGATCCACGTCGATCAGCATCAGGGTCAACGGCTTGCCATTGCGGCGCGCCGCATCGTTCTCGCGGCGCAGGGTCTCCTCGAAGCGCATGCGGTTGGCCAGGCCGGTCAAGGTGTCGCGGTTGGCCTGGCCGCGCCAATAGCGCATCTGCCACAGCGTCCAGCTCGCCAGCAGGGCGATGAAGCAGGCAATGGCGGCGACCGGCGCGAACCACAGGTCGGCACCATGCAACAGGAGCAGCGCGAGCAGGAACGGTGTGGGAATGGCCAGGGCTGCAAACAGCCAGCGCGAGCGGACATTGGCAGTGATGCCAAGCGCACCCAGCATCACCAACAACGCGGTCAGGCCGGTCTGCAACCAGCGCGGCAAGGGCGTGATGGCGTTGCCCGCCAGCAGCATGGCGGCGACATTGGCCTGGTATTCGCTGCCCGTCATCCACAGCTCCTTGGAGGTGGGCGTAAGCAGGCGCGGGGCGATGCCGCTGGCGGTCATGCCGACAATCAACAGGCGGCCGCGCAGCAGTTGCTCGGGGATGTGGCCGTCCAGCACGTCCACATACGACATCTGTGGAAAGCTGCCGGGCGGCCCCGCATACCGCACGCGCACATAGTTGTCGCGCTGCCACTGGTAGGGCGAAGCGGCCCGGTTGGTGGCGGCTGGCAGCCCGGGGCGTGGCGCTTCGTGCCCGGCCAGCGCCGCGCCCAGTGCCAGCCAATGGGCAGTGCCCATGCCGCCTTTGAGGTAGGCACCACGGGCCACGCCATCGGCATCCACCTCGATATCGGTATGCGCCAGCGTGGCGGCGGCATCGGCGATGGCCGGGATCGGCATCAGCTCTTCGGGGACCGCCTCGTCACTGGCCGCTGCCGCGAGCACAGGCAGGATCACCCGGCCGTTGCGGCCGATGGCGGCGGCCAACGCCTGGTCCTGGCTGGCGTCCTTGCGATCGGGCTCGGGAAACATCAGGTCCAGCGCCACCCGTTGGGCGCCAGCCTGCTGCAGGCGGTCGAGCAGGCGTGCATGGGTACTACGTGGCCAGGGCCATTGGCCCAACTGCTGCAGGCTGCGGTCATCGATGGAGATGATGGCCAGGCGTGGATCCGGGGAATACGCCCAATCGCCGACCATCAGGTCATAGACGGCTTCGTCCGGTTGCCAGAACAGGCGGGTCTGGCTGACCACGCCTGCCAGCACGGCAAAGACCACGGCGAACAGCAGGCGTCGGCGCCAGCCCAACCGCAGCTGTCTCATAGCGCGAGCAGCAGCAGGGTGCCAGCGCCTGCGCCGTAACACAGGCCGCAGCGCAGTTTGACCTGCTGCGTAGCCGAGAATGCACCGGCATAACCATCGTCATCGATCTGCTGCACGCGTACATGCAAGGTGCCGCCGCGCCAGGGTTGTTTGAGAGTGACCTCGGGTGCGTCCACCTCGCGGTCCAGCAGCAGCTTCGAAAATGCTGCGTTGCGGGCAATCTGCACCCGGTAGCGCGGGTGGCCGTCGCTGGCCTGCCAGCGCAGGGTCAACATGCGTTTGCCCGGCTGCAGCTGTTGCAGCGAGGGGTCAACCGGAACATCACTGCGTTGCAGCGGCATGCTCTGGCCGTAACGCCCTTGCTGGCCCTGCGCGTCGAGCGAAGCCACACGCCAGTAGTAGCGGCCTTCGGGCAGCGCATCGGTCGTGCGCCAGCGCTGGCCGCTGGTGCGCTGCTCGACCAGCGGGTGCAGGAAGGCCGGATCGGTCGCCACCTGCAGCACGCTGGCGACGGCACCGTCGACCTTGGCCCATTCAAAGCGGGGCTGTGCCTGCTGCACGGTCTGGCCGTGACGCGGCGCTACGGTCAACGGGGCGGGCAGGCCTTCGGGGACTGTGAAGTCGCGTTCGGCATCCAGCCCCTCGCTGCCGTCCGCGGCCACGGCGCGGACCAGCAGGCGCAACTGGCCAGCGGGCAACTGATCGATGCCCAGCGTGGTTTCGTTGGTCTCACGCGCAAACAACAGCACTTCAGGCGCTGCCGACTGCACGACCTCCACCCGGTAACGGGCGGCGCCGGCAACCGCTTGCCACGCCGCGGACAGCGGCAAGGGTTGCAGGCGCAGCTGCGCATCAAGCAGCTCCGGCGCCGGCAGCAAGGCTTGCAGCGCCGGCGCCGCGGTGCCGGATGATGGGTCCAGGCTGGCTTGGCCTGCGCCGACCAACTGGCGTGTGCTGCGGGTATCGACCTGGACCCGGCCCTCCATCACTTCGGTGGCGGCGATGGCGCCCGCTGCTCCGGCACTGACCCGGAAAACGGTGCCGCGCACGCTGCTGGTCGCGGTGGGGGCGGTGATGATGTAGCGCGAGGCCGGGCCGCGTGCAGGCGTTACCCGGCTGCTGCTGCGGCCGCGCTGCAGGCGCAGGCGGGTGTCGACCATGCCGGTGGCGCCGTAGCTGCTCAGCTGGTCGAGCTGCAGCTGGGAGTTCTCGCGCAGCTGCAGGCGCGAGTCGTCGGCAAACGCCAGGGTCACGCTGGCCTCTGCGCCGGTCTGCAGGGTGCTGCCGATCGGCAACAGCATGTCCTGGATTACCGCGCGGCTGCCGTTGTCACTGTCCTGTACCTGCACCCGGCCGCGCACCGCCACTACCCGCGCCGGGGCAGGGGTGACCCGCAACCAGGCAATGGGAAAGCGCAGGCGCTGGCCCGGCGGCAGGCGGTAAGGGTCGGCAACGCGGTTGTGGGCCTGCAACTGCTGCCAGGCCACGTCGGGCTTGAGATAGAGGGCGCCCAGGTCCCACAGGGTGTCACCGGGGCGGACGCGGTAGTTCCAATCCTGCGCCTGCGCGCCAGGAACAGCGCAGAGCATCACGGCGATGAACAGCCATCGCAGGGCGGCGGGGGCAAGACGATAGACGTGGGCAGTCACGAGCGCGGTGATCCTTGGGCTGCGGGACCCTGACGCCGGTAACCATACCGCTGCATCTCCATCCCCTGGACGGCGTGACCCCGCCACGCCGTGTCCGCCTGCAACAGACGGACATCGCATTTTCATCCAGAACGGATGGCGCCTGACTGAATGAGACGCAGGTCTCAGAACAACAGGGAGGACATACGGCGCCGGTAGCGACCCACCAGGTCCTCGTCCTCGATTACCCGGAAGGCATCGATCAGTGCCTTCTTCGGCAGGTTGTCACGGAAGCTGCGGTCGATGCGCAGCATCTCGATGAACTGTTCCAGCGCGGCCTCGTCGTTACCGCCCAGCAGCTGATGGATGCCGTACTGAAAGCGCGCTTCCAGGTCATTGCCATCGGCCTGGATGCGGCTGGCCAGGGTGTCGGCAGCCGGTGCACCCTGCAGGGCATTGCCGAAGTCCAGGCGGGCGCGGGCACGGATGGCGCGGTCGTCGGTGGCCAGGTTGGCCGGCAGGGCATCAAGCAGCGGTCCGGCCTCGGCGGTGGCGCCGGTCTTGATCAGGGCCAGAGCCAGGTCCAGCTTCAGTTCGGCCTTGTCCGGCTCAGCGGTGATGGCCTCGCGCAGTGCGGCAACCTCGGCCTGCGGGTCCAGTGGCAAGGCCTCGGCCGGGGTGTCCTCGGTGGCGGGGGCCTCCAACGCGGTGACGCCGTGCTGGGTCAGGAACTCACGCAGCTGGCCCTCCGGCATCGCGCCGGGGAAGCCATCGACGATCTGCCCATCCTTGATCAGGAACACGGTTGGAACCGAGCGGATCTGGAACGCCGCGGCGATCTGCTGCTCCTTGTCCACGTCCACCTTGGCCAACTCGAACGCGCCGTTGTATTCGCCGGCGAGCTTTTCCAGGATCGGGCCAAGTGACTTGCAGGGGCCGCACCAGGTTGCCCAGAAGTCGACCAGCACCGGGGTCTGCAGGGATTTCTGCAGGACTTCGGCTTCGAAGGTTTCGGTGGTGGCCTCGAATACGTGGGGAAGATCGCTCATGGCAGGCTACGTTGCGGACAGGAACTTCCTTTATGGCGACGCTGCCGCCGGTTCTCAACCGCCAAAACACACGGCCCGCCAGAAGGCGGGCCGGGTGGGTAGGGGTTGCCGTTGGCCTCAGGGCTGCGGGGCCGGCACATCCTGCGCTTGTGCGGGGCCTGCATGCGCCGCCGCGGGCGCCACGGATGGGGTGGCCGGCAGCGACAGTTCCGGGTTCACCTGCTGTGCCTGCAGGGCCTTGATCTGCTGGTTGAGGGCTTCGAGCTGGCTGTTGGTGGCGCGCAGGTCGGTGCTCAACGCAACGGCCTGCTGCTTGCGTTCCTGCAGCGCGTTGCTGACCTGCAGCGACTGCTGGCGCTGCTGCTCCACTTCCTGCTGCAGGCCACGCAGGCGGCGTTCATTCATGGCCACCAGCTTTTCGCTGTAGGCCTTGCCGGCCTGCAGCCGGATGGTGTCCAGGTAGACCTGGGCCAACTGCTTGGTCTGCTCGGCAAAGGTGAGGTACAGGGTCTCGGCGTTGTCTACCGACTCGGTGCGGATAACCCGCCAGAACTCCTTCTCGTGGAACAGGGCCACGTAGTAGTTCAGCGAATCGGCATGGAACAGCAGGCTGGCGCCATAGTTGCCGTTGTAGGTGGTACGCAGCTCGGTCAGCGCGTGGGCGTTCATCAGCCGCTGCAGCTCGGCAACGGTATTGCCGACGGTGGTGTCCTCGCTGTTGGCGGGGGCGGCAGGTGGCTCGGCCTCGCCGCGCTGCCAGCGCCCGGCCATCGCCTGCGGTGCGGCCAACAGGCCGGTGACAACCAGCACGGCCCAGCACAGCCGGGTTGAAAGCGTCTGCATACGTCTCATGGTCCTCGTAATTCCCCCGAATTGCGATGGCCGTCGCAATTCATGAATGCGCACGGGTCGGCCGCGAGCATAGCACGCGATCTGCGCCGCACAGCGTTGTCTGACGGGCGTTTTGCCGGTTTCCATCGTTACTACTCCACCAACTGGCTGCGGCCGCACTGGATCGACTGCATGTGCACGTCGGTACGCCCCAGCTGCAGCCCCAATACTTCCGACAACAGCGACGACAACAACTGGCCGATACCGTTCAACAGCGGCCGCAAGGTGTTGTCCACGACCGGTTTGAGCAGCATGCACAGCACGCTGCTGCAACTTCCGGCACCGGTCACCGGGTTGTAAGTGCCGTTGCCACTGAGGCCGCCCGGCTTGGTCTGCAGGTACTTGGCCAGGGCATTCTCGACGCAGAGGTTGTAGGCCAGCAGTCCTGCGAGCACGCCTTTGCAAGAGGTGATGCCCAGCACGTCGAGCAGGCCGCCGATCAGGCTGGGGTCGCTGACATTGGTCTCATACAGGAAACCGTCCCAGACGTTGCCCTGGACCTTCTTGGGCGTGCAGCCCAGTACCCAGTTCTGGCAGGTGGGGATCTCGGTGGTCCAACTGCCCAGTGCCGGCAGGCTGGATGCCGGTTTGCCATCGCGCAAGGCCGCCACCACCGCTTCGGGTTGATAGAAACCGTTGACCTTGGTGGCCTCCAGATATTGCGTGGCCAGGTCCTTGGCGGCATCGCTGCTGCTGCCCTGCGGGGTGAACAGGGATTGCACGGTGCCGAGCAGGGTATCCACCAGCTTGGATACCAGTTCGCCGATGCGCAGTTCGTTGGGCTTCACCGTGCCGATCTGGCCGGCGCTCAGGGTCAGCTGGTCGCGCGAGGACAGGGCGTCCAATGCGATGCGCTTGGTCAGCACGGTGCGGCCCAGCAAGGTGACCAACTGCTCATCGGCCAGGCCGGTGCGGCACAGGTCGCGGGTGGAGTCCCACGGCGTACTGGCCTTGCCGATGCAGATGTTGGCCACTGCGCTGGTGACGTCGACGGTGGCGGTATTGGGCTGCGCGCTGCAGTTGATCGCGCTGAGCTGGCCGTAGCCATCGACCACATCGATATAGGTGGGCAGCTTGATGCGCGTGCCCAGCCAGCCCAGGATCGCGCCCAGGGCGGGGATGCGCTGTGAATCGATGTCCAGGAACAGGCGCACCTGACTGTTGTAGGCGGTGGTGCCGACCGGCCCGATGGCCATCGATGCCGGCTCGACAATGCTGGCCTTGGCCTGCAGCAGGCCAAGCACGTCGAGCTTGGGCACCGCAACCGCGTGTTTGCTGTTGGCGATGGAAATGCTGGTGCCCAGCAGCTCCAGTGCGTTGAGGTCCACATCCAGCGCGCCGGCGGCCTCGCTGCCGCCGACGACCTGCGCGAACAGACCGGCCTGGGTGGCGGTGGAGCCCAACTGCACCAGCACATTGTCCAGCCCGACCCGGGCCAGTTCACTCTGCAGCAGGCCCAGGCTCAAGCCCAGCACCTTCTGCTGTGCGCCCAGCTGGGTCATCACGTCCAGCAGTTTTGCCACCGACACCTTGTTGGCGGCCAACAGGGTGTTGAGCTCGCCGGCACTGATGTCGGCCGCCACCGGTATGCCCAGTGCCTGCAGCAGGCCGCGCGGGGTGATCTTGACCTGGGCAAGCCCCTGATAGCTGGCTACCTGGGTCTGGTTGAGATCGATGCCGACCAGCCGCAGCAGGCCCTGCAACGGGGCGTTGTTGTTGATGTTGAGCAGCCGCGACCCGACGCTGAAGGCCGCCTGCGGCGCGGTGCGGCGGGCAACGGCGGTAGCGCTGATGCGTGGCATGTCACCGATCTGGCCGAAGAACGGCAGCGAATCACGCGAGGCAGTCACCTGCACGGCGTTCAGTGGCCGCCCACTGTTGACGCTGGTGAAGCGCGCGCCGCTGGGCAGTTCGCTGCCCCAGTAGCCGCAGCTGATCACCAACTGCCCCTGGAAACTGTTGTCGGTGGTGGCGTTGCGGCGGGCAGCCAGGTTGTCCTTGTAGTCGGTGGTGCAGAGTTCCAACCGTTGTGCACCGGCAAGCGCAGCCAGGTCGGCGGTTTTCTGCACATCGCGCTTGCTCCAGTACAGGTAGCCAATCTCCACCAGCCCCAGCACCACCACCAGCCCCAACAACACCAGCATCATGGTCACGGCTGCACTGCCTTGCGGGCGTGACGGCAGTGTTGCCGGGCCGTGCCGTGCAGTGAGGACGTCGGGCAAACGCTTCATGGCGCACCTCAGCGGCTGCTGCCGCCTTGCTGGGAGTCGGGAAGTGCGGCTTCGAAGAACTCGGGGATGGGATGGTCGAAGCTGCCCAGGTAGCGTTGATAGCTGCGGCTGGCAGCTTCCCCGAGCATCGGCAATGCCGCGCCCGCCTGGCTGCCATCGGCCTGCAGTCGCAGCAGTGCGCGGGTGGTGTCGCCGATTTCAGAACGCGCGCGGGCGTCATGGCTGGATGCCGGATACGAGGGCGCCGGCGCGAACCCTGGCGAGGGTGCAGCCGTGGTCTGCGCCACCGGTGCGGCCGGGCCGGAGCCATCGGCCATGCGCTCGATCAGCGGCGCATGCTGGGCCTGTGCAGCTGCGCAGGCCAGCAGTGCAGCCAACAGCACGACGGTGTAGGGCAGTAGCTTGTTCATTGCACGATCTCCTGCGGCTTGGCGGGTGGTGGGCTGAAGCGCTCCAGCATCGAGCCCGGTGGTAGCGGACGCAGGGCGGTTGCGGTGTCGGTGGCTTCGTGTGCTGCCAGCGCGCCGGCAGTGGGCGGGGCGCTGGCAGCGGCCGCCGCAGTGGCGACCGTGGGACGGCGTAGCGATTGCGCCAGCCGATAGATTTCAAGGCGGGTGGCCTGCGGCAGGCCGGCGCGCTCGATCATGCCCTCGGCCACGCCGGGCTGGCCGGACAGCAATGCCCACAACGCAAGGTTGGAAATGGCGCGCGCATTGTCCGGGGCCAGCTCGGCGGCTTTGGCCAGTGGTGCACGTGCCTCCGGCAATTGCCCTGCCTGCAACAGGGCAAATCCAAGGTCACCCAGGTACACGGTGTTGAGCGGATCGGCCCGTACCGCGTTTTGCAGGGCCTGTCGCGCGCCCTCCATGTCCTTGCTGCTCGCTGCGACCAGTCCCAGGCCGTGCCAGGCGGGGCCTGCCTGCGCACCCTTGAGCAGGCCACGATAGACACTGGCCGCGCCGTTGCCGTCACCGGTCTCGCGCAGGGCATCGGCCAGCAGGATGCGCAGCTCGGGGCTGTCGCCAAAGCGCTGGCGGAAGGCATCGATGTGCGCCAGCGAGGCGAAGTAGGCGCCCTGTGCCTGCATCTGCCGCAGCAGGTCCAGGTACATGCCGCGATCATCCTGCGGCGTTTCGGCAAGGCTGGGTTCCACCGGGGGCTGTTTGTAGGCGATGTTCTTGCCGCAGGCAGCCAGCAGCAGCACGCTCAGCGGAATCAGCAGTAGACGGGCGGCGTTGCGCATCTCACATCCCCTTCAAGGCGTTGGACAGCGAGATGATCGCCGGACCGGCCAATACCAGCATCAGTGCGGGCAGCAGTGTCAGCATCATCACCACGGTCATCTTGACCGAGAGCTTCCCGACCTTCTCCTTCATCTTCATCCTCCGTTGTTCCCGCAAGCGCATGCCAAACTGCTTGAGCGGTTCCTGCACCGCGCCACCATGCTGGTGCACCTGCAGGACCATCTGTACCAGGCTGCGCAGGTCATCGTTGTCGAAGGACTCGGACAGCCGTCGCAAGGATTGCGCGCGGCTGCGGCCGCGGCTGTAGTTGGCGTTGGCCACCTGCAGCTCCCTGCCCAGTACCGGCACTGCCACATGCAGTTTGTCGCCGATCATCTGCAGGCTCTGGTCGATGCTGAAACCCACGCCCTGCAACAGGCGCAGCAGGTCGATCAGCAGGGGCAGCTCATCGTCCACTTTCTTGCGCAGGCGGGCTGCCCAGCTGCGCAACACCAGTTTTGGCAGCAGCACACCCAGCGCAAACCCGACCATCAGCACCAGGAAGAACTTGCCGCCCTGTGGGCGCAGCAACAGCAGGCCGAGCAGCGGCAGCACCATGGCCAACAGCAGTCGCAGGGCGAGGAACGCAGCGGTGCCGGTGCTGTGGTTCCAGCCCACCTGCTCCAGCAGCAGTTTGTCCTCGGGGGCCAGCAGCGCTTTCTGGACGCGGCTGCCGTCGAACTGCTGGCCGATGGCGCTAAGGTCCGCCAGCCGGCGTTGCCACCAACTGCCTTTGGGGGTGTTGTCCGGGGTGGTGTGGTGGGTGGCATCCAGCGCGCTCTGCAGTGCGCTGCTGGCCTGTTGGTTGCGGCGGCCGTGGTACAGCAGGCCGCCGCCTGCCAGCAGCAGGGCCACCATCACCAGCAGCAGTGCGATGATGAGCAGGGGATTCATGGCCGGCTCCAGGGCGGGGGAGGAGTCATAGCGATTTGGCCAGGCGATAGAGCAGGAAGCCGCCACCCAGCTCCATCAGTGCCGCCACCAGCAGGATCTTCTTGCCGAGCGGGTCATGGAACATGGGTTGGAAAAAGTCCGGGCTGGCCAGTGCCATGAACAAGCCGGCCGCGATGGGCAGCAGTCCCAGCACCCAGGCGGACATGCGCGTCTCGGAGGTGGTCGCCTGCAGCTCGCGCTGCACTTCCTCCAGGTCGCGCATGAAATCGCTCATGCGTTGCAGGATCTGGTCGCTGCGCCCGCCGATGCGGATGCTGGTGCCCAGGATCACGGCGAGCATTTCCAGCGGCCTCAGATGGTAGGACTGGGCTGCATGCTGCAGGGCGCGGTCCAGGTCCATGCCGGCGCGGGTATAGGTCAGGGCGTTGTCCAGGATAGGCCGAAGTGGCGGCTCCACGTTCTGGGTGGCGCTCTGGAAGGCCATCGACAGACTGTTGCCGATGCCGGCCATGCGCACCATGTTTTCGAGGAAGTCCGGCATCTGCGCGACCAGCCGCTGCTGCATTTTCTCCATGCGCCGGTACAACCACAGGCCAATGCCGAGGAAGTACAGCAGCAGCACGAACAGCCCGAAACCGGCCACGCCAAGCCGCAGCCCGGCACCGACCCCGGCAATGATGCCCGGCACCACCAGCAGCACCACGGTGCGCGCCGACGGTGTCAGCCCCGCGCGCCGCAACAGGTCCTGCCAACGTTTGCTCGGTGGGCGCTGGTTGCGCAGCTCGTCGGCGCTGACGCGCGTTTCCGGTTGGGTCAAGCGGGTGGCCGCATGGTCAGCGGCGGCACGCTGTTGCACGCGCGTGGCCAAGCCCCACCACAGCGCCATCGCAGCGGCGACCAGTAACAGCGCGGTGCTACCGAGCAGCAAAGGCGTCATGCAAAGCCCCCCAGATTGGCCTCACGCAGTTCCTGCCGGAAGGGTTCGAGCTTGTGGCAATGCGGATGGAAGCCAAGCCCGACCCAGCGGTCGCGCTCGCGGCTGTCCGGGTCCACCCAGCCTTCATGCTTGAACAGCTCCTGGCTGGTGATGATGTTGTCGCTGACCCCGGTGATTTCGGTGATGGACAGGATCACCCGGCGGCCGTTGCCCAGGCGCGAGATCTGCACGATGAAGTCGATGGCACTGGCAATCTGCCGGCGCAGGCTGTCCTCGCTGCCCTGGAAGCCGGCAAACCCGGCCAGCATCTCCAGCCGGTACAGGCAGTCGCGGGCATTGTTGGCATGCACGGTGGCCATCGAACCGTCATGGCCGGTGTTCATCGCCTGCAGCATTTCCAGTACTTCGGCGCCACGCACCTCGCCAACCACAATGCGGTCCGGGCGCATGCGCAGGCTGTTGCGCACCAGATCGCGGATGCTGACCGCTCCGGCACCGTCAAAGCCGCCCATGCGGCTTTCCAGGCGCACCACGTGCGGGTGGTTCAAGGCCAGCTCGGCGGTGTCCTCGACCGTGATGACACGTTCATTGTGCGGGATGAAGGTGGCCAGGGCGTTGAGCAGCGAGGTCTTGCCGGAACTGGTGCCGCCGGAAATGAGGATGTTGCAGCGGCCCCGCACCATGGCATTGAGCAGGGCGTACATGGGCTTGTCGAAGGCGCCGCGGCCCATCAGTTCATCGGGGGTGAACGGATCCTTGCGGAACTTGCGGATGGACACCATCGGGCCGTCCACGGCCAGTGGCGAGATGATTGCATTCAAGCGCCCGCCGTTGGGCAGGCGCGCGTCGACCATCGGGTTGGAGTCGTCCAGCCGCCGGCCCAGCGGGGCAATGATCCGGCGCAGGATGCGCAGCAGGTGGCGGTCGTCGCTGAAACGCTGGGTCGCCCGGCGCAGGATGCCGCCGCTCGACACATGCACATCCTTGTACCCGTTGATCAGGATGTCTTCGATCTCGGCATCGTGCAGCAGGTCATCCAGCGGGCCGAAGCCGGTGAGTTCCTTCTGCAGGGCATTGGCGACCGATTCCATCTCCTGCGCGTTGACCGGGATCTTCCATTCCTTGACGAACGCCGCGGTCTGCGCCTGCACATACTTGCCGATGGTTTCCGGTGACCACGAGTCGATGTCGACGCGCTGGTCCTCGACATGGTTGAGCAGGTATTCGTGCGCGGCCGACAGCACACTCTGGAACTGTTCGGTCTGCTCGAACGGCGTGTTCGGCGCAGGTTCCTGTGCCAATGCCGCTGCGGCCAGGCGGGGTGACAAGGGCGTGACTTTGTCTTCCATCGTTATTTACCCAGCAGGTTGGCAAGGCGCGCGAGCGGCGACACCGGGGCGGGGGGAGTGGGGCGACGTCGATCCACACGCTGCAGCAGCGGCAGCAATGCCCGCACATAGGGGTCGCGCGGTGCGGCATCAGTCAGCAGCCGGCCAAGCCCGGCGTTTGAGCGCAGCACCCGCGCGCGGTCGGGCAGGGTGGCCAGCAACGGCAGCTGGAAGCGTTGTGCGATCTGCACGTCAGCCAGGCCGCCGTTCGGGTCGTAGCGGTTGACGATCAACTGCAGGCGCTCATCGCGCAGGCCGCGCTGCTCCAGTTCACGCATGGTCTGGTCCAGCGATACCAGCGAACCGATGGCCTGATCGGTGACCAACCAGACCTCGGCGGCGTTCTGCAGCAGTGAGGTCGGCATCAACTGGATCGGTAATCCACCGCTGTCGCAGAACGTGAGGGCGAACACACCGCGCAGTCGCTCAAGCAAGGCATGGGGTTCGTGCTTCTTGAGCAGGGTTCCGCTGTTGTTGCCCAGCAGCGCCAGACCGCTGGGGTGGTGGGCAAACGCGGTGGCGGCGAAGGTGCGGTCCAGGCGTTCGACATTGCGCAAGGCCTCGTCGTAGCTGAACTGGCTTTCCACACCCAGGTAGAGCGCAGCGTCGGCCGAGGGTTGGCCAAGGTCGAGCAGCAGCAACAAGCTCTGCATCTGGCTGCGGTCGAGCTCTGCGGACTGCTGTTCGGCCAGCGACACGCCCAGGTGCGTGGCCAGGGTGCTGGTGCCGACGCCGGGGCGTACGCCGAGCAGCACGATCAGGCGACCCAGCGATACCGGCGCGGCAGCGGCGGCGGGGGCGGCACGCGGCAAGGCCGGGGCGTTGGCACGTTCGAACACCTCCAGCATCTGCGGCGCGTTGTTGTCGATGTCGATGAAATCGCGCACGCCGGCCCGCATCGCCGCCAATAGATGGTTGGCTTGTTCCGGACCGGAGGTGCCGATGCCGACGACCGGTATGGCGGCCTGCAGTGCAGACAGTTGGCGGGCGATATCGGTGGAGTAACTGGCATTGCCGCCGCAGTAGTCCAGCAGCACGATGGCGTTGCTGCCGGCCAGTTCCAGCAGCTGCCGCGCGCTGGTTTCGCGTGCGTCCACCCAGCGCAGGTTGGCCTGCGCGGACAGCACGCTACCCAGCCGCGCCATATGCCGGTTGTCCGGCGAATACAGCAGCAGTTGCAGCTCACTGGCGCTTTGGTTCAGGGGCAACGGCATCACCGGGGGCATGGGAGGAAGTCAGCGGGAAAAGCCGGGCAGCTGGTCGGGGCTGGCAGGTTGCAGCAGCCACGATCCCCAGACCGGCAGGTGGGGTTGCGCCTCGCGTTGGCCAGGCAGGGGGATGTCGGTGCCGCGCGCCAGCGGGCGCACCAGCCGCGGCGTGACCACGATCACCAGCTCCTTGTCCTCGCGCTTGTAGCTGAGGTTGCGGAAGAACGAACCCAGTACCGGGATATCGCCCAGCAGCGGGATCTTGTTGACGTTGGACGAGAGCTGGCTGCTGACCAGTCCGCCAATCACGAAGCTCTCGCCATCACCCAGCTCGATGGTGGTGTCGGCGCGACGGGTGGAAATGGCCGGGATCTGGGTGCCATCCAGGGCGATACCGCGGCTGTAGTCCAGGTCGCTGGCTTCCGGCGCCACCTTCAACGCGATGCGGTCATCGGCAAGGACGGTGGGGGTCACGGTCAGGCCGATGCCGAACGGTTTGAAGGTGACGGTGGTGGTGCCCAGGCCCTGTGGTTCCAGGATGGGCAACTCGCCGCCGGCCAGGAAGCTCGCACTCTGCCCGGACAGTGCAACCAGGGTCGGCTCGGCCAGTACCCGTGCCATGCCGTTGGCCTGCAGCAGGTCGACATTGGCCAGCCATTTGCCGGGGCCGGACTGGGCAAGCAGTTTGAATGCGGACGACAACGCTCCGCCGGTGCTGCTGCTGCCGGTCGGCGAGGTAATGCCGTAGGTGAAGCCGCCATTGGTGTTCTGGAAGCTGATGCCGACCTGGCGCAGCACGGTCTTGTTGAACTCGACGATCTTGACCTCTACCTGCACCACGCCGGCGCTGGCGATGGTGGAGGCATCGTTGATGGCACCTTGTGCCCCTATGGCCGAGGCGGCAGCCTTGCGGCTTGCCTCATGTTCCAGCAGCGAGCCCGAACTGCCCGATAGCAGTGCCTGGCCGCCCTGTATGGTGACCTGGCTGCCACCGCCGCCGAGCAGCCCGCCCTGGATGGCGTTGCGTACTTCGACCCGTACCCGGGTGGGCGTGGATTGGTTGCGCAGCCACAGCAGCAGGGTGGTGCTGCCGGCGGATCTGCCTACCAGCAGGGCCTCGTTGTTGTGGCCAACGCGGGTGATGTCGGCGACCGAGGGGTCGGCGATGGCAATGCGCTCAACACCACTGGGCAGGTTCCACGGGCGCTGCTCGTTGAGCTCAAGCAACACCGTATTGGCCGGTGCCTCGGCATGGGCGGACGATGCAGGCAGCAGCAACAGCGGGGTGGCGGCTGCCAGAACGATCGCGGTGAACAGCGGGACGGCTTTGCATGGACGCTGGAACAAGACAGGCCCCCTGATCAAGGTGAAGACAAGCGGTTGGACGGTGTGTTGCCGCGGATGATCTCTATGCCCTGGCGGGTGACCGGGCGTACCGCGCGGCTGCGCGTAGGCGTTGGGCTGCTGGCGGTCGGCCTGGCGTTGTTGTCGCCAGCCAGGGCACTCAGGCTGATGCCGGCATAGGCCTGGTTCTCCGGGCGGGTGGCAGCTTCGCTGACCTCCGCGTCCAGGCCCCTGCGCAGCGCCAGCACCGGTGCCGGCGCGACAAACAGCGCGCTGTCCGCCAAAGCGGTGTCACCGGGGTTGCGCAGGGCAAGGAACAGCTTGCCGCTGTGCGCGGCCAGCAACAGCCTGCCCGCGTCCTGCACCGGTACGGCCAGGATCGCACTGCGCGCCTGCACGCCATTGGCGTTGGCACCGCTGCCGCTGTCGCGCGCAGCGATGGTCTCGGCGCGACTGCCGGGGGCCGGTTGTACGGTGGTTTCGGTATCTTGGGTGTTGCTGTTGGCGGCTTGGCGGGCGACGTCGTTTTCGCCATAACCCAGCACACGCAGCCGCGACAGCAGCAGACGGGCCTGTGGATTTGCGCGGCCGCTGCTGGCGCTGTCCGGGTCCTGCAGGCTCATGAAGACATCGACAAAGTCCCCGGGCTGCACGCGGTTGCTGACGCCGGCCAGCTCATCTACTGGCACTGCCAATGCCCGTTCGCCCGGCTGCAGCCCAGCGGCGATGCCCTGCAGCAGCTGGGCTGGCGACACCATGGCGCCGGCGGCAATGGTATGCGCGGGGACGCGGCCAACCACATCGGAGATGTTGTTGAATCCCTCGCCTGGCCCGACGGCCAGGTCGGCATTGGAAAGATCGCTGGCAACGATGGGCTGGCCGGCGGGCAGGGCCGCAGTGGCAATCACCACCGCGCGCTTGGCCTGTCCCGTGACGGCCGGCGCCTGACTGGCCGTCGGCAGGGGCTCCGCGCGGCGGCCCAGGCCGCTGATCGCGAGCACCCCCAACAACAGGCCCAGCGCCAGCAGGATGATGGCGGTGATGCGGATTGCCTTTGGCATCTGGAGCTCCTTCCCCTGGAAGACGACGAAAACGGGATTGCGGAAACGGATCAGCGGTTACCCAGGTCCAGCTGTACAACGGCAGTACTGCTCAGCGATTGCCCCATGCTCCAGGTCAGCAAGGCCCCCGTGCCAGGCAGGAAGGGATGTGCGTCGTGGTCGTACGAGGTGGTCACGCGGATGCACTGCACGCTGCTGTCCGAGCCACAGGCATAGGGCTGGGAAACCGCGATGGGGGGCGCATCGGCGCTGCTGCAGGTGGCCGATGCGCGGGAATAGTTGAGCAGCCATTGCATGGAGCGGGCGGCGGCCATGCAGGCATTGCTGCGGCGTTCGGCGGGTGTGCCATACCGCAGTGAGGCACGTGCACCTTCACCTGCCGCCAGTGCCAGCGACTGCTGGGCGGCGAACACCATTACCCCGGTGAAGGTGAGCATCAGCAAGGGCAGCACGCCGAACATCAGCAGCAAGGCAAACTCGATGGTGACCACGCCGCGCGCTTGGCGTCGTCCCGGTTGTGATCTTTTATGCATAGCCGGCTCCATGCAGGACGTAGCCGATCATCGCCAGTCCCAGGTAGGCGGCGTAGGGGATTCCCTTACGTCCCCGTCGGGCCGAGCGTAGGTCCATACGCCAGTCATTGATCAGGGTGGAGTGTTGCCAAGCCGATGCTGCGCGGTGCAGTGCAAGGGGAGTGGAGCGGGCGACCGAGGGCCACGCAATGACCAGCAATGCGTGGACCCCGGCCGCCAGGCTGGCGATCACCCAGATCGGGAGCAACACCTTGGCCCCAAGTAGAAAACCAATGGTCGAAAACAGCTTCACATCACCCGCACCCATCCAGCCGAACGCGTAGAAGGGCAGCAGCACCGCAAGTCCGGCGATGCCGCCGAGCAGGCACTGGGGAAGTGAAGGCTGGGAGCCTAAAGAGAGCAGTTGCGTTGCCAATGCCACACCCAGCACGGCCAGCAGGACGCGGTTGCAGACGCGTCGTGCCAGCAGGTCGCTGGTGCAGGCCTGGATGCCCAGCAGCAGCGCGGTGAGGGTGGCGATGGTCATGGCGGGGGGCCTTTGTGAGGTTGCTCAGGCGGGAGTGGAAGCGGCTCCCCCGTTGATTGCGGCCTTGAGCTTGACGACCACCAGGTCGAAGACGGACTTGATGCCGTCCTGGGCAAAGAAAATGATGACACCGGCGATGACGGCTGCCAGAAGCCCGTATTCCAGCGCCGTTACACCATCTTCTTCCTTGAAGAACTTGCGGATCTGAGCATTCATAGCGATCTCCATGATGACCCGGTGTCGGTGTTGCACCGACGCTTGCCGGGCAAAGAGGGGCATTGCTGCCCGTTGAGAGTCATGGGAATGCCAGATGCCGGCGTGGGGTTGGCGTTCGCGCAGCAGCCCTGTTGGATGCAGGGATCTGTAATTGCCGCTTCCGTTTTCCCCTGTCGGCATGCGTGCATGCCCGGCAGCATCATTGCAACGCGCTTGCGCGGCGCATACGCATATTCGGCAAGAAGCAATTGTTTTTCATATGTGTGATGGGCATCGCCATCTCATACGTTCTGGCGGCCGTGAAGACGCGTTTTTTGCTGCAGTATCGGCCCATACGGAACGCCTTCAGGCGCCGTAGGGGTAAAGGCAGTGCTCTTATAGGTTTCTTGGTTTGCGTCTTGGGATCACGGACGGCCGGGAATGTCCGTGGCAGAGGATCGGCTGCGGGAACGGATGCCGTCTGGCATCAACAAGGGGCGTTCACATGGATGCGGTTGCGGGTGGCAATGGTCTGCGTTCGTTCGATCTGGCTTCGCTGGGTGGGACCTTGCGGGTCTGTCACGTCGAACTGGTTCTGCTGGATGACCAACCGCCCACTGCCAGGATCACTTCTTTCGTCCACGACCAGGCACTGCTGTGCACCTTCGAGATTGGTGCGCGGGCGCGCGGACGCTTCGTGCTGCCATTGGACTGGTGTCTGCTGGGTTGCCTGCAGGCGGTGGATGCCGAGGCCAGCTGGTGCCATGGCGTGCCGTTGAGCTCGGGCAATATCGTGTCGGTCATGCCCGATGGCGTCACCGAGTTCGCGCTGGGCGCAGGCAGCCGGGTCACCTTCGTACTGGTGCCACTCAAGCGCTTCCAGGAACGCGCCGCGGCGCAGCGGTTGGGCGGGCTGGTGGCGGACACGCCGGGCGTGCCGCTGGTCAGCGGCGCCGATCATGTGCCATTGCAGGCGTACTACCAGGGCCTGCATGAGCGCATCCAGCAGGGCGAGGTGGATGCCGCCGAGATCGAGGCCATGCTCGATGCGCATGTGAAGGAAATCATTGCCAATGGCCCGCCGGAACGCACCGTGTGCAGCCGTAGCCGGCGTGCGCGCTATCTGATTTTCAGGCGGGCCGAAGACATGATGTATGCCAACCTTCGGCGTCATATCTACATGCAGGAATTGTGTGATGCCGCCGGCGTGAGCGAGCGCGCCCTGCGCTATGCGTTCGAGGAGCTGGTGGGCATATCGCCGGTGCGCTACCTGTCCATGCTGCGTCTGTGCGAGGCCTGTCGCAGTCTGGCCAGCGCAGATGCTGGTCGCAAATCGGTGAAGTCCATCGCGCTGAGTTGCGGGCTTTGGGATCTGTCGCGCTTTGCCGACAACTATCGCCGGGTGTTCGGTGAGTTGCCCAGCGAAACCCTGATGCGTGGCAACTACAGCCATGCCTGATCGCGGTGCTGTTGCGGCATGTGATGGCGTTCAAGCATTCGGGCAGATTGCCGAATAGGTGCATTGGCGTGCCGGTAACGCGCAACGCTTTGCCAAATCACGCTATGGGTGTGCCGGATGCGGGCAAGTAGCACCTGTTGGAAGCGGTGTACTGGTGCCACACACAGCCGCCCATCCCGGGCGCCTGGCTTGGAGGCCCCCCTTCATGAACCGCATCTATCGTCTGGTATGGAACCGCACCCTCAACGCCTTCGTGGTTGGCTCGGAGTTGGCGAGCGCACACGGCAAGGCCAGTGGAGCAACGAAGCTGCATGCACCGGCCTCGGCCTTGGCATGGTCTGGAGCGGCCGGCATGTTGGCCTTGGTGATGGCCTTGCCTGCGCACGCAAGCGATGCACGCCTGGATGACCTGCAGGCGCTGGTTGCCAAATACAG
The DNA here is from genome assembly GCA_002471015.1 of Stenotrophomonas sp. UBA7346. Taxonomy (GTDB): domain Bacteria; phylum Pseudomonadota; class Gammaproteobacteria; order Xanthomonadales; family Xanthomonadaceae; genus Stenotrophomonas. The sequence goes on from DKPB01000043.1 coordinate 21,670, forward strand.
CAATGATCAAACCCAACAGGTGCTGCAGCAGCTGCCGGCAGCCAATGTGCAGGCCGGCGTCGGTGTCGGCACAGCGCTGAACATTGCCGTGCCCTCGCTCATCCGGGCGGATTTGGGTGCCGCGGTAAAGGTCCAGGCGCAGGCCGGCACTGCACCGCCGCAGGCACGCCTGCAGGCAGCCGCAAAACTGCGCGCCAAAGTAGCGGTGCCGGTAGCGGACAGGGTGATCGGCGAAGTGGCCAGTGCGGCCGCACCCGTAGTGCAACTGTTGTCCGGTGCTGCGCCGGGGGCACCCAATGCGGGCGGTACCGCGGGCCTGGTCAACGGTCTGACCAACCTGCTGTCGCCTGGCAAGGAAGAAGGCGGTGCGCCGCTGCGCGATACGCTTGCCGGCGTGGTTGGCACGGTAACTGGTCTTGGCGGAACGGCGCAGGGTGTCGATCCGCTTGCAGGTCTGGTCAGCACTGCGGGCAACGCCATCGCACCGGTGCTGCGTGGTGCAGGTACAAACCTTGGCGCGGTGGTAGGCGGAGCCACCGGCTCTGCGGCTGCGGGTACCGTGCTCGCTTCGGGTGTCGATCATGTTGCTGGCGTGGTGCACTCCACCACCCAGGCGGTTGCCACGGTGCTTTCCCCGGGCAAGGAGGAAAATCTGCCGCTGGTGGGGGGCGTGCAGCAGCTGGTCGGTGGTCTGACCGGCGCATTGCAGGGCGGAAATGATGCCGGTGCTGCGCTCGGCGGTGTCCTGGACGGTGTTGGCCAGGCCGGCGGTGAGGCGGTGGGTGCGCTGACCGGGTCGGCGCAGCTTGGCGGTGCGGTGACCGGCGTGGTCGCCGGTGTCGCCGACGGGGTCACACAGGTGACCGGCCTGCTGGGCGGTGTTGCCGCGCCGGGGCAGGGTTCCGATGCGCCGTTGCTGGGCGGTGTGCAGCAGCTGGTTGGTGGTCTGACCGGCGCATTGCAGGGCGACACCGATGCCGGTGCTGCGCTCGGCGGTGTCCTGAATGGTGTTGGCCAGGCCGGCGGTGAGGCGGTGGGTGCGCTGACCGGGTCGGCGCAGCTTGGCGGTACGGTGACCGGTGTGGTCGCCGGTGTCGCCGACGGGGTCACACAGGTGACCGGCCTGCTGGGCGGTGTTGCCGCACCGGGGCAGGGTTCCGATGTGGCGCTGCTGGGCGGTGTGCAGCAGC
>DKPB01000043.1:23174-25621 GCA_002471015.1 Stenotrophomonas sp. UBA7346
TTGGCGGTACGGTGACCGGTGCGGTCGCCGGTGTCGCCGATGGGGTCACACAGGTGACTGGCCTGCTGGGCGGTGTTCCCGCGCCTGGGCAGGGTTCCGATGCGCCGCTGCTGGGCGGTGTGCAGCAGCTGGTTGGTGGTCTGACCGGCGCATTGCAGGGCGGTAACGATGCCGGTGCAACGCTGGGTGGTGTCATCGACGGTGCGGGCGAAGCGGTTGGCGGTGTGCTGGCCGACGTCACCGGTTCAACCTCGCTGGGCGGGACGGTGAGCAATACCGTTGGCGTTGTCGGGGCGGGGGTGGATCAGGCCACGACTGCATTGGGCGGTGCATTGACGCCCAATGGACAGGGTGACAACCCGTTGGCCGGCGCGGTCACGGGTGTGGTCGGCGCCGTGACGGATACGGTGGGGGGCGTCGTGGCTGAGACGGGCGTCGGCGGCCTGGTGGACGGCGTGGTGGACAATACCTCCCCGGCAGTGGACCAGTTGGGCCAGGGAGTAGGGCAGCTGGTTACCGAAGTGACCGGGTCCGGCACCCTGGGCAGTGGCCTTGGTGCAACGGTCGACACCTTGACCGATGGCTTGCAGCAGACCAGTGGAAGCCTCGCGGGTGGCGATGTGGTGGGTGCGGTGCAGGATCTGCTCGGTGCAGTCGACAGTACCGGCAATGCCGCGCTGGGCGCGGTAGGCAGCACGCTGGGCGGTCTGACCGGCTCGGCATCCGGGGTGGGGGGGCTCACCGGTGCCGTGGGCGGCGTGCTGAGTGGTGTGACAAATGGCTTGTCCAATATCGTGGGCCAGGTGACCGGTACCACGCCGGCGGCCCCGCCAGCTGCCCCGGTGCCACCGCCGCCGGCGGCAGGCGGCAGCCTGATTGTCGGCAATGGCGGCGCGGTCGGCACGGTTGGCAGTGTGCTGGCGCCCACTCTGTCGTCGGTGCTTGGTGGCAATGGTTATGTGCAGAACGGCAGCCTGACCATCAACAGCGCCAACATCGCACAGGGCTATACCTCGGTGTCGGTGCTGGGAGTGCCCGTGGTCAACCTCAGCCCTGTCGGACAGTTGCTGGACGGTGTCGGTGGACTGGCGACGGGCGGCAACTCGCACATGACTCTGTTGGGCGGGGTTACGTCCGACAGCTACATCTACAACATCAACAACGGTGACCCCAACGGCCTGCTGGGCCTGTTGCTGCCGGACCAGGCGCCGGCCTGGGCCGCCAAGTGCGCCAATGTACTCGGCCTGGTGCAGGTGGATTGCTGGGGCATCAATGCCGCGCAGGACTATCAGGTGCTGATCGGTGACGGCGCCTTTGCCAATGGTTCCAAGGAAGTGGTGATCGGCACCAACGCTCAGCATCGTTTGGCGATGCAGGATGCCAATGAGGTGTTTGCCGGCAATGGCGTCAATGACCCGAACAACCCCACCGGTGTGCCGACTGCCGACTACGATGCGCGTCTGGGCCATTCGGTGGTGATCGGTGACAGTGCCATCGGTACCGCCAATGGGCAGACACTGCTGGGTGCCGGGGCGACATCAGACAAGGCCAACAGCGTGGCGCTGGGCTATAAATCCAATGCCGCACGCGGTGGCATGGACAACTACAGTGCGTTCGGCCTGACCGCGGCGCAATCCTCCATTGGTGAAGTGGCGGTGGGCTCAGCCGGACGCGAGCGGCAGATCACCCATGTGGCTGCAGGCTCACAGGCAACCGACGCGGTCAACGTGGCGCAGCTGCAGGGCGCGCTGTCCCAGATCAACGACGTCAGCCTGTCGGCGGTGCTATATGACCAGGATGCAGGTGGCAACGTGGACTACAGCCGGGTCACCCTGGGCGGCAGCAGTGCGACCACTGGCACAACCTTGGCCAATCTGGCCGGGGGCGCGTTGTCGGCGGGAAGCATGGAGGCGGTCAATGGCGGGCAGCTGTATGGCATGGGCCAGTCGCTGGCCGGTTACATCGGAGGTGGCGCCGCTTTCCTGGCCGATGGCACCTTCAGCGCACCGACCTATGCCATCAACAGCATCGCTGCCAGTGGCGATGCCTCGCTGCAGGATTACCTCAGCATCGATACGGCGTTCACCTCGATCAGTGATTCGCTGTTGAACCTGCAGACCCTGCTGCCCGATGGCAGTGATCCGCTGGCGGTCCTGTACACCGCGGACGCGGATGGCAACCCCACCAACGAAGTCAGCCTGGTCGGTGACGGCAGCGGCGCCAGCGTTGCGTTGCGCAACATCGCCGCCGGCAGTCTGTCGCTGGGCAGCGCCGATGCGGTCAATGGCGGTCAGCTGTATGGCATGGGCCAGTCGCTGGCCGGTTACATCGGAGGTGGCGCCGCTTTCCTGGCCGATGGCACCTTCAGTGCGCCGACCTATGCCATCAACAGCATCGCTGCCAGTGGCGATGCCTCGCTGCAGGACTACCTCAGCATCGATACGGCG
>DKPB01000043.1:25881-35647 GCA_002471015.1 Stenotrophomonas sp. UBA7346
CGGCGCCAGCGTTGCGTTGCGTAACATCGCCGCCGGCAGTCTGTCGCTGGGCAGCGCCGATGCGGTCAACGGCGGTCAGCTGTATGGCATGGGCCAGTCGCTGGCCGGTTACATCGGAGGTGGCGCCGCTTTCCTGGCCGATGGCACCTTCAGCGCACCCACCTTCAAGATCAACAGCATTGCGGTGGGCGGACAGGCGACGTTGCAGGACTATCTCAACTTCGACAGCGCCTTCAGCTCGATCAGTGATTCGCTGTTGAACCTGTCCTCGCTGTTGCCGGACGGCAGCGGCGGCAGCGATCCGCTGGCGGTTTTGTACAGCGCCGATGCTGCCGGCAATCCGCTCAATGAGGTCGAGCTGATTGGTGATGGCAGTGGCGCTGCAGTGGCGCTGCGCAACGTGGCCGCTGGCGCAGTCGTCGCGGGCGGGGCGGATGCGGTCAATGGTGGGCAGCTGTTCGGTCTTGGACAGAGTATCGCCAGTTATCTTGGCGGCGGCGCCAGCCTGTCTGCCACCGGCACCCTGCTTGCCCCCAACTATCAGATCTTTGGCATCCAGGCCGATGGGGTCACTGCGCTGGGCAACTTCGGCAACATCGGGTTCGCCTTTGACTCGATCAGTGACTCGCTGGTGAATCTACGCAACATGATCACCACCGGCGGTGGTGTTGGCAGCGCATTGAACGTGCAGTACGTAGCAGATGCCAATGGCAATCCGACCAACCAGGTGGCACTGACCGGGGCAGGGGATGGACAGGCCGTGGCGGTGACGAACGTGGCCAATGGACAGGTTGTCAGTGGCAGCCTTGATGCAGTCAACGGCGGCCAGCTGGCTGCGACCAACGAGGCGGTGACGCAGGCAATCGGCGGCACCATGGGCTTCGATCCAGGTACCGGCCTGTGGACCGCGCCCAGCTTCGCGGTGACCTCGGTGTCCACCAGCGGCGGCACCAACCAGGTTGTGCTCGACAACGTCACCGATGCGTTGGCAGCGATGGACAGTTCCATCGTCAACGTCAACAACCGCATCGACAACATCCAGAACGGCGGCGCAGGCAGTGCGTACTTCGCGGTCAACTCGACCAAGCCGGCGGCATCGGCCACGGGCCAGGATGCGTTGGCTGCCGGCCCGCAGGCCAGTGCAAGCGGCAGTGAAGCGGTTGCCATCGGCAACGGTGCCAGTGCCAGTGCGGCCGGTAGTGTCGCACTGGGTGCCGGCTCGGTGGCTGATCGCGACAACACCGTGTCGGTGGGCGCTGCCGGCAAGGAGCGGCAGATCACCAACGTCGCCGACGGTACGGCCGCAACCGACGCCGTCAATGTCCGCCAGCTGGAGGCGTCGCAGCAGGGCACGGTGCGCTATGACCAGAACACCGACGGCAGCACCAACTACGGCAGCGTGACCATGGGCAAGGCGGGGACCAGTACGGTCATCCACAACGTTGGCACCGGTACCGCACCCACCGACGCAGTGAACGTGGCACAACTCAACAAGGGCCTGGGGGAAGTCATGGATTGGTCGAAGAACTACACGGATCAACGCTTCAACGACATCACCCGCGACATCAAGCGGGTCGACGACCGGGCTTCGGCCGGTATCGCCTCGGCGATGGCCATGGCCGGTCTGCCCCAGCCCTCGGAAGCGGGCCGGCGGATGGCTTCGTTTGCGGCCAGCACCTTCCATGGTGAGTCCAGCATGGCGGTGGGTGTGTCGGGCGTCAGCGATGGTGGTCGCTGGATCTACAAGCTCAGTGGTTCGGCCAATACCCGCGGCGATGGCGGTGTGACCGTCGGCGCCGGTTTCCAGTGGTGAGCCCCGCAGGCTGAGGCCAGGGCGACCATGACATCGACGCGGAGAACGAGATGAATATCAAATGGACCGGGCTGGCGGTGCTGGCCCTGCTGACGGGGTGTGGGGCGGGGCAGGTGCGTGACGCGTTTCCCGACCCGGCCAAGGCCTATCCGGCCGGCGGCACCTACGTGAACCTGGACAACCTGCGCCAGTACGCGCCAGGCATGAACAAGCGGCAGATCCAGCAGTTGCTTGGTACCCCGCAGTTCAATGAAGGTCTGTGGGGAGTGCGGGAGTGGAACTATGTATTCAACTTCCGGCGTTCGGTGGGGGCCGCGCCGGTGCAATGCCAGTTCCAGGTCCAATTCGACGGTAACGGAATCGCCACCGGGCAGGCCTGGAAACCTGCCAGTTGCGCCGCGTTGCTTGAACCGGCTCCCGCACCTCCCCCTCCCGCACCCCCTCTGCCGGCGGTGCAGGCGCCGTTGCGGATTTCCGCCGACGCCTTGTTCGCCTTCGACAGTGCCGAACTGTCGGCGGCGGGCAGGACCCGTCTGGACGAGGTGGTGCGCAGCCTGGGCAGCAACGCGGCGCAGGCGAACCTTGTGGTGGTCGGTTACACCGATCGCATCGGCAGCGACAGCTACAACCAGGGGCTGTCGCAACGACGGGCCGAGAGTGTGCGTGCCTATCTGGTCAGCCAGGGCGTCCCGGCCGGTGCGATCCGGGCCGAAGGGCGCGGCAGCAGTGAGCCGCTGGTGGACTGCGCCGATAGCGCGCGTGGCCAGTTGGTGGCCTGCCTGGCCCCCAATCGGCGTGTGGAGATTGCCGGCATCAGCGGCTGAGCAGGCAGCGACGGGCAGGGGGTTGGGACGCAGCGGCCGGTGCCATCACCGGCCGCTGCGGTCACAATGGGAGCAATGAAACCGTGGCAGGCCTGCTGCGGCAGTTGCCGAGGATGAGTGGTGATGACGCGCAAGGGGTGGCAGTGGGCGGGGCCGGCGGCGGTATTGGTATGGCTGTTGGCGGTCATTGGGTTCGGTGTGCGCCTGCAGGGCTATGACCAGATGCGCCACCCGGTATCGCTGCTGGGGGCGCATGGGGTGCCGGACGGCAACCTGTTCAGCTGGCTGGGCTTCGTGCTGCCGGGCCTGCTGGCCGGGTTGGTGGCGCTGGATGCGGTACTGCGCATGCCAGCCAGTGCGCCCAGGCCGCTGCGCGTGGGCGGGCAGATGCTGTTGCTTGCAGCGCTGGCCTTTGTCGCGATGGGCCTGTTTCCGCTGGATGTGGACGATATCGGCAACCGCGCCAGCCAGTTCCATGCCAGTGCCTGGTTGCTGTGGCTGCTGGCGTTCTGTACTGCCGCCATCGCGTTGCGGTTGGGGGCGGCCCGCGCCAGCGCGTGGCGGCCATTGGCAACCCTCAGCCTGGCATGCGCGGCCTGGATGGCATGCAGCGCCTTCCTGTTCGAGGTCGTGATGCCGGTGGCCATGGCGCAGCGGCTGGCCTTCCTGGGATGGCTGATATGGCTGCTGGGTGCGGCCAGGGTGCTGCCTGCGCGGGCATGAGGTTGGCGCGATAGTCGCCAGGCAGGCGTTGCCGGCGTTTGCCGGCCTGTCGGGCGATGTCGGTAAATCTTCAGTATTTCAATGACCTGCGGTTTTTTGCGGGTGGGGCTACCTGGGTCGATTGGAGTGCAATGATGCACTGCGGTACCCTTTGCCGCTTTGCCGTTGCCCAGCGTTGACATGTCCAGCGTCGAACCGAATATCTACGATCCCCAGCAGGTTGAAGCCGCCGCCCAGAAGTTCTGGGAGGCCGAGAAGGCATACGAGGTGAACGAAACCTCGGACAAGCCCAAGTACTACTGCCTGTCGATGCTTCCGTACCCGTCCGGTGCGCTGCACATGGGCCATGTGCGCAACTACACCATTGGCGACGTCATCAGCCGCTACAAGCGCATGACCGGCCACAACGTGCTGCAGCCGATGGGCTGGGACGCCTTCGGCCTGCCGGCCGAGAACGCCGCGATCAAGAACAAGACCGCGCCGGCCAAGTGGACCTACGCCAACATCGGCCACATGCGCAGCCAGCTCAAGTCGCTGGGCTATGCCATCGACTGGTCGCGCGAATTCGCCACCTGCACGCCGGACTACTACGTCCACGAGCAGCGCATGTTCACCCGCCTGATGCGCAAGGGCCTGGCCTACCGCCGCAATTCGGTGGTGAACTGGGACCCGGTCGACAACACCGTGCTGGCCAACGAGCAGGTCATCGATGGCCGCGGCTGGCGTTCCGGCGCACTGGTCGAAAAGCGCGAGATCCCGCAGTGGTTCCTGCGCATCACCGATTACGCCCAGGAATTGCTGGACGGCCTGGACGAACTGCCGGGCTGGCCGGACTCGGTCAAGACCATGCAGCGCAACTGGATCGGCCGTTCCGAAGGCCTGGAAATCCAGTTCGACGTGCGTGATGTGGACGGTGCCGCACTGGACCCGCTGCGCGTGTTCACCACCCGCCCGGACACGGTGATGGGCGTGAGCTTCGTCTCCATTGCCGGCGAACACCCGCTGGCTGTGCATGCCGCCAAGAACAACCCGCAGCTGGCCGCCATGCTGGCCGAGCTGAAGCAGGGGGGTGTCTCCGAGGCGGAACTGGAAACCCAGGAAAAGCGCGGCATGGATACCGGCCTGAAGGCCATCCATCCGGTCAGCGGCGAGCAGGTGCCGATCTGGGTCGCCAACTTCGTGCTGATGGGCTACGGCACCGGCGCAGTGATGGCCGTGCCCGGCCATGACCAGCGTGATTTCGAATTCGCCAGCAAGTACGACCTGCCGAAGAAGCAGGTCATCGCGCTGAAGTCGCCGAAGAACGACGACGAGCGCAGCTATGACGCCCGCCGCTGGCAGGACTGGTACGGCGACAAGACCCGCGAGACCGAACTGGTCAATTCGGCCGAGTTCGATGGCCTGGATTTCCAAGGCGCGTTCGAGGCACTGGCCGAGCGTTTCGAGCGCAAGGGCCAGGGCCAGCGCCGCATCAATTACCGCCTGCGCGACTGGGGCGTCAGCCGCCAGCGTTACTGGGGCTGCCCGATCCCGGTGATCTACTGCGACAAGTGTGGCGCGGTGCCGGTGCCGGAAGACCAACTGCCGGTGATCCTGCCGGAAGACGTGACACTCAACGGTACCGGCTCGCCGATCAAGGCCGACCCGGAATGGCGCAAGACCACCTGCCCGGATTGCGGCGGCGCGGCCGAGCGCGAAACCGACACCTTCGACACCTTCATGGAGTCGAGCTGGTACTACGCCCGCTACACCTCGCCGGGTGCCCGCGAGGCCGTGGACAAGCGCGGCAACTACTGGCTGCCGGTGGACCAGTACATCGGTGGCATCGAGCACGCCATCCTGCACCTGATGTATTTCCGTTTCTTCCACAAGCTGCTGCGTGATGCACGCATGGTGGACAGCAACGAGCCGGCGCAGAACCTGCTGTGCCAGGGCATGGTCATCGCCGAGACCTTCTACCGCCAGAACAGCGACGGTTCCAAGGATTGGTTCAACCCGGCCGATGTGGACACGGTGCGCGACGAGCGCGGCCGCATCACCGGCGCGACCCTGCGCACGGACGGCCAGCCGGTGGTGATCGGCGGCACCGAGAAGATGTCCAAGTCCAAGAACAACGGCGTCGACCCGCAGACCATGGTCGCCAAGTACGGTGCCGACACCGTGCGCCTGTTCTCGATGTTCGCGGCGCCGCCGGAACAGTCGCTGGAGTGGAACGAGGCCGGTGTGGACGGCATGGCGCGCTTCCTGCGCCGCCTGTGGGCGATGGTGCACAAGCACGTCGCTGACGGGGCGGCACCGGCGCTGGATGCCGCGGCACTGGATGCCGGGCAGAAGGCCATGCGCCGCAAGACCCACGAGACCATCGGCAAGGTCAGTGACGACTACGGCCGCCGCCACGCCTTCAATACCGCCATTGCCGCGGTGATGGAGCTGCTCAACGCCCTGACCAAGTTCGACGACGCCAGTGCGCAGGGCCGTGCGGTGCGCCAGGAGGCCCTGCAGGCTGCGGTGCTGCTGCTGAACCCGATCACCCCACATGCCTGCCACGCCATGTGGCAGCTGCTGGGCCATGCCGAGACGCTGCTGGAAGACCAGCCGTTCCCGCAGGTGGACAGTGCTGCCCTGGTCAAGGATTCGCTGACCCTGGCGGTGCAGGTCAACGGCAAGCTGCGTGGCACCATCGAAGTCGCTGCCGATGCCGCGCGCGAGCAGATCGAAGCCCTCGCCAAGGAAGAGCCGAACACGGCCAAGTTCCTCGACGGGCTGAGCATCCGCAAGGTCATCATCGTGCCGGGCAAGATCGTCAATATCGTCGCCGGCTGACCCATTGCCGGTTGCAGCCGGCGCCAGGCCTGTCACCACGTCTGCCCAGCCGGGCTGCGCGGTGACAGGCTGCGTTGGCGGCGGCAGCGCGCCCCTGCGGCGCAGCCGCTGTGTCCTTTGGCGTCAACGCGGATTCATCCGCGTTCACCCCCGATGCGCGAAGATGCGGCCCTGCTATTGCCGCTCCCGGCCTGCTCATCCAGACTGTGTCCATGACCCGATACCTGATCGCACTGTTCCTCGCTGCCGGCCTCACCGGCTGTGGTTTCCATCTGCGCAACAAGCTGGTGCTGCCCGCTGACATGCCGGCGGTGAAGGTGGAGTCCACCACGCGTTACAGCGAGCTGGTGAAGCTGTTGTCACGCGGGCTGCGCGCCTCGGGTGCGGCAGTGGTCGACGATGAGACGCCCGCTGCCCAGGCCAGTACCGGCGTTGCCCGCCTGCTGGTCCGTTCCGAGCGCTGGGGTGATCGCCCCATCGCCATCGATGAGCGCGGCCGCTCGCAGGAATACAGCCTGCGGTATGCGGTGATCTTCCAGTTCAACCATCCCGATGGCACCCCGGTCGTACCGGAGCAGGTGATCGAGTTGTCGCGTGACTACGTGTCGCAGCCCGATGACGACACCGGCACCACCACCGAGCGCGAGATCCTGGCCGATGAACTGCGCCGCGAGATGTCCGCCTCGATCCTGCGCCGCATCGACAGCGTGGTGCGCGCGGACCTGGAAAAGGCCAAGCAACAACCGGCTGCCGGGAGCAAGGATGGCCAGGGCTGAGTTGTTGCTGCCTAGGCCTGATGGGGGGCGTTGCTGATGGAACTACGCCCCGAACAACTTTCCAGCCAGGCGGCCGGGCAGGCGCTGGCGCCGGTCTATCTGATCGCCGGGTCTGAACTGCTGCGTGTCATCGAGGCCGCCGATGCGGTGCGTGCCAAGGCGCGCGCCGAGGGTATCGGCGAGCGCGAGGTGTTTGATGCCGACGGGCGTGATTTCGACTGGGGGCAGCTGTCCTCCAGCTTCAATGCGCCCAGTCTGTTCAGCGCCCGCCGCCTGGTCGAGGTGCGCCTGCCCAATGGCAAGCCGGGCAAGGAGGGCGCCGAGGTCATCAGCGACTTCTGTGCACGGCCACCCGCGGATGTGGTGCTGCTGATCACTGCCGGTGAGTGGAGCAAGGCACACCAGGGCAAATGGACCGAGGCGGTCAACAAGGTTGGCGTGTTGTCGGTGGCCTGGGCCATCAAACCCCATGAGCTGGGTGATTGGATCGAGCGGCGCCTTCGGGCCAAGGGCCTGCGCGCCGAGCCGGCGGCGGTACAGCGGCTGAGCGAGCGGGTGGAAGGCAACCTGCTGGCGGCTGCGCAGGAGATCGACAAGCTGGCCCTGCTGGCCGATGGCCAGCCCTTGGACGTGGCGAAGATGGACGCGCTGGTGGCCGATGCCGCGCGCTATGACGTGTTCCGGCTCAGCGAGGCGGCGTTCTCGGGGCAGGCCACCGCGGTGACGCGGATGCTGGCCGGCTTGCGTGCCGAAGGCGAGGCAGTGGCCGCGCTGATGCCCATCCTGATCCGCGAACTGCTGCTCACCGCCGGGCTGGCGCGGGTGCAGGCCGCCGGTGGCAATCTTGCCGGTGAGATGAAGTCCAAGGGCATCTGGGAGTCGCGCCAGGCGCCGTTCAAGCGCGCGCTGCAACGGCACCCCGATCCACGTCGCTGGGAGCGCTTTGTCGCCGAAGCCTCGCAGATCGACCGCATCGCCAAAGGGCGTGCCGACGGCGATGCATGGCTGGCACTGGAGCGTTTGCTGCTGGCGCTGGCCGAGGCGCGCGCGGTCAGGCTGCTGGTGCGCAATGCCCGCTGAGGCGGCAGCGTCTGCCGCTGGGCTGCTGGTGCTGTATGGCGGCACCTTCGATCCGGTGCATAACGGTCATCTGGCCATTGCCCTGGGGGCCGCCCGGGCGCTGCACGGTCCAGTCCGGCTGATGCCGGCGGCGGATCCGCCGCACCGCCCGCCACCGGGCGCCGATGCCACCCAGCGGGCGCACATGCTGCAGCTGGCCGTTGCCGGCCACCCGCAGCTGCAGGTGGATCTGCGCGAGCTTGAGCGTGCCCAGCGGCACCCGGGCGTGCCGTCCTGGACCGTGGACACCCTGCGTGAACTGCGTTCGGAACTGGGCCGGCAACAGCCCATCGTCCTGCTGATGGGGGCCGACAGCCTGCTGGGCCTGCCCACCTGGCATGAATGGGAGCACCTGCTGGCGTTGGCGCATATCGTGGTGGCCGAACGCCCGGGCAGTGCCCTGGACGGGGAGCTGCCGGCATTGCTGGCCACACATCTGGAACGGGCCTGGGTAGCGTCTGCGTCCGCCCTGGCGCAGGCGCCGGCAGGCAAGGTATGGCGCATGCGCCAGCCGCTGCACGCCGAATCGGCCACCGCCGTGCGCGCGCTGATCGCCGCGAGCGGCGACTGGCGGCCACTGCTGCCGCCGACAGTGGCAGACTACATCCAGGCGCAGGGCCTGTACGCTTGCCAACCGTCGTGAATGCCGGCTGCGGCCGGGTTCTCTATAATCGCCCCCTTATTCATCGAGTTCTCCCGCTTTGACCACCGAAGCCCAAGTCATCAAGACCCAATTGCCCAACCCGGCACCCTCCGTCCCGGCACTGCTGGCTGCCGTCCATGCCGGCCTGGAAGAGATCAAGGCCAAGGACACCGTGGAGATCGATGTCCGCGGCAAGTCCAGCGTCGCCGACTATCTGGTGATCGCCTCCGGCACCTCGACCCGCCACGTCAAGTCGATTGGCGATGAGGTGGTGCGTTTTGCCAAGCAGCTGGGCGTCATGCCGCTGGGTGTGGAAGGCGAGCGCGAGGCCGAGTGGGTACTGGTCGACCTGGGCGATGTGATCGTCCACGTCATGCTGCCGCGCGTGCGTGAGTTCTATGCGCTGGAGCGCCTGTGGACCGTGGGTGACCAGCCGCCGGTCGCCGATGACGAGGACGACGCGCAGGCCTGAGTGGCCTTGCCGTAGTGCCCCAGACGGCGCCGCAGGGCGCCGTTTTCATTTGATCCCCAGCAGGAGCCGCGCCATGAAAGCTAGGTTGATCGCCACCGGAGAACGGGCCCCGGCCTGGGTGGCGCAGGGCTTTGCCGAGTACCAGAAGCGCCTGTCGCATTGGCTGCCGTTGGAGTTGGTGGAGATCGAGCCCGGTCTGCGCGGCAAGGGCCGTGATCCGCGCCGGGCGATCGAGGACGAGGGCAAGCGGGTGCTGGCGGCGTTGCCGAAAAATCCCTATGTGGTGGCGCTGGACGTGCCAGGTCGGCAGCTCAGCTCCGAGCAGTTGGCGCAGCGCCTGGAACACTGGCGGACGCAGGGCAGGGACCTGGCCTTCCTGATCGGCGGGCCAGAAGGACACGCGGCAGAGGTATCGGCGGTGGCCGACGAGAAGTGGTCGATCGGCCCGCTGACCTTGCCGCACATGCTGGTGCGGCTGGTCGTGGCCGAACAGCTGTATCGCGCAGCGGCAATGTTGGCCAATCACCCCTACCATCGCGCGTGATTAACGTATAGAATGCGCCTCCCCGCCCG
>DKPB01000061.1 GCA_002471015.1 Stenotrophomonas sp. UBA7346
TTCCTTCAGCAGCTGCGGCGCCGGCGCCACTTCCTGCATGATCCAGCGCATGTAACGCTCGTCGACCGAGATCATGCGGGTCATCACCGGGTCGAACACCCAGTTGCTGGCGACCGATTCCCAGATGCCGTCAAACGCCAGGCCAACCAGGCGGCCGTGCGCGTCCAGCACCGGCGAGCCGGAGTTGCCGCCGGTGATGTCCAGGTCGGACAGGAAGTTCACCGGCACGCTGCCGATACGCTTGTCCTCGAAGCCGCCGTAACGCTTGGCCTTGACCGCATCGATCAGCGCCTGCGGCGAGTCGAACGGGTCCTTGCCGGTTTCCTTGGCGACGATGCCTTCCAGGTCGGTGAAGGCTTCCTGCACCTTGCCGTCCAAGCCGGTGTAACCCTTCACGTTGCCGAAGGTGATGCGCAGCGACAGGTTGGCATCCGGATAAACGAACTCACCCTTGGTCTTCTTGTAATCGGCAATGGCCTGCAGGAACAGCGGGCGTGCCACCAGCTCCTCGCCCATGCGCAGCTTGCGCTGGTGCTCCAGCTCCAGCAGTGCCGGCATCACTGCCACCGCGTACTGGATGGCCGGGTCGTTGCTGGCTTCAAACGCGGCCTTGTCGGCACCGAACCACTTCAGGCGCTCATCCAGGCTGCCGAGCTTGGAGCCGTCCAGACGCGCCACCGTAGCCTCGACCGCCTTGGCATCGACGCCGCCGATCCACTTGTCGAACGCGGACAGGTGCTGGCCGGCCGGCAGCTGCACGTACTGCTGCAGCCAGTACTGCTGGAACTGGCGATCCATGGCCGGCACGTAACGGCGGTCCATCTGCTTCAGGCCGCCTTCGATGGCCGGCAGATCGCGTTCCTGGTAGCCCTCTTCGCGCTGCGCGTCCGGCTTGGCCTTTTCAATGGCCAGGCGGTACAGGCGCACGGCAGTGCCGAGGGTGCCGGTGCGGTTGAGCATCGCCAGGTTCAGGTCACGCGCCTGGTTCATGCGCGACTGCTGGCCCAGCGCCTGCAGCTGTGCGAAGGCATCCAGCGCCGGCTTGCCGGCAGCGCCCTGGCCGCGCAGCCATTCCAGCACCGCGGTTTCCGCAGCCTGCTTCTGGCCGAGCACGTTGTTGCGCTTGAAGCCGTCCAGCTGGCCGTCGTAGTTCTTGCTGGTGTTGTTCCAGCTGGCCATGTTGGCGGCGTACTTCACCGCGATGTCGGGGTTGTCCTTGCTGGCCGCTTCGACCAACGCGATCTGGTCCTTGTAGGCCTTGGCGATCGACGGGTAGGTCCAGGTGGCGGTGTTCTCGAACTCGCTGACCAGCGCATAGCGGTCGGTGCGGCCCGGGTAACCGGCGACCATCACGAAATCACCCTCGCCCAGCGGCTGATTGGCCAGCTTCAGCCAGTGCTTGGGCTGGTACGGCACGTTGTCGGCGGCGAACGCGGCCGGCTTGCCGTCCTTGCCGACATAGGCGCGGTAGAACGAGAAATCACCGGTGTGGCGCGGCCACATCCAGTTGTCGACGTCACCGCCGAACTTGCCGACGCTGCCCGGGGGCGCATAGGCCAGGCGCACGTCCTTGATTTCCATGTTCTTGAACAGGCGGTAGGTGTTGCCGCCGGAGAAGCTGTACAGGGTGCAGCTGTAGGCATCGTCGGTTTCACAGGCAGCGATGGCCTGCTTCTCGAAGGCTTCCAGCGCCTGGGTACGCTTGAGCGGGTCGTTGCCAGCACCGGCAATTGCCGCCTTGGCCTGGGCAGTGACGTCGGTGATGTCGTCCAGCACGTAGATGCGCGCGTTCGGGCCTGCGCTCAGTTCGTCCTTCAGGGTCGGCGCGTTGAAGCCGTCCTTGATCAGGTTCTTCTCGGCGGTGGAGTTCAGCTGGATCGAGCCATAGGCGCAATGGTGGTTGGTCACCACCAGGCCCTGCGGCGAAACGAAGCTGGCGGTGCAGCCACCCAGCGCGACCACCGCGCCCATCGGGTCGCCGGTCAGGTTGGCCAGCTGCTGCGGGTCCAGCTTCAGGCCAGCCTGCTTCAGCGGGCCGGCAATTTCCGGCAGCTGCTGCGGCACCCACATGCCTTCGGCGGCGTGCGCGGTCTGCGCCAGGCCAAGGCCAGCAACGATGGAAAACGCAAGAAAATTCACTCGCATTACGCACATCCGAAAGTTTGGAAGCGCCGATTGTAGCCGTTGTAACCGTCCTTCTCCCCTGCCATCGGTCAGTACAGGGCGGTTACGGCTGAAAGCTTATAATCGCCCTCTTTCCACACACTGCGGTCCCCTGTAATGGCACAGACGATGAAGGCGCTGGTGAAGCGCGAAGCGACCAAGGGCATCTGGATGGAAGAGGTACCGGTACCGACGCCGGGCCCGAACGAAGTCCTGATCAAGCTGGAGAAGACCGCCATCTGCGGCACCGATCTGCACATCTACCTGTGGGACGAGTGGAGCCAGCGCACCATCAAGCCGGGCCTGACCATCGGCCACGAGTTCGTCGGCCGCATCGCCGAGATCGGCCCGGGCGTGACCGGCTATGAAATCGGCCAGCGCGTCTCGGCCGAAGGCCACATCGTCTGCGGCCACTGCCGCAACTGCCGTGGCGGCCGCCCGCACCTGTGCCCGAACACGGTCGGCATCGGCGTCAACGTCAACGGTGCCTTTGCCGAATACATGGTGATGCCGGCCAGCAACCTGTGGCCGATCCCGGACCAGATCCCCTCCGAACTGGCCGCCTTCTTCGACCCCTACGGCAACGCCGCGCATTGCGCGCTGGAGTTCGACGTGATCGGCGAGGACGTGCTGATCACCGGCGCCGGCCCGATCGGCATCATTGCGGCCGGCATCTGCAAGCACATTGGTGCGCGCAACGTGGTGGTCACCGACGTCAATGATTTCCGCCTGAAGCTGGCTGCCGACATGGGCGCAACGCGCGTGGTCAACGTCGCCAACCAGTCGCTGAAGGACGTGATGGCCGAACTGCACATGGAAGGCTTCGACGTGGGCCTGGAAATGAGCGGCAACCCGCGCGCCTTCAACGACATGCTCGACTGCATGTACCACGGCGGCAAGATCGCCATGCTCGGCATCATGCCCAAGGGCGCGGGCTGTGACTGGGACAAGATCATCTTCAAGGGCCTGACCGTGCAGGGCATCTACGGCCGCAAGATGTACGAGACCTGGTACAAGATGACCCAGCTGGTGCTGAGCGGTTTCCCGCTGGGCAAGGTGATGACCCACCAGCTGCCGGTGGACCGCTTCCAGGAAGGCTTCGACCTGATGGAACAGGGCAAGGCTGGCAAGGTCGTGTTGAGCTGGAATTGAGCCCAGGCGGAATCGGTAGTGCCGACCCATGGTCG
>DKPB01000045.1:0-133 GCA_002471015.1 Stenotrophomonas sp. UBA7346
CACCGGATGCGATGCTGGCACGGGGCCTGAGCCCCAGTGGACGGATGATGCTCAAGGGGGCTGGCGCGGCTGGCATCGCGCTGATGGCCTATGACTTCGCCAGCAGCGGGCACAAGGTGATCGAGCTGCGCGG
>DKPB01000045.1:333-20077 GCA_002471015.1 Stenotrophomonas sp. UBA7346
TGATCGAGCTGCGCGGGCAGGGTAATGACCTGGGCGCCGAGTCCACCGCCACCCATTTTGTCGGTCGCAACGTGGGCGGCATTGCTGGCGGTGTGGCTGCCGGTTTTGGCTACGGCTTGCTGGTGGGCTCGGAGACAGGGCCGGGGGCAATCATCACCGGCATCGGCGGCGGCATTGTCGGCGCCTATTTTGGCGAGCGCTGGGCACAGGCGCGCGACAACGACAAGGTGTTCAAGCAGACCGACGGCAACGGGGTGGAGTGGGCGCGTGACCCCGACGACCCGCAGGGCAGGTGGCTGCGGTCGGCCGCCACCGAGCAGATCAAGCTGGCGCCGGTGCCGCAGGCGTCCACGGCCGGGGCCGAGGTGGCCGTCAGCCCACGTCTGGACAGCGATGGTGATGCTGTCTTCCGGGAGACGCGCTACGTGGCATCGGGGAACCTGGCGCGGCAGTTGAACTATCAATCGGCCAACGCGTCCTATGCGCTGGGCCTGGCCAACCCGGCCGACAGCCAGAACCCGTATCGCCTGCCAAGCAAGGAGGCCGACGTTGATGCCTACGTGCATGACGCGCAGGCCGGCACCTGGTCCGCGCTGCATTCCATGCCGCTGGAGCATGGCATGAAGCACGAGTGGGCCACACCGGTGACGGCGCAGAAAGCGGACGAACTGCAGCGCGCCTCGGACCTGATCGTGGCGCAGAACGCCGCCAATTCACCCGCGGCGGTGGCTGCGCGCTACCAGGTGGCCTACGACCAGTTTGGTTGGCACCGCGATGGGCCGGTGCCGGAGGCGATCCAGCAGGCGGCCGCCAGTGCCAACACGCTGCGCGCTTCCGATGGCGATACCTATACCCGTAGCGCGGACGGGGAGTGGACCCACGACGGCTGGCTCTACGACAGCAACGCGACGGGTAACCTGCGCGCCGAGCTGGACGCGGTCTACCAGAGCCAACAGGCCGGTGTGGCCGACATGCAGGCCATCGCACAGTATGCGCGCGAGCATCCGCAGCCCGAGCAGGACAGCATGCGTGGCTTGATTGCCGACCTCTACAAAACAGCCGGCGTGCCACGTACCGAAGCGGAACTGGACGCGGCGGTGGCAGCGGTACAGCGTGATCACGCACGCGATGGCCTGGGCCAGCGCAGCTATTCACTGGAACTGATGCCGGATCCGGCAACCAATACCTACAACGCCAACAGCCCGATTGCGAGCTATGCCAGCGACGGGGCCGGGCAGATGGTGCTGACCAGCGTGACCACCGGCGAGGAGATGCGCCACCCCATGCCGGATGCTGCCGGGCCCGGCGTTGCGCCGCCCACGCAAGTCAGCCAGTCCACGGATCAGGCGGGTGTGGCACCGTCTTCCAGCTCGGCGGCGGGCCAGTTCATCAATGACTACACGGCGGCGCTTGAACGCGGGGACCTCGCGCAGATCCAGGCCTTGACCGCCGCCTATGCGCAGAGTTCGCAGTTTGCCCAGAACGCTGCACAGGCAGCGCAGGCGCAACGCAATCCGGCGGAGATCGATCAGCAGCATATTCCCGCGGCGCAGGGCCCTGCCGTCGGCGGTTGAGTGCAGGCAGGTTGAACAGGCCCTGGCTTGCGTCATTGCTACGCCGCCAGACCTGATGCGGGGGCCAGCGGCTGCGTTGGCAGCCTGCTCAGCTTTGTGGCAATCCCACTACGGAACAGCCACGTCGCGCTAACCCGCAGGGGTGCAGCCTGAGCCTGCGGCGCGTTGCCGCATGTGGAGGTTGCAATGATCAGCAAACAAACGCAGAACAGCATGCACAAGGGTGAGCAGGTGCGGCCGCAAGGCAATGCTGCCGAGCAGGCGCGTAATGCGAATCCATCACGGCAGGCGTCGCGCGGCGAGCCCAGCCATCAGAAAGACATGCACGACCAGAAGATGCTGGATCAGCGCGAGCAGGAACGGCGTGACCGCGGCAGCAAGCATTGATACTGCCAGTAACACCACCGGGCCGCTGCAGGCCGCAGCGGCCTGTTACCTGTGGACGCAATACAGGGCCCAGGCGAAGCAACAGCACTGTCCAAAGGCAGGAGGAGCACCATGAAATTACGTCATGTCCATGCGTGCGAGGGCTTGAAGTTGGCCGAGCAGGCGGTGCGGGCGGCGCGGTTTGCGGGGGTGCACGATGATGACATTCTGTTGGTGGCGGGCGCCGAGATCGAGAAGCGCGCCATTGCCGATGATCGCAAGCTCGCCGATACCGATCTGGTTGCCGCCACCGGCCGCGGTGCCGGCATAGGCGCGGCGACGGGTTTGTTGGCGGGCCTGGCGGCGGTGGCCATCCCGCCATTGGGTGTCACGCTGGCAGGGGCGGCGGCCATAGGCTTGGTCGGTGTAATGGTTGGCAGCCTGTCCTCGGCACTGCTGGGTGCAACTGTTCCCGATCCGGTGCGCCAGCAGTTCGATGACGAGATCCAGGCAGGCAGGGTGCTGGTGGTGCTGGATGCGGAACAGCCGGTGCTGGATGCCGCCGGGGATGCGCTGGCCGCTTTGGGATTGCGCCGCCTGCCTTACGAGGCACCTACCGCGCTCAATTGAAGCTATCGTCCAGCGGCCCCTGGCGGTCCGCGGCGCCGATCACCAGGCTGCTGTCGTCGACGCTGATCACACCGTCCACTGCACGCGCCAGCATAACGGCGCGGTCCGCGTCGGCTTGCTGGGGGACATGCCCGCTGAGCTTGACCATGCCGCCGCGTGTTTCCACCCGGATGCCCGCGTTCGCGGGGTTGGCGACGGCGCTCAGCTTCTGTCTTATGGTTGTATTGATCCAGCCATCGCTGCCCGGTTGATCGCTGGCAGCGGCGTTGCTGGCAGGCGGCAGGTTTGATGGGGGAGGTGTTGCGGTGGCCACCCCGACCGGACTACAGGCGGGGACGACCGCAACTGCCAACCACAGCGTCCTCAGGTGCAGGCGTTTCATCGCAATGCTCCGTGGATGTGCAACGAGCCAACTGCAGGCTCACGCTGATGATGCGCGCCTGCTTGTTAGGGGCATGCGCGCAGGGTGTTAGCGGGGGCGGGAAACCGCGTATTCAACCAATGCAACCGCCGCTGAAGTGCACAGCGCAGGTTCAGGCAGGGCGACAAGGCCGGCGATGGAATCTGCACGCGCTGATTACCATTGCGGGCTTAGCGTTGTACTGCAAACCGAGTACAGGAGATGTCTCATGCCACGCGGCGACAAGAATGCCTACACGGACAAGCAGAAGCGCCAGGCAGCGCATATCGAACAGAGCGAGCGCAAGGAAGGGCGGTCGAAGGAAGATGCCGAGCGCATTGCTTGGGCAACGGTCAACAAGCAGGACGGTGGTGGCAAGCGCTCAGGTTCTGGCAGGGCCACGCACACGAAACACTGATAAATCGCCGCCCTGCCCACCCATGCAGATGCCGACAGGCGGGGCAGCCGTGTGGGATCAGCGATGCAGGGCGTCGATGATCAGCCCGGTGGCAATCTCCACCAGCAGGTAATCGGTGTCGGATTGGCGTACCCAGCGTTCGCCACTACCCGGGTTGCGCAGTTGGTAGTGCGTGTAATCATCCACCCAGTAGCGGCGGTCCACTTCGTCCCAGCGCAGGCGTTCACCCCGCCGCCAGGCCTTCTTCTGCCAGCCGGGCGGAGGCGCGTCGCGGTGGTGCGGGCCGCCGGCATGCGCCGGTGGCCCGTTGCCGCGGGCATGATGCGGCGGATCGGCCCAGGCCGGGGCAATGGCCAATACCGTCGCTGCGGTCATTGCGATGCTCAGCAAACGTGCGGTTCTCATCCCAATCTCCGGATCGGGCCGCGTCATGCGGCGCTACGGCGCGAAATGTAATCCAGCGCAGGTGAACAAAAAGCAGACACCGCACCGACAGCCGGGAGTGTGGTCGAAGGCGGGTTCAGCCAAGCGCTGCAAATGCACGTCGGCCCCGCTCCACCTGCATGCGATGGCTGTCGTCGGTTGCGGTGCCGCGTGCCTTGATGTCCCGGACGAAGATCCACTCGCCATTGATGCGCTGTGGAGTGATGTCGAGCAGGGCATAGCCGCGGCGCGAGGTATCACACCAGCTCAGCTCGGGATTGGTGGCCATGAAGGCACGTGCGACATCGGCCGGTGCCGCACCCAGGCTGCCTTCGATGCCGCCAGAGGTGACGCCCTGCACTGCGAACTCCACGCCTGCGGGCTGGCTGTCCTGCTGCAACGAATATGCCCAGGCGTTGTGGCTGTCGCCGGACAGCATCACCAGCTCGGCATCGGCCTGCTGCGCGGCGCGCAACAAACGCGCGCGGGCGGCAGGGTAGCCATCCCAGCGGTCCATCCACATCGGCAGACCCAGGCGGGTGCCGCGGATGTTGTTGCGGAATGCCTGCGCAGTACGTTCGCTGGCGTCACTGCGCAACATGCCCAGCGTCTGTGGTGGCATCAGCGTGCGGCCAAGGATGGTGCCCATGCCAACCAGCTGCCACTGGCTGGTACGGGCATTGTCGGCCATGGCCTGGTGCAGCCAGGCTTCCTGCTCAAGCCCGAGCATGGTGGCGGAGGGGTCCTGCCAGGGTCCATCGCGGAAGGCTTCCAGTGCTGCGTCAGTGCCGGCCAGGTAGGCGCTGCCGATATCCGCCGGTTGGGTACGCCCGATCAGTCGCGACTCGGTGCGGTACAGGGTGCCGAGGTTGCCGATGCGATAGGCTTTCCAAGGCTCCTCCGACACCGGCATCCATTCTCGATAGGCCTGCATTGCCGCGGCCTTGCGTGCATTCCAGTCCCCCTCGGTTGCGGGCTGGTGATTCTGCGCGCCCCCCTCCCAGCTGTCATTGGCGCTTTCATGGTCGTCCCATAGCGCGACCATCGCCACGTTCTGGTGCAGCGCCTGCAGGTCAGGGTCAGCGCGATAACAGGCAAAGCGCAGGCGGTAGTCGAGCAGCGAGATCATTTCGTGGTCGTGCGCAGGCAGTACCTCACGCTCGGCGATACGGTCCTGTGTCTTGTATGCGGCGATGCCGTATTCGTAGAGGTAGTCACCCACATGCAACCACAGGTCCATGTCCTCGCGCTGCGCGGCATGCGCGTAAGCGTTGAACCAGCCCATGGGTAGATTGGCGCAGGAGAACAGCCCAAGTTTGAAGCCTGCGACATCGCCCACCGGCAGGGTACGGCTGCGGCCAACCGGCGAATGGCTGCCATCCGGGGCGATGAACCGGTACCAATAGGTCTGGCCGGGTTGCAGGCCCGCCAGGGTCAGCTTTGCGGTCCAGTCGCGGTAGGCACCGGTGCGCACACTGGCACCAGCGACCACGCTGGCGAATGCCCGGTCACTGGCAAGTTCCACCTGCAGGGTGATTTCATCGAGGTTGTCGGCGGGCACGTAGCGTGTCCACAGCAACAGGGAATCCGGGCCCGGTTCGCCGCTGGCGACGTTGTGGGTGAAGCCTTTGGCCGCCTGCATCTGGGCAGCGAAAGCACGGCCGACGGGCAGCAGTAGTGCACCCAGGCCAAGGCTGGCGCCGATAAGCAGGCGGCGGCGATCGATGTTGATGGTCATTGCGGCTCCTGGGGGAAGAGGCGATGGAGGGATTGCCGGTGGAGCCGGCACCTGCACCGGCCTTCCGTCCGCGTTGGCACCCTTGCGCCGGCACAAGGGCAGGCGATGGCAGCTCGCCGGCGGCCCCTCTCACGCCGTGGGCGGGAGAGGGGAGTTGTCCCGGCGCAGTGTTGCCGGGTGCTGTTGCTGGCCTCAAAAACGACCGCGGATACCGAAGTTCCACATCGAGCCGTAGATCGTGTACATCTGCACGCGGCTGGGGATGTTGGAATAGATGACTTCAGGCTCGTTGAAGATGTTGCGGCCAGCCAGCATCACGTCGATGTTGTCGGTGAGCTTGTAGCTGGCGCTGATGTTCCACAGCTGGCGCGCGTCACGGTAGAGAATGCCGTTGTTTGCGGTGGTCGGCGTATTGCTCAAGGCGCTGACGCGGTGGTCGGACTGGTAGTTGCCGTTGATCTGGAAGTCGAAGCGGCCGTAGTTGTAACGGATGCCCCAGTTGGCGGCCTGCTTGGGAATGTTCTGGCGCGGGCCGTCCGGGTGCACCTGGGTCAGCGAACCGTACAGGCTCAGGCCCTTCCATGCGCCGGGCAGGAAGGTCAGCTGCTGGTTGTACTCCAGTACCACGCCCTCGTTGGTGCTGGTGCCCGGTGCATTCTGCGCGCTGCGGAAGGTATAGCCTTCGTAATCGCCCGGGTTGAAACCGACGTCTTCCGGATTGACGGTGATGCCGGTTACCTGCATGTCCTGCATGTCCAGCTTGTAGTAGGACAGGCCCAGCATGCCTGACGGCTCGAGGTAGTACTGCAGGCTGGCGTAGTACTTGGTCGAGTGCTCCGGCTTGAGCTGGGCATTGGGTACGGTGACGATCATGGTGTCGTCGTTGACCGACACCACGCCACCGAGGTTGCCGTAGTCCGGGCGCAGGATGGACTGGCTGAAGGACAGCTGCCCGACCAGCTTGTCGGTGAAATCGTACTTGACGCCGCCGCTGAGAAAGAAGTCGTCGTACTCGCCCTTGCGGGTGCTGTAGCGGCCGCCGTTGTACTGGTACATCAGGCCTTCGACGGTATTGGGATCGAACCCGGCGGCCTTGACCTCGCTCAGCGGTCGCACATCGGCCACGCGTGCGGCGGTACGGGTCTTCTCGTAGCGCAGGCCCAGGTCGAAGCGGGCATCGCCCAGACGGGTTTCGGCCTCGATGTAGGCGGCATCCACTTCTTCCTGGATGCGCTTGTTGTTGTCCAGCTGGCGCTTCAGGTTGCCGACCACGTCGGGGACAAAGTATTCCGGGTGGTCCTTGAAGATCTGGTACATGGCGTAGTTGCTGTCCGCGCGCCAGCCCTGCTGGTTCATGTTGCCAGCGCCGGTGCCGATGATCTCGAAGTCATAGTTGCCGGTCCACGGCACGCTGGCCCCCGGGTCGGTCTGGCTGCCATTGGGGCCGACGTACTTGTACTGCTTGTACGCGCCCTCGTTGGTGCGCCAGTCGTTGCGGCGTGTCCCCATGCCGCCCATCAGGGTGACCGGCGTGTCGTTGAAGTCGAGGTGACGCTTCAGGTCCAGGTTGACGCCGTACTGGTCATTGAGCGCATCCGATTCGGCGGTGCGCACGTTGTAGCCGATCTCGGCGTCACGGTTGAAGTTGGCCGGGTCGTTCCAGGGACGGCCGCCGGTCTGCGCCAGGTTCCACTCGTGCGAGCCCTCCGAGGGGCGATCCAGGGTGAAGCCGATGTCGGTCAGCCAGCTGTCGGTGCGCTGGAAGAAGCCCTTGCTGTTGTCGCGGAAGTTGAACTCGGCCGAGGAGTAGCTGCCGCGCAGCACAGCCTCCCAGTCTTCGCCCTTGTACTCGAGCTTGGGCGCGATCAGATAGGCGGGAGTGCCCGCGTAGCGGTGCGAGTACTGGGTGTGCAGGCGGGTGTTGGTGCCGTTGGGATCGACCACGATGTGGTTGGGCGTGGAGCCCGGCGCGGCTTCGGACTTGGACGTGGTACCGAAGATCAGGTAGGTGTACTGGTTGAAGTACTCCACGTCATACATCGAATAGGTACTGCGCAACGAGGCCACCAACTCGTCGGTGATCTGGTAGTCCAGGCTGAGGTTGGCCGCGGTACGGCTGGTCATCTTCGGGCCGGGGCGCCACATCACCCGGTACGGCATCGCGCTGCCGTCGGGCTTGTAGGCGTAGTCGGTCTGGATGCGGTCCTGCTGCACGTAGTTGGCGTTGTAGCTGGCGTTGAACTCCACACCAAAGCGGCCGTCCATGAACACATCGCCGAAGCCGAACTGGCCGGACGGATAGATCGTGTCGTGCTTGCGGTCGTCAGGGAAGTACTTGCCCGACCAGTTGGAATCGGAGGTGCCAACCGCGCCCAGCTGGAACACGATGTCACGCTTGGTGCGCTGGAACGCATACTTGCTGCGCAGGTTGATGTTGCCGCCCGGCGAGTCGGCGTCCATCGCTGCGGTCAGGGTGTTGTTGAGCTCGATGGACTCGATGCCGGTGATCGACATCTGCTCGAACGAGTTCTGCCGGCCGGAGTTGTTGTTGGAAGTGGCGGTGGCCATGCGCGCACCGTCGGTGGTGAAGGTGGAGTACTTCGGGTCCAGGCCACCGATACGCACCGCGGTGGCATCCACTTCGGTGTAGTCCAGCGACAGGCCGGGCATCGATTTCATGAACTCGCCGACGTCACCCATGGTCAGCGCGCCGTAGTTGTCGGCCGCGACCACGTTCTTGGCGTTCATTGCCGCGCGCCGCTCCATGATCGCGCTGGCCTGGCCATCGCGCGAGGCGGTGACCTTGATCGCATCCAGGTCGGTGGCACCGCTGCCCGCATACGACGCTGCCTTCAAGGCGACCTCGACCGTGGTGGCCTTGCCGGCTTCCACGGTTGCGGTGATGTGCTGCTCTTCAAGGCCGGTGTACTTGACCAGCAAGGTGACCGTGCCGGCCGGCAGGCCCGTCAGCTGGAAGTGGCCACCTTCCTGCGTGTAGCTGACGTTGCGGCTGCCTTCCACGCGCACTTCGGCATTGCGCAGGTATTCGCCGTTGCTGGTGTTGAGCACGCGTCCGCGCAGCGTGCCGCTGCCGATGTTCTGGTTGGTGGCTGCAGTGGTCTGCTGCGCCAGGACGTCAGGTGACAGGCAAAGTGCCACCACGATGGCGCTGACCAGCGCCGACTTCTTCACTTCGTACATGGATCTGTTCCGGAGAGTAGGGGGAAGCCGCAGAGAGCTGGCATCAAGCCGAGCGAGCGGCGCCACCTTACGTCCGGACAATTACAGAACCTTTACGTTTTTCCCGTGGATAACGTCGCGTATGAAAGTGTTTTTTCCAGGTTCTCGAACAGCATCGACCTGACCATCGGGCCTTGCCGCACCGCATCGGGCCATCACCGGTGATGGCAGCATCGCAATCAGTGCGATGTCACATCCACGAATGGCTGCCGAGCATCGTCGTTCCACCGTACAAGGCGCAGCTTCGCTGCCTGCTGTTGACCTTCCCTGGAGTTGTCGACCAGATAGAACAGGCCACCGCCCAGGGCCTGCAGACCGACGTCGGCCTTCTGTTGCCAGCCGCGGATACCGGTGGCCTTGTCGACCAGCCCGGCGTCGGCCAAGGGCAGCAACAGCCCCTGCTCCCATGCGTGCGCATCGGCAGCGGCGACGCCCCTCAGATCGCCGCGCACCGGTGCTGCCTGCGCGTCCACCGCAAACATCAGGTAGTTGGGAAAGCCGGGCTTTCTGCCTTGGTAGACCCCCATCAGCCAGCGCTTGCCGGCAGGGTCATAGCTCAGGTTCTGCACGCCGTAGCTGGTATTGCCGGTGTACACGAAGTACTTGCCATCCACCTCGGCCGGGCCGCTGTGATGTGGTTGCGCTTCCAGCAGTGGCCTGGCCAGCGCCTGCCATTGGCTGACGTCATACTGCAGCAGCACCTGATGGTCGTTGTCGCTGCGCCCGGTGTTGCCATAGATGCCGTAGGCGATGGTCAGCAGTGATGTGCCATCGGTGCGACCGAAGCGGGGGCCGAAGGAAACACCATCAATGCCGGAACAGCCGTAACGGTGATCGGGCGAGTCTGCCTCGTTGCCACGGTAGCGGCCGTCGTCGCCATCAAAGCGACCATCGCCGTTGATGTCGGCGGTGTAGTCATTGACCACCTCGGGGAGGTAGACAGTGCGCACGATGTCGTTGTCGGCCGCGTTGACGCCGATGCGATCGATGCGCTGCACATCGATCATCGCGATGTAGAACGCCTGGTCGTTCTTGTACTCCAGCGAGCCATAGACCTTGCCGTCGTCCGGATTGAAATCCAGGTCGCCCAGATGTCCATTCCATCCCACCAGCGTGCCTACCAGCGCGCCGTTGAAGTCGTACTTGGCCAGCAGATTGGTGAAGGAGTAATAGAGGTAGCCGTTGCGCTGGTCCACCGCGATGCCCTGCACATGGCCGGCATTCCACGGACCGGCGGTGTGTTGCAAGGGCAGGCCGGGCGGGGCGGCAGTGGGCGATGCGGGGAGCTGAGCGAGGGTGGTGCCGCAGACGGTGAGCAGCACGGCAAGCAGGACAGGGCGATGGGTCATCGGGCAAGGTCATGGCAGGTCAGCTGCGCAGCCTTGCAGGCGACGATGACCAGGGGGTGACACGGTCACGCCGACAACGGGGGCGTGCAGCCGGCGTTGCGCCGGCCACACGTGCAGGCATCGAGGCTCAGGCCTCTTCTTCGTCCTCTTCTTCCTCGTCCTCTTCTTCGTCCTCTTCGTCTTCGTCTTCCTCGAAGGCGTCGGCTTCTTCAACGCGGGCGAAGTTGGGCAGGGTGTCGGCAAAGCTGATCTGCTTGCCATTGGCCAGCATCGGGCGCACAGCGCGCTTGCCGGCTTCTTCCACTACCGCAAAGCACACCAGCGACTGCGCGCTTTCGTCACCGGCTTCGTCAAACACGGCTACCCAGCCGTCGGCCGGGATGATCTGGATGATGTTGTCTTGCATGGGCGGGCTGTTGGTTGGAGGAACGGCGAGCTTGCGTGAAGGCGGCCACGCATTGCAACAGGCGCCCGGTGGGATACTCGGGGACCACGCCATGGACACCGGGCAGACCATGCCGCAGGCACCCTTGTTCACCCCCGATGGCCGTTACCTGGTAGTGCGCGGACGCCTGTGGCGGGCCGCCAACCCGGGTTTGTCGGCGGCCGAGCATGCGCGGTTGGTAAAGACGCTGATGGCGGCGCGGCGGCAGATGGGGGCGGCGCGTCGGGCTGGCGATCGCGCGGCGCTGGCCTTGGCTGCAGCAGCGGTGGAGGCGGCCAAGCACGGTCTTGGTGAACGCGGCCCGGTGTGGTGGCACGACGGTGCTCCCGACTACAACCGGCACCTGGCACGCAATACGCCTTACGCGGACTGGTACGCAGCGCAGCAGCAACAATGAGCTGGCCGCTTTACTCAAGCCGCCGGTACGACCACGATGGGGCCACGCTTTCCACGGTAGTCCACCATGTTCGAATGCCGGACCCTTGCCCCCGCTGCTGATGGCGCGCCCGACGTAGTGTGGGTGGATCTTTGCCGCCCCACCCCGGACGAACTGGCGCAGGCATCGCAGCAGGCCGGTTTCCGCATCCCCGACCGCGCTGGTATCAGCGAGATCGAGTTCAGCAGCCGGGTACGCATGGAAGGGGCCGCCCTGGTGTTGAACCTGCCACGCTTCCAGTACGAGGCCGAGCACGTGGTGGGGCCGCTGGGGTTCGTGGTGGCGCCCAATGTCCTGGTGGTGCAGCGCGAGCATGCCATCGATGCGCTGGACGGGCTGGAGCACGACCTGGGGCGACGCCCCTGCAGCGGCCCGGCGGACCTGTTCCTGCGCATCATCGAGCGCATTGTCGATCGTCTGGCCGACCTGCTGGAGTCGCTGGAAAGCACCATGAGCGAGTTCTCCCGTGCCGCCTTCAATCGCCGCAAGGGCCGCCGCGCCACGCGCCAGCTGGAGCAGATGCTGCATGAGGTCGGGCAGATGGGGCGCCGCATCGGTGCCCTGCACAACACCTTACATGGCCTGCTGCGGATGATGAACTACCTGGACGAGGCAGCGCCCGAGTGGTTCGGCGCCGACGCCCCGCGCCGTATCAAGCTGGTGATCAAGGACCTGGCGTCGCTCAGCGAGTTCGAACAGCAACTCGGCGATCGCAATGAATTTCTGTTGGACAGCGTGCTGGGCCTGATCAACATGGACCAGAACGAAGTGATGAAGGTGATGGCCGTCGCTTCGGTGGTGGGCATCCCGCCAACGGTACTGGTCGGCATCTGGGGCATGAACTTTGCCGCGATGCCCGAGCTGCACTGGCACTTTGGCTACGCCATCGCACTGGCGGTGATAGGGCTGAGCATCGTGCTGCCATTGTTGTGGTTCAAGCGCCGCGGTTGGTTGTAAGGGCCGGGCAGCGCCAGCGCTGGCGGCCCCGTACAATCGGCGTTCTTTTGAACTGTGGATGGAGTGTTGATGGCTGCCAAGCCCTTGTCCCCGGCAGGCAAACTGTTTGCCGCCGCGGCGTTGATCGAAGGCATCACCTGGGCCGGCCTGCTGGTCGGCATGCTGCTCAAGCGTGGCATGGAGATCACCGACCTGGGGGTGCGTGTGTTCGGGCCGTTGCACGGCGCCGCGTTCCTGTTCTACGTGGTAGTCACGCTCTACGCCTGGGGCAAGCTGCGCTGGCCGCTGTGGGCGCTGCTGCTGGCACTGGTGGCCGCAGTGCCACCGCTGGTCACGGTGCCGCTGGAGATGTGGTTCCGGCGCATCGGCCTGCTGGCACCGCGCGTCTGATCAGAACCGGTTCAGCTTGAAGGCAAGGGCCGTACCCGCCACTCGGGGTACGGCCTTTTTCATGCCTGGCGTGTGCGCAAGATGTTGTTGCGCAAGGTTTGCTGCGAGCCCCGAGGGCGCAGCAGGCGGATCGCTTTCAGTGGCATGTAAGCGTTTTCGGTGACAGCCATTGCAATCGCTATGACACAAACTGCGGTAGCGGTCCGGGTGTCGCGCTGCGCGCCGCATCTGCGATGATGGATAATTGTGCACTGCAAACAGCGACGCACGATGTGGCTGCAGGCGCGTCGGGGACAGGGCTCGACAGGGAGGGATGTTTGTCTGCGACAGCGTCGTTGCCCCCGCGTTTGCCACAGGTTTAGGTTGGATCTTCTAGCTTGCCCCCGCTTATCAGCGTTCTCCCCCAAGGAATCCAGGTGCATTACACAAGCAGTCAGTGGCACGTCGGCACGTGCCCCCGGGCGTGGTCCGGTGCTCGCCGGTTGGCACCGCAACGGAGCCATCGATGAATCAATCAGTTGACCGAAACGCATTGGATGCCGGTAGCGCGATCCTGCCGGCGGAGCATCCCTTGCCGATGCCCGAGCAGTCCCTGCGCACAGGCAAGCTGCACGTCCCCCGGCAGGAAACCGCACCGGCCAACATCGGCCTGCGCCGTCTGTATGTATTCGGCACTACCGCGCTGATGACCGTGGGCGCCACCTGGATGATGGCCCAGGTGTTGTTGCGCGGGGGCTTGAACGTGCTGGAAGGCTGCCTGCTGGTGCTGTTCGTGCTGCTGTTCGCCTGGGTGGCCTTGTCTTTCGTCAGCAGCCTGGCGGGGTTGCAGGCCCTGCTGCGTGGCCGTCGCAAGCTGGGCATCCTGCCGGGCACACCACTGCCCACCCTGCGCACCCGCACCGCACTGCTGATGCCCACCTACAACGAAGACCCGCGCCGGATGATGGCCGGTCTGCAGGCGATCTACGAATCGGTGGCCGCTACCGGGCAGTTGGACCGTTTTGATTTCTTCGTGCTCAGCGACACCACACGCGACGCCATCGGCAGCGCCGAGGAGCAGGTGTTTGCCCACCTGGTGCAGGCCACGGGCGGTTCCGGGCGGCTGTTCTACCGGCGCCGTGCCAGCAACATCGGGCGCAAGGCCGGCAACATCGCCGACTGGGTGCGTCGTTTCGGTGGCAGCTACCCGCAGATGCTGATCCTGGACGCCGACAGCCTGATGACCGGTGAGGTGATCGTACGTCTGGCCTCGGCAATGGAAAACCATCCCAGTGTCGGCTTGATCCAGTCCCTGCCTGCGGTGGTCAACGGCCGCACCGCCTTTGCCCGCATGCAGCAGTTCGGTGGCCGGGTGTATGGCCCGGTAATGGCCTATGGCGTGGCCTGGTGGCACGGTGCGGAGAGCAATTACTGGGGGCACAACGCGGTGATACGTACGCGTGCCTTCGCCGAGCAGGCAGGCCTGCCGGAACTGCCCGGGCGCAAGCCGTTCGGCGGCCATGTGCTGAGCCACGATTTCGTCGAGGCGGCGCTGATGCGGCGTGGCGGCTGGGCCGCGCACATGGTGCCGTACATGCAGGGCAGCTACGAGGAGGGTCCGCCGACCCTGACCGACCTGCTGATCCGCGACCGACGCTGGTGCCAGGGCAACCTGCAGCACTCCAAGGTGGTGACCACGCCGGGCCTGCACTGGATCAGCCGGGTGCACATGATGATCGGCATCGGCCATTACTTCACCGCGCCGATGTGGGCCATGCTGATGCTGATCGGCATTGCCATCCCGTTGATCCATGGTGGCATCGACCTGGCCGAAGAACTGCATCTGAAGCTGTCGCCGGCCTATTACTGGCGCGGCATCGACCAGGATGGCGTGCTGTGGGTGTTCGCGCTGACCATGGCGGTGCTGCTGGCACCCAAGGCCATGGGGTATGTGGCGATGCTGACCTCGCGCAACGAGCGGCTGGGCTGCGGCGGTGCTTTCCGCGCGCTGCTGTCGGTGCTGTTGGAAACCGTGTTGGCAGCCTTGATGGCGCCGGTGGTGATGTATGTGCAGTCGCGCGGCGTGGCCGAAGTATTGGCCGGCAAAGACTCCGGCTGGGACGCCCAGCAGCGCGATGACGGCAGCATTCCGTTGTCGGCGCTGCTGCGTAGTTACGGCGGGCTGAGCCTGTTCGGCCTGGTGGTCGGCGCGATGGCCTATGCGGTATCGCCGCCGTTGGCGGCGTGGATGGCACCGGTGGTGATCGGCATGGCGCTGGCCGTGCCGGTGGTAGCCTGGACCTCATCGCGGCGGGTGGGTGACTGGTTGCGTCGCCATCGGCTGCTGTGCATCCCCGAGGAAAGTGCACCGCCGCAGGTACTGGTGCGCGCCGCCGAACTGCGTGCGGCCGCGATGCGCGCCGACCCGCCTGACGGCGTGGCGTAAGCACGGTAGTGCCGAGCCATGCTCGGCAGAGGCTGTGGCGGCGTGCCGCCCGGCGCCGGCAGGGGCGGCACGCCGCAAGAGCAGGGCGTTGCAGGCCGCATCCCGGCGCGACGCCGACGATTCCCTCCAGGCGCCCTGCCGCATGGGCAACGTGTCCGTCCCTGAAGGCATAATCCCTGCTTGTCTTCAGGAGTGATGCAGATGTTGGAAACGGTGGAGCAGGAAACCGGCGCGTCGCCGGAGTGGGCGGTGATCTGGCTGCACGGGCTGGGTGCCGATGGCCATGATTTCGCGCCGATCGTGCCGGAGCTGGTGCGTGCGCCCTGGCCGGCCATCCGTTTCGTGTTTCCGCATGCACCCAAGCGCCCGGTGAGCATCAACAACGGCATGCCGATGCGCGCGTGGTACGACATCGTCAGCATGGATTTCCGCAGCCGCGCCGACGCAAAGGGGGTGGCCGAGTCGGTGCAGCAGGTTGAAGAACTGATCGCGCGTGAGCAGGCCCGCGGTATCCCGTCGCAGCGCATCGTGCTGGCCGGTTTCTCGCAGGGCGGCGCCATCACCCTGTCCGCCGGCCTGCAGCGCCGCGAGCCACTGGCGGGGCTGGTTGCCCTTTCCAGCTACCTGCCGGAAGTGGATGCGGCTGCCACCCAACTGGTGGCAGGTGCCACCGCGCAGCCGATCTTCATGGCCCATGGCAATGCTGATCCGGTGATTCCCGTGCAGATCGCCGAGCACAGCGCCCAGGTGCTGGGAGAGCTTGGTTTCAACCTGCAATGGCAGCGCTATCCGATGGCCCACCAGGTCTGCGGGGAGGAAATTCACGCGCTGGGCGACTGGCTGCAGACACGCTTCCAGCAGGCCTGAGCTGCGCGGGTTTGTGAAGGCGCCCGCAATTTGTGCCGTGCTGGCGACGGCTGCGGGTGCCGGCCGCTACCATGTGACCGGTTGCAATCCATTGCTTGCGAGGACGATGCCGTGAAGGTGGTCATTGCCGACGACGAACCCTTGGCCCGTGAGCGCCTGCGCACCCTGCTGGCCGAACACCCGGGGGTGGGCGTGGTTGGCGAGGCCGCCAATGGCAGTGAAGCGCTGCATGTCTGTGCGCAGGTGCAGCCGGACCTGGTGTTGCTGGATATCGCCATGCCGGGCGTTGATGGGCTGGAGGCCGCGCGCCACCTGTCCCGGTTCGAGCCGCGCCCGGCCGTGGTGTTCTGCACCGCTTACGACGCGCACGCGCTGTCAGCCTTCGAGGCGGCAGCCATCGACTACCTGATGAAGCCGATCCGTGCCGAGCGTTTGGCGGCGGCGCTGGAGCGCGCCCGTACCTTCATTGCCGGCCGTGGCAGCCCGCAGCTGGTACCGTCGGCGCAGCCGCGGCGCGTGCTGTGCGCGCGCCTGCGTGGCAGCCTGCGGCTGGTGCCGGTGGAAGACATCCTCTATCTGCAGGCTGAGGAAAAGTACGTGGTGGTGCACCACCTGCGCGGCCAGGACCTGATCGAGGAATCCCTGCGCTCGCTGGAGGAGGAATTCGGCGAGCGTTTCATCCGCATCCACCGCAACTGCCTGATCGCGCGTGAGCGGCTGCAGGAAGTGCGGCGCACGCCTGCCGGGCAGGTGCAGGCGGTGCTGCGCGAAGTCGCCGAGCCGCTGGAAGTGAGCCGGCGCTGCGTGGCCAGCCTGAAGGGCGAAATGGAACGTTTGTGACCTGTGCGCCGGCAACGGCGATAATGGGGCCATGAGCATCCTGCGAATCGCTACCCGAAAGAGCCCGCTTGCCCTGTGGCAGAGCGAACACGTTGCCGAACGCCTGCGCCAGGTTCACCCCGGGCTGGAGGTGGTGCTTGTGCCGATGAGCACGCGTGGCGACGAGATACTGGACCGCTCGCTGGCCGCCATTGGTGGCAAGGGCCTGTTCCTGAAAGAACTGGAGCTGGCCATGCTGCGCGGCGAAGCCGATTGCGCGGTGCATTCGCTGAAGGACGTGCCGATGGAGCTGGAGGCACCGTTCGCGTTGCCGGCGATCCTGGCCCGCGCGGATTCGGCCGACGCTTTCGTGTCCAACCGCTACGAAAGCCTGGACGCGCTGCCGCCGGGTGCCTGTGTGGGCACCTCCTCCCTGCGTCGGCAGGCGCAGCTGCGTGCGCTGCGCCCGGACCTGCAACTGCGCGACCTGCGTGGCAACGTCAACACCCGCCTGGGCAAGCTGGATGCCGGTGAGTACGACGCCATC
The DNA here is from genome assembly GCA_002471015.1 of Stenotrophomonas sp. UBA7346. GTDB lineage: Bacteria > Pseudomonadota > Gammaproteobacteria > Xanthomonadales > Xanthomonadaceae > Stenotrophomonas. The sequence continues at coordinate 17,358 of DKPB01000045.1, forward strand.
ATCCTGGCCTGCGCCGGCCTGGAGCGTCTGGAACTGGGCGCGCGCATCCGCGACCGTCTGCGTGCACCGCAGTGGTTGCCGGCACCGGCACAGGCGGCGGTGGCGATCGAATGCAGGCAGGACGCCGGCGACATCATCAACCTGGTCAAGGCGCTGGACGACACACCGACCCGCGCCTGCGTGGAGGCCGAGCGCGCGATGAACCGCGCCCTTGACGGCAGTTGCCACGTGCCGGTGGCGGGCCTGGCGCAATGGCAGGGCCAGGATCTGTGGCTGCAAGGCCTGGTGGGCGGCGTTGCCGATGGCCGTGCGGTACGGGCACAGGCCAGCGGCCCGGCCAGCGATCCGGAAGCACTGGGTCGTGAGGTCGCACGCCAGCTGTTGGCCGGCGGTGCCGCCGAATTGCTGGCCTGAGCCCAGGTAGTGCCGAGCCGTGCTCGGCAGAGGCGTTACCCACAAACCCCAACCGGTAGTGCCGAGCCATGCTCGGCAGAGGCGTTACCCACAAGCCCCAAACGGTAGCGCCGGCCATGTTTGGCAGAGGCGCTACCAACCCGACCTGCGGGCACATCCGGGCAGGCCCCATGCCGAGCATGGCTCGGCACTACAGGGCCGCTCCCGCGATTACTTGAAGCTGTAGACCACGTTCATGGTGGACAGCGTATCGGTCTTGCGCTTCTGGTCGGACACGTCGCTGTTGTAACGCGCCTGCCAGCCTGCCTTCAGGGCGAAATGCTGGTTCATATTGACCGAAACACCGAAGTCGTTCTGCGCGAAGGTGTTGTAGGAGCCCGATTCCACCAGCAGCGAGTTGACCAACTCGGTGTTGTCAGTGATGCCGAACTTGAAATCGAACAGGCCGCGGCCGATCAGGCCGGTGCGGTTCTCGTCGGTTTCCGAGTTGTGGGTGCGGCGCACACCGGGGCCGATCTGGGTATCCAGGGTGACGCGCTCGCCGTCGATCAGGCGGGTGCCGTAGCCCAGGCCGAAGGTGCCCAGGCGGTCGTAGGTGGCGAAGTCGTCGCGCTCGTAACGCACGGTGGCGGTGAGCTGGCGGTGCTCGCCCAGCTGCAGGGCGCTGCCGGCGCTGCCGCTATAACGGTTGGCGGTGGTCTGGCGCTTGCGCGAGGTGCTGCCGTCATCGGCGGTCTCGGTGTACTCAGCGCTGGAGCGCAGGCCGAACAGGTCCATGCTGTGCACCCAGTCACCATCGGTGTAACGCAGCTTCAGGCGGCCGTTGAAGCTCTCGGTGGTGCTGTTGCCGTGCGCGGAGGCAAAGCCCAGTTCGCCACCGCTGCCACTCCACGGCGAGGTCATCGCGGCCAGGGCGGTGTCATCGGTGGTCGTCGCCTCGTCGGCCCAGGCCAGTGGGGCGCACAGCAACAGGGGCAGCAACAGGGAAACACGCAGGGACATCGAGATCTCCGGAAACAGGCAAGGATGGCTGACAGCCGATGATACCGGATGACCCCGGCGGCCCAGACCATGCGGGGCGGGCGCTTCATTTCCCGTTTGGCGGACGCCCTCTGCCCATCCGGGCCCCGACTCGGACATAATCCGGCCATGGACCGCTATGAACGCATCAACGCGCTGCATCGTCTGCTCAAGTCCGCCCGCTACCCGATCACGGTGCAGCGGCTGCAGGAGGAATTGGGCTGTTCCCGTGCCACGGTGTACCGAGATCTGGCCTTCCTGCGCGATGCGCTGATGGCGCCGGTGGAGGGCGACGGCGAGGCCGGGTTCCGCTACCAGAGCGGCGAAAGCGACCGCTTCGAGCTACCCGGGCTGTGGTTGAGCTCGGAGGAGCTGCATGCGTTGCTGGCCTCGCAGCATCTGCTGTCGCGCACCAGCGGCGGGGTGTTGTCGTCGGTGCTGGCGCCCCTGCAGCAACGTATTGAAGGCCTGCTGGCGGCACAGGCCGGGGCCAGTGCATGGCCGGTGGAACGGGTCCGGGTGATTCCGCACCGTGGCCGCAAGCTGGATGAAGCCAGCTTCCGTACGGTTGCGTCTGGCGTGCTTGAGCGCAAGCAGTTGTCCTTTGAATACCGTGCCCGCTCCACCGATGAGGCGACCCGGCGCACGGTGTCGCCCCAGCGCATCACCCATTACCGCGATAACTGGTACCTGGATGCCTGGGACCATACCCGCGAGGCAGTACGCAGTTTCGCGGTGGACCGCATCCACCAGGCGCGGCTGCTGGAGCAGCCCGCCCAGGACGTGCCCGATGCCGAGCTGAACGAGCAGTTGGCTGCCAGCTACGGCATCTTCTCCGGCGCGCCCAAGGGCTGGGCGACCATTGTGTTCAGTGCCAAGGCGGCGCGTTGGGTGGCTGATGAGCATTGGCATTCCAAGCAGCAGGGGCGGTTTCTTGCTGATGGGCGCTATGAGTTGAAGGTGCCGTACAGCGTGTCGCGCGAGCTGCTGATGGACGTGCTGCACTATGGTTCGGACGCGGAGATTGTCGAGCCGCAGTCGCTGCGTGAGCAGGCCAAGGCATTGCTGTCGCTGGCGTTGAGCAATTACGACTGAGGAAGCTTGGGTTGGGCTTTGCTCTGCTCATGCTCTGCTTTCCCCTCTCCCGCCTGCGGGAAAGGGGCAGGGTGAGGGCAGCTCCTGCTTGTTGCTGTTGCTTTTCGGAGCAGTAGAGCAACGGCTATAGCTGAAGCAAAAGCAAAAGCAAAAGCTTCCCCTCACCCCAACCCCTCTCCCGTGAACGGGAG
>DKPB01000045.1:20307-130752 GCA_002471015.1 Stenotrophomonas sp. UBA7346
CAACAGCAACAGCAGCAGCAGCAGCAGCAACAGCAGCAGCAACAGCAGCAGCAACAGCAGCAGCAACAGCAGCAGCAACAGCAGCAGCAACAGCAGCAGCAACAGCAACAGCAACAGCAAAGCCAACACCGACACCGACACCGACACCGACACACAAAAAAACAGCCGCTTTCGCGGCTGTTTTTTCAGATCAATCCGCCATCAAACCCGGCCGAAGATCAACGTCGCATTGGTGCCGCCAAAACCGAAGCTGTTGGACATCACCGTGTCCAACTTCGCATCCTGGGTCTTGCGCAGGATCGGGAAGCCTTCCACGCGCTCGTCCAGGGTTTCGATATTGGCCGAACCGGCCATGAAGCCGTCGCGCATCATCAGCAGGCAGTAGATCGCCTCGTGCACGCTGGCGGCACCCAACGAATGGCCCGACAGCGCCTTGGTCGAGGACAGCGGCGGAACCGCATCGCCAAACACCTCGCGCACCGCGCCCAGCTCGGTCACGTCACCCAGCGGGGTGGAGGTGCCGTGGGTGTTCAGATAGTCGATCGGACGGTCCAGGCCTTCCATCGCCATCTTCATGCAGCGCACCGCGCCTTCGCCGGACGGGGCAACCATGTCGGCACCGTCGGAAGTCACGCCGTAGCCAACCAGCTCGGCATAGATGCGCGCGCCACGTGCAACCGCGTGGTCGTAGTCTTCCAGCACCAGCATGCCGGCGCCGCCTGCGATGACGAAGCCGTCGCGATTGGCGTCGTACGGACGCGATGCCGTGCTCGGGGTTTCGTTGAAGCTGGTGGACAGTGCGCCCATGGCGTCAAACATCACGCTCATCGACCAGTGCAGGTCTTCACCGCCGCCAGCAAACATCACGTCCTGGGCGCCGTGGCGGATCAGGTCGGCGGCAGCGCCGATGCAATGGGCCGAGGTGGCGCAGGCGGCCGACAGCGAATAGCTCAGGCCCTTGATGCTGAACGCGGTGGCCAGGTTGGCCGACACGGTCGAGCACATCGTGCGCGGCACCATGTACGGGCCGACCTTGCGCACACCGCGGTTGCGCAGCAGATCGGCGGCTTCCACCTGCCATTCGCTGGAACCACCACCGGAGCCGGCGATCAGGCCGGTGCGCACGTTGCTGACCGCAGCCTCGTCCAGGCCGGCATCGGCGATGGCATCGCGCATGGCCACATAGCTATAGGCCGCAGCATCGCTCATGAAGCGCTTGAGCTTGCGGTCCACCTGCGCGTCCAGGTCGATCTCGACCTTGCCGCCGATCTGGCTGCGCAGGCCGGCTTCGGCGTGGTCGGGCAGGGCGACGATGCCGGGGCGGCTGTCACGCAGGGCGCTGGAGACGGTATCCAGATCGTTGCCAAGGCAGGACGTGATGCCCATGCCGGTAATGACGACACGACGCATCAGAAGCTCTCGGTAGAAGTGAACAGACCTACGCGCAGGTCCTTGGCGGTATAGATCTCGCGGCCATCAACCAGCATGCGGGCGTCGGTCTGTGCCATCACCAGCTTGCGGTTGATCACGCGCGAAACATCGATTTCGTACTGCACCAGCTTGGCGCTGGGCAGCACCTGGCCGGTGAACTTGACCTCGCCACAGCCCAGCGCACGGCCGCGGCCTTCGGCGCCCAGCCAGGTCAGGTAGAAGCCGGTCAGCTGCCACATGGCATCCAGGCCCAGGCAACCGGGCATCACCGGGTCGCCGATGAAGTGGCAACCGAAGAACCACAGGTCCGGGGTGATATCGAGCTCGGCACGGATCAGGCCCTTGCCATGTGCACCACCGTCCTCGCGGATCTCGGTGATGCGGTCGAACATCAGCATCGGGTCGTTGGGCAGGCGGCCTTTGTTGGGGCCGAAAAGTTCACCACGCGCGCTGGCCAGCAGCTGGTCACGCGAGAACGTATGCAGACGGGTCATCCAGGGGATCCAAAGCCAGGAGCGAGTCGCCGAGGATGCGACAGCAATCCGGTTCAATCAAATGTTTTAACTGGACGGACCCGTATGTTAGCCGCAGTTAGACGCCGTTCGGCGGCTTTTTGGAGGTGTTTTGAGTTGCACAATTGTAAGGACAAGTGTGCATTTAGCGACAACAGCTATCATGTTGGCGACCTTTCAGGACTGTTGCCTTGAGCCACCCACGCAAGATCATCCATGTCGACATGGACGCCTTCTATGCGTCCGTGGAGCAGCGTGATGACCCCGGTTTGCGCGGACGGCCGGTGGTGGTGGCCTGGCGGGGGGCGCGTTCGGTGGTTTGCGCGGCTTCCTACGAGGCGCGGGTGTTCGGGGTGCGCTCGGCGATGCCGGCACTGCGCGCCGAGCGGCTGTGCCCGGACGCGGTATTCGTGCCGCCGGACTTTGCCCGCTACAAGGCGGTGTCGCGGCAGATCCGGGAGATCTTCCTGCAGCACACGCCACTGGTGGAGCCGCTGTCGCTGGACGAGGCCTACCTGGACGTCACTGAATCGCCGAGCTGCGGTGGCATTGCCACCGACATCGCCCGCCTGATCCGCACCCAGATCCGCGAAACAACCTCCCTGACCGCCTCGGCGGGTATCGCACCCAACAAGTTCCTGGCCAAGATCGCCTCGGACTGGCGCAAGCCCGATGGCCAGTTCGTGGTGCCGCCTTCGCGGGTGGAGCAGTTCCTGACGCCGCTGCCGGTCAAACGGGTTCCGGGCGTGGGCAAGGTAATGGAGGGCAAGCTGGCAGCGTTGGGCATTGTCACCGTTGGCGACCTGCGCGCGCTGCCGCTGGAGCAGTTGGAGGCCTTGTTCGGCAGCTTCGGCGGCGGCCTGTACCGGCGCGCGCGCGGCATCGACGAGCGGCCGGTGGAGCCCGACCAGCCGGTGCAGTCGATCTCGTCGGAGGATACCTTTGCCGAGGACCTGCCCCTGGGGCAGTTTGACGAGGTGATCACCCAGTTGGCGGAACGGACCTGGCGAGCCACCGGGCGTACCGAGCGGATTGGCCACACCGTGGTGCTGAAATTGAAGACGGCACAGTTCCGCATCCTCACCCGCAGCTTCACCCCGGATTCGCCACCCACCTCGGTGGAGGAACTGCGCGATATCGCGCTGGCGCTGTGCCAGCGCGTGCAGTTGCCGGACAGTACGCTTTACCGGCTGGTGGGGGTGGGCCTGTCCGGTTTTCGCGATCGCGAGGACGTGGTGCTGCAGGGTGATCTTTTCCGCGATATCCCGTAGCAGCGGCGCAAGCTGCTACGCAGAAGCATTGTTTTTGCACAGCCGCGCGCCGCTACAATCAAGTGCTCGCGCAAACGGAGCAATGCATTGGCAACCTCGGCTGTGGTTTTCGATCTGGATGGCACGCTGGTGGATAGCGCCGCTGATATCGCCGAAGCGGTCAATCGCACGATGGAAGACCTGGGCCTGCCACGGGTGAGCGAAGCCACGGTGCGTAGTTGGATAGGCGAGGGCGTGCGCAACCTGGTGACCACGGCACTACGTGATGCCGGTAGCGATCGCCGCCTGGAAGATGTCATGCCGGGTTTCATGCGCCACTACCACGACTGCCTGCTGCGCAGCCCGGTGCTCTATGACGGTGTGGAGCAGACGTTGCAGGCCTTGCAGGCGCGCGGCCTGCCGATGGCCATCTGCACCAACAAGCCGGCTGCCCTGGTACCGCCATTGCTGCAGCACCTGGGGATTGGCGGCTATTTCGCGCACATCATCGGCGGGGATTCGCTGCCGCAGCGCAAGCCTGCCGCGGAACCGTTGTTGCATGTGGCCACGCTGTTGCAGCAGCCGGTGGCGGCCTGCCTGATGGTGGGGGATTCGGCGACGGATCTGGGCGCGGCCAACAGTGCCGGCATGCCGATCGTGCTGGTGCGTTACGGCTACCCGCGCGATCTGGACCTGGATGCGGCTGATGCGGTGGCCGTGATCGACACGCTGCCTGAGCTGATCGGCGTGCTGTAACGCAGGGCGGTGGTAGTGCCGAGCCATGCTCGGCAGAAGGCCAATAGCCCCCCCTCCCCAGCCCTCCCCTTGGCTTCGCCAAAGGCAGGGAGCGGTAGTGCCGAGCCATGCTCGGCAGGGCGTTCCCGACCAAAGCCAAATGCCCCCCTTCCCAACTCTCCCCTTGGCCTGCGGCCAAAGGGAAGGGGTGTGTAGTGCCGAACCATGCTCGGCAGGGGTGCTCCCAACCAAGGCCCCAAACACCAAGGCCATATCGTCACTGGTTATTAATAATCATTCGCATTTGATGTAGACTAAGCCCACTCGCAGCACGTTTGGCGTTTGATCCCCGGCGCTGCACTCAGATCCTTCGTTCCTCAAGCCATTCGCCAGAGGTTCGTCCCCCACTGTCGAGAGGCTTCCCCCATGTCCCGTCGTTCGTCGTCGCGGTTGTCCGCGCGTGTCTTGCTGTCCCGTAATCCCCTTTCCGCCGCGTTGGCATTGAGCGCCTTGCTCGCTGGCCCGGCGTTGGCCGAAGGCGCACCAGCGGCCACCGACATCGACACCGTGCACGTCACCGCCGAACAGATTGCCAAGCAGGCGCTGGGCAGCTCGGTGATCACGGCCGTGGATCTGGAACGTCTGCCGCCGGCGAACGACCTGTCCGAAGTTATCCGGCGCATGCCCGGCATCAACCTGACCGGCAATACCGCGTCGGGCTCCTACGGCAATTTCCGCCAGATCGACATCCGTGGCATGGGCCCGGAGAACACCTTGATCCTGATCGATGGCCGCCCGGTCAGCTCGCGCGATTCGGTGCGCATGGGCCGCAGCGGTGAACGCAACAGCCGCGGCGACAGCAACTGGGTGCCGGCCGAAGCGGTCGAGCGCATCGAAGTGCTGCGTGGTCCGGCCGCTGCACGTTACGGCTCGGGCGCGTCCGGCGGTGTGGTTAACATCATCACCAAGAAGCCGACCGGCGACCTGACCGGCTCGCTGACCTTGTACGGCAGCCAGGCCGAGCACAGTGACGAAGGCGACAGCGAGCGCGTTGGCTTCCAGTTGTCCGGACCGTTGAGCGAGCAGCTGTCGTTCCGCCTGTTCGGCAACGTCAACAAGACCGAGCCGGACGCCTTGTCGCTCAACGAGGAGTTCGCCACCGGCGTGACGCCGCCGGCCGGCCGCGAAGGTGTGCGCAACCGCGATATCAGCGGTCTGCTGCGCTATGACATCAACGATAACCATGTGCTGGAACTGGATGCCAGCATCAGCCGCCAGGGCAATATCTACTCCGGCGAGCGCGGCGTCAGCGGCGACGGCTTCGAGCGTTTGAATGCGCTGTACGGTGCCGAGACCAATGTGATGTTGCGCCGTTCGTTCGGCCTGACCCATCGCGGCAGCTACGACTGGGGCACTTCGCGCATCACCGCCGCCTACGACGATACCGACAACACCCGCTTGAACGAAGGCCTGGCCGGTGGCCCGGAAGGCTCGATCACCGAAGGCGCGAGCTTCTCCACGTCCGAGCTGACCTCCACCCGCGTCGACGGCGAGATCAACGTGCCGCTGAACTGGGGCGGTATCGAGCAGGTGGCGACGCTGGGCTTCGAGTATCGCGACATGAAGCTGGATGACCCGTACTCGGTGACCCAGAGTTCCAGCAGCGGTGGCGGCATTCCGGGTTATGACGCTGTGCGTACCGGCAAGAGCGACCAGCAGTTCGCGGCGGTGTTCGTCGAGGACAACCTGTACATCGGTGAGCGTTGGACGCTGACCCCGGGCCTGCGTTTCGATCACCATTCGCAGTTCGGCAACAACCTCAGCCCCAGCCTCAACGTGCAGTTCAAGCTGGCCGAGGATTGGACGATCAAGGGCGGCGTCGCCCGTGCCTTCAAGGCGCCGAACCTGTACCAGGCCAACCCGGATTACCTCTACTACACGCGCGGCAATGGTTGCCCGGTGCTGAGCCCCAACCAGGGCTCCGGCTGCTACGTGATGGGTAATGCCAACCTTGATCCGGAAACGAGCATCAACAAGGAAATCGGCATCGAGTGGGCGCCGGACAACGGCTGGCATGCCTCGGTCACCTATTTCCACAACGACTACAAGGACAAGATCGTTGCCGGCCAGGACCGCATCGGCATCACCAATGACACCAAGGGGCAGGTGTTCCAGTGGACCAATGCACCCGAAGCCATCATCCGTGGCGTCGAAGGTAACCTGAAGGTGCCGCTGATCGGCGATGGTGACGTACTGTCGTGGAATACCAATGTCACCTGGATGATCGAGAACGTCGACAAGACCACCGATCAGCCGCTGTCCATCATCCCCGAGTACACCGTCAATACTTTCCTGGATTGGCAGGTCAATGCGCAGCTGTCGTTCATGCTGACCGGCACCTTCTACGGCAAGCAGGAATCGGCGACACAGGCCAGCACCACCGGTGCCGTGCTGCCGCCGGATACGCGCGCTGCCTACGACCTGTGGAGTCTGGGCGGCCAGTACCGGATCACGCCAAAAGTGCGCGTCGGTGGCGGTGTCAACAACCTGTTCGACAAGCGCCTGTTCCGTGAAGGCACCACCAGCACCAGCGCCACCGGTGCAGGTGCTGCGACCTACAACGAACCCGGCCGCAGCTACTGGGTGAACCTGACTGTCGGCTTCTGATCCAGGCATAGCGATGACAACGCACATGCGCACCCGCTTTCACTCACTGCTTGCCGTGGCCTCGCTGTTGTTGCTCGGCGTAGTCGCGCCGATGGCCGCGGCCCAGCAACGCAATCCTGCCCAGCTGATCGGCCAGACCGTTGCCGACACCGGTTCGGCGCATTACCGCTTCGAACGCTTCGTGGTACGCAGTGATGATGGCCAGCGCACCTGGCGGGTCAATCTGGGCATCCCTGCCGGTAAGGCACCGGCGGCGGGTTTCCCGGCGCTGTGGATGCTGGATGGCAATGGCGCGTTGATGGAATTCGACGCGCCCCTGCTGGAGGAGCTGGCGCAGAAGCAGCCAACGTTGCTGGTGTTCGTCGGCTACGACAACCAGCAGCGCATCGATTCGCCCGCCCGTACCCGCGACTACACACCGATTGCTGACCAGCCCGAAGACGGTGGCGCGGCGGTCGGCGGTGGCGCCGATGCGTTCCTGGAAGTGATTGAGCGGCGCATCCGCCCGCAGCTGGCGCAGCACGTGGCAACCGATGCCAGCAAGCAGGCACTGTGGGGCCATTCGCTGGGCGGGCTGTTCGTGCTGCATACGCTGTACACGCGTAGCGGTGCATTCCAGACCTATGTGCCGGCCAGCCCATCGTTGTGGTGGCAGCAGGGCGCGATGCTGGGCGCTCCTGAGCGCCAGTTCATCGGCAACAACGCTGGTCATCCGGCGCGTGTGCTGATGATGCTCGGTGGCGGTGAGCGTGATCGTGATACCAGCAACCGCGACATGAGCAATCCGCGCGTGCTGGCACACCTGAAGCGCGTCTCCGGTGCACCGTCCGATGCCGCCGAGCAGCTGTCTGCGCGCCTGCGCCAGGTGCCGGGCCTGGATGTTGAATACCACCAGTTCGATGGCCTCGGCCATGGCCCGATGTTCCGTGCCTCGCTGATGCGTGCACTGCATGAAATCACCGGTGTGCGTGATCGCAGCGCGGAGCCGCGCTCCTGATCCGCCTGCTCCTTGTCTGCCTGCTCCTAATCTGACTTTCCAGTCCGGGCCGACAGGCCCGGCACTCCATTACCCAGGCAGCGTCACCGCCCAGGCAGAAACCCACGATGCGCGCGACGTCGCGCAGCACCCAAGAGGTAATGCCCGATGGCAAACGTTCGTTCCACTACTGCTTCCACCAACGCCCGCGCAGCGCGCCCGCACCTGCTCGGCCTGGCCCTGTTGCTGGCTACCGGCGCTGCTGGTGCGCAGGTATTCGCGCAGCCCGACACCGCGTTCAATGGCAGCGTGCGTGCCACCGCCCCGGTGGTGTTGCCGGGCAGCGAAACCGGTATCGAGGGCAATGGCTTCACCCCGGGACAGAAGGTGACCTTGCTGCGCGGTGAGACCGTGCTGAACGCACAGCCTTATGTCGCCAATGGCGAAGGCAAGTTCAGTGGCACGCTGGCGATTCCGGCCGATGCCGTCGCCGGCCCGCAACCCATCGTGGTGCGAGCGGCTGCGCCGGACGCTGCAGCGGTGTTCTCGCTGAAGGTTTCGCGCGAAGTGCCGCTTTCCGGCCAGGAGCGCATCCAGGCTGCCAGCAACCGTCTGGTGCAGGGCTTGTACCAGGTGGCTTACAGCCCGGCCAGCAAGGCTGCGTTCGTGACCAGCGCGGTCGGCCGCCCGCCGGTGAAACAGTCCGAACTGCTCAAGGTGGACCCGGAATCGCTGCAGATCATCGCCCGCGTATCGCCGCAGGCGGCACCGGGCAATGACGGAAACCTGTTTGCCGTGTACGGCGTGGGCGTGGATGACGCCAATGGCAATGTGTGGGTGACCAACACCCGCCAGGACACGGTGGCGGTCTACCGCCAGTCCGACCTGTCGCTGGTCAAGCAGTACCCGGTCGGCGCGGTGTCGCATGCGCGTGACGTGGTGGTCGATGCACAGCACAACCGTGCCTATGTCTCGGCCACCGGTGCCGACTACATCAGCGTGTTCGACACCCGCACGCTGCAGCAACTGGACAACATCACCATCGCCTCCGGCAAGCGCGGCGAGACCTTCACCCCGGGCAGCCTGGACATCGATACGGCCACCGGCAAGGTCTATACCGTCAGCCTGGCCGCCGCCGAGGCGGCAATCATCGACGGTGCCAGCGACAAGGTGGAGAAGGTGTTCCCGCTGGCTGGCGCGCGTGATGCGATCGGCGTTGCATGGAACCCCGTCGCCAAGCGCCTGCTGGTGGTCTCGCAGGGCAGCGACAACCTGCTGATCGTCGACCCGGCCACGGCCAAGGTCGAGCATGACGTCTACGTTGGCGCCGGTTCCTTGAACGTGTCCTACAGCCCGAGCACGCGCCTGGCCTATGTCAGCAACCGCGCTGCCGGCACCGTCACGGTGGTCGATGAAGGCGGCAACATCGTTGCCAACCTCGACGGCGGCACCTACCCGAACCACGTCAGCAAGGGCCCGGATGCAGTGATGTTTGCGATCAACAAGTCCAAGGGCGCCGATGACGCCAAGGGCGATCGCATCACCCGCCTGCTGCCTGTGCAGCGCTGAGTGATCCGCCGCGCCCTGCGCGCGGCAAGGCGGTCAACGCGCGGGAGATGCCGGCAACGGCATCTCCCGCACTGCCATCAAAAGCGGGTCGGTACACAGCTCCAATGCACCGGCCAATCTGGTAACCGAGGACGTATTGATGAAAGCCAACACCCTTGTTCCGACTGGCCTGGGCCTGCTGCTGGCCGCGCTTGTTGCGGGCTGTGATCGCAGCCCCGCACCACCGCAGGCCGCAGCCGAAGCCCACGCAGTTGCAGCGCCTGCTACCGATGCTGCTGATACGAGCGTGTTGCCGGCCGGCTGGAAGCGTGTTGCCGGGCAGGATGTGCCGCAAGTCGCTGCAGCAGCACCGCAGTTGCCGGCCAAGCTGCGCTCGGACGATGGCGTGGACGTTGAAGTGAGCGACATCAGTCGCATCGTCGCGGGTGGCGATGACGTGATCGCGGTGATCGAAGCGCTGGGCCTGGCCGGCAAGGTCTATGCCGCGCCGGAGCGCTCGGCCACAGCCGCAGGCAAGGCGGCACCCAAGCATTTCCTCTTCAACCGCACCACCGGCGTGGAAGGCGTGCTGAGCCTGGACGGAACCCTGTTCCTCGGCAACAGCCTGCGCCGCCACGCGGTGCTGGCCGAGCGCCTGCGCGCCACCGGCCATGCCGCGGTGGTGATCGACGACCTGCAGCCGCCGGCGGACAAGGTGCACAAGGTGGCTGCTGCGCTTGGCCTGTCTGCACAGGGCGAGGCGTTGGCCGGCAAGGTGCAGGCACAGCTCGATCAGGCCGCAGCCATCGCCAAGGACAATGCGAAGCGCCCGCGGGTGATCGCGTTGTCGGCCAGCGGCGCCGGTGGCCTGCCGACCGTGGCCGGTGCTGACAGCGCCGCCAACCAGCTGATCACCATCGCCGGTGGCATCAATATCGGCGAAGAAGCCGGCGTGGCCAACTATTCCCAGCTCAGCAACGAGGGCGTTGTTGCGGCAGCGCCAGACGTGATTCTGGTAACCGAAAACGATCTGCGCCTGTTCGGCGGTGAAGCCGGGTTGTGGAAGGCCTATCCGACCCTGAAGCACACGCCCGCTGGCGCGGCCAACCGTGTCTGGGTGATGCCTGATGTCGAATTGAAATCCACCAGCGTGGGCTCCGGCGCCGGTGCGCTGGCCTTGGCGCAGGCCTTGGCGGAGTTGGCGCACAGATGATGTCGGCGCAGGTCCGGCGGCCGAATGGCGCGCTGCTGCTATGCCTGTTGCTGGCGGTGCTGCTGGGCGCGGTGCTGTTGTCGTTCGGCACCGGTCCGCTGAAGCTGCCCGCAGCCGACGTGCTGCGGGCGATGGCGGCGCAGTTTGGCTTGGCGGATCCGCAGTCGATCAGTGCCCGCGACATGGGCGTGGTCTGGCAGCTGCGCATTCCACGCGCGCTGTTGGGCGCGTTGGTTGGTGCGTCGCTGGCGATGGCCGGCGTCGCGCTGCAGGGCCTGTTTGGCAACCCGCTGGCGGATCCCGGCATCGTCGGCGTCAGCCAGGGCGCGGCGCTGGGTGCGGTGGCAGCCATCGTGCTTGGCGCGGGTGCATTCGCTGTATGGCTGATTCCTCTGGCGGCCTTCATAGGCGGTGCCGGTGCGACGACCTTGATCTATCTGCTGGCGCGGCCGGGGTGCGGCGAAGGCACCGCGACCTTGCTGCTGGTCGGCATTGCGATTGGTGCGGGCTGCTCGGCGGCGGTCGGCTTCCTGACCTACATCGCCAGCGAGAGCGAGCTGCAGTCGCTGGTGTTCTGGCAGATGGGCTCGTTGGCGCAGGCCAGTTGGAGCGATGTGGCTGCGGTCACGCCGGTATTCGTGATTGGCCTGCTGGCGTTGCTGCGGCTGGCCACGCCCTTGGACATGCTCGCGCTCGGTGAGCGCCAGGCACGTCACATCGGCCTGGATGTCGCGCGCACGCGCTTATTGCTGGTGGCGTTCAGTGCGCTGCTGGTGGGGGCAGCGGTGGCGTTTGCCGGCAGCGTCAGCTTCGTCGGCCTGGTGGTGCCGCATCTGGTGCGGATGCTGGTTGGCCCTGGGCATCGCTGGCTGCTGCCTTTGTCGGGCGTGGTCGGTGCGCTGTTGATCGTGGTGGCCGATACCGCCGCGCGCACGTTGGATCCGCCGTCGGAAATCCCGCTCGGCTTGTTCTCCGCGGCGCTGGGCGCGCCGTTCTTCCTGTGGCTGGTATTGCGCAAGCGTGGAGGGCGAGGATGAGTAAGCCGTTGCTTGAACTGCGCAAGGTCAGCGTGCTGCGTGGCGGTCGCCAGGTGTTGGCGGGTGTTGATCTAGCGTTGCAGGCGGGCACGCTGACCGCCTTGGTTGGCCCCAATGGTGCAGGCAAGTCGACCTTGTTGGCTCTGCTTGCCGGTGATGCCGAACCTGACGTCGGGAAGGCAACGCTGCATGGCCGCGCACTGGCCGACTGGCCGGTACGCGAGCTCGCCCTGCAAAGGGCGGTGATGGCGCAGGATCATGCCGTGCACTTTGCCTTCAGCGTGCGCGAGGTGGTGGCGATGGGGCGTTTGCCACATCCGCCACAACCACGACAGGATGCGGAGATCGTCGAAGCGGCGTTGCTTGAAGTCGATGTCGCAGCGCTCGCCGGTCGCGATGTGCAGACGCTGTCCGGTGGTGAGGCAGCACGCACCTCGCTTGCCCGTGCCTTGGCGCAACAGACGCCGGTGCTGCTACTGGATGAACCAACCGCCGCACTCGATCTTCGCCATCAGGAGCGCACCTTGCGCAGCGCCCGCGAACTCGCGGCGCACGGCCGCTGCGTGGTGGTGGTATTGCACGACCTCAACCTGGCATCGGCCTATGCCGATCGCATCGTGATGCTGTGCGATGGGCGCATTGCCGCTGATGGTTCACCGCGCGAAGTGCTGACCCGCGAGATCATCGGCAAGGTCTACGGCCAGCCGGTGCAGGTGATCGAGCATCCAGCGCGCGGCGTTCCGCTGGTGGTTGCCTGCGACGATTGAGTGCAGCGTGTTCAAGCTTCAATCAAAGTAGCTTCCGCACGGCGGTGTATGACATGCGCGGTCGCACCTTCAGCGTGTTCATGAAGCTCCAAGGTCCGACGCAGACTGCAAACAGAACAGGGCCGACGGAATCACCGTCGGCCCTGCTTGTTTTCACACTGGCGGAAACCGCAGCGGCGCTGCGGCTTCGCTGACTCAGTTGGCCTTGCTGTTGTAACGCAGGGTCAGCTGGTATTCGCGGCCCGGCTGGTTGTACCAGGCAACGGTTTCGTACTCGCGGTCGAACACGTTGGCGGCCTTGGCCTGCAGGCTCCATGCGTCGTTGATGGCGTATTCAACGCGCACATCCATGGTGCCGTAGCCGGCCAGGCGAACGGTGTTGGCAGCGTTGTCGAAGCGATGGCCACTGCCGGCAGCGGTCACGCCCAGACGCAGCGGGCCGAAGCTCTTGTCCACGTCCAGACGACCGCTGGTGCGCGCGCGGCGGGCCAGCAGGTTGTCGTAGGTGGCAGCGCCGGAGGTGTGGTCGCGCGGGTCGGTGAAGCTGGCCTGGGCGTTGATGTCGAAACCGGCCAGCGACAGGTAGCCGGTCAGCTCGGCACCGCGGATGCGAGCTTCGGCGACGTTGACCAGGTCGAAGTTGCTGTCATAGCCGATCAGCTGGTCGACGCGGGTTTCGTAGGCATTGAAGGTCCAGTTCCAGTTGTCGGCGTACTGCGCGATGCCGAGGTTCAGGCTCTTGGATTCTTCCGGCTTCAGGTTCGGGTTGCTGAAGCCCGGGTAGTACAGGTCGTTGAAGGTCGGTGCCTTGAAGCCGGTGCCGGCGCTGGCGGTCAGGCGGAAGCCATTGCCGAAGGCAAAGCCGTAGCCCAGGCTGCCGGTGGTGTGGTTGCCGAACTGCTCGTTGTCGTCATTGCGCACGCTGGCCTGCAGCGCGTGCGCGCCGAACTGGCCCTGGTACTCGGCAAACACGCCAAGGTTGTCGCGTTGGTCGATGTCGAAGGCGGTGGAGCTGGTGACCTTGTCGTTCTGCCAATCGGCACCGGCGGTGATCTGCTGGCCTTCGGCGAAGCTGAAATCGCCCTGCACGCTGGCGGTGTCGCGGCGGGTATCGAAGGCGCTGGCGAAGCTGCGGGTGCCGGTGCTGGCATCCGCAAAGTAGTTGTCGGCCTGGTCGCGGTTGCGGCCAACCTGTGCGCTCAGGCGGAAGCTGTCCGATGCAGCCCAGGCGAGCTTTGCACCGTAGACCTGCTGGCGGTTGTCGGCTTCGTTGCCGCCGAAGATGCTGCCGTCGTATTCGTTGAAGCTGTCGGCGTTGAGTACATGGCCTTCCAGGCTCAGCGTGTCGGTCAGGGCATAGCCACCGCGCACGTTGATGGAGGTGTTGCGGTAGCCATCGCGGTCCGGCTCATCGGCGAAGCAGCCGGCGCCCCAGCCAGCGGCGGTGCCGCGGCAGGCGTTGATGCCGTCGGTCTTCTGGTAACCGCCCTGGGCCGAGATCCAGCCGCGCTCACCGCGGTTGCTGAAGCCGGCGCTGACCTGGCGCAAGTTGTTGCTGCCGGCGGTGATCGCCAGGTTCTGCTGCAGGCTCTGGCCGGCGTTGCGGGTGAAGATCTGGATCACGCCGCCGATGGCCTCGGAGCCGTACAGGCTCGAACGCGGGCCGCGCACGATTTCAATGCGCTCGATCTGGTCAACCGGCAGGTCCTGCAGGGCGGCCATGCCGCTGGTGGCCGAGGCCACGCGCACGCCGTCCACCAGCACCAGCACCTGGTTGGAGTTGCTGCCACGCAGGAACAGCGAGGTGATCTTGCCGTTGCCGCCCTGGTTGGCGAAGTCCAGGCCGGCGCGGCCGCGCAGCAGGTCCTGCAGCGAGTTGGCCTGGCTGTGGTCGATCTGCGCACGGTCGATGACCTGCACCGGCACCACGCTGTTCTCGACGGAGATCGGGGTGCGGGTTGCGGTGACGGTGACGTCGTCCAGCTCGGTCGGTGCGTTCTGCGCGGCGGCAACGCCCGGCAATGCCAGGGCAAGGGCGAGCGAAAGGGTGTGGTAAGACAGTTTCATGGAAGCTCCTGGGCCTGCACGCTCCCGTGCAGGCGGATTGGGGAGGCTGCCAGAAGAGGGAGAAGACGGAGGCGGCGCACACGGCGCTACAGCCGCCGCCATGCCCTCCGCATCGCAACCAGTCGGCTTCCGGGCCGGTCTCCGGACTCGCAGGCGAGGCGGCGTGTGCCGCTTCCGTCCAGACGCCTTCCCGTGCCGTGCACAGTGGCGCCATGTCTGGACTTGTCCTGCTTACCGTTGCGGGGGCAGTGCCGGAATGGCGACAGGCTGGAGTTCCAGCAGTGCGCGGCACCGGCTTCCCGTTTCAACCGACCGGCAATGCCGGTCGGTCACCCGAAAGTGCGCGCATTCTATGCCATTGCCGCCAGCGTTGCCGGAATGGGGGTTCACGCTCCCAAGCACGCCCCGGTAGCCCGGGTAAGCGCAGCGCACCCGGAAGTGCAGAGCGCCGCAGCGCGCATCCACACCATCCCGCGCTCATTCCCCGGGTGCGCTGGCGCTTACCCGGGCTACGCGGCGTGTGTTGCCGTGCCCGATGACAGGCCGCAAGCGGCGGTGAGGCCTGGCGAATGGCTAGAATGCGTGCTGCAAACGCAGTATCGGAACAGTCGTGACAGAAACATGGTACGGGCAGGCCTGCGGGCAGCCATCGCAGGAATACCGGCAACGCGCCCTGGCCCGGCAGCGCCAGCTGACCAAGCCCGAAGGCGCCCTCGGCCGCCTGGAGAGTCTGGCCGTTGAACTGGCCGCGTTGCAGGCGGTGGACAGGCCGCAGGCGCAGCGGGTGCCGGTGCTGGTGTTTGCCGGCGACCACGGGGTGACCGCGCAGGGCGTGTCGGCCTATCCCGCCGAAGTGACCGTGCAGATGCTGCACAACTTTGCCGGCGGCGGTGCCGCCATCGCGGTATTGGCACGCGAGCTGGGCCTGCCGCTGCATGTCTGGGATGTGGGCAGCCGCGCCAGCAGCGCCATTGCAGGTGTGGTGCAGTCCAAAACTCGGCAGGGCACCGATGATTTCAGCACCGGCCCGGCCATGACCGAAGACGATCTGCAGGCCGCCTTCGATGCCGGCCGGCGTGCCGTTGAAACCGCCTGCGCCGAGGGCGCCGATCTGTTGGTGCTCGGTGAGATGGGTATCGGCAATACCACCGCTGCCAGTGCCTTGGCCGCCGCCCTGGCGCAGCTGCCGCTGGACGAACTGGTGGGCGCCGGCACCGGCCTGGATGCGGTGCGCATGGTGCAGAAGAAGAACCTGATCACGCGCGCGCTGAACCTGCATGGCGAGGCCATCACTGCCGCTGCCATACCCGCCGTGGCGGCATTGCAGCGTGTCGGTGGTCTGGAAATCGCCGCGATGAGTGCGGCGATGATTGCCGCTGCACAGCGCGGCATTGCGGTGCTGGTGGACGGTTTCATCGTCTCTGCGGCCGCCTTGGCCGCGGTGCGCATCAATCCCGGCGTGCGGCCCTGGTTGTTGTTCTCGCATCAATCGGCCGAGCGTGGTCACCTGCGCCTGTTGCAGACCCTGCAGGCGCAGCCCCTGCTGGCATTGGACCTGCGCCTGGGCGAAGGTTCGGGCGCGGCCTTGGCCGTGCCCCTGGTGCGCATGGCCTGCGCCCTGCATAACAGCATGGCGACCTTCGCCGAAGCGGCGGTTGCCGATCGCGATGGCACACCATGATTCTTGATCTGATGCGGCACGCCTCCACCGGCCGTGCCGGCTATCTGGACGGGCGCACCGATCCGCCGTTGATCGACGGCGCGATGGATGCCTTGTACCGCTGCCATGCCGGCATCGGCTGGAGCCGGGTGATCACCTCGCCGCGCCGTCGCGCGCTGGACACCGCGCATGCGCTGGTGGCCGGCAGCAACCAGTTCTGCGAGATCCATCCGGATTGGGCCGAGCTGGACTTCGGTGACTGGGATGGCCTGCACTTCGATGAACTGCCGGCCGAGCAGTTGGCTGGTTTCTACAGCGAGCCCCACGATGTGGTGCCGCCCAATGGCGAGTCCTGGCCGCAATTCCAGGCGCGGGTGGAAGAACAACTGCACCGGCTGGTGGACGAGGACGATGGTGATGGCCAGCCCGTGCTGGTGGTCAGCCATGCCGGCGTGCTGCGCCTGGCCGTGTCGCGGGTCTGCGGCATGGCCTTGTCCTCGTTGTGGGCGATGCGCATCGACTATGGCACCCGCGTGCGGCTGCGCGTGGAGCGCGGCGATGATGGTCAGCTATGGGGTGAACTGCTGGAGCTGCGACAACCATGAGCCTGCGCCGCCTGATTCTTGCCACTCAATTTCTGACCCGGCTGCCGACACCGCAGGTGCGCGATTTCCGGCAGGAGGACCTCAGCAGATCGGCGGTGTATTACCCCTTGGTGGGCGCCATCATCGGCGTATTGCTGGCGTTGCCCCTGTACGGGCTGGCGGATCGCCCCTGGTTGGCCGGCGCCTTGACCCTGCTGGTGTGGGTATGGGTGACCGGTGCACTGCATCTGGATGGGCTGGGCGATGTGGCCGATGCCTTCGGCGCGGCGCACCGCAACCCGCAGCGTTTCCTTGAGGTACTCAAGGACCCGCATATGGGCGTGTTTGGCGTGGTCACCCTGATCATGCAGCTGCTGCTCAAATTCGTGCTGCTGACCGAGCTGGCGGTGGGGCCGTTGTGGCTGGGCATCGTGCTGGTGCCGGCCTGGGCGCGCTGGGGCACCTTGTGGTGGAGCCAGCGGATTCCGTCCCTGCATGCTGACGGCATGGGCGAGCGGTTCTCCTGGCAGCTGCGGCCTGCGGCGATGTGGTTGTGGGCGGTGCTGTTGGCGGCGATCAGCGTGTTCGTCGCTTGGCCGTTGTTGTTGGCTTTGCTGTTGGTGCCGCTGGTGGCGCTGTGGTGGAAACGCAAGCTGGGTGGCATTTCCGGTGATGGCCTGGGCGCCAGCGTCGAGGCCGCCGAAACGCTGTTGTTGCTGGCCCTGGTCGTGCTGGCACCGCTGGTTGCGGACGTTGTAGCGGCTGCGTAAGCGGCGAGGCCAGCGCGTCACCAAGCGCTGCATGCGACGCGCGCCCGGTAGTGGGAAACGCAGTGCGCACGGATGGCCAGCGACACGGCTTGCGCCGCTCCTGCAGGCTCAGTCGAAGCGGATCTCGCGGGTCTCTTCGTCGTCGGTTTCAGGCGGCATATGCGTTTCATGCACCGGCCCGGCTTGCTGGCCTGCGCGCGTGGTGGGCAGCGCGCCCGCGGCGGCTTCGTACTCGGCGACCAACTGCTGACGGCGTGCCTCGGGCACTTCCTGCCAGTGGCAGCCGAGCAGGGCGCCTTCCAGCGAATACAGCAGGTTGAGGCTGGGTTTGAAGCCGGCCCGGCGTACCTTCATGAAGGCGCCGACAGCGCCAACCGCATGCAGGTCCTGCTCGCTGCGCAGGCCCACCTGACGCAGCCAGGCTGCACTCTTGGGGCCGATGTTGCGCAGCTTGGTGGCGCTCATTGCAGCGCCTCAATGAAGACCTGGGCAATGGCTTCCAGGCCCAGCTGATCGTCGGCATCAAAGCGCGCCAGCACCGGGCTGTCGATATCGAACACGCCCACCAGCGCGCCGTCGCGCAGCAGCGGCACCACCAGTTCCGAGCGCGAGGCCGAGTCGCAGGCGATATGGCCCGGGAACGCATCCACATCCTCGATGCGCTGGGTCTGGCCGCTGCTGGCCGCCGCCCCGCATACGCCTTTGGACAGGGGAATGCGCACGCAGGCGGGCAAGCCCTGGAACGGGCCGACCACCAGTTCCTTGCCATCGTAGAAGTAGAAGCCGACCCAGTTGAGCTGCGGCAGCGCGTGGTAGACCAAGGCCGACAGATTGGCGGCATTGGCAATGCGATCGGCCTCGCCGTGGACCAGGGCGCGGGCCTGTGCCAGGAGCTGGGCGTACTGTTCCGGCTTGCTGCCGGTGAGCGTGGACGTGCTGAACATCGTAAGAGTCTAGCTGCAGTAGGCCCGTGGATTTTGCCAGCGGGTGTCGGCCAGTGCAGCCCCTGTGGATGGAACGCTGGAACGCAGGCAAAAAAAGACCCGACAGCGGGAGGGGGATGCTGTCGGGTCTGGGATTGCGCGGGGGAGGGACCGCGCAAATTCTGTGTGGGGCTCAGCGGGGTTTGCGGTTGCCTTTGCCGGCGGCGGCAAACGGCTGGCGCACCAGCTCACCCAGCGCCTCACCGGCCTTCAGGCTGAGCCCGACCACTTCCTGGTTGGCACTGGCCAGCCGCTCGAAGTTGTCGCGTGCCACCTGCAGGCCCTTGGGCAGCAAGGCCTGCAGATCGGCCTGCGCGCCGGCTTGTGCCAGTTCGCCAAAGAAGCCGGCAGCGGCGGTGGTGTTGCGCTCGAAGGTACGCAGCTGCACGCCGAACACGCTTTCAGCATTTTCCAGGGCCAGCCGGTTTGCGCGGTTGGCGGCAGCGGCGAACTGCTGGGTGTAACTGCTGAAATCGGTGAACTGAGCGGACATCGGCGAAACCCGGCAGGTCGTGTTGCAGTGCAGCATAGCGCGGATTTTGCGCAATGCAACATTTGATTTTGAACGGTTCAGCCAGGGTTGGATGCGCAGGCGTTGGCCCCCTCCCTTTCGCGCAGCGAAGGGGAGGGTTGGGGAGGGGTGCTTTTGGCTTGGCTGGGAAAGCCCCCTGCCGAGCATGGCTCGGCACTACGCCGCTGCCCCCTCCCTTTGGCGTAGCCAAGGGGAGGGCTGGGCAGGGGTTTGGTTTTGGTCGGTAGAGCCCCTGCCGAGCATGGCTCGGTACTACCCCCGTTGCTCCCTCCCTTTCGCGCAGCGAAGGGGAGGGCTGGGGAGGGGTTGGTTTTGGCCGGTAGAGCCCCTGCCGAGTATGGCTCGCCACTACCTGGCAGCGTGTCAGGCGCCCTTGTAGCTGCAGCCGGAGGTGCAGGTTTCGTGCACCACGACTTCGCTGAGCAGGGGCAGGGAGGGCTTCAGGCGCTCCCAGATCCACATCGCCAGGCGCTCGCTGGTGGGATTCTCCAGGCCTGGGATGTCGTTGAGGTAATGGTGGTCGAGCTGGTCGTAAAGCGGCTGGAAGGCGGCCTTGAGGTCGCTGAAATCCATGATCCAGCCGGTTTCCGGGCCAGGCTCGCCGCTGACCCGCAGCTCCACCCGGAACGAGTGGCCGTGCAGGCGCGAGCACTTGTGGCCCGGCGGGACGTTGGGCAGCCGGTGCGCGGCTTCGAGGGTGAAAACCTTGAAAATATCCATGGCTGCAATTGTAGGGCCGATCGAGGGCGCTCCCTCTTTAAAATCCATGAACCAGAAAGGCCGACGCAATGCGTCGGCCTTTCTTAGACTTCCTATCCCCGCCAAAGGCTGGAATCAGGCGCTGGTACGGCTCTGGCCGCGGCCGCCACCGCCACGACGCTGACCACCACCCGGGTGCGCATCACGACGCTGCTGGCCGTTGCCGCCATTGCGCTGGCCGCCCGGCTTCTGCTGGCCGCCACGGCCACCGCGCGGCGCATCGCCACCCGGACGGCGCGGGCCATGGCCGGCGCTGTTGCCACGACGCGGGGCCTTGTGGCCACCCGGATGCTCGGCCTTGCCAGGTGCGCTGTTGCCCCAGCGGATCGGGGTCTGCGGCTCGAAGCCCGGCACGTCACGGATGTCCATGTCGCGGTTGAGCAGGCGCACGATCTGGCGCAGCAGCTTGGCCTCGTCCTGGGCTACCAGGGACACGGCTTCACCGGTGGAACCATTACGGCCGGTACGGCCGATACGGTGCACATAGTCTTCCGGCACCATCGGCAGGTCGTAGTTGATGACCTTGGGCAGCTCGTTGATATCGATGCCGCGGGCGGCGATATCGGTGGCCACCAGCACGGTCACGCGGCCGGCCTTGAAGTCGGCCAGTGCGCGCAGGCGCTGGCCCTGGCTCTTGTTGCCATGGATGGCGGCGGTCTTGATGCCGGACTTCTCCAGGAACGTGGCCAGCTTGTCGCAGCCATGCTTGGTGCGGCCGAATACCAGCGTCTGCACGCGGGAATCCTCGGCCAGCAGGTGCAGCAGCAGCTCGCGCTTGCGGGCGCCATCGACCGGGTGCACGCGGTGGGTGATGGTTTCGGCAACCGTGTTCTTCGGCGTGACCTGGATCTGCTCCGGGTTGTGCATGAACTCCAGCGCCAGCTGCTTGATGCTGTCCTCGAACGTGGCCGAGAACAGCAGGGTCTGGCGGTTCTGGCGCGGCAGCTTGGCGAGGATGCGCTTGATCGAGGGCAAAAAGCCCATGTCGAGCATGCGGTCGGCTTCGTCCAGCACCAGGATCTCGACGCCGGACAGGTCGACGCTGCGACGTTCCAGGTGGTCGATCAGGCGGCCCGGGCAGGCGACCAGCAGGTCGACGCCACGGCGCAGCATGTCCAACTGGTTGCCCATGCCCACGCCGCCGTAGATGCAGGCGCTGGGGATGCGCAGGTACTTGCTGTAGCCGCGCAGGCTGTCATGCACCTGGGTGGCCAGTTCGCGGGTGGGGGCCAGCACCAGCGCACGCGGACGGCGCGGGCCGTTGCCCACGGTCTGCGGCGAGGTGGCCAGGTGCTGCAGCAGCGGCAGGCCGAACGCGGCGGTCTTGCCGGTACCGGTCTGGGCGCCGGCCAGCAGGTCGCGGCCGTCCAGCGCCAGCGGAATGGCCTGCTGCTGGATCGGGGTCGGGTTTTCGTAGCCCTGCTCGGCGAGCGCGCGCAGCAGGAAGGGCGCAAGGCCCAGGTTTTCAAACGACATGGAATGCTCCGAAACTTGAATAACGCGCGCCCAAAAGGCGTACGTTGCGGGTCATGGAAGACCTGCTGATCCCGGAGCGTTCCCGTAAACCGCGCTGCAAGATCTGGGATGCAACCAACGCGGTGCGCTGGCTGGAATGCGTGACGATAGGCGTCGGAGTGGGGGCGGGCGGGCGGATGGGCCAGGTGGCCGCTGATCCTGCACCGCCGGCGGTCCCTGAGGGAAACGGACGGCCGCTGGCAGACCACGCTAGTCTAAGGGATTGTCCCGTTTCACACAAAAACGCCTGTTCAGCATTCTTCCGGGGAGGCTGGTGGTCGCGGACATAATCATTACAATTGAAACTTGTTTCTTCGCAGACTGGACACTCCCATGAAGCTTGGTTCCCTGAAGGAAGGCGGCCGCGACGGCACCCTGATCGTGGTTTCGCGCGACCTGACCCGCGCCGTGCGGGCCGCCGGCATTGCCGCCACCCTGCAGCAGGCGCTGGAGGATTGGTCCAATCTGGCACTGCGCCTGAACGCCCTGTCCGAGCAGCTGAACGCAGGCGCCGTGGACGGGGAGTTCGCGCTGGAGATGGAAGCGCTGGCCGCGCCGCTGCCGCGCGCTTACGAGTTTGTCGATGGCAGCGCCTACCTGCCGCACGTGGCGCGGGTGCGCAAGGCGCGCGGTGCCGAGGTGCCGGAAAGCTTCTACACCGATCCGCTGATGTACCAGGCCACCAGCGCCGGCTTCTACGGCCCGCGCGATGCGGTGAAGGTGGTCAGCGAGGACTACGGCATCGATCTGGAAGCCGAGATCGTGGTCATCACCGATGACGTGCCGATGGCTGCCACCCCGGAACAGGCCGCCGGCCATATCCAGCTGGTGGGCCTGGTCAACGACGTCAGCCTGCGCAACCTGATCCCGGGCGAACTGGCCAAGGGCTTCGGCTTCCTGCAGTCCAAGCCGCGTTCTGCGCTGAGCCCGGTCTTCGTCACCCCGGACGAGTTGGGCGCCGCCTGGCAGGACAGCAAGCTGCACCTGCCGCTGGTTACCCACATCAATGGCAAGTGGTTTGGCGCGCCGGAAGCCGGCGTGGACATGCAGTTCAATTTCGCACAGCTGGTGGCCCACGCTGCCAAGACCCGCCCGCTGTCGGCGGGTGCCATTGTTGGCTCGGGCACCATCGCCAACGAAGACACCACCCTGGGCGCATCCTGCTTTGCCGAGCAGCGTACGGTTGAAGCGCTGCGTGATGGCAAGCCGTCCACGCCGTTCATGAGTTTTGGTGACGTGGTGCGCATTGAGATGCTGGACCGTGACGGCGTCAGCATTTTTGGTGCGATCGAGCAGCGTATCGAGCAGGCCGATCAGGCCTGATCCGATCGACGGTAGCGGCAGCAGACCGATGGTGAAGGCGCCCTCACCGTAACCGGTTATGGTGCGGGTGTATGCAAGGGGGAAGCGCTGACATGGAAGCTGGTTTGAAGCTTTACAGCTATTGGCGGTCGAGTGCCGCCTATCGCGTGCGGATTGGCCTGAACCTCAAGGGTTTGGCCTACGCGATCGAACCGGTGCACCTTGTCCGTGACGGCGGCCAGCAGCATGCGGCCGGCTATGCAGCGCTCAACCCGCAGCAACTGGTGCCGACCCTGCGCGACGGCGAACGGGTGCTGACCCAGTCGTTGGCCATTCTCGAGTATCTGGACGAACTGCATCCGCAGCCGGCGCTGCTGCCGGCCGATGCCGGCGGCCGCGCCCGCGTGCGCGCGCTGGCCCAGCAGGTGGCCTGCGATATCCACCCGCTGAACAACCTGCGGGTCATGCAGTTCTTCGACCACGAATGGAACGTGCCGCAACCCGAACGCGATGAGTGGACCCTGCACTGGATGCGCACCGGCTTTGCCGCGCTGGAGCAGATGTTGATTGGATCCTTCGACACCGGCCGGTTCTGTCACGGCGCCGAGCCGGGCCTGGCCGACTGCTGCCTGGTGCCGCAGATGTACAACGCCCGTCGCTTTCACCTTGATCTGGCGCCATATCCGACCCTGCGCCGCATCGAGGAAGCCTGCCTGGCCCTGCCGGCCTTTGATGCTGCGCGCCCGGAAAACCAGCCCGACGCGATCTAGGTCCGGGAATTGGGAAATCGGGATTGGGCGGACACGGCTGCGGCCAGATGCCCCGCTGGCGCAGGGCGTGGCCCTGCAGCGGTATTCCAGCTGCAAGGCGCACCGTCAGGTCACCGCTATCCGCAAGCCCCCGAATCCCCGTTTTCCCTCAGAACCCGTGGGTGATCGCCGCCGGCGCCATCGCGGCGAAGTCCGCATAGGGGTCATGCTCGCCACTGCCACCTTCGGACAGGCGGAACTTCAGTGCCAGGCCGTCGCGTGAATCGGCCGCGCGCAGGGCTTCTTCCTGCTCGATGATGCCGTCCTTGGCCATGCGGAACAGGCACTGGTCGAAGCTCTGCATGCCTTCTTCCAGCGACTCTTCCATGGCCTGCTTGATGGCGTGCACTTCACCGCGGCGAAGCAGGTCGCGGATCATCGGCGTGTTGAGCAGCACCTCGGTAGCCGGGCGGCGGCGCCCGTCCACGCCCTTCACCAGGCGCTGGGACACCACCGCGCGCAGGTTGAGCGACAGGTTCATCAACACGTTCTTGTGCGCGCTCTCAGGGAAGAAGTTGAGGATGCGCTCGATGGTCTGGTCGGCGTTGTTGGAGTGCAGGGTTGCCAGGCACAGGTGGCCGGTCTCGGCGAAGGCGATGGCGGCCTCCATGGTCTCGGCGTCGAGGATTTCGCCGATCAGGATCACGTCCGGCGCTTCACGCATCGCATTCTTCAGTGCGTTGTGGAAGGCGTGGGTGTCCAGGCCGACTTCGCGCTGGTTGACGATGGACTGCTTGTGCTTGTGCAGGAACTCGATCGGGTCCTCGATGGTGAGGATGTGTCCGGTCGAGGTGCTGTTGCGGTGGTCGATCATCGAGGCCAGCGAGGTCGACTTGCCCGAGCCGGTCGAGCCAACCACCAGCACCAAGCCACGCGGGGTCATGATCACGTCCTTCAACACCTGCGGGAGGTTGAGCTCCTCGATGCTGGGGATGCGGCTCTTGATCGCGCGGATGACCATGCCCACTTCGCCGCGCTGCTTGAACACGTTCACGCGGAAGCGGCCGGCATCGGCCAGGGCGATGGCCATGTTCAGCTCCAGGTCGCGCTCGAACTGCGGCACCTGGCCTTCGTCCATCAGCGAGTAGGCGATTTTCTTGACCATCCCCGGCGGCAGGCCGGTATTGCCCAGCGGGTACAGCTTGCCTTCAATCTTGATGTAAACCGGCGCTCCGGTGGTCAAAAACATGTCCGAAGCGTTCTTTTCGGTCATCAGCTTCAAGAAATAGCCGATATCCATGCGCAATGTATCCCCAACAAACGGCGGCGCGCCGTTGCAAGCACGCCTAAGGCTTGACGACAATGGCCGTGCACAGTCATTCGGCAACGGCTCCCCAATGAAACCTAGCTTCGCACAATTAAGACGCATCCTGTATGTGACGGTCTGCGCAACCATGCTATGTGGCAGCGCTTTTGCGCAGGACCCGGCAGCGGCCGATCTGGTCGCCGCCCAGCAGGCGGTGGAACGCGCCGACCGCGCCGACGCCGACCAGTACGCGCCGGACACCATGGCCATGGCCCGCCAGCAGCTGGAGCAGGCCCAGCGGGCGGCCCAGGACCGCCGTGAGCGCAAGCTGGCGCCGGTGCTGGCCCAGCGTGCCGTGGCCGACGCCGACCTGGCTCGCGCCCAGAGCGAGGAGGCCGTCGCGCAGGCGCAGTTGGCCCAGCGCAAGGCCGAGGTCGAGCAGCTGCAACGCCAGTTGGCTTCAGGGGAGAACCGCTGATGCGCATGCGTCATCTGATCGTGGCCGGGCTGCTGGCCCTGCCGTTGCTGGCCGTGGCGGCCGAAGACCCGGCGGTAGCCGGTCTCAACCAGCGCCTGGTGGCCCTGCAGGCCGACATGTATACCGCCGAGGTGGCGGCCTACGAGAAGCTGCAGGCGCAGCAGGCCATTGCCAACCTGGCCAAGGCAAAGCGCAAGGATCTGGACAATGCCCGGTACCTGGCCGAGCGCCGGGTGGCCATTGCCGAGGCGGCCAGCCGCACCGCCGTGGCCCGGCGCCAGCTGGACGAGCTGGAGCGGACCCGCAGCGAGTTGCTGATCGAAGCCAGCCGCCGCGAAGCGACCCGCGCCCGCCAGGAGGCCGAGCGCCTGCGTGTGCAGACCCAGATCCAGGCCGAGGAGGCCGAGCGGCTGCGGCTGGCCGCCGAAGCCGAAACGCTGGCCCGCCAGGATGCAGAAACCGCGTTGACCAGCGTGGCCGGCCGCCAGCAGGCCCGGCTCAGCACCGCCCAGCAGAATGCAGCCAAGTTGGCCCGCGAGGAGGCCGAGCTGGTCTCCGGGCACAAGTTGCCGGGTTCCCGCTTCGACAACCGTGGCGAGGTGTTCACCTTGGCTGGCGATGCCTTCGCCGCAGGCCAGGCCAGCCTGTCCGCCGCTGCCGGCAATCAGGCCAAGGCCTTGGCCGAGTACCTGAACATCGGCAAGAAGGGGCGGGTGACGATCGAGGCGTATGACAGCGCCAACGGCGTGGGCCAGCGCCGTGCCCAAGCCCTGAAGGATGCCCTGGTGGCGGCCGGTGTGGCAGCCAACCGCATCCAGGTCACCGGCAAGAAGGCCGCTTCCACCCGTGCCCGTTCGGCGGAAGTTATCGTTGCCCCGTGACAAAGCTAAATGACTGACTTTGTTAGTTTTTTGTTCGTTGTTCTGGGCTGACTGCGGCAGCCATTCCGGATTTGTCCGTGAATGGAAGGCAACACTTGCCGGAACCTTTTTGCAGGCGTAGGGTCAATTGTCCGGGTGGCAAATCCGCCGCCCGGACAGCGGAGGGCCGAGCCGGTGCAGCAGTGGCGCGAACCAGTTTCCGAAAGCGCTCGATCGAAGGGTCGGGGTTCGGTGGCTGGTTGCGTGATCAGCAGCGCTGGTGTCCAGCTCTCCATCCAGCAACGCCCCGTGCCGCAAGGCCGGGGCGTTCTTGTTTCTGCATGAAGGAGGTAGTCATGTTCGAAGGGCAGCCGCAGAGCGAAATCGACGCGTTGATCAAGGCCAACCCCGAGTTCAAGCAACTCTACCAACAGCATAAAAAGCTGAACAAGAAGTGCATGGATGCGGGATTAGGGGTACTACCGATCGACGATGTCACCCTGGCCCAGATGAAGCGGGAAAAGCTTCTGGCCAAGCAGAAGCTTCTGCGGATATACGAAAGTCGCGTCAACTGAACCTTCCCCACACGTAAGCGTTCATGTCGCGGACGGAGGCGGCCTCCTCGTCGGTCGCCCCCGTTCGCGCCACTTTGCTGAACCGTAATGGTCGGCCATTTGCCTGACATTCCTCGGCATCCATCGGATAATCGCCAGTCCGGCCGCACAGCGGCGCGATTCCGAATGACACCGATGCCCATCCATTCTTCCGTCCTCGAACTTATCGGCAACACGCCCATCATCAAGGCCCAGCGCCTGGATGCCGGCGTCTGCGAGCTGTACCTGAAAATGGAAAGCTCCAACCCGGGCGGGTCGATCAAGGACCGCATCGGCCTGTCGATGATCGAGGCTGCCGAACAGCGGGGCGATCTCAAGCCCGGTGCCACCCTGGTGGAGGGCACGGCCGGCAATACCGGTCTGGGCCTGGCGCTGGTGGCCCAGCAGAAGGGCTACAAGCTGATCCTGGTGGTGCCGGACAAGATGAGCCGGGAGAAGATCTTCAACCTCAAGGCCATGGGTGCCGAGGTGGTATTGACCCGCTCGGACGTGGCCAAGGGCCACCCGGAGTATTACCAGGATCTGGCCAAGACCGTGGCCGACAACACCCCGGGCGCCTACTTCATCAACCAGTTCGGCAACCCCGACAACCCGGCGGCGCATGAGTTCGGCACCGGCCCGGAGCTGGTGGAGCAGATGGCCGAAGTGGGTGGTCTGGATGCCATCGTGGTGGGTTGCGGCAGCTCCGGCACCATGACCGGCTTGAGCCGCGCGCTGGCCAAGCTGTCGCCGCACACCGAGGTGGTGCTGGCTGACCCGGTGGGCTCGATCCTGGCCCAGTACATCAACGAAGGCACGCTCAGCGAGAAATCCGGCAGCTGGCTGGTCGAGGGTATCGGCGAGGACTTCCTGCCGGGCATCTCCGATTTCAGCCGGGTCAGGAAGGCCTATGCCATCAGCGACGCCGAGAGCTTCCACACCGCCCGCGAACTGCTGGGCAAGGAAGGCATCCTTGGTGGTTCGTCCACCGGTACCCTGCTGGCCGCTGCGCTGAAATACTGCCACGAGCAGACCACACCGAAGAAGGTGCTGGTACTGGTGCCGGACACCGGCAACAAGTACCTGTCCAAGATGTACAACGACTACTGGATGCTGGACAACGGCTTCCTGGAGCGCCCGCAGTACGGGGACCTGCGCGACCTGATCCTGCGGCCCTACAGCCAGCGCGACACCGTGGTGGTGGCGCCGACCGACCTGCTGACCACCGCCTACCAGCGCATGAAGCTGTACGACGTGTCGCAGTTGCCGGTGATGGAAGGCAGCCAGCTGGTCGGCATCATCGACGAAAGCGATGTGCTGCTGCATGTCTACGGCGACGAAGCCCGCTTCCGCGACCCGGTGTCGGTGGCCATGGTCAGCAAACTGGACCGGCTGGACGTCAAATCCCCGATTGAAGCCCTGCTGCCGGTGTTTGACCGTGGCCAGGTGGCAATCGTCACTGACGGCGATGCCTTCCTCGGTTTGATCACCCGGATCGACCTGCTCAACTACCTGCGTCGCAGGGCTCAGTGATTTCCGAGGGCGCTCTGCGGGCGTCCAACCAGAATATTCAGACGAGGCTGGTAGAATCCGGCCTCTTTAGCTAGAAGTAGCCATGACGGATCAGCATTCACGCAGCCAGGACGGCGAGCGCAGCTTGTCGCTTGCCACCTTGGCCATCCACGGCGGGCAATCGCCCGACCCCAGCACCGGCGCCGTAATGCCGCCGATTTACGCTACCTCGACCTATGCGCAGTCCAGCCCGGGCGAGCATCAGGGCTTCGAGTATTCGCGTACCCACAACCCCACCCGGTTTGCCTACGAGCGCTGCGTTGCCGCGCTGGAAGGTGGCAGCCGCGGGTTTGCCTTTGCCTCGGGCATGGCCGCCAGTTCCACCGTGATCGAGCTGTTGGACGCCGGCAGCCACGTGGTGGCGATGGATGACATCTATGGCGGCAGTTTCCGCCTGTTCGAGCGCGTACGCAGGCGTACGGCCGGGCTGGATTTCAGCTTCGTCGACCTGACTGACCTGGCAGCCTTCGAGGCAGCGATCACGCCCAACACCAAAATGGTGTGGATCGAAACCCCGACCAACCCGATGTTGAAGATCGTGGACATCGCTGCGGTCGCCGCCGTTGCCAAGCGCCATGGCCTGATCGTGGTGGTGGACAACACTTTCGCCTCGCCGATGTTGCAGCGGCCGCTGGAACTGGGCGCGGACCTGGTGCTGCACTCCGCAACCAAGTACCTCAATGGTCACTCCGACATGGTCGGCGGCATGGTGGTGGTTGGCGACAACGCCGATCTGGCCGAGCAGATGGCCTTCCTGCAGAACTCCATTGGCGGTGTGCAGGGGCCATTCGACAGCTTCCTGGCCTTGCGTGGCCTGAAGACTCTGCCGCTGCGCATGAAGGCGCATTGCGCCAACGCGCTTGAACTGGCGCAGTGGCTGGAAACCCATCCCGCAGTGGAGAAGGTGATTTATCCGGGGCTGCCTTCACACCCGCAGCATGAATTGGCGGGCAAGCAGATGACCGGCTTTGGCGGCATCGTCTCGATCGTGCTCAAGGGTGGTTTCGCGGCGGCCAAGCGTTTCTGCGAGCGCACTGAGCTGTTCACCTTGGCCGAATCCCTGGGCGGTGTGGAAAGCCTGGTCAACCACCCTGCGGTGATGACCCATGCCTCGATTCCGGTGGAGCGCCGTAACCAGTTGGGTATCAGCGATGCGCTGGTGCGCTTGAGTGTGGGAGTTGAAGCTGTGGCGGATCTGCGTGCGGACCTTGAGCAGGCGCTGGCCGGATGAGTCGTTCGCTTATCGGGGATTACATCGACAGCTTCCGTAATCCGGGGTTTTGGATCTATTCCACTTGGCTTGAACTGGCCACGAAGTACCGTCGCTCACGGCTGGGCCTGTTCTGGGCCCTGTGCCCGGCACTGATCTACATGTTTGGCATTGGCGGATTCTTTGGCTACCTGCAAGGTCATTCCGCTGCTGGGTTCATACCGCATCTGGGTGTCGGCTATGTCTTGTTCCGTCTGATTACCATCAGTCTGAGCGAATGCACCACCGCGTTTCAGGGGCATGCCAGTTTCATCATGGATGGACGGGTGCGCTTGACCGACTACATCCTGCGCGTAATAGCCAAGGCGATGTTCTACTTCGTCATGGCTTTGCCTGCCATCGCGGTTGCCTTGATCATCAGTCCGGACTTTCAGCCGGCCGGGCTCCTGCTCTCACTGCCCGCCTTCATTCTGGTAATACTCAACATTGGTTGGATGGGCGCAATTGTCGCCGTGCTTGGTGCGCGCCTGCAGGATGTGCACGAGTTGATCGGCAGCATCCTCATGTTCAGCTTTCTTTTCACGCCCATCATCTGGTATGCGGATCAGGCGCCAATAGGTACTGTTCGCGGTCTTGTCGCGCGGGCTAATCCGCTCTATCACATGCTCGAAAGTGTGCGTGCCCCGGTTCTCGGTGAGCCCATCGAGAACCTGACGTATATCTACCTTGGTTTCATGCTTGTGGCGGGCTGGTTGATGGCTTCCTTAATTTACAAGCGCTACGCGCGATATGTTCCGGTGTGGGTATGAAAAACGAGGTCTTTCTCCGCGCCAAGGGAATTGGGCTGGATCTGCCGACTTATACGCAGGAGCAACGCACGATAAAAGCCAGTCTAAGCGTACTGCTGCAGGCTGCGTTTCAGCCGCCCAAGAGAAAAATGCGGACAACGTTGGATGACGTAAGCTTCGATCTGGGGGCTGGTGATAGGCTGGCGATCGTGGGGCGCAATGGAGCAGGTAAATCCACGTTGCTCAAAGTTCTCGTTGGTGCGTATCCGCCAACGCGGGGGGTATTGGAGGTTTCTGGAGCCCGTCAGGCGCTGTTGAATCTATCGCTGGGGTTCAACCAGGAAGCTACACTGATTGAAAATATTCTACTACGTGGAATCGCGATGGGACTCAAAGCAAAGGAGGCGCATGCGATTGTCGACGAAGTATTGGATTTTGCAGAGCTGACAAACAAGACAGGAGACCGCCTAAGAACATTGTCTTCCGGACAGCGCATGCGATTGGGGTTTGCGCTAGCTACTGCCGTGCAACACGAAATTCTGATCATGGATGAGTGGATCGGGACAGGGGATGCAGGATTCGTGCAGAAAGCACAGGAGCGGATGCGCGTGCGGGTCGATAGTGCTGAGATAGTGGTTCTGGCAAGTCACAACTTTGCTTTGATGGAAAACGTTTGCAACAAGGCGATTTTGCTGGAGGATGGCGAAGTTTACCGTGCCGGCACAGTTGCAGAAGTCCTTGCCGATTTCAGGTTGCTGCTGCAAGGGCAAGCTCATGTCTGATAGGTGCGAGAAAGGCGAGTGAAATTTCTACTGGTAGCCTATGACTTTCCTCCTACTCCATCACCCCAGGCGTTGCGGTGGACGTATCTCGTGCGCGAGATCGTGGCTGCAGGCCATAACGTCGAAGTCATTTCCCCGAATGTGCCAGGGTACGGGCCAGGTGGGTTGCCGGAAATCCCAGCAGAAGTTGTGATTCATCGTGTCAGTCCGGGTCGACTGGCAAGCGTGCTGCTGGGTAGAAGGCGCGTGCGAGTTGCATCTGATTGCAGCGAACCAAGCAAGGAATGGAAACTGAACGAAGGACCGTCTGATGTGGTGGTCCTGAACTGGAAAGGACGCCTACGCAACCGCCTGGAGCGCTTGGTAGGACTAGGTGATCTTAATTGGAAGGGCGTTTTAGCTGAGAAACTGAAGCGCCTGATTTCCGTATTCAGATTTCCTGACTATAGGGTTGAGTGGACGACAGCAGCGGTTGCTAAACTGGATGAAATCGTAGCCCTACGCCGGCCAGATGTCGTGGTTGTATCGCATGAACCTGCGTGTAGCTTGCCGATTGGATTGGCAGCTGCAAAGCGCGGCTTGCCGGTGGTGGCGGATCTCGGGGATCCCGTTCTGGCGGCATACACTCCCGCGAGATGGAGGCGTCATGCATTCAGGCTTGAGCGGGAGATATGCGCCGCGGCCAGCCTGGTGAGCGTTACCACCCAGGCTGCGGCGAGTCTTTTGATCGATAGGCATCACCTTTCTCGTGACAAGTTTCTGGTGGTCACGCAAGGTTTTTCGATGGATGCCGATGTCCGTTCTGTCAGCAGTCCGATTTATTTTGATGAGAATCGCCTTGAGCTTTTGTATACCGGGAGCTTTTACAATTTCAGGCGTGCGGAGCAGTTGTTGCGCGCAGTCACTGCGCACCCGGACGTTCGGTTGACCATTGCGACGGTCAATGCTCCCGAATACCTTCGCGAGGCTGCTGCTGAAAACCCGCGCCAGATTCGGATTGTGGGTTTTATACCGCATCGGGTAGCCCTGTCAGTTCAGCGATCCAGCGATGTGTTGGTTAATATCGCGAACAGCGACCCGGTGCAGATACCAGGGAAAATTTTCGAATATTTTGGTGCTGGCCGCCCGATCGTACATATCAGGTCCGCCGAAACCGACGCAACCAGCCATCTACTGGATGCTGCGAGGGGCGGCTGGAGTTGCGAAGCCAACGAAGAGGTACTTCGCGAGTTGTTCTCCAAGTTACTGTCGCTGAAGAGGGTTGGTTCCCTATCTGGTCACGCCGCGCCACTGGAGCGGGTTCTTCAATACTCATGGACAGAGTTGTCGAGAGCTTGGCTCGAAGGCGTGCGACGGGTACTTCCTCTTTCCTGAAATACTTTTGGATCTCGTTTCCATATTTTAATATCAAGGAGCTTGCTGGTGAAAATCTGTGTCGTAGGTCTTGGCTACATCGGTCTTCCCACCGCGACGATGTTCGCGTCTGCCAAGGCGCAAGTGCTTGGCGTCGATGTCAACCCGATGGTGGTGGATACCGTGAACTCGGGTGGAATCCATATCGTGGAGCCCGCGCTCGATGTTCTCGTGCAGCGCGCAGTGAAGGAAGGCTATTTGCGGGCAGCCACCGCGCCGGCTGACGCTGACGCCTTTCTGATTGCGGTGCCTACTCCGTTCAAGGGGGACCATGTTCCGGATGTCTCGTATGTGGAAGCCGCAGCGAAGGCTGTTGCACCCGTGCTGAGGAAGGGGGCTGTGGTAATTCTGGAGTCGACCTCACCGGTGGGTACCACTGAGAAGATGATCGAATGGTTGTCTGAAGCTCGCCCGGATCTTCGCTTCCCTGTCGTGGGCGACAGCTCCTTCGTGCCCGATGTCTTTGTAGCCTACTGCCCTGAGCGGGTGCTGCCCGGAAAGGTCGTGGAAGAGCTCGTTTCCAATGACCGCACCGTCGGTGGCATCACGGCTCTGTGTGCGCAGAAAGCTTGTGATGTTTACAAGATCTTTGTGCAGGGGCAATTGATCATCACTGATGCTCGCACCGCAGAGATGTGCAAGTTGACCGAGAATGCTTTCCGGGACGTGAACATCGCATTCGCCAATGAGCTTTCCCTGCTCTGCGACAGGTTGGGGATCAATGTTTGGGAATTGATTTCCCTTGCCAACAGGCATCCACGCGTCAATATCTTGAACCCTGGCTGTGGTGTTGGTGGACACTGCATCGCAGTAGACCCTTGGTTCATTGTTGATGCCGCTCCGGATTTGGCGCGGATGATTGCTACAGCCCGGAATGTCAATGACGGCAAGCCAAAACATGTGCTCGATAAGATCGATGCTGCAGCGCCGATCGTTGAAGGCGGGCGCCGCACCGTCGCCGTGCTCGGCATAGCTTTCAAGCCGGATATTGACGACCTGCGTGAAAGTCCGGCTTTTGCGATTGCGCAGGATCTGACAGCGCGCGATGATCTGGACGTGCTGATCGTTGAACCCCATATCTCCGCATTGCCTGAGCGATTGGCCGGTGCGCGCTTGGTCGGTATTGAAGAAGCCGTCTTGCACGCGGACGTTGTTGCGGTGCTGGTCAAGCACGGGGTATTCGTCACTGAGAAGGCGCTATTGCTGAAGCACAAGAATGTTGTTGACGCGGTTGGGCTGTTTGCTTGATTCCAAAGGTTGTTGAGTAAATATTATGGACAATAGGCTTGGTTCTTCGCTTTTTTCTGGAGCAGCTTCAGGAAATATGGAGCAGCTTCGGACTGATGCTGCCAGTTTGAGCTGGATATGCTCAGTCGTTGAAGCCACGAGTATTCTTGTTATTGGTTGCGGAGATGGTGCTGCTCCAGTGCTTCTTGCCAGAGAGGGTGGGAATGTAGTTGGCATCGATGTTGATAAGAAGGCGATTACTCACGCTCAGCACTTGCTGGAAGGCGAACCTGCTGAAGTCCGTTCCCGGCTAAAGCTTCAGGACAGAGACTTTCTCAGCTCTTCTTTCGAGAAGGGTGAGTTCGGTTCGATCGTAATGCCTGATGTGTTGGGCTGGCTTGCCAGCCCGGAACGATTTGTCCGTGCTGCATACGATCTGCTGGATGATCATGGGTCGTTGATCGCTTCAATTTCCTTCAAAGAATCAGGCCTGGGGAAGCCAGCGCGTAAGCGCTCGTTGCTTGGCTTCCTGCGGTTGCTGGACCGCTGGTTCCGCATTGATGACTATAGTGTGTCAGATGCATGGTTCGGCGTGAAAATGCGGCCCCGCATTGAATTGGCAGGTCAGGTTTCCAATCTTAATTGGGATCTGGCATTGGCATCCGAGCGAGCCTTTCTGGTAATGGAGCGCTCTCTGCTCCAGCGCCTGGTGGAAGCGGAGGAGAAGATCCGGCGTCTCGAGGAAGCATGTGAGCCGATATCTTCAAACGAAGGGCGGGACTTAGAACCTGCACCTGCAGATATTACCGACGTGGTTGATCCGCATGCAGCAATGACGCCGGAAGATGTTTCGTTTACCGCTAGCGATGTTGATGCTGAGGCGGTCCTCTCACAGGAGTTGCAGTTTGCCTCATTAGTAGGTCTCGAGGACGCTGATCCTGTCGCTGGATGTACGGAGAGCCTGGCTCGTATTGCAGAATTGGAGGCGGAGGCCGAATCCCGGAGAGCGATGCTCTCCATTCTTGAAGACCATTTCCATTTCCGCCTGGAATCACCAGCGGCTGCGAGAGCATTGGTGAGTGATGCGCTCTCTGTACGGCTTAAGCTGGTATCTGCTTACGATGAATTGAGCGGGCTCAAGCAGATCCTCAAGAAGAAGTCGCGTGAGATGGATCTGGCCAAGGTAAGGGCGACGCACGGTGTTGATGATGTTCTCGAAGGGAGTAGGAACTTCGTCCGCGACCAGGCGCAGATAATTGCAAAGCAATTGACGGTACTGGGTGACTTGAAGGGCGAGCTTTCCCAACTGAGCATTCAGAGCGAGTCGTTGGCGATGGAGCTGAGCAGGCGAGAGGAGGAATGCTGGAGCCTGCGCAATCACGTTGCATTTATAGAAAATAGCGTACGCTTCAAGCTAGGGGCTGAACTGCTTTCTGCGCTGAGGAACCCTGTACGCTGGTTCGGTCTTCCGCGACGTGTCTACAAAATCTATCGCGACTGGCGGAAGTGGTGTACCAAGCAAGATGCATCTGCTGTTTTTACTCCCAGAGGGAGTGAGCGTCTTGACGAGTTCGGCGACTGTCTCCGCAGAGCTCATGATCAAGTCGATGCTGCAGTGAATGCCGAGCTGTGTGGCGGTATTGCCGGAGATGATTTGGGTACGTGGTGGGTCGGTGAAGACACTACCCTGCCCCTGCGCAAGTTGCTAAAGCAAGATGATGTAGCTTGCGTTCGCTTCGGCAATGGAGCTCCGTTGCTGTTCCGCCTCGAGGCACGGGGGGCCAGCAGCATGCTGTTGCGCTTGCAGTTCAACGAAATCAAAGGCGCGATTCATTTGGACTGCAAGGCTGTGATTGACACAGCGTACTATGGCGGGAAGCCTCCCGCTGATCTGCTGTTCAAAAAGGTCATTCCTTATCAGCAGGAGTCGGATCATACCGGTCTGTTGATAAGATTCCGCATTCCAAAGGGTTGTGAAGCCGTCGAGATTTCACTCAATGGCGCGGAGATGTTTGTTCTTCAGAACCATGTGGATATCCAGAGTCTGCTTCATGGCGTCTCAGTTGTAATTCCTTCCTATCTGGGGCAGGAGAAGATTGGTGGAGCCCTGGCATCTATCGCCCGGCAGACGCTTGGTCACGAGATGATAGAGCTAATTGTAGTCTCAAATGGGCCCCGAGATTCAACACTCGAAAAGGTACGGGGTTTTTCCAGAGATTATCCAGATATATCGATAAAGACCGCACATTTAGACGATGCTAGTGCAGGTGGAGCGCGCAACCTTGGTTTGGCCCTCGCCAGTCGTGAGTATGTCGCTTTTTTGGATGATGATGATTCGCTTTCCGATAGCTACTTGGAGGCGCTGCTTGATTCGGCATCCCCCAGTGTGGTTGTCTTTACCCAGATCAGGGATGAAATAAACGGTGAGTTGTCCGATAGCGTGATCAACGAGCCGCTTCGACTGGCTGCTCGTAGCGGGAAGGTGGATGCGCAAATGTTGGCCGGGATAGTGACCATGAGTGCCTGCAAGCTGATTCCGGCGGTATTTGCGAAACAGGTGCGTTTCAATCGGGCGCTGCGTAGTGGCGAGGATGTTCACTATTTCGTTGTGATGTTCTCGCTGTTCAACCCGGGATTGCGTGTTGTTCCTCTGGAGAGGGATGCGTTTTACATTCGGACAATCACCGTGCGGTCGGTATCTCGCCAAGACCAATCACGTGAATTTTCAATCGATCAACGATTGGCTGTGATAGCTGCCATCCAGGCAGATGCCGCGTCTGAGCCCCGAGGGGACATATATCGGCTGTATCTGAACTCTATGCGTGCGCAGATGCAATTCTGCATGCGCTATCTAGCCGATAACCCAGGGGAAAGATCTTACTTCAACCAGAAGCTGCTTGAGCTCGGCATCGCCGGTAGCGATTGTGTACGTTGGGCCAATGAGTTGATGGCGGAGGATCTGGTCTTTTCCTATTGTTTTCCTCCGTTCATTGATACCGCTGGTATCGTAATGGCCAAGCGTATAAATGAGGCCGGTCGACCTGTCAATGTCATCTCCAATGACATGAGTGACGTCAGGCAACAGGACTCACGGCTTCTAGAGATCGTGTCGGCCGATATTGGAAACTTGGCAATAGTTAAATGCAAGCCTAGTTTCGGAGGTTGGAATCTGATTGCAGAGTACGTCAGCGCAGCCAACAGCATCGCAGAAAGGCAGCTGGAACAGCGTGGCCGGGAATATGCACGTATCTATAGTCGTGCCATGTGGCCAGGGTCCCATTTCGCCGCGGCAAAGTTCAAGGCAGAGCATCCTGATGTGGTCTGGGTTGCCGAATTCTCTGATCCGGTGCTGATAGACATTCATGGTGAAACTCGGAAGGCTCCGATAGATTTTGGCTGGATTGATAGTCTGGGATTGCAGGGGCTTGGCGCGCACTTGCTCCCCGACGGATCAGTTAATGCCAACATGTATTACTGGTGCGAGATGCTGGCTTATTTAATGGCCGATGAGCTGGTATTCACAAACAGTAATCAGCTTGAGTATATGCTCTCGTTCGTTCGGGTCGATTCGGTCAAGGAGCGTGTAAGATCAATTGCGGTAATCAAGCCTCACCCAACATTGTCATCGAGGTACTACGGGTTGTCCGCACTTTCCGCGAATGTTGGCCGGGAAAAAGTTTCGTTTGCGTACTTCGGGTCGTTCTATGAGAGCAGAGGTGTCCGGGATGTGCTGGCGGCTCTTTGTGAGTTGACTGCTAAAGAACGTGAGCTTGTCACTTTTCACATATATACAAGTCAGGCTGAGGCGGTTGTAGCAGATCCTCAGTTCGAGTCTGTCTCTGATTGTGTCGAGATACATGGCCTCGTCGGATATCTGGATTTTCTCAAACTGTCTGATGAGTTCGACTATCTGGTGGTTTGTGACGCACAGACTGCGGGCAAGAAGTTCTGTAACCCTTATCTTCCTTCCAAGGTAAGTGATTACCTGGGGAGCCCCAGCTCAAAAGTATGGGCCATCGTTGAAGAAGATAGTCCGTTGTGCCGGGTAGGTGGCAGTCACCCGGACAAGGTGTCTGTTACCCACCTTGGGGATATTCAGGAAAATACCGATTTCATTCGCAA
Source organism: Stenotrophomonas sp. UBA7346 (assembly GCA_002471015.1). Taxonomy (GTDB): domain Bacteria; phylum Pseudomonadota; class Gammaproteobacteria; order Xanthomonadales; family Xanthomonadaceae; genus Stenotrophomonas. The sequence continues at coordinate 57,716 of DKPB01000045.1, forward strand.
AGCACTGGGCGGATACTTTGGCCCTTGGAGGTCATTGCCAGCTCAGAACCTTTGATGTGTGAATCGTTTGTCATTTCTATCACTTTATAACCTGGAGATTTCTATGAATAAGCTTGCATTATTTGCGTTGATAGGGGCCGTCGCATTGTCTGGTTGTGCAAAGAAAGAGGTTGCTGTCGCACCGGAGGCCGACAGCGGCACCGAGCAGGCAGTGCAGACGCCGGTTGGACCTGCGGAGAGCCCCGGTGATGCAGTTCTTATTGGTGGCTACAAGCCTACTTTCGTACACGACGTGCGTTCGGAGCGTCATGAAGTAGAGCCGGATGGGCGCACTCATCACGTTATGATCGTTGCTGCCAACGGTTTGGACCAGGAGGGTGTTATCGCGGCGCTTTCGGCTGATGCGGAACGTAACAAGCTGATTTTTACCGAAGCTGAATCTACCGATACTTCCGTGCGAAAGTTCACTCTTGGGAGCGCAGACGTGGAGCGGATGACGGTTGGTGTGAACAAGCCCGATGAGAAGGGCCGCACAATTGTTTATTTTGGCTGGCGCGACACCAGCACGCCGAAGGCGTCTGCACCTTGATTTGGTAGTCGTCGCTGCTTGATCCCTGTCGTGGCCTGCTGGCACTATCCCGGCAGGCCGCGAAGTTCCCCCCCCCTCTCGAGATTTGCAGCAACTAAGAGGGGGGCTTCTCGTAACTGGGTACGAGGATTTCCATGAAAATCCTGATTTAGCTATGTCCGGATCATCGTGGTGCTCGGCCCGACCAAATGGGATCCCCGGCCAGGTTAGGGCAGAGTGGGAAGAGATCTGCGGTGTTCCGTCGATATCTAAACCGGATAACCCGAGAAAGCGGTGGGTGATTGCATGGACTTTCAACGATAAGCCTGCTGTCACCATCATGGTCCCATGCCGATGAGCAAACTCGAATCGACCTTTTGCCTCGCCAGGAAAGCTCACGAAAAAGGGGCGGACGAGTCAACTGGAAGCATAAGGTCACGCTAGTGCAGGATAGAACTTTGACAGCGCTGAGCGGACCATGGTGAACTCCTGCCAATCCCTCTCGCTGTAAGGCTGAATACCTGCCGTTTCAAGACGGCCATACAGGTGGCTTCGGATATGATGCGGCAACTTGTAGTAGAAATTGGTGTTGAAACGCTCATAAAAGTCGAGTGAGCATTCCTCGGCCAATCGGAGAATTTCGACGGGTATTTCGGAAACCGCCCGCTCAAATGCCTCAGCGCCCAGGTTTTTGATTATGTAGCAAGACAGGAAATCGTCTGCGAAGCTCTTTCCAAACGAGAACCATGGTTTCTGTGGTGGGTTTACCTCCGGCAGGCCATAGTTCATGCCATTTTTTGACTCGACTATTTTCGCGAGGAGATACTTCCTGTACATCTTGGAATCGTTGGGGCCTGCCAGCGACTGCAAGGAACTTGCGATGTGCTTTGGGCCGAATGAAGAAGCGACCAGAATCGTTCCGATTTCGGTGAGACCGAGAGCCACTGGGGCAGCTGTCATTCCAGCCGCGGCGAATGGAGGGAAGCTTGGATTGCGGAAGCGAAGGGAGGGAAGAAAGTTCGCTGGGGCCGCCTCGAGAATATTTCCGAAGGTGAAGTGTGAAAGTCCCAGGTGCTCCTGCAAGAGGATGCTGCCAATTCCCATGAAGGACCAGGAGTTTCGCTGAAGCCCTGTACTCAACAGATTGGTTTCTACAATATTCGTTTCAAACTGCTCAAAAAAAACCCGCTCTCGAGAGAAGTTGCCGCCGAAATCCATTGATACCAGCTTTGTGTCTTCCGGGAGTAGCATCTTGCAGGCCAGCGAATCAAACCCACCGCTGAAGTTCAGACAGATGTTGGTGCCAGTTGTGACTTGGCTGCTGCTTTCGTCGGCCCTTACTTTGGCGCCAGTGAAATCAGCTATTGACCGCCTGCAGTATTCGTTCACCGGCAAGTTCATATTTATTTCGGCATAGCGCTTCCCGCATAGGGTGCTGAGTGCAAGCGCTATGAGATTTGAGCTAGGTTCAACTCCAGCGGGGAGCTTGAAGTTCAGTTTGTGCTCCCTCTCATCGCTTTCCGACGATGATTCCAGTGCATCGACCCGGAGGATATTGTCGACTTGGGGATGTATCGAGAACTCAATCTTGTCCATAGGAGATAGGTTGGCTAGTAGATTTCAAGGAAAAGGCGCAAATTGAAGTGGTGGCGGGCAGAGGATTGGGCGGAACTCTGGCAGGCGATGAATCGATTGATCGGCTACTTGATCTTTAGGTGGCGAGCTAAAGCTTTAGTGAGCGCAGATCAGATTTCGATAGATCTGCATTTATTCTTATCTTCAACTCCATGTCTGTTCGTTCCGGAAAGATCTCGAGGCACTGAGCTGGGATGAGTTCATTGAACTTTATCGAGCGCCATCCCTTTGGTGTCGGCACGGAATTCCGCCGAGTCAATGCGCTGTTGAATTCATAATTGGGAACTATATCTATCTGCAGGCCACCATTGCCGATGGACACATGAGTGGGGTGGATTACGACAGTTGCAGAATGAGGGATGAGAAACCTTTGAACTACTGGGAAGGCCAGGTCTGTATGAATGGTGTCTACCAGTTCAAAACCTGCCTCCGAAGGGCTGAGCAGTTTTCTACGAACTGTAGTCGCACCGAGCTTCTTCTCGGCGACTATGGAGTTGTTACGGTGAGACAATGATGCAGAAAAATCGGGGTTCTTAATGATGAACTCTCTGCGCATGAGGTGGTCATGCTCGGTGACGAAAATTCCTGAGTGTGATTGCTGCGATTGAAGGAGGCGCCGGAATGGGCCTTTTATGTCGTAGTTGAAAAGTCCGCCGTCGATGAAGAAATCGATTCCCTTGAGCTGGAGAGTGATGGATGTGTCATCCATTTGCTTGTGGGTCTCAGACGCACATCCGCAGATGATCGAGAGGTAGAAGTCCTCATTTTTCAATACTGCGAACCCGCACTTCTCGAAAACATGGATGCCATTGATCGAGGGATATTTTGTAAAATATTCTCCCGACTCTCCTATGGGCGGAATCGATCCGTTTGGTCGGACAACTCTGTGCAAGGCCCTTACGGCATTTGATAAGGTATTTTCAAGCCAAGGCATGGTCGAATGCCAGCCTGCCGCAGAGATGAAATCGTCAAGAGAACTAAGTGATTTTACATAGAATTCGTGGTAGCCAATTGTATTTTCATTGGCGTAGCCGTCATCGGCGAAAACTCCGACGAATAGATTGCGTAAAAATATAGTCGCCGTTGAAAGTAAGTGGTCCTTGGATTGATCGAATATAATCGCCCGAGCGTGAAGTAATGAGATTGCCAGCATCATGCCGTGATTGTTGTGGGCAAAGGTACCTGCGGTCGCCCATTCTGCCGTTCTCTCCGCTATCGTTCGAGCTAGCAGTCTGACAGGCTGACTGTCGAACTTCGCATGCAGAAAACACATCGTGCGTATCCTTACCGCCGCGCTGTGATCCATGCTCATTCCATTCTCAACCAGATTTCTGAATTCGGGGTTATCCAGATTCTTGAGGAATGCACTGAGGATGTTTATTATTATTTCGGGTTCATCGATGATCGAAGTGAAGCCTAGACTGATTAGCCACATCCGTGAGCTTTCCGGTTGAACCGGAAAGTTCTGAAGAAAATCGACTTGGCCGGATATGATTGAGAACTCACCGCCGTTCGGTGCTGTCAATACATGACAATCGGTGGAATGCTTCAGTTTCCAGCTCCGATTGCTAGGGTCGCCAAATTTCTCGATATAAAGCGTCCTATCCATGGTCATATTTCCGGCAAAGTGAGGGCCAGGGTTTCAGCGATACGCATGGAGGTATTGCCGTCCCCATATGGATTATGGGCGCGGCTCATCTCTGTATATGCTTCAGGATGATCAAGGAGATGGTTTATCTCACTCACGATGGCGCCTGACGCGGTGCCAACGAGTTTTACAGTGCCCGCATCAACGGCTTCTGGACGTTCCGTTGTGTCGCGCATGACCAGGACGGGCTTGCCCAAAGACGGGGCTTCTTCCTGGATTCCGCCCGAGTCGGTGAGAATAATGTGGGAGCGGCTCATCAGATAGACAAAAGGCAGATAATCCTGCGGATCGATGAGATGGACTGCGGGTTGGTCTCCCAGGATCCGCTTGACAGGTTCCTGCACATTAGGATTCAGGTGAACCGGGTATACCACCTGGGTGTCGCCGCGAGCAGCAATATTCTTCAATGCATGGCATATCTGCTCGAAACCATCGCCGAAATTCTCCCGGCGATGTCCCGTCACCAGGATCAGGCGCTTGGATGCATCCAGGAACGGGAAACGGGCAGCGAGCTCGGCTTCAAGCGACGGATTGGTCTTGATCTTGTCGACCACGGCAAGGAGCGCATCGATGACCGTATTGCCGGTAACGTGGATTGTTCCCGGATTGACGTTTTCGATACGAAGGTTGTCTGCTGATTTTTGAGTTGGCGCAAAATGCAGATTGGCCAGAACGCCGGTGAGCTTGCGGTTGGCTTCTTCCGGCCATGGTGAATAAAGATTGCCGGTGCGCAGGCCCGCTTCCACATGGCCAATCGCGGTACGCTGATAGAATGCGGCCAGGGAAGTCGCGAAGGTGGTGGTGGTATCGCCGTGCACCAGGACGATGTCCGGCTTGTGCTTGGCAATCACTTGCTCCATGCCCTGCACGATCCGCGAGGTAAGACCCGAGAGGGTCTGGCCCGGTTGCATGACGTTGAGATCTTCGTCGGGGCTGATTTCAAACAGCTCCAGCACCTGATCCAGCATCTGGCGATGTTGCGCGGTAACGGCAACGATGGTTTCCAGTTCCGGGCGCTGTTTCAGTGCGGTTACCAGAGGGGCCATTTTGATGGCTTCCGGGCGGGTGCCGAAAACCACCATTACCTTTTTGCGAAGCGTCATGTTGCTGTGAACTCCTTGTTTGCGCCCGGCCAATCAGTTTGGAAGGGTGATTGGGGGCTGTAGTCTGCCGTTTGCAGCCGGGTCATTCTACGCTGCCAGCGTTTTAGTTTTTCCGATGCCATTGGAACCGAGCCAGCAAAAAAAACGGCCTCGTAAGAGGCCGTTCTGATGCTGAATACCACCTCGGCGGTGCTTACAACGCCGTTTCCAGCTCCGGCAGCAAGGTGAACAGGTCACCCACCAGGCCGATGTCGGCAATCTCGAAGATCGGCGCGTCGCCGTCCTTGTTGATGGCAACGATGGTGCCGGCGTCCTTGATGCCGGTCAGGTGCTGGATGGCGCCCGAGATGCCCACGGCGATGTACAGCTCCGGGGCGATGATCTTGCCGGTCTGGCCCACCTGCATGTCGCTGGGCACGTAGCCGGCGTCCACCGCAGCGCGCGAGGCACCGACGCCGGCGCCGAGCTTGTCGGCCAGCTGGTAGATCACCTTGAAGTTCTCCTCCGAGCCAACGCCGCGGCCGCCGGAGACCACGCGCTTGGCGCTCTGCAGGTCCGGGCGGTCGCTCTTGCCGGCAGCCAGGCCGACAAAGCGGGTGTGCGAGGGCAGGGCGGCATCAACGCTGATCGCCTCGACCGGGGCGCTGTTGCCCTTGGCCGCTTCCGGCCAGGAGGCGGCACGCACGGTGGCCACGACCACCTGGTCGGCCGGGGCCTCGACGGTGATGATGGCGTTGCCGGCGTAGATCGGGCGCTTGAAAGTATGGCTGCCCTCGACGGACATCAGGTCCGAGACCTGGTTGACGCCCAGCAGCGCGGCCACGGCCGGCATCAGATCCTTGCCGGTGGTGGTCGACGGGCCGAAGACGTGGCTGTAACCAACCGCGGCCTTGGCGATCTGCGGGGCCTGCACCTGTGCCAGGGCGTGTTCGTTGGCCGGGTTGGCGATGGTCAGCACCTTGCTGACGCCGGCAATCTGCGCGGCTTCGGCGGCAATGGCGGCCGGGTCGGCGGCCAGCACCAGCACATCGATGTCGCCGCCCACGGCGGTCGCAGCCGAGACGGTCTTGGCCACGGCGCTGTTGAGCTTGCCGTCCAGGTGTTCGGCGATGACGAGAATCTTGGCCATTACAACAACCCCTTCTGCTTGAGTGCGGCCACCAGCTCGGCGGCATCCTTCACCATCACGCCCTTGCTGCGCTTGGCAGGTGCGGCGTAGTGGGTGGTCTTGAACGTATCGGCGGCTTCAACGCCCAGGTCAGCCAGCTGCAGGGTTTCCAGCGGCTTGGCCTTGGCCTTCATGATGTCCGGCAGCTTGATGAAGCGCGGCTCGTTCAGGCGCAGGTCGGTGGTGATCACGGCCGGCAGATCGACTTCCAGCGTTTCCAGGCCGGCATCGACTTCACGGGTCACAGTGGCCTTGCCGTCGGCGATCTCGACCTTGGAGGCAAAGGTGGCCTGCGGGCGTGCCCACAGCGTGGCCAGCATCTGGCCGGTCTGGTTGGCGTCGTCGTCGATGGCCTGCTTGCCGAGGATCACCAGGTCCGGCTGTTCCTTCTCGACCAGCTTGAGCAGGGTGCGGGCGGCGGTCAGCGGCTGGATGGCCTGGTCGGTGACCACATGGATTGCACGGTTGGCGCCCATTGCCAGGCCGTTGCGCAGGTGCGCCTGGGCGTCGGCCGGGGCGATGGTGGCGACCACTACTTCCGTGGCGATGCCCCTGTCGCGCAGGCGCAGGGCTTCTTCCAGGGCGATTTCATCGAACGGGTTCGGCGAGAGCTTGACGCCATCGGTGACCACGCCGGAGCCATCCGGCTTGACTTGAATGCGGACGTTGTAGTCCACCACGCGCTTGTACGCGACGAGGATTTTCATGTGCTGCGGGGTCCTTCGGTTGCTGATGGGGGCCGGCGCGGGCCGGGGACGGAATTTTCCGATTCTAGCCGGGATATAGGTTCCATGCGAATGCGTATGGTGGCTCGGCTTGAATTCAAATGTCCGGACAAATTGTCGCTACCACGCGCTGCTTGTCAACGCCCGGCCCAGTCAGCTGGCCTCGGTATATCCTTGCGGCCAGCATTAGCGGCCTGGTTGGCCGCAGCAACAGGAGAAACAACGCGTGCCTACATGGCTTGTAACCGGCGGCGCCGGCTTCATCGGCGGCAATTTCGTACTGGAGGCGGTGGCGCGCGGTATCCGTGTGGTGAACCTGGATGCGCTTACCTACGCAGGCAACCTGCAGACGCTGGACAGCCTGCAGGGCAACCCGGCGCATGTATTCATACATGGGGATATCGGCGATCGCGGCCTGGTCGACAGGCTGCTGGCCGAGTACCAGCCCGACGCGGTGCTGAACTTCGCTGCCGAGAGCCACGTCGACCGTTCCATCGATGGCCCGGCGGCCTTCATCCAGACCAATGTCGTCGGCACCCTGGCGCTGCTGGAAGCAGTGCGTGATTACTGGAAGGGCCTGCCGCCCGGGCGTGCCTATGCGTTCCGGCTGCTGCATGTGTCCACCGACGAGGTGTATGGCAGCCTTGGGGAAACCGGCAGCTTCAGTGAGACCACCGCCTATGCGCCCAATTCACCGTATTCGGCGTCCAAGGCCGCGTCGGATCACCTGGTGCGGGCTTTCCACCACACCTATGGGCTGCCGGTGCTGACCACCAACTGCTCCAACAACTATGGCCCCTATCACTTTCCCGAGAAACTCATCCCGCTGGTGATCGCCAGGGCATTGGCCGGGGAGGCGCTGCCGGTCTATGGCGACGGCATGCAGGTGCGTGACTGGTTGTTCGTCAGCGATCACTGCGAGGCGATCCGCACCGTGCTGGCGCAGGGCCGGCCGGGCCAGACCTACAACGTCGGTGGTAATGCAGAACGTCGCAACATTGAGGTGGTGCAGGCGATCTGTGCGCTGCTGGACCAGCGCCGCCCCCGCCCCGACGGACAACCGCGCAGCAGCCAGATCCGCTTTGTCGCTGATCGCCCAGGGCACGACCGGCGCTACGCCATCGACGCTTCCAAACTGCGCGATGAACTGGGTTGGCAGCCCCGTTACAGCTTCGAGCAGGGCATCGCCGCCACCGTGGATTGGTTTCTGGCCAACCAGCAATGGGTGGACAGCGTGCTCGATGGCAGCTACCGACTGCAGCGCATCGGCACCGGGGAGACGGTGGAATGACCCAGCGTAAAGGCATCATCCTGGCTGGCGGTTCCGGCACGCGGCTGTATCCCATCACCCAGGGAATCAGCAAGCAGCTGTTGCCGGTGTACGACAAGCCAATGATCTATTACCCGCTCAGCGTCTTGATGATGGCCGGCATCCGCGAGGTGCTGGTGATCAATACGCCGCATGAGCAGGCCCTGTTCCAGACCTTGCTGGGTGACGGTTCGCAGTGGGGCATGGATATCCATTACGCGGTGCAGCCCAGTCCCGACGGGCTGGCACAGGCTTACCTGATCGGTCGCGATTTCGTCGCCGGCAAGCCCAGCTGCCTGGTCTTGGGCGACAACATCTTCCACGGCACCGGCCTGCGCGAACTGCTGCAGCGTGCCGATGCGCGGCAGCATGGTGCAACCGTGTTCGGCTATTGGGTCAACGACCCGGAGCGCTATGGCGTGGCCGAGTTCGATGGCGGTGGCAAGGTGATCGACCTGGTCGAGAAGCCGTCCCAGCCGCGCTCCAATTACGCCATCACCGGGCTGTATTTCTACGACGGCAACGCGTCCGACTACGCCGCCAGCCTGCGGCCATCGGCACGTGGCGAGTTGGAAATCACCGATCTCAACCGGCATTACCTGGCGCAGGGGCAATTGCACCTGGAACCGTTGGGGCGCGGTTATGCCTGGCTGGACACCGGCACCCATGCCTCCTTGCTTGAAGCTTCCAACTACATTGAAACGCTGCAGACGCGACAGGGCCTGCAGGTATGCTGCCCGGAGGAAATCGCCTTTGCCCAGGGCTGGATCGATGCCGGGCAGCTGCAGGCCCTGGCGGCGCCCTTGTTGAAGAGTGGTTATGGTCAGTACCTGCAGAAGCTGCTGCAGCGTGGGGTGGTTCCGTGAAGGTGATTGAAACAGCCCTGCCGGGTTGCGTGGTGATCGAGCCGGCGGTGTTTACCGATGCGCGTGGTTTTTTCCTTGAGACCTGGAACGCCGAGCGCTTTGCTGCACTTGGGCTGCCCAGCAGTTTCAAGCAGAGCAATATTTCATCGTCCAGCAAGGGCGTGCTGCGTGGCCTGCATTACCAATGGCCACGGCCGCAGGGCAAGCTGGTCAGCGTGCTGGAAGGCGAGGTCTATGACGTGGCGGTGGATATCCGCCGCGGTTCACCGACCTTCGGCAAGTGGGAGGCCGTCGTCCTGAGTGCCGGGAACAGGCGCCAGTTCTGGATCCCGGAAGGTTTTGCACATGGTTTTGCGGTGCTGTCGGAGCGCGCGGTGTTCAGCTACCTGTGCACCGAGGTGTATCTGAAGGACTTTGACGCCGGGGTCCGTTGGAACGATGCCGATATCGGCGTCGATTGGCCGGTCAGCGCTCCGACCCTGTCGGCCAAGGACGAGAACGCGCCGTTCCTGAAAGACATCGCGGAAGATCGCCTGCCGGTGTACCTGCCGTGAGCGTGCTGGTGTTCGGTGGAAATGGACAGGTAGGACAGGAGTTGCTGCGCGCGCTTGCGCCGCTTGGCCGTGTCGTCGCAACCACTCGCAGCGGCAAGCTGGCCGATGGCAGTGACTGCGAGATCGCTGACTTCAATGCACCTGAAAGCCTGCCCACCTTGTTGGACCGGCTGCAGCCATCGGCGGTGGTCAATGCTGCCGCCTATACCGCGGTCGATCGTGCGGAGCAGGAGCCCGAAGCGGCGTTCCGGGCAAATGCACAGGCGCCTGCCGTAATCGCCCAGTGGTGTGCCACGCATGGCGTGCCGATGGTGCATTATTCCACCGACTACGTGTTCAAGGGCGACGGCGCAGCGCCCTACGGTGAGGACGATACGACTGAACCGCTGGGTGTATACGGCAGCAGCAAGCGTGACGGTGAGGACGCGGTGCGTGCAGCAGGCGGCCGCCATTTGATCTTCCGTACCGCGTGGGTCTATGCCTCGCATGGCGGCAACTTCCTGCGCACGATGCTGCGTGTGGGTGCCGAACGCGACGAGCTGCGGGTAGTGGCAGACCAGGTGGGCACACCGACGCCGGCCGCACTGATTGCCGATGTCACTGCGCAGGTGCTGCAGCATCCCGGGCAGTTGTCCGGAACCTGGCATCTGACCGCATCGGGGCAGACCAGCTGGCATGGCTTTGCCGAGGCGATCTTTGCCGAGGCGGTAGCTGCCGGGGTGCTGACGAAGGCACCGCAGGTGCAGGCCATCAGCAGCGATCAGTACCCGACCCCGGCCAAGCGCCCGGCCAGGTCGGTACTGGATAACCGCAAGCTGCAGCAGGATTTCGGCATCGTGCTGCCGACCTGGCAGGCGGGTCTGCAGCGGGTAATGAGCGAAATCGCGAGCGCATGATCCGCGCGTCCTGCAACGGTTCTGCATGAGAACAACAAAAACCCCGGGCAAGCCCGGGGTTTTTGCTGGCTACGGTCCTGCGGGCTCAGGTACGCCCGTAGGTGTCCTCGAAGCGCACGATATCGTCCTCGCCCAGATAACTACCCGACTGCACCTCGATCAGCTCCAGCGGGAGCTTGCCCGGGTTGCGCAGGCGGTGGGTGACGCCGAGCGGGATGTAGGTGCTCTGGTTTTCAGTGAGCAGCAGCACCTCTTCGCCTCGGGTGACTTCGGCCGTGCCGCTGACCACGATCCAGTGCTCGGCGCGGTGGTGGTGCATCTGCAGGCTCAGCGTGCCACCGGGCTTGACCGTGATGCGCTTGACCTGGAAACGATCGCCATGGTCGATGGAGTCATACGCACCCCAGGGGCGGTAGACCTTGCGGTGCCAGGTGGCCTCGCTGCGGCCATCGGCTTTCAGCCGTGCCACCACGTCCTTCACTTCCTGCATGCGATCGGACTTGCCGACCAGCACCGCATCGTCGGTCTCGACCACGATCACATCGTCCAGCCCGACCATGGCGATCAGTCGTTCGCCATAGGCGAAGGTGTCGTGGCAATCGATGGCGATCACGTCGCCACGGTGGGCGTTGCCGTTGGCATCCTGCTCGGACACATCGCGCAAGGCCGTCCACGAGCCGACATCGCTCCAGCCGGCATCCAGCGGCACCACCGCCGCGTCGGCGGTCTTTTCCATCACCGCATAGTCGATGGAATCGGAGGGGCTGGCCTTGAACGCATCGGTGTCCAGGCGAATGAAGTCGCTGTCGCGGCGTGCTTTTTCCCAGGCGGCATGGCAGGCGTCGAGGATCTGCGGCTGCAGACGCTGCAACTCCTCCAGGTAGCGCGATGCGCGGAACAGGAACATGCCGCTGTTCCAGTAATATTCGCCGGAGGCCACATAGGCCTGGGCGGTGTCCAGGTCGGGTTTCTCGACAAAGCGCTCGATTGCCCGTGCACCTTCGCCAACGACGGCCTTGATATAGCCATAGCCGGTTTCCGGTGCGGTCGGCTGGATGCCGAAGGTGACCAGCTTGCCCTGGTCGGTGATGTTGGCCGCTGCTTCGATGGCCTGGTGGAACTGCCCCACGTCGCGGATCAGGTGGTCCGATGGCAATACCAGCAGCAAGGGATCGTCACCGTTGCGGCGTGCTTCCAGAGCCGCGGCGGCAATGGCCGGGGCGGTGTTGCGGCCCACCGGCTCCAGCAGGATCGCCGATGGCGTGGTACCCACCTGCTGCAACTGCTCGGCGGCGACGAAGCGGTGCGCCTCGTTGGCGACCACGAGCGGTGCCTGGGTGGCGACATCGGCCACCCGCAGCCAGGTCGACTGCAACATGCTGTGCTCGCCTGCCAACTGCAGGAACTGCTTGGGATAGGCTTCGCGCGACAACGGCCACAGCCGCGTGCCGGAACCACCGGAAAGAATGACGGGCAGGATCGGGCTCATGAAGGGTCTCAGGCAGTGATCAGGTCGGAAATCTCGGCGGTGCGCTGTGCCAGCAAGGCCGCATCGCCACGGGTTTCCACATTCAGCCGCAGCAGCGGCTCGGTATTGGAGCTGCGCAGGTTGAAGCGCCACGCGCCGAAGTCGGCGCTGACGCCGTCGGTGTGATCAAGCGCCGGCGACTGCGCCGCGTAGTGGGCCAATACGCGAGCCACGGCCGCCTTGGCATCGCCAACCTTGAAGTTGATCTCGCCACTGCAGGGGAAGCGCGCCATGCGGCCCTCGACCAGCTCGGCCAGGCGTTGCCCGCTGCTGCAGACCAGCTCGGCGATCAGCAACCACGGGATCATCCCGGAGTCGGCATAGGCAAACTCGCGGAAGTAATGATGGGCGCTCATCTCGCCGCCGTAGACCGCGTTTTCGGCGCGCATCTTTTCCTTGATGAAGGCGTGGCCGCTCTTGCACAGCACCGGCACGCCACCGGCGGCTTCCACCATCTCCACCGTGTTCCAGGTCAGCCGCGGGTCGTGCACGATCTTGCCGCCCGGGTTACGCGCCAGGATGGCCTGGGCCAGCAGGCCGACCAGGTAATAGCCTTCGATGAAGCGGCCGTTGTGGTCGAAGAAGAAGCAGCGGTCGAAATCGCCGTCCCAGGCAATGCCGAAGTCGGCACCGTGCTCACGCACCGCCTTGGCCGTGGCTTCGCGGTTCTCCGGCAGCAAGGGGTTGGGGATGCCGTTGGGGAAGTTGCCATCGGCTTGGTGGAATACACGTACGAACTCGAACGGCAGGTGCGGTGCCAGCAGGTCGATGATGGCACCGGCGCCACCGTTGCCGGCATTGACCACCAGCTTCAGCGGCTTCAGCGTGGCGCGGTCCACGTAGCCGAGCAGGTGCTGGATGTAGGCGCTCTTGTCATGCTCGGCACGCTGGCCGGCGCGTGCCGGCTGCGTCGGCGTGTTGTCGGCGGCCACGGCGTCGGAGATGGCGAACAGGCCGGTATCGGAGCTGATCGGCCGGGCCTGCTCACGCACCAGCTTCATGCCGTTGTAATCCATCGGATTGTGGCTGGCGGTGACCATCACGCCGCCGGCTGCCTGCAGGTGCCCGGTCTGGAAATACACTTCCTCGGTGCCGCATTGGCCGATGTCGATGACCTCGCGGCCCGCGCCGCGCAGGCCGACGGCCAGTGCGTCCTGCAGGGCCGGGCTGGTCAGGCGCACGTCATGGCCCAGTACCACGGTGCCTTCGCCCAGTTCGGCCGCCAATGCGGTGCCGATCTTGCGCGCCATGTCCTCATTCAGTTCGTCGGGTACACGGCCGCGGATGTCATAGGCCTTGAAGGCGGGAAGGGGCATGCAGGCCTCCTGCTGGTGGGTAGACCCCTAGTTTAGTCGTCCCGGCGTTCGTTGGCTGTCCGCAGGCTGGACGAAGGTCCAAGGTGGGCGCGAGGCCGGTATGGCTAGAATGCAGGCATCTTTACCACTGTGGGTGTGATGCAATGAGCGATCCCTCAACTCCCGCCGGGCGCCGTGGCAAGGTCTTTGCCAACGCGGCCCAGGCCCTGGACGGCATTGTTGCCGACGGCCAGACCCTGGCCGTGGGTGGCTTTGGCCTGTGTGGCATCCCCGAGGCCCTGATCGCCGCGCTGCGTGACAGCGGGGTCAAGGGCCTGACCGCGATTTCCAACAACGCCGGCGTCGATGGCTTCGGCCTGGGCCAGCTGCTGGAAACCCGCCAGATCAAGAAGATGATTTCGTCCTACGTGGGCGAGAACAAGGAGTTCGAACGGCAATACCTGGCCGGCGAACTGGAGCTGGAATTCAATCCCCAGGGCACCCTGGCCGAGCGCCTGCGTGCCGGCGGCGCCGGCATTCCGGCCTTCTTCACCGCCACCGGCTACGGCACCATCGTTGCCGAAGGCAAGGAAACCCGCGAGATCGACGGCAAGCACTATGTGCTGGAAACCGCGCTCAAGGCCGACGTGTCACTGGTCAAGGCCTGGAAGGCTGACGAAGCCGGCAACCTGCTGTTCCGCAAGACTGCGCGCAACTTCAACCCGGCCTGCGCGATGGCCGGCAAGGTCTGCGTGGTGGAAGTGGAGGAGATCGTGCCGGTGGGCGCCATCGATCCGGACCAGGTACACCTGCCGGGCATCTACGTCGATCGCATCGTATTGAACGCAACGCCGGAGAAGCGCATCGAACAGCGCACCGTGCGTCAGGAGGGGAACTGAGATGGCATGGACCCGTGACGAAATGGCGCAGCGCGCCGCGCGCGAGCTGAGCGATGGTGCATATGTGAACCTGGGCATCGGCCTGCCGACCCTGGTGGCCAACCACATCCCCCAAGGCGTGGACGTGTGGCTGCAGTCCGAAAACGGCCTGCTTGGCATCGGCCCGTTCCCGACCGAAGCGGAAGTGGACGCCGACCTGATCAATGCCGGCAAGCAGACCGTTACCGCGCGTGCTGGTGCCAGCTACTTCGGCAGCCATGATTCGTTCGCGATGATCCGCGGCGGCCACATCAACCTGGCCATCCTTGGCGCGATGCAGGTCACCGACAAGGGCGACCTGGCCAACTGGATGGTGCCGGGCAAGATGGTCAAGGGCATGGGCGGCGCGATGGACCTGGTGGCCGGCGTGCAGCGCGTGGTGGTGCTGATGGAGCACACCGCCAAGAATGGCGAGCACAAGATCCTGGCCGACTGCAGCCTGCCGCTGACCGGCGTGGGCGTGGTCGACCGCATCATCACCGACCTGGCGGTCTTCGACATCAGCGCTGATGGGCTGGTGCTGGTGGAGGCTGCACCGGGCGTCAGCGATGACGAGTTGAAGGAAAAGACCGGCGTGCCGTTCCGGCGCTGAGCCGGAAAGCGAGACGATTGGCGGCAACCGCCGCCAATCGTCTCAAGGCGCCGGCAACAGGGCCTGCAGGGTGTCGCGCGCCAGCGCCGAGGAGAAGTGCTCGGCGATGTTCTGGTAGCCGTTGCTGGACAGCTGTTGCCAAAGCGCGGCGTCCTGGTAGAGGCGTGCGGTCTGCGCAGCGAAATCGGCCGCACTGTCGGCGATCAGTGCGTTGTGCCCATGTTGCAGGAACATGCCTTCGGCAGCGATGGTGGTGGCCACCACCGGCAGGCCGTGGCTCATTGCCTGGTTGATCTTGCCCTTGACCCCCGCGCCGCTGCGCAGTGGTGCCAGGTTGATGCGGCTGGCCTGCAGGAAGGGTTCGATCGCAGGCACGTGGCCGTGCACGATCACGTCGCTGGCGCGCAGGCGTGCGGCGTCTTCGGCACGGATGTCGCCGACCAGGTGCAGCACCACGCCCGGCAGCAAGGGACGCAGCAGCGGCATGATGTCGTGGCACAGCCAGTCCACCGCCTCCCGGTTGGGATGGTGCTGGTAGCCGCCGACAAACAGCAGCCCCTCGGTTTGGGTGAAATCGCTGTGCGCGGCGACCACATCGTGGATGTTGGACAGCACCGACAACGGCGCCTGCATCCCATTGGCCTGCAGGTACTCCAGCTCGGCCTGGCTGACCACGGTGGTGGCATCGGTACTGGCCATCAAGGCCAGCTCTTCCATGCGAACGCGCTGTGCTTCGTGCTGCAGCCGCGGATCGCCCTGCAATTCGGCTGCGCGCTGCAGGCGCACGTGGTGCAGATCGACGGTATCGAAGATGACGCGTGCCGAGGTGAAGGCACGCAACAGGGGCAGGTGGCGCCGGGCGACATGATGGCGGCACAGCATCACTGCATCCAGCTGTGCACCCTGGGCCTGCAACCAGCGGTCCAGACGCGGCTGGCCGGGCGTGCCCACCAGCTCGATGCCCAGCGCGGCCAGCAGCGGTGCCGATTCCGCCGGCAGTTGGCCATTGTCGGGCATGAACGTTACCGACCAGCCCAGCTCGCGGCACAGGCGCAACAGGGCCAGCGCACGTACCGAGCCGGAGTCATGGCTGGGGGTAGGGGCGGCAGCATCGACGAACAGCAGGCGGCGCTTGCCGTCTGCCGCCGGCAGCGCAGGGATGATCGCTTGCGTCGGGGTGATGGCGGCTGCCCCCGTCACCGGTTGCAGACGGCGGCGGATGACCTGCAGCGTGCCGCCCATGCCGCGGTTGAGCAGGCTTTTCAGTAGCCCCACGGCCAGTGCGCTGGTGCGCGACAGGCGCCAGCGGTACAGGGCGAGTTGGCGTTGCGGGAATGAGGTCATGGCACTATCGAAAGGGAGCATGCACGGCGCAGTGGCCGTGCAGCGGGTGATTCTGAGGGTAGTGGCATGAACGAGCAAACCCGCTTCGATTTCGCCGACGCGTTGCCTGCGGAGGTAGTGCACCTGCCGGGGTGGCTGGCTGTGTCGCAGGCCGATGCACTGCTGCACGCCTTGCGCGAGGAGGTCTGCTGGCAGGTGCACCGCATCCGCATGTTCGGGCGCTGGGTCGATTCGCCCCGGCTGAGCTGCTGGATGGGTGATGCCGACGCGCATTACCGCTATTCCGGTGCGGATTTCACGCCGCATCCCTGGCTGGCCGCACTGCAGCCAGTGCGCGCGCGCCTGCAGCAGACCTGCGCGGCGCAGTTCAACAGCGTGCTGCTGAACCGTTATCGCAACGGCGGCGACAGCATGGGCTGGCACCGCGATGACGAGCCTGAACTTGGCCAGCAGCCGGTGATCGCCTCATTGAGCTTGGGCGCGTCGCGGCGCTTCCTGCTGCGGCGCGTTGACGCGCATGTGCAGCGTCACGCCTGCCAACTGGGCAACGGTGATCTGTTGGTGATGCGCGGGCACTGCCAGCGCGACTACCAGCATGCCTTGCCGAAGATGGCCAAGGTGACGGCCGAGCGCATCAACCTCACCTTCCGCCAGGTGTACGCGCCAGCTGCTGGGCGTCGGCCTGGCCGCTGAGCAGGGTCCAGCCGATCAGCTCGGTACTGGCGTTCTGCAGAGCGCTCTCAAAGGCCTTGGCGACATCGCCGGTTGCGGTGGAACCGGCGGCTTCAACGGTAACGAAGGTGCGCGATGCCACCACGCGCTGGTCGATGCTGTGGATCAGCTTGGCATTGAGCTCGATGGTCGCCGCCGGCAGCGTGGTGCCGCGGTAATCGGACTCGAAGCGGCGCAGGTCGATGGTCAGCTTGTAATCGGAGCGGATGCCGGTGGCGATGCGGGCAACGCCGGCGATGCGGCCGGAATCCTCAAAGCCGCGCAGCAGGGTGTCTTCCAGCATGTCGGTGGCCGGCTGTGACCAGGTGGCGCCGCGGTAGACCTCCAGCTCGCCGGGGGTGGGTCGCACGTTGATGCGCGGGCTGTCCACCAGACGGGCGGCGCTGGGCTTGGCGATGGCCAGCTGCCAGCTGACCTGCGGCCAGGCCGGATCGGCCTGGATGCGTACCTGCGGCGCATAGATGGTGGTGGACTGGCGATCACCGCCGGCCAGTACCGAGCAGCCAGCCACGGCCAGCAGGCAGGCGGGAGCAAGCAGTTTGAGCAGGGGCAGGCGCTTCATTTTGGTTCGAACTCCTTCGGGGCGTCGCGGCCAAGCAGGTAGCGCGCCGGGTTGTTCTCCAGCCGGTCGCTGACCCGGCGCAGGTCGCGGATCAGGCCGCGCAGTTCAGTCAGGGTAGGGCCCAACTGGGCCAGGCCATCATTGGCAAAACTGTTGATGGCCGCGCGGTTCTCACCCAGGATGGCATCGGCATTGCCGGCGGCCGAATCCAGCTTGCTGAGGCTGGTATCCAGCTTGTCGAGGGTGGCCGGCAGCTGGCGCAGCACGTTCTGGTCCAGGTGCTGGATGGCACCGTTGGCGGTGCCAAGGGTGGTGTTGAGATTGCGGGCAGCATCACGGGCTTCCACCAGCAGCGCCTGCGTGCCTTGATCGCGGTCGGCCAGGCCGCCGCTGATGGCTTCCAGGTGGGTGAGCGTGCTGGAGATCTTGTTGACGTTCTCGTCGCTGAGCAGTTCGTCCATGCGTTCGACCACGCGGTTGGCCACGTCGGTGATGTTCTGCAGCGCCGACGGCGTGGTGGCGATGGTGGGAACGGCTTCCTTGCTTACTGCGGTCAGCGCGGCCGCCTGCGGCGTGCCACCACTGAGCTGGATGATGGATGGCCCGGTGAGGCTGGTGATGGCCAGCTTGGCGCGGGTATCGGTCTTGACCGGGGTGGTGGAGTTCAGCCGCAGCTTGGCCACCACCTTGCGCGGGTCGTCCGGGGCCAGGGTCAGCTCGGTGATCGAGCCCACCGCGATGCCGTTGTACTGCACCGGGCTGCCCACCGACAGGCCGGTGACGGCTTCGTTGAACACCACCCGGTATTCCTGCCAGGTGCGGTCGGAGGAGTATTTGGCCGCCCACAGCCCGAAGGCCAGCAGGGCCACGCCGACGATCAGGGTGAAGGCACCGATCAGGACGTAGTTGGCTTTGGTTTCCATGGCTCAGCAGCCCATATCTGAAAGGGGAGAGTAGGGATCACCGCCGCGCCCAATCTGCGCGGTGGTGGTGCAACCCGGGGTGAAAGCAGGGTGGCGGGTGGCCGTCATGGTGTGTCCTCAAGCGCCTGTCGCTCGCCACGCGCGGCCCGTGCCCGCGGGCCGTGGAAGTATTCCTGGATCCACGGGTGGTCCATCTGTTCGATTTCCGCCAGCGGGGCATTGGCAATGACCTTCTGGTCCGCCAGCACCGCAACCCGGTCGCAGATGGCGTAAAGCGTGTCCAGATCGTGGGTGATCAGGAACACGGTCAGGCCCAGCGCCTGCTGCAGGGTCTTGATCAGATGGTCGAAAGCCGCCGCACCGATCGGGTCCAGGCCGGCGGTGGGCTCGTCCAGGAACAGCAGCGGCGGGTCCAGTGCCAGTGCCCGTGCCAGGCCGGCACGCTTGCGCATGCCGCCGGACAGCTGTGAGGGCAGCTTGTTGATGGCGTCGGCGGGCAGGCCGGCCAGCTTCACCTTCAACAGCGCCAGCTCGTAGTGCCAGCGTTCGTTCAGCTCCGGATGGTGCTCCTTGAGCGGCACCTGCACGTTCTCGCCGACGGTCAGCGACGAAAACAGCGCACCGTCCTGGAACAGCACGCCGGTGTTGCGCTCGATGCGCAGGCGGTCGGCCGGGTCCTCCGAGCGGGCATCAACGCCCAGTACCTCGATCTGGCCCGCATTGGGCGTGCGCAGGCCGAGGATGGAGCGCATCAGCACCGACTTGCCGGTGCCCGAGCCGCCGACCACGCCCAGGATCTCGCCGCGGCGCACGTCCAGGTCCAGGTCGTCATGCACGGTCTGGCTGCCAAAACGATTGACCAGGCCGCGCACGCGGATGGCAAAGTCGGCACCGTCATGCCCGTCGGCGGTGGAGCGGATGGCCATCATCGTAGTCGTTGCCTCACCAGCCCATGTGCATGAACCACAACGCGGCAAACGCGTCGAGGATGATGACCAGCGAAATGGTCTGCACCACACTGGAGGTGGTGCGCTCGCCCACCGACTGCGCGGTGCCTTCCACCTTCAGTCCTTCCAGGCAACCGATCAGGCCGATGATCAGGGCGAACACCGGGGCCTTGGCCAGGCCGACCAGAAAGTGCCGCACCTCCATGGTGTCGTGCATGCGCGCCAGGTACATCTGCGGCGGGATATCCAGATCGAAGGCGCCGACGGTGACGCCGCCGGCCAGGCCGGCCAACATGGCGATGAAGGTCAGCAGCGGCAACATCACCAACAATGCCAGGACCCGTGGCAGCACCAGCAGGTCGATCGGGTCCAGGCCCAGGGTCTGGATCGCGTCGATCTCTTCGCGTGCCTTCATCGCGCCGATCTGCGCGGTGAAGGCACTGGCGGTACGTCCGGCCAGCACGATGGCGGTCAGCAGCACCGCGAACTCGCGCAGGAAGGCGATGGTGACCAGCTCCACCACATAGATCTCGGCACCAAAGTCGCGCAGGATGGTGGAGCCGAGAAAGGCGATCACCGCGCCCACCAGATAGGACAGCAGGGCCACCAGCGGTACGGCGTTGAGGCCTACCTCTTCCATCTGGTTGACGGTGGCGGTCAGGCGGAAGCGGCGCGGCTGGCGCACCAGGCGCGCCATTTTGGCCAGGTTCTCGCCCAGGAAGTTGACCAGCACCTTGATGTTGCGGCCGATGGCCTGCACAGAGCGGCCCAGGCGTTCCAGCGCCGCCAGGAAGCCGAAATCGCGCTGCGGCCTGGGGCGCTCGTCGGCCACCTCGTCGATGGTGCAGACCAGGGCCTGGTGCTCCTGCCGGAACAGCAGCGCATCCTCACCCAGCCCGGCCTTGCGGGCGTAACGCAGCAGCAGCAATACGCCAGCCGAATCGAGCTGGTCGATGCCACGCGCATCAATGGCGGTCAGGGTGCCCGCGTGCGCGTCCAATGCCTCCATCGAGCGCAACGCAGTGGCCAGTGTCCAGCTGCCGGAGAGCCTGAGTTGGCCATCGGCACCCGGATCCAGCACGCAGTCGGGTTGGGTGGGGGAGGTCGTTGTAGGCATTCGGTTGAAGAATAACCCGACAAGTGTCCAGCCCGGATGAGTATTCACCGGCTTCAGGTGATACTAATGCCCATGTCCGCAGAAACCATCGCCCCGGCCGCTCCTGCGCCAGCCCCCAACCGGGCAACCTACGCACAGCGCGTGGCCTTCGTTTCCGAGATGGCCGGGCGTCTGCACCGTTATGGCACCACCGCGCAGCGGCTTGAGGCTGCCGTAGTGGCCTTGTCGCAGCGGCTGGATCTGGATTGCGAGCCCTGGTCCAACCCTACCGGGCTGATCCTCAGTTTCAGTGACCCCACCCGTGCCATCGGCTCCAGTGACATCACCCGCGTGATCCGCCTGGGCCCCGGCGATACCAACCTGCATAAACTGGCCATGGCCGACCAGATCGCCGATGCGGTTGCCGCCGGCGAGATGTCCATCGCCCAGGGCCATACCGCGTTGCGCGAGCTGGACAAGGATCCCGGCCTGCGCGGCAAGATCGAGCTACTGGCGTCCTTCAGCCTCGGCTCGGCGGGTGTGGCGGGCCTGTGGCGGCTGCCCTGGCTGGATATCGCCACGGCAGGTGTCACCGGTCTGCTGATCGGCCTGATGCTGTTCTACACCGACCGCCGCGTGGCCACCCGCGAAGCCAGCGAGGCGCTGGCCGCGTTGCTGGCTGGTTTTGTCGCGGTGCTGGTGGCCAGCTTCATCGGGCCGTTGAATCTCAACAGCACCATCATCGCCTCGCTGGTGGTGCTGTTGCCGGGTATGGCGCTGACCAACTCGGTCAATGAACTGGCCAGCCAGCACTGGGTATCAGGCACCGCGCGCTTTGCCGGCGCTTTGACCACCATCATGAAGTTGACGGTGGGGGCGATGATCGCCGTCACCATTGCCCACTACCTTGGGCTGGAGCCGGTGATCAAGGCGTCGCGGCCGCAGTCCAACTGGGTGGAGTGGGGCTCGGTGCTGGTGGCCTCGTTTGCCTTCGCCATGCTGTTCCGTGCCAGCAAGCGCGATTACCCCTGGGTCATGGCAGCCTCGGTGGCCGGCTATGCGATCTCGCGCTATGGCGGGCAGCTGTGGGGTGCGCCGGCCGGTATTTTCCTGGCGGCGATGGTATTGACCGCGGCCGGCAACCTGTTTGGACGGGTGGCGCATCGCCCCGGGGCCATCGTGCGCCTGCCGGGCATCATCATGCTGGTGCCCGGCAGTACCAGCCTGCGTGGCGTGCTGAGCCTGATCCAGCAGCAGAATGTAAATGCCGGTGAATCGGCGCTGCTGACCGTGGTGAATGTGGTGATGGCACTGGTGGCCGGGCTGCTGTTTGGCAACCTGTTGATCCCGGCGCGCAAGAACCAGAATCTGTAAGCCGGATTGTGCCGGGGTGGTTTGTGCGGCTCAGATTGAAAACGCCGGCTTGCGCCGGCGTTTTCAATTGCATTGATCGGTAATTACTTGATCAGGAATTCTTCGACCTTGCGGCCGGCCTTGGTGTATTCGGCCAGCCAGCGCGGCTGCTTGCCACGGCCGGTCCAGGTTTCCTCGGCATTGGCCGGGTTGCGGTACTTGGGGGCAACCTTGGGCAGCTTGCGGCCGGTCTTGCCGGTGCTCTTGGCTGCCTTGGTGGCGCGCGGGGCCTTGGTGGCAGCGGCGGTGCCGAACAGTTCCTCGATGGTGTAGCCGGCCTTCTTGGCTGCGGCGGCTACCTGGGCGCGGGCCTTGGCGATGGGTTGGCGCTTGGCAACCACGGTCTTGCGCTTCTGTGCATCGCGGATAAGGGTGGCCAGTTCTTTGGCCGACAGGCCCGACAGATCAATACTCATCGAATAACTACTCCGGATAATGGGAAAGAAGAAAGCGCCATTCCGTGGCAGCGCGGGGAAGCATAACGGCGCCGACCGGGGAATGACAAATGAATAATCGATTACACGTTATCGGAAAATGAAAAGGCCGGGGGTGTGTCCCGGCCTTTTGAGGTATTTCCTTAGCCGATAATCCGCTGGAATACCGATGCCTGGTCGAGGTTTTCGGCCTCGCTGGCGTTGCGTGCGCGGTACTCGAAAGTACCCGCGGCCAGGCCGCGCTCGGAAACCACGATGCGGTGCGGGATGCCGATCAGTTCCATGTCGGCAAACATCGCGCCCGGGCGCAGGCCGCGATCATCCAGGGCGGCATCCACGCCCGCAGCCAGCAGGTCGGCCAGCAGGGCTTCGGCCGCTGCGGTGACGTTGGCGTCCTGCTTGGGGTTGATCATGCAGACCACGGCCTGCCACGGCGCCATGGCCACCGGCCAGATAATGCCGGCATCGTCGTTGTTCTGCTCGATGGCAGCGGCGACGATGCGCGATACACCGATGCCGTAGCAGCCCATGGCCATCACCGCGGCCTTGCCGTTCTCGTCCAGTACGGTGGCCTTCAACGCCTCGGCATACTTGCGGCCCAGCTGGAATACATGACCGACTTCGATACCGCGGGTAATCTTCAGCTCGCCGCCATCACGGGCACGGTCACCAGCCTTGACGTTGCGGATGTCAGCCACTTCCGGCTCGGCCAGGTCGCGGCCCCAGTTGACGCCGGCAATATGTTGCCCCTTTTCATTGGCACCGACGACAAAATCGGCCATGGCCGCCACTTCGCGGTCGGCTACCACGCGGATGGGCTTGCGCGGATTCAACGGCCCCAGGAAACCCGGCTCGCTGCCAAGATAATCGGCAATCTCGGCCTCGCTTGCCATGCGGTAATCGGCCAGGCCTGCCACCTTGGCCAGTTTGATTTCATTGACTTCATGGTCGCCACGCACCAGCGCCAGCACGAATTCACCTTCGTTGGTCATTACCGCGATCGATTTGACCGTGCGCAGCAGGGCGATGCCCATCAATGCGGCCACTTCCTCGCAGGTCTTCTGGGTTGGCGTGTCGACCTTGCGCAGTTCTTCGCTGGCGGCGGCGCGCGCTGCCGGGTCGGCGGCGATCGCGGCTTCCACGTTGGCCGCGTAATCCGAGCCGGTGGAGAACACCAGTGCGTCCTCACCGGAATCGGCGATGACGTGGAACTCCTGCGAGGCATCGCCGCCGATGGCACCGGAGTCGGCCTGCACCGCGCGGAACTCCAGGCCCAGGCGGGTGAAGATGCGGCTGTAGGCGGCCTTCATGTTTTCGTATTCAGCCACCAGGCTGGCGTCGTCCAGATGGAAGGAATAGGCGTCCTTCATCAGAAACTCGCGGGCGCGCATCACCCCGAAACGCGGGCGGATTTCATCGCGGAACTTGGTCTGCACCTGGTAGAAGTTGACCGGCAACTGCTTGTAGCTGGACAGCTCCTGGCGGGCGAAATCGGTAATGGCTTCTTCCGCGGTGGGGCTGTAGCAGTATTCCTGCTCCTTGCGGTCCTTGATTTTCAGCAGCTGGCCGCCGAATTTCTCCCAGCGCCCGGTTTCCTCCCACAGCTCCTTGGGCTGGATGGTCGGCAACTGCAGTTCCACCGCGCCGGCGCGGTTCATTTCCTCGCGCACGATGGTTTCCACCTTGCGCAGCACCCGCAGGCCCAGCGGCGACCAGGTATACAGGCCCGATGCCAGCTTGCGGATCATGCCCGCGCGCAGCATCAGCCGGTGGCTGACCAGTTCGGCGTCGGCTGGGGTTTCCTTGGTGGTATGCAGGTGGAAGCGGGAAAGACGCATGGCAGGGGGCTTCGCAAAACGGACGATCGCCTATTTTGCCAGCCTTCCCGCCTGACGGGGCGGTCAGGCCGGAAACGGTGGCATACCGTGTCGCTCCCCGGCCGCTGCCATGGAGCTACTCAGCTCAGTTTTTGGCGGCGTCCTTGCAGTAAACCGCGGCCATCGACTCGGCCAGTTGCCTCTGCGCAGCCCGCTGGCTGTCGTCCAGCTGCGTATCCGGCTTGCCGTCGCCATCGGTATCGTGCATGACCGGGCCACTGCCATTGAGCAGCTGCAGGTTCTGGCGGGCGGCCAGGCAGCGGGCGTCTTCGCTGGCCGCGCCCGGGGTAGCGACGGGCTCGGGGATGGACGCACCGCTGGAGGTCACCCGGCGGGTTTCGTACTTCTGGCCGGTCGGCGGGCGCTCGGAATACTGGGTGACACCGTTGGCGTCGGTCCACTTGTACAGGTTGCCGGCACTGGCGGTAGCGCTGGCGAGCAGCAACAGGCAGCAGAGGCGGGACTGGGCGCGCATGGCAACTCCGGGGACGGTCAAAGATTCAGGGGCCGATTGCAGCACCCGGTGACGTGGCTGGCAAGTCGATTAAACTGGGCGGTATGGACGAAATGAGACCCCCACCGCGTTCGCGCAGCATCTACCTGCTCCCGAACCTGTTCACCACCGCCGGCCTGTTTGCCGGCTTCTACGCGATCATTGCCGCGTCCAATGGCGATTTCGTCAATGCCAGCATCGCCGTTTTCGTGGCGGCGGTGATGGATGGACTGGATGGCAGGGTGGCGCGCCTGACCGGCACCAGCAGCGAGTTCGGCGTGCAGTACGACTCGCTGGCCGACCTGGTCAGCTTCGGCATGGCGCCGGCGCTGGTCATGTACCACTGGGCGCTGTCCTCGCTGAAGTTCGATGGCGAGGTGCTGGGCCGGGTGGGCTGGTCGGTGGCCTTCCTGTATGCCGCCTGCGCCGCATTGCGGTTGGCCCGCTTCAACACCCAGGTCGGTACCGTCGACAAGCGCTGGTTCGTCGGCCTGGCCAGCCCGGCGGCGGCCGGGTTGATGATGTCCTTCGTCTGGGCCTTTGCCGATGGCAGCCTGGGCTGGAATGGTGAGGAACTGCGTTACGTGGCGTTGGCGGTCACCCTGGTGGCGGGCCTGCTGATGGTCAGCCGAATCCGTTTCTGGAGCTTCAAGGGGGGCGCCGAGAAGGGGCCACGTTCCGAGCGCGTACCGTTCGTGGTGCTGGCGTTGGTGCCGATCATCATCGCCATCCTGGTAGTGGATCTGCCGCGCACCCTGTTCGTGGTGGGTGTGGTCTACGCCTTGTCCGGCCCGGTGATGTGGCTGCTGCAACGGTGGCGGCAGCCGCCGGCAGGCAAGATGGAATGACCGTGGGGGCGCCGGCACCGCTGTGGTCCGCGCAGCAGCAGGCGTTGCTGCAGGCGATGGGCTATACGGTCTATCTCGAAGGCGGGGCGCTGGACGCTCCGGCTGCCGAGGTCAATGCCCCCGAGCGGGCCCCGGCTGCCATCGAAATCGAAGTGGCCGCCCCGGCGCGGTCGGCGCCTGCGCCTGTACGGCGGGAACCCAACGTGCGCGCGCCGCAGACGCCGGACACCGCGCCGCTGCCGGCGCCTGCATTCACCGCACCGGCGGCTGCACGCCGCAGCGGCGGCCTGGGTCTGCCTGACCGGCTGCAGATCGCCCTGTTGCGGGCTTCTGGCTGCAACCCCAACGACCCACAGACCCGCGTGCTGATGGACAGCTGGCCCTTGGCCGAGCTGCGCGCCAACCCGGCCGCCAAGCGTGCGCTGTGGCCGCAGCTGCGTGCGCTGCGGCGGAAGATGCGTCAATGAGTGCGGCGGGGCCCAGCCTGCGCCCGATGTTCGTGGACGATCTGGACGCAGTGATGGAAATCGAGCTGCGCGCCTATCCATTCCCATGGACACGCGGCATCTTCCAGGACTGCCTGCAGGCCGGCTACCCCGGTCGGGTGCTGGAGCAGGCCGACGGCCTGGTGGGCTATGGCATGTTGAGCCTGGCTGCCGACGAGGCACACGTACTGAATGTCTGTGTTGATCCGCTGTGCCAGTCGCGCGGCCATGGCCGCCGCCTGCTGCGCGAGCTGGTGCGGGTGGCGCGCCAGCGCGGCGCGCAGCGGGTGTTCCTGGAGGTGCGGCCTTCCAATACCTCGGCCATCGCCCTGTATCACAGCGAGGGTTTCAACGAGATTGGCCGGCGTCCCCGTTATTATCCGACCGACACCGGCCGCGAAGATGCATTGGTGATGGCGATGGAACTGGTGGCCGACGACATCAGCGTGATGCCGCCGCTGTAAGCGGCGCTGGCGGCGTCAGGCCAGCCGCAACAGCATCACCCCGGCGACGATCAGGCCAGCGGCAAGCAGGCGCCGGCGGCTGACCTGCTCTTTCAGCAGCAGCGCCGAGATCAGCAAGGCGAACAGGATTGAGGTTTCGCGCAGCGCGGCGATCACCGCCACCGGTGCCAGCGTCATTGCCCACAGGGCGATCGCATAGGACGCGGTGGTGCCGACGCCGCCGACCAGGCCACGTTGCCAGTTGCCGTGCAGGTAGTGGCGCAGTTGTTGGCGGCGCGCAAACAGCGCCCACAGTGGCAGCGGCAGGCCGGACAGCAGGAACAGCCACAGCGTATAGCTGAGCGCATTGCCGGACAGGCGTGCGCCCTGTGCATCGACCAGGGTGTAGGTGGCGATGACCACGGCAATGGCCAGCGGCAAGCGGAGCTTGCCCGGCCTGCTGCTGCCGGCCATGCACAGGATGCCGCCACTGATCAGGGCGATGCCGGCCCAGGCACTGGCAGACAGGTGTTCGTCGAACAAGCAGGTGCCGGCGACGGCAACCAGCAGCGGTGCGCAGCCGCGCATCAGCGGGTAGGACAGGCTCATGTCGGCGTGCTGGTAAGCGCGTGCGACCAGCAGGTAGTAGCCGGTCTGCAGCAGCGCCGAGGCGGCCAGCCAGGGCCAGCTGTCCGTTGCCGGCGTTGGCAGCCAGGGCAGGGCGATGGCCGAGAGCACCGCGGCCCAGCCGGTAACCAGGAGGGTGGTCAGCAGCTTGTCGCCGCCCAGTTTGACGGTGGCGTTCCAACTGGCATGGAGCAGGGCGGCGAACAGGACGGCGCAGAAGATGCCCAGGGACATGGCGGGTGATGGCTTGGGTGTTGGGGGAGGGTAGCTGGGATTGGGGGAGCAAAAAGGCAAAAGGCAAAAGCCCCCTCATCCGCCCGGTCGGGCACCTTCTCCCGCAGGCGGGAGAAGGGAATGCAATGCACCATGCACTTCTGCGGTGTCACTGAGCAATCGGCTTTACGTGCTTTGGCTTTAGCTCGAGCGTGATCGCGCGACGTACCCATCACAGCGCAAAAATCGTTGCTGTCCCTTCTCCCGCTTGCGGGAGAAGGTGCCCGACCGGGCGGATGAGGGCGCTCTTCGCTCGGGGCAGGGTGCTTGCCAGCACCCAACACGCACAAAAGAAAACGCCGCCCGAAGGCGGCGTTTCCCAACACAAACAACAGGCCTTACAGCTTCGCGCGCTGTTCCTGCAGGCCGGCGAGCTGGCTGTTCCAGTCGAGCAGGCGCACGCGCTCCTGTTCGACCACCGCTGCCGGCACCTTGTCGGTGAACTTGGACAGCTTGGTCTCGCTCTTTTCCTTCTCGGCGGACACGCGGGCGATTTCCTTGTCCAGGCGCGCACGTTCGGCATCCAGATCGACCAGGCCTTCCAACGGCACCAGCAGCTTGAGCTCTCCGACAATCGCGGCCGCGGCCGGCGGCGTCACTGCATCACCGGCCAACCAATCAATGCTTTCCAGCTTGAGCAGGAAGCGCAGCTGCGACGCGAAGCGTTCGACACGTGCACGATCCGCCGCCTGGCCGCCCTGCAGCAACAGGCGCACCTGCTTGGACGGCGGCACGTTCAACTCGCTGCGCACGCGGCGCAGGGCGCTGACCATGGTCTTGAACCACTCCACGTCGGCTTCGGCCTGCGCGTAGTCGCCGGCAAATTCCTCCGCGGTCGGATAGCTGCGCAGCGACAGCGAGTCGGCAGCAATGCCAAGACGCGGTGCCACCTGCTGCCACAGCTGCTCGGTGACGAACGGGGTCAGCGGGTGCAGCAGGCGCAGCACCGCTTCCAGCACGTACAGCAGGGTGTGGCGGGTGCTGGCCGCATCCTCGGCGTTGTCGCCGTTGAGCGCCGGCTTGGTCAGCTCCAGGAACCAATCGCAGAACTCGTTCCAGACGAATTCGTACAAGGCCTGCGACAGCAGGTCGAAGCGGTAGTCGGCGAAGTGCTGCTGCGCTTCGGCGGCGACCTTGGCCAGGCGCGCCAGGATCCACTTCTCGGCATCGGTGCTCGCAGCCGGCACACCCTCACCCCCAGCCCCTCTCCCGGTGGGAGAGGGGAGCACGAAGCCGTCGGTGTTCATCAGGGTGAAGCGGCTGGCATTCCACAGCTTGTTGCAGAAGTTCTTGTAGCCCTCGGCGCGGCTCATGTCGAACTTGATGTCGCGTCCATGGGTGGCCAGCGCGGCGATGGTGAAGCGCAGCGCATCGGCACCGTGGGCGATGATGCCGTCCGGGAATTCCTTGCGCGTGGCTTTCTCGATCTTCTCGGCCATCTTCGGCTGCATCAGGCCGTGGGTGCGCTTGGCCACCAGGTCGTCGATGCTGATGCCGTCGATGATGTCCAGCGGATCGAGCACATTGCCCTTGGACTTGGACATCTTCTGGCCCTGGCCATCACGGATCAGGCCGGTGATGTAGACGTCCTTGAACGGGATCTGGCCGGTGAAGCTGTCGGTGGCCATGATCATGCGCGCCACCCAGAAGAAGATGATGTCGAAGCCGGTGATCAGCACGTTCGACGGCAGGTAGCGCTCAAAGCCGCGCTCGGCCATCGCCGCTTCGTTCGGCCAGCCCAGGGTGGAGAACGGCCACAGCTGCGAGGAGAACCAGGTCTCCAGCACGTCGCTGTCCTGGGTCAGCACCACGTCGGCACCCAGCCCGGCCTTGGCGCGGGCCTCGGCCTCGTTGCGGCCCACATAGCAGCTGCCGGCCTGGTCAAACCACGCTGGGATGCGGTGGCCCCACCACAGCTGGCGGCTGATGCACCAATCCTGGATGTTCTCCATCCAGTGCCGGTAGGTGTTGATCCAGTTGCCCGGCACGAACTTGATGCTGCCGTTCTCAACCAATTCCAGGCCGCGCTTGGCCAGCCCGTCCATCTTCACGAACCACTGGTCTGTCAGATAGGGCTCGATCACCTGGCCGGTACGGTCGCCACGCGGCACCTGCAGCTTGTGCGCCTTGGTCTCGACCAGGATGCCCAGGTCTTCCAGCTCGGCCAGGATCAGCTTGCGCGCCTCATAACGGTCCAGACCACGGTACTTTTCCGGGGCGTTCTCGTTGAGCGTGGCGGTGGTGGTGAACAGGTTGATCATCGGCAGGCTGTGACGCACGCCCACCTGGTAGTCGTTGAAGTCATGCGCCGGGGTTACCTTGACCACGCCGGTGCCGAAGGCCTTGTCGACGTAGTCGTCGCCGATCACCGGCACACTGCGGCCGGTCAGCGGCAGGGTCACGCGCTTGCCGATCAGGTGCGCGTAGCGGCTGTCTTCCGGGTGCACCATCACCGCGGTGTCGCCCAGAAGGGTTTCCGGGCGGGTGGTGGCCACGACCAGGGAGGTGCGGGTTTCGCGCAGGGTCTCGTTGCCGTCGGCATCCACCTCGACGTGCTCGTAGCTGGCGCCGTCTTCCAGCGCGTAGGCAATCGACCACATGAAGCCGTCTTCTTCCACGCTCTCCACTTCCAGGTCGGAAATGGCGGTCTTCAGCACCGGGTCCCAGTTGACCAGGCGCTGGCCACGGTAGATCAGGCCCTGCTCATGCCAGCGGATGAAGGACTCGATCACCGCCTCGCTCGGGCCCGGGTCCATGGTGAAAGTGCTGCGCGACCAGTCGGCCGAGGTGCCGAGGCGGCGCATCTGGCCTTCAATCACGTTGCCCGAATGTGCCTTCCACTCCCACACCTTGCCGATGAAGCCATCGCGGCCCAGCGAGTCGCGGGTTTCACCCTTGCCTTCCAGCGCCAGGTTGCGGCTGACCACCATTTCAGTGGCGATGCCGGCGTGGTCGGTACCCACCTGCCACAGTGTGTCGTAGCCACGCATGCGGTGGTAACGGATCAGCGCATCCATCAGCGTCTGCTGGAAGGCGTGGCCCATGTGCAGGGTGCCGGTGACGTTCGGCGGCGGCAGCAGGATGGTGTAGGGCTCGCCCTTGCCGGACGGCTTGAACAGGCCGGCTTTCTCCCACGACTCATAGAGCGCGGTTTCAAAGGATCTGGGGTCGTAGCTGGAGGCGAGTTGGGTCATGCGGGGGAACCGGTAAAAGCGGGAGGGGGATCAGCGGCCGAGTGCGCGCTGGATCTTTTTGTCGGTGTGGTACTGGCTGACGGCATATGCAGCCCAGATGGCTGCGGGAAGCCAGCCAATCAAGGTGAACTGCAGGATGAGACAGACAATGCCGGAAATCGGACGACCAATGGTGAAAAAGGCCAGCCACGGCAGCAGGATGGCAATCAGCAGGCGCATGGGGGGCTTCCTTTACATGTCGTACTTGTTGAGCGTGTAGTTGGCGGCCTTGTACTGGCGCCAGCGTTCACGCAGCGGTTCGCGTGCGGCCGGGTCGGCCGGCACCACTTCCAGCACCCGGTCGCAGGCGCCCAGGTAGGGCTCGTCGCGCAGGTTGATCACCAGCGGCCGCTCCGGGGCTTCGGCGCCGGGTGTGGCGATCAGTACGATGGCCTCTTCCTCGTCCACGTCCTCGCCGATGATCTGGTGCGGGATATAGGCATCCGGGTCGAACGACCACAGCAGCTCGTCCAGCTCCTCGGCCTGGGCCTGGTCGCGGGCCAGCACCAGCGTGTACAGACCGCCGTCGTTGGCCTTGCGGGCAAGCTCGCACACCAGTTTCAACGGTTCGGTAAGAAAACGCGGCTTGGCGATCAGGTAGAAGTCGGCACGCATGGTCTTTGGGAATCGGGAGTGGGGAACAGGGAAAGGGAACAGCGGCGCGCGACCACATGTCTGCGCGCCGGCAAGGTATCAGGAGTTTGGCTTCTGCCTACTCCCGATTCCCTTTTCTCAATTCCCGGCAGTACTGGCAACGCGATCCAGCAGCCACTGGGTCAGCAGGCCCACCGGGCGACCGGTGGCCATGCCGCGCTTGCCTTCGTCACTGGCAACGCCGGCGATATCCAGGTGCGCCCAGCGCTGGCCTTCGGTGAAACGCGACAGGAAGCAGCCAGCGGTGATGGCGCCAGCCCAGCGGCCGCCGATGTTGTAGACGTCGGCGAAGCTGGAATCCAGCATGCCCTGGTACTCGTCCCACAGCGGCAGGCGCCAGGCGCGGTCGAACACGTGCTCACCGGCGGCGGTCAGCTCGTTGGCCAGGTCGTCGTGCTTGCTCATCAGGCCGGCGGTCTGGTGGCCCAGGGCCACCATGCAGGCACCGGTGAGCGTGGCCACGTCGATCAGTGCGGCCGGCTCGAAGCGTTGCGCATAGGTCAGCGCGTCGCACAGGATCAGGCGGCCTTCGGCGTCGGTATTGCCCACTTCGATGGTCTTGCCCGACATAGAGGTGATCACGTCGGACGGGCGGTAGGCGTTGCCGTCGATGGCGTTTTCCACCGCCGGCACCACCACCACCAGGTTCAACGGCAGCTTGGCCTTGACCGTGGCGACGAAGGTGCCGATGACGTTGGCGCCACCGCACATGTCGTACTTCATTTCCTCGATGCCGCCCTGGGTCTTCAGGTTGACGCCGCCGGTGTCGAAGGTGATGCCCTTGCCGACCAGTACGTAGGGCTTGGCGTCACCGCCGTTGTTCCACTTCAGCACCACCAGCTTGGGGCGGTTGGCCGAGCCACGGGCCACGGCCAGCAGCGAGCCCATGCCCAGCGCTTCCATCTGCGCCTCGTCCAGGATCTCTGCCTCGGCGCCTTCATGCTCGGCGGCAAACTTGACCGAGGATTCGGCCAGGTAGGCCGGGGTGCAGTAGTTCGGCGGCAGGTTGCCCAGCTCGCGGGCGTATTCCACGCCGGCGGCGATGGCCTGGCCCTGCTGCAGCGCGGTTTCGTCGCTGCTGGCGATGGCCAGCGATTCCAGGCCCGGGGCTTCCGGCTTCTTCTTGCCCAGGGTGGCGGTGTAGCGGTAGCTGGCGTGGTTGGCGGTAATCACCGCCTGGCGGACGTTCCAGGCCGCGTCGCGGTCCTTGACCGGCAATTCGTTCAGGGTGAACAGCGCGCTGCGGGTATTGCCGCTCTTCAGGGCGCGGGCAGCGTCACCGGCGGCCTTCAGGTATTGGGCCACACCGAACTTGGCCGGGTCGCCCAGGCCAACCACCAGCACGCGCGGGGCGTTGACGCCGGCCAGGTCGTGCAGCAGGGTGGTGTTGCCGGTCTTGCCGCCCACGTCGCCGCGCTCGACCAGGGTGGCCAGGCGGCCGCCGGAGGCTGCATCCAGGGCCTGGGCAGCCGGCGACAGCGACTTGTCAGAGAAGGCGCCAACAATGACGCAATCCACCGCGCCGGAGACCGGGGCGGCGTGGTTCAGGGTGAATTCCAGAGACATTGATCAGATTCCGTTGCCAAATCCGTACAATCGCAGGCTGTTTACGCCAGGCCACCAGGCCGGGCGCGCCGCGGACTAAACCGAGAGTTTAAACCACCGACCCTATGGCAAAGCTTGACCGCTACCTTCTGAGTGACTTCGTCCAGAGCTTTCTGGCCACTTTGATCATCCTGTTGGTCGTCAGCGTAGGCGGTGTGCTGGTGGATGTGCTGGGCAAGGTGGCCGACGGCCGCATCCCGGCCGGCCTGCTGCTGTCCCAACTGGGCCTGCAGTTCATCGTCTACCTGCCCATCATCCTGCCGCTGGCGCTGTTGCTGGGCATGGCGCTGGCCATCGCGCGGTTGTACCGCGACTCGGAGATGGCGGTGCTGACCGGTGTCGGTGTGGGCCCCAAGCGGCTGCTGCGGCCGATCCTGATGCTGGTACTGCCGGTGGTGGGGCTGGTGGCGCTGTGCTCGCTGTGGTTAGGCCCCTGGGCTGACCGGACGGCGGAGGAAATGGTGGATGACGCCAGCCGCAGCATGGTGGTTGCCGGGCTGGAGCCAGGCAAGTTCACCACCTTGTCCGGCGGTGGCATCGTCTATCTGTCCTCGCTGAGCGAGGACGGCACCAAGATGGGCCAGGTGTTCATGCAGCGGCAGAAAGACGACCGCATCGACGTGGTGTCGGCCAACAGCGGCGCCATGTTCTTTGAGGGCGAGCGCCAGCGCTTCCTGCGGCTGGAGGACGGCTACCGGGTCGAGGGCCCGGCCAACGGTGAACTGGACTACCGCCTGATGCGCTATGCCAGCAACGAGGTGGCCTTGCCCGACCGCGATGAGGTGCGGGACAAGGATGACCCCGAGATGATGCCAACCAGCCAGTTGTTCAGTGACCCGCGGCCGGAAGCCAAGGCCCAGCTGCATTGGCGCATCACCCCGCCGCTGTTGGCCCTGGCTTTTGCCCTGCTGGCCCTGCCGCTGGCCCGCAGTGCTCCGCGCCAGCAGCGCTATGGCCGCATCATGATGGCCTTCCTGGCCTATATGGTCGGGGTCAACCTGAGCATTCTCGGCCGCCAATGGCTGGCTGACGGCAAGATCCCGATGGGCATCGGCATGTGGTGGTTGACCGTCCCCCTGCTGGTGTTCGCGCTATGGCTGTATTTCCGTGATGGGCGCCTGGTCCGCCGCCGTGCAGGAGCGAAGGCATGAGGCTGACCCCGCGTATCCATGATGTCTACGTTGGCCGTACCGTGCTGGCGACCGTGCTGCTGGTGTGGCTGGTGCTGCTGGGCCTGGACGCGATCATGGCCTTGTCCGGCGAGGCCAAGAACATCGGCACCGGCAGTTACTCGTTCGGCCACGCGCTGGCGTGGACCTTTTACACGGTGCCGCGCCGCGCCTACACGCTGTTCCCGATGGCCGCTGTGATCGGTGCGCTGATGGGCCTGGGCCAGTTGGCGGCCACCTCGGAGCTGACCGCACTGCGCGCAGTGGGCCTGTCACGCCGCCGCATCGCGGTGTCCGTGGCCATTTCGCTGTCCCTGTTGACCGTGCTGATGGTGGTCAACGGCGAAACCCTGGCCCCATGGGCCCAGAACCGCGCCGACGTCCTCAAGACCAGCGCCCGCTTCAACACCGACATGGCCAGCGCCCGCTATTCGGGGCTGTGGGCCCGCGAAGGCACCACTTTTCTCAACGCCCAGACCGGTGAGGAACAGGTGGACCAGGATGGCCAGTCGCGCTTGCTGCTGCACGAGGTCCGCCTGTATACGCTGGACCAGAAGGGCAACCTGGCCAGCCTGACCTATGCATCCACGGCCCGCCATGATGCCCGCGGCTGGGTGCTGGAGAACGTGCGTACCGATACCTTCGGCGAGCGCTCCGCAACCCGCCAGATCGTGGCCAGCAAGCCCTGGGATTCCAAGCTGGATGCAGCCGCACTGGCATCGGGCCTGGCCAAGCCGCGCAGCCTGAGTGCCGCCGAGCTGAAGACCAGCATCGACTATCGCAAGCGCAATGGCCTGGATGCCCGCGACTACGAAGATACGTATTGGAGCCGCTGGTTCTATCCGTTGAACGTCTTGGCGCTGTGCCTGGCGGCGGTTCCGTTCGCGTTCGGCTCGCTGCGCAGTGGCGGCATGGGCAAGCGCCTGTTCTTGGGCATGCTGTTCGCCATCGGCTTCCTGCTGCTGCAGATGTTCTTCGGCCGCATGGCCGGTGCGCTGAAGTTTGATTACCGCATTGCCTATGCGTTGCCGCCGATCCTGATGCTGGTCATCTCCAGCTGGTTGTCACGACGCAGGGTGGGGTGAGTGCGGTAGTGCCGAGCCATGCTCGGCACCTGCTTTTGCTCCCTCCATTTCGCGCTGTGAAGGGCAGGGCAGGGGTAAGCCGTTTGCTGTTTGCAGCAGCGAATCGCTCGCCGTCTGCGTAAGCGGGGTGGGGGTGAGCACCGTCGTTTGCCGGTAAAGCCCCTGCCGAGCATGGCTCGGCACTACAGTTGCATGGGCCTTGTGCCGTTCAGGCGGTCGTGCAGGGTCGGCTGTTTGCGGTCGTTTGCCGGGAAAGCCCCTGCCGAGCATGGCTCGGCACTACAGTTTCATCGGCCTTGTGCCGTTCAGTCGGTCGTGCAGGGTCAGCTGTTTGCGGTCGTTTGCCGGGAAAGCCCCTGCCGAGCAGGGCTCGGCACTACAGTTTCACCAGTCTTGTGCCGGTCAGACGGTCGTGCAGGGTGAGCCGTTCGCGGTCGAACAGTGCCCAGACAAAGCCTGAACCGGCCAGCAGCAGTGACAGCGTGGCCAGTGCATAGCGTTTCCACAGCAGTGCCCGGCTGGCGGGCTGCCCGTCGGCGGTCTGCACGCGCAACCGCCATGGCCGCATGCCCAGGGTCTGCCCCCCGCGCTTCCAGCTTTCGGTGGCATACAGGCCAGCAACCAGCCAGCAGCTGAGCCACAGCAGCCATTGCAGCGCACTGAACGGATGGATGTTTTCACGGCTGGCATGCCCGGACAGGGTGTAGCCCACGGTGAACAGGGCCGAGACCAGCATCCACAGCGCCAGCACCGGCCACAGGTCGTAGAACAACGCGGCCAGGCGGCGCAGCAGCAGGGCGGAGGGTCGCGGGGTGTCGGCAAGGGCGGGTGCGCTCATGCCCCGAGCATACGGCCTGTCGGTGTCCGGCGGCATGGGCAGCGGCCGGTGCACGGCCTATCCTTGGGGTGATGCCTGCTTCCATGACCCCCGCCGAACGCCGCCAACTGGTACAGCAACTGCCCCCTCTGGGCGATGCCGATGGCCGCCATATCCAGCGTTTTCTTGATGCGATCTGGGCCGAACAAGGCCTGGCGCGGGCGTCATTGGACAGCTATCGGCGCGACCTGGAAGGGCTGGCCCGCTGGCGCGATGGCGCCAACGGTGGGTTGGCAGGCGTGGACAGGGCGGCGCTGTTCGACTACCTGGCCTGGCGTACCCGGCACGGCTGGTCGGCGCGCAGCAACGCGCGCCTGCTGTCAGCGCTGCGGGCTTTCTTTGGCATGGCGGTGAAATGCGGCGAGCGCGCGGACGACCCCGCCGCACTGCTGGAGCCGCCCAAGCTGCCGCGTTCCCTGCCCAAGGCCTTGGCCGAAAGCCAGATCGAAGCCCTGCTGGGCGCGCCGGATGCCGCCACCCCGCACGGCCTGCGCGACCGCGCGATGCTAGAGTTGATGTATGCCGCAGGCCTGCGCGTCAGCGAACTGGTCAATCTGCCAGCCAATGCCGTGAATCTGCGCCAGGGCGTGCTGCGGGTAACCGGCAAGGGCAGCAAGGAGCGGCTGGTGCCTTTGGGTGAGGAATCCCAGCATTGGCTGGAGCGCTACCTGGCCGATGCGCGCCCGTTGCTCACCGCTGGCAAGGCAGTGGCTGCCACCCCGGATGGGCAGGTTCCGCTGTTCGTGGATGAAGCGCGCAAGCCATTGACCCGGCAGCAGTTCTGGCTGTTGGTGAAGAACAGCGCGGCGGTTGCCGGGATAGATCCGGGCAAGATCAGTCCACATGGGCTGCGGCACAGCTTTGCCACCCATCTGCTGAACCATGGCGCCGACCTGCGCGCGCTGCAGATGCTGTTGGGTCACAGCTCGCTGTCCACCACCCAGATCTACACCCTGGTTGCCCGCGAACACCTGCAGAAGCTGCACCGCAAGCACCACCCACGGGGCTGACCCGTGCCATCGGGCGATGGCGGCGGCGCAGGCTGCAACAGGCCCGAAAGAGGTTGTCTCTACGTCCGCACAGGGGGTGTGCGAGAATCCGTGGGTTCTCTTCCGATGGGTCGCCATGTTCCGATTTGCCATTGCCGCGCTGTTTGGCGCGATCAGCCTCACCGCCTGTGCGCAGCAGCAGGCCCCTGCGGCCGCCGCCAGCGCCGCTGCCCCGGTTGCCGATGGCCCGGTCGAAAAGCACGTGCGCGACGCCCTCAAACAGCTGGACCCCAACCTGCAGCCCGAGTACATCGGCGCAGCGCCGTTCCCGGGGTTCCGCGAGGTTCTGGTATCCGGGCAGGTGCTGTACGTGACCGACGATGGCCGTTATCTGTTGCAGGGCACGCCGTACGACATCGAGAAGAAGGCCCAGGCCACCAGCGCGGGCCTGCTGGCCTATCGCCAGCGTCTGCTGGCGACCCTGCCGCATGCCGACCGCATCGTGTTTGCGCCGCCTAATGCCAAGCACACCATCAGCGTGTTCACGGATATCGAGTGCGGCTACTGCCGCAAGCTGCACCAGGACATCGCCGAGCTGAACCGCAATGGCATTGCGGTCGAATACCTGGCATTCCCGCGCATGGGCCTGGCCAGCAAGGACGCCACCGACATGATCTCGGTCTGGTGTGCCAGCGACCGCAAGGCCGCACTGACTGCCGCCAAGACCGGCCAGCCGGTCCCGACCAGGAACTGCACCAACCCGGTGGCCATGCAGTACAACCTCGGCCAGCAGCTGGGCATCAACGGTACGCCGGCAATCTTCGCCGCCGATGGCACCCAGCTGGGTGGCTATGTGCCGCCGGCACAGCTGAAGGCGACGCTGGATCGCATGGAAGGCAGCCGCTGAAGGCTGCGTCCCAGCTCTGGGTAGTTGCAGACAACGCCCCTGCCGGCAACGGCAGGGGCGTTGTGGTTCTGGTGCCGCTTATTTCAGGCCGTTGCCGATGCTGTTGACCAGGGTGCCCTGTGCGTCATCGCCGCTGAACTCCCAGAAGAAGGCACCGCCCAACCCCTGCGCTTTGATGTAGGCCATCTTGCGGCCCAGCATTTCCGGCGTATCCACGCTCCAGAAGGTGTTGCCGTCATACAACCATGTGGCCTGTGCGAGCGGGTCGGTATGGACCGGCCAGCCCAGGTTCTTGAGTACCTTCCAGTCCTCGATGCCGGCTTCGTACTTGCCTGCCGCCGGCCGCCCGCTCTGGTACAGACCGTTGTTGGTTCGCGCCACGCCCGTCCAGCCGCGGCCGTAGAAGCCGACGCCGAGATTCAGCTTGGCGGCCGGGACGCCGCGTTGCAGGTAGGCCTCGATGGTGTCGTTGCCGTTGTACAGGGCGGCGTCACCGGTTGAAGGATCTGCCGGGGAGTGGAACAGGGCGCTGTGGTGATTGGTGGTGCCTGCCCAGGCGCCATGGAAGTCATAGGTCATCACGTTGATGAAATCCAGGTAGCGGTGGTACGCCGCCGGGTCGGTAGGGCGGATCTTGTCGATGCCGGCACCGACCGCCACGGTCAGCAGCAGGCCAGGGCGCACGGCGTCCAATTGGCGGCGGAACTCGGCCAACAGGGCGGTGAAGTTGTCGCGGTCGGCCGACGTGCCGCAGGCCAGGCCGCAGGCGGCCGGGTATTCCCAGTCGATGTCGATACCGTCGAAGACACCCGCGGCCACCCCCTTGCCACCGGCGTTGTCGGTGAAGGGCAGGTTGCCCTTGATGTAGGCATCAATGCAGGACGCGACGAAGGCCTGGCGGTTCTCCGGGCGTGCGGCGCTGGAGAAACCGCGTGACCAGGTCCAGCCGCCGAGCGAGATCAGCGTCTTCAGCTGCGGGTATTTGGCCTTGAGCTGCTTGAGCTGGTTCCAGTTGCCGCGCAGTGGCTGGTTCCATTGGTCGGCGACACCGCTCACGCTTTCGTTGGCACCAACGCTGCGGGTGTAATCGGCATAGGCGTCGCCGCCGGCGCCGCTGGCCGGATCGGCGGCCTGGGTGATGCCAACCTCGCAGCGGTTGTTGCGGACGTTGCCGAAGGCGTAGTTGATATGGGTCAGGCGTGCCGCCGAGCCGCTGCTGTCGATGTTCTTGACCCGGTAGTTGCGGCCATAGATGCCCCACTGGGTGAAATAGCCGATCACCCGCTTGCCGCTGGCGGCCGGGGCGCCAGGATCACCGGAATTGCCGGGATCACCGGGCTCAATTGGCGCTACCGGCTCGCCGCCGTTGTCCTCGGCCAGGGTGTGGGCGCTGATGGCGGCGCTGACTGCCGAGGTATTGCCGGCCTTGTCGCGGGCGCTCAGCGCATAGCGGTAGCCGGTGGCCGCCTGCAAGCCATTGTCGGTAAAGCGGGTAGCCGCGACCGTGGCGATCTGCCGGCCGTCCCGGCACAGCAGATAGGCCACCACGCCGCTGCCGCCGGGGTTGTCGTGGGCGGCATTCCACTGCAGGGCGATGCTGTCGGGGCTGCGCGAGGTCACCACCAGCCCGTCGGGGATGCTGGGCGCGGTGCTGTCCGTGGCCGCAGCGGTGACGTTCACCTCGATGGGCGCAGAGGTGGTGCGGGCGCCGCGGTCGTCGGTCGCCACTGCCGTCAGCTGGTAGTCGCCAGTGCCGGGGTTGGACCAGACCAGTTGGTAGGGCGCGTTGCTGACGCTGCCGAGGGACAGCGCATCGCGGAAAAATTCGATCTTGCCGATGCTGCCGTCACGGTCGCTGGCCTCGGCGATGACGGTGATCGGGCTGCCGGCGGTGAAGTGGCTGCCGTTGCCCGGGGCGCTCAGGCGCACCTGCGGGGGATGTTGGCGGCTGGCGGGCCGGCCTCACAGCGGCCCAGGCTGTCGTAATAGCGCCGGCCGGCAGGATGGTCGGGCGGTGCGTTCCAGATGGTCTGGCGTGCCTGGTACAGCACGTCGGCCTTCTGCAAGGTGTCGCCGGGCTGGTAAATGGTGCTGCCCAGCCACGGTTTGACCCCGTTGCAGTCCGCAGCCTGTACCGCAGGTATGGCCGCCACGGCCAGGACCAGGGCCAGCCCTGTGCTTTGGTGGGCACGCGGGCGGATGAACCGGGGGCGGCGAGAGGGCAGGGGGTGTTCCGTCACGATGGGGCTCCTTTGATGGAATGAGGTGCGCGCAGGGGGCACGCCTTCGTCCGGCCAGGCAAGCGGCGGCCTGGCCTGACGACCGTGCAAGGGGGATCACGTGCCCGCGGAGGGCCGGTGTACCGGCACTTGGCTGCCGGCCGATACCGCAGGTATAGCCGCCACGGCCAGGACCAGGGCCAGCCCTGTGCTTTGGTGGGCACGCAGGCGGATGAACCGGGGCGGCGAGAGGGCAGGGGGTGTTCCGTCACGATGGGGCTCCTTTGATGGAATGAGGTGCGCGCAGGGGCACGCCTTCGTCCGGCCAGGCAAGCGGCGGCCTGGCCTGACGACCGTGCAAGGGGGATCAAGTGCCCGCGGAGGGCCGGTGTACCGGCACTTGGCTGCC
This sequence comes from Stenotrophomonas sp. UBA7346, assembly GCA_002471015.1. Classification (GTDB taxonomy): domain Bacteria; phylum Pseudomonadota; class Gammaproteobacteria; order Xanthomonadales; family Xanthomonadaceae; genus Stenotrophomonas. The sequence goes on from DKPB01000045.1 coordinate 98,185, forward strand.
GGCCGATCGAGGATAACGTTGTCAAATTGGCCGGTACGATTTGCCCGGCCTGGGCAGCTGTCGGTGTGACCCGCGTCGTTGCTGAGGACTTCCGGTAGGGGCAAGGCTGAGGCTTGGGGCGGTCGAGTCCGGTACAATCGCGGGCCGATTCCCACCATGGTCTCCCGGACATGATCGTCCTCGAGGGCGCAGCTGCCCTTTCGCCGTTCCGCCGCGAACGTCTTGAATCCCGCCTGCAGTCCATTGCCGCCGATCTGCGCATTACCGGTGCCTGGCACGTCTATTTCACCCAAGCTGCCGATGCCGGCGCGGTCGACCAGACCACGCTGGGCCGCATCCTGCAGGGCCAGCCACAGGCCGCCGAGCGCGCCGCTGGCGCGATCTCGCGCTATGTGGTGCCGCGCCTGGGCACCTTGTCGCCGTGGTCGAGCAAGGCCACCGAGCTGGTGCGCGGTGCCGGCCTGCCGATCCAGCGCGTCGAACGCGGCACCCGCATCGACCTGAGCGGCTGGCCGGCCGATCCGGCCCAGCAGGCCGCGCTGGCCAAGCTGCTGCACGATCCGATGACCCAGTCGCTGCTGGACGACATCGGCCAGGCCCAGGCGTTGTTCAACAACGTCGGCCGCGGCAGCCTGGAGCGCATCGCCCTGGATGATCTGGAAGGCGCCAACAAGCGCCTCGGTCTGGCCCTGGCCGATGACGAGATCGATTACCTGCGCCAACGCTACAGCGAACTCGGCCGTGATCCGTCCGACGTCGAGCTGATGATGTTCGCGCAGGCCAATTCCGAGCACTGCCGGCACAAGATCTTCAACGCCAGCTGGACCATCGACGGCAACGCGCAGGACCGCTCGCTGTTCAAGATGATCAAGAACACCCACCAGCAGACCCCGCAGCACACGCTCAGCGCGTACAGCGACAATGCCGCGGTGATCGAAGGCGAACCGGCCGCGCGCTATCGCCCGGACCCGGCCACCGGCAAGTACCGCAGCGAAGCGGTGGTACCCAGCGCCTTCCAGATCAAGGTGGAAACCCATAATCACCCGACCGCGATTGCCCCGTTCCCCGGTGCCGCAACCGGCGCCGGCGGCGAGATCCGCGACGAAGGTGCCACCGGCCGCGGTGGCAAGCCCAAGGCCGGCCTGACCGGTTTCTCGGTCTCGCACCTGCGCATCCCGACCCTGCCGCAGCCGTGGGAAGCGCCGCGCGCGCTGAACCCGCGCATGGCACCGGCCCTGGACATCATGCTGGACGGCCCGCTGGGCGGCGCCGCGTTCAACAACGAATTCGGCCGCCCGAACCTGCTGGGTTATTTCCGCAGCTTCGAGCTGCCGGAAGAGGGCATCACCCGCGCCTACGACAAGCCCATAATGTTGGCTGGCGGCCTGGGCGCGATTGATCGCGTGCAGGTCGACAAGCTGCAGCTGCAGGCTGGCGACGCGGTGATCGTGCTCGGCGGCCCGGCGATGTTGATCGGCTTGGGCGGTGGTGCGGCTTCGTCGGTGGCCTCGGGCGAAAGCGCCGAAGACCTCGACTTCGCCAGCGTGCAGCGTGACAACCCGGAAATGGAACGCCGCTGCCAGGAAGTGATCGACCGTTGCGTGGCCATGGGCACCAATAACCCGATCAAGTTCTTCCACGACGTCGGCGCCGGTGGCCTGTCCAACGCCATCCCCGAACTGCTGCACGACTCCAAGGTTGGCGGCGTGATCGACCTGGGCAAGGTGCCCACCGACGATCCCTCGCTGTCGCCGCTGGAACTGTGGTGCAACGAGTCGCAGGAGCGCTATGTACTGGGTGTGGCGCAGGAGCGCCTGGCCGAGTTCGCCGCCATCTGCGCGCGCGAACGTTGCCCGTTTGCCGCGGTCGGCGTTGCAACGGCTGAAGAACACCTGGTCGTGGCCTATGGCGCGACCCCGGGCAACACCCCGGCCGATGCACCGATCGACCTGCCGATGGACGTGTTGTTCGGCAAGGCGCCGAAGATGCACCGTGACACCGCGCATCCGCCCGCAGCGCCGTGGCCGCAGCTCAAGACCGCCGGCATCGACCTGCGTGAGGCGGGCCTGCGTGTGCTGGCGCACCCGACCGTGGCGTCCAAGAACTTCCTGGTCACCATTGGTGACCGCAGCGTTGGCGGCCTGACCGCACGCGAGCAGATGATCGGCCCCTGGCAGCTACCGATGGCCGATGTGGCGATCACCCTGGCTGGCTTTGATACCTATGCCGGCGAGGCGATGTCGCTGGGTGAACGCACCCCGCTGGCCCTGCTGGATGCCGCCGCATCGGCACGCATGGCGGTGGGTGAAGCCATCACCAACCTGTGTGCGGCACCGGTAACCGCGCTCGATACGGTCAAGTTGTCGGCCAACTGGATGGCCGCCTGCGGCCACAACGGTGAAGACGCGCTGCTGTACGACGCCGTCAAGGCGGTGGGCATGGAACTGTGCCCGCAGCTGGATATCAGCATTCCGGTGGGCAAGGACTCGCTGTCGATGCAGGCGCAGTGGCAGGCCGATGGCCAGACCGAGAAGTCGGTATCGCCGGTGTCGCTGGTGATCTCCGCCTTTGCCCCGGTCAGCGATGCCCGCCAGCAGCTGACCCCGCTGCTCGACCGCGAAACCGACAGCGAGCTGTGGCTCATTGGCTTGGGCGCTGGCAAGCAGCGTCTGGGCGGTTCTATCCTGGCGCAGACCCAGGCCGACCACAGCGCACTGCCGGCCTTTGCCGGTGAAGTGCCGGACCTGGACGACCCGCAGCGCCTGCGCGCGTTCTTTGAATTGATCCGCGATGCGCGTGCGTCCGGCCTGTTGCTGGCCTACCACGACCGCAGCGACGGCGGCGCGTTTGCCGCCCTGTGCGAAATGGCCTTCGCCTCGCGCCTGGGCCTGGACATCGTGCTCGATGCCTGGGGCGATGATCCGTTCCGCAGCCTGTTCAACGAAGAACTGGGCGCCGTGGTGCAGATCGCCAAGGAAGACCGCGCTGCGTTCGCCGACCTGGTCGAACGTCACGCACTTACCGAATGCGCACAGCGCATCGCCCGCCCGACCACCGCACCGGTGGTGCGCGTGCAGCTGGGCGGCGAGAGCCTGGTTGAGTGGCGTTGGGAAGAACTCTTCGATGCCTGGTGGTCGGTGACCCACGCCATGCAGAAGCTGCGCGACAACCCGGATGCAGCCGATCAGGAACGTGCGATTGCGCGCAACTTCAACGCGCCGGGCCTGAAGCCGAAGCTGGTGTTTGACCCGGCCGAGGACGTGGCTGCACCGTTCATCGCCAGCGGCAAGCGCCCGAGGGTGGCGATCCTGCGCGAGCAGGGCGTCAATGGCCAGATCGAAATGGCCAATATCTTCGAGCGTGCCGGCTTTGAAGCCTACGATGTGCACATGAGCGACCTGATCGAAGGCCGCGTGCAGCTTGCCGACTTCCGTGGCATCGCCGCCTGCGGTGGCTTCAGCTACGGCGACGTACTGGGTGCTGGCCGTGGCTGGGCAACCTCCATCCTCGAGCGCCCGGCGCTGCGTGAGGCCTTTGCGGCCTTCTTCGCCCGCCCGGATACCTTCGCGCTGGGCGTGTGCAACGGTTGCCAGATGATGAGCCAGCTCAAGGACATCATCCCCGGTGCCGAGCATTGGCCGAAGTTCCTGCGCAATGCTGGCGAGCAGTTCGAAGCACGTACCGCATTGTTGGAAGTCGTCGAGTCGCCGTCGATCCTGTTGCGTGGCATGGCTGGCTCGCGCCTGCCTGTTGCAGTAGCACACGGCGAAGGCCGTGCCGAGTTCGACAGCGCGGTGGACCAGGCAGCAGCCAGCATCGCGCTGCGTTACGTGGATGGCGATGGCCGCGTGGCCGCCCAGTACCCGCTCAATCCGAACGGTTCGCCGGACGGCATCACCGGCCTGACCAGCAGCGACGGCCGCGTCACCATCCTGATGCCGCACCCGGAACGCACCCCGCGCACGGTCAACCTGAGCTGGGCGCCGAGCAGTTGGGGTGAGGATTCGCCGTGGCTGCGGATGTTCCGCAACGCCAGAGTATGGTGCGGCTGACTGCGCTGTGCCGCATAAAGTGTAGATCGGTACATCGTTGTTTGAAGAAGCCCGCAGGCCAAGGCCTGCGGGCTTTTTGTTTGTACCCGGGTACAGATTGCGGGGCGGTTTGGCGTTTGTACCCAATGCAAGAAGGACAGCTTTCAAACGCAAGGGAAACGGTGCTTTTTTCCTTGCGGGTTCTGCGAATTCAACGCTGTTCCCTTTGTAAATGTGGGTCAGTAACGGATTTGACTCACATGAAACCAATCCAGAAAACTCCGGCCACCTTGCAGATGCCTGACGTTTTCGAACGGGGAATCAGGCATCCGCGACAGGCATGAGCCTGGCGCGCCCATCAGGATCCGGGAAGCAAGCATCCATCGATCAGTAGGCAACCGAACGCTCTGCGCGTGGCGGCATGGCAACGCCTGCGCGCAGGCAAACAGAACAATCTGGAGCAGGTTTCGATGAACCGCATTTATCGCAAGGTTTGGAACAGAGCGCTGGGGCAGGTGGTAGTTGCATCGGAGCTGGCTACATCGGCGGTCGCAGGAAAGCTTGTGGACGCCCGCAAGGACAGTACTGGCAAGAAATGCGCACTGCTGGCGATGATGGGCATGGTGCTGACCGCGCTGGTCCTTCCCGCCGCCCATGCACAGCAGGCTGCAGATCCTGCACAGGCCGTAGCCAGTCACGGGAATGGTGACGATGCCGGCCCGGCCGCAGGCCAGTCCGTTGCCAGCTCGGCTACAGGGCCGGCGTCGGCCGGTTTTCCGGTGCTGTCGCAGCTGATTGGCAGGGCAATCGTCACGGACAATTACTTCCTGGCCAATGGTGCAGCCGATGGCAGCGACGACGCACAAGCCAGTGGTCAAGGCGCCACTGCCGCCGGTGTTGCCTCGGTGGCCAGCGGTGAAGAAAGCACGGCAGTGGGTAATGGCAGTGTTGCCGAAGGCGTATCCAGCAGTGCTGTGGGCCATGCGAACATCGCCAAAGGCCTCAACAGCTCGGCAATGGGCAGCGCCAATCAGGTGGACGGCGAGAACGCCAGTGCGTTTGGCTTCGCCAATCGCGTGGAAGGTGCCAACGCCATTGTGATTGGCAGCAACAGCAGTGCTTCGGGAAACAGAAGCCTTGCAGCGGGCGACGTAGCGTCGGCCACTGGCGAAGCTGCAGTTGCGCTGGGGGCCGACGCTGTTGCCATCGGCATCAGCGCCACGGCAGTGGGGCAGGCTGCGCAGGCCAGCGCGGACTATTCATCTGCGCTGGGAACCCTGGCCAATGCCAGCGGAGAACAGGCGCTGGCGGTTGGTGCCATGGCCGAAGCCAGTGGCAATGTTTCCACCGCGCTGGGCGGTTTCTCCGTGGCGGCTGCTGATCGCGCCTTGGCTGTTGGCTATCTGGCAAAGGCAATGGGAACCAGCAGCCTGGCGATGGGTGACGAGGCGCAGGCTGAGGGGGCTTCCGCGATTGCCATCGGCCAGGTTGCGATGGCAACCGGCAACGAATCGGTGGTGGTCGGCGGCCTGGCAATGGGGCAGATCTATGCGATGGCTGAGGGCGACGGGGCGGCTGCACTTGGTAACGGTGCCTGGGCCACCGGGGAACTGAGTACCGCCATTGGCTACAGCAGCTGGGCCGAAGGCGACAGCGCCACCGCCGTGGGCAGGCACGCCTACGCGGCCGCCGCGAACAGCGTTGCCCTGGGGGCGAGCTCCTTTGCGGATCGGGAAAACAGTGTCTCCGTGGGTGACGCCGGCGCTGAGCGCCAGATCACCCATGTGGCTGCAGGTACCGAAGCCACGGATGCCGTGAACAAGGGGCAGCTGGATGAAGTGGGCAGGTACTTCCAGGCCCGGCCAAGTGAGGAAAGTGATGCCGGGGCATTTGCCGACGGAGACGCGGCGGTCGCCATTGGCGAAGCTTCCAATGCGCTGGCCAAGCGGGCGCTGGCGATAGGCAGTGGTGCGACTGTTACGGGTGATGGTGGCACGGCAATTGGACCGAATGCGTTTGCGGAAGGCGCAGGAAGTGTCGCGTTGGCTGACGGCGCGACTGCCAGCGGCGTCGACAGTCTGGCGCTGGGTGCACGGGCCCAGGCTGGTGGAATGAACGCACTGGCGTTTGGGGTTGGTGCCACAACATTCGGTGCCAACGCTACCGCTGTAGGTACAGGCGCACGTGCAGGTGATGACGGCATCGCCCTTGGCAGGGATGCCAGCGCAAACGGTCAGCAATCCATCGCGATAGGCTCGCAATTTCTGTTTGAAGGTGTTGACTATTCGACGCGTGCAGGCGGAACGCGATCCGTTGCCCTGGGCGTTGGCAGCAATTCGCAAGGCAACGACAGTGTAGCGATTGGAACAATGAGTAGAGCCATCGGCGTCGGCGCCGTGGCTATCGGAACGGCTGCGAGTACCGCCTTCCGATACAGCGCCGCCATTGGCGAAGGCGCAGTGGCGCTCGCACACAGTAGCGTAGCGCTGGGAGGCAAATCCGTCGCCGAGCGTGAGTACTCGGTTTCCGTGGGCGACTTTGGCCAGGAGCGGCAGATCATCCATGTGGCGGAAGGAACCGAGGCCACCGATGCAGTGAACAAGGCGCAGCTTGATGCATTGGCAGATGCTGCCGATCAATCCATCAAGTACTTCAAGGCCAATGGCGATCCTGATGATGTGACGGCCTACGCTGAAGGTGCTGGCGCATTGGCGGCGGGTGAGGCCAGCAACGCCATTGGCATCGGCTCCCTGGGCATGGGTCATGGCGCCAGCGCGCTTGCTGATGGGGCGATCGCGCTTGGCGCCGATGCCTTGGCACTGGGCATCGGCAGTGTCGCGCTCGGGCAGGGGGCGGTGGCAGAGCGCGATGGCACCGTATCCGTGGGCAGTGCGGGCATGGAGCGGCAGATCGTCAACGTGGCAGCAGGCAGCGAGGCAACCGATGCGGTCAACAAGGCGCAGCTCGATGCCGTCGCCGCGCAGGCGGCGGGCACCAGCAAGTACTTCCAGGCCGCCCGCGTTGGTGCCGATGATGCAGGCGCGCTTGCAGAAGGCACAGGTGCGGTAGCCGCAGGCGAGGCGGCAGCTGCGAATGGCTTCGGAACCCTCGCGCTCGGATACAGCGCGATGTCGCTGGCCGATGGCGCTGTCGCCCTGGGTTGGGGCGCTTCGGCAACGGCTGCCGGTGCCGTTGCACTTGGCGCTGGCTCGGTCGCGGACCGCGAAGGTACGGTGTCCGTCGGCAGCGCCGGAGCCGAGCGGCAGATCACCAATGTCGCGGCAGGTACTGAGGCGATGGACGCGGTGAACAAAAGCCAGCTGGATGCGCTCGCAGCTGCGATGGATGCAACCAGCGCCAATCGATACTTCGTTGCCAATGGCGCCGATGACGGCAGGGATGCCGCCATCGCCACTGGCGAGCGCGCACTGGCGGTGGGCGCAGGTGCGCAGGCGTCAGGCATGGACAGCACCTCGATAGGCCAGTTCAGCGTGGTCAACGGGAGTGCCAGTCTGGCGGTGGGGGGCTTCAATACCGTCGAGGGCAGCGCCAGCAGCGCGTTTGGCTACAACAACCGGGTGCAGGCCGACCAGGCCCTGGCGTTGGGCAGCAACGCCGTGGTGGCCGGCAAGGGATCGGTAGCGCTGGGCTTCGGCTCCCAGGCCCTGGACGAGAACGTGGTGTCGGTGGGTAGCGGTAACGGACAGGCCGGGCCGGCCACGCGTCGGATCATCAATGTGGGTGAGGGGCGTGTTGCCGGCGACAGCACTGACGCGATCAATGGCAGCCAGTTGCACGAAACCAACCTGCGCGTCGGCGAGGTGGAGTCGCGGGTGGATACCATCGATGTGCGCATGCAAGGGGTCGAATCCCTTACCGCCAATGCGGTGTCGTACAGCGACGAGACCCATGCCGAGATCGCATTGCAGGGCCGTGGCGGCACGTGGATAAGCAATCTGCTGGCAGGCGATGTCACTGCCGGCAGCATGCAGGCCATCAACGGGGGGCAACTGTACGACGCGCTGGGTTCACTGGCAGGCATGCTGGGCGGTGGTGCTGCCTTGGGTTTGCAGGGTGCCTTCATTGCGCCGAGCTACGTGGTGCAGGGGGTGAGCTTCAGCAACGTGGGTGATGCTCTGGCGGCGTTGGACAAGCAGGTCAGTGGCATCCATACCGTGTTGAAGGACGGCGGTGTGGCACCCGGGCAGACAGATGGCGGTGTCACCCTGGGCGATGACGCGACCGCGCCGCAGGCCAGTGGCACCGGCATCGGCCACGATGCGCTTGCCAGTGGCGAAGGTGACACGGCGCTGGGAAACAACGCGCGCGTCCTGTCCGACGGCGGCACCGCCGTGGGGGCCAACACGCTGATCAGCGCGGATGCGGGCAATGCAGTGGCGGTTGGCGAAGCAGCGGCGGTGAGTGCGAGCAACGGCACGGCGCTGGGCCAGGGGGCCAGTGTCACTGCAGCCAATGGCACCGCCGTCGGTCAGGGGGCCAGTGTCACGGCGGCCGGCGCGGTTGCATTGGGCCAGGGCTCTGTCGCCGATCGGGAAAACACGGTATCGGTGGGCAAGGCCGGGGGAGAGCGTCAGATCACCCATGTGGCTGCCGGCACCGCGGATACCGATGCGGTCAACAAGGCCCAACTGGATCAGGGGCTGGCATCGGCCAATCGCTATACCGACAGCCAGATTGCAGGCTTGAACGACAGTTTCGACCTGCTGCGTGGTGATGTTGATCACCGCCTGCGCAACATGGACCGCCGTATCGATCGGCAGGGGGCCATGAGCGCAGCCATGTTGAACATGGCCACCAGTGCTGCCGGCGTACGTACCGAGAATCGAGTCGGCGTTGGTGTCGGCTTCCAGGGCGGGGAGTCCGCACTTTCTGTTGGCTACCAGCGTGCCATCAGCGATCGCGCAACGGTCACCGTGGGCGGGGCCTTCAGCAGCGATGACAGCTCGGTTGGCATAGGTGCCGGATTTGGCTGGTAGTAGCGGCGGTGCAATCCATGGGCGGGTATCACGCACGACGCGCTCCTGCCAGGCGCCGCGCGTATGCCCTTGTAACAGCACTATGCGGCCGCGTGCTACCTGCGCGGCTGCCAAACAGCAGGGAACGGATATGAAATACCTCGTTGCAAAATGCATGTTTGCGTTTGCCGGCACGATGTTGGGTTCGGTTGTGCCCTCGGCTGCGGCCATGGAGTCGCCGTCCAGATTGAAAGCCGCCATCACCGCACCGCAGCTGGCGCCGCGGCTCCTTGTGAAGTATCGCCAAGGCAGCGCGGAACTGGTCGACGTTGCCGCTGCCAATCGCAGTCTGGCATCAGCGGTATCGCGCGCTGGCCTCCATCGGGCAGTGCCGGCGACAGCAAGCAGTGTCGGTAGAGCGGCGATAAGTGCCAGCCTGCACCGCCGTTCTGCAGTATCGCGGTGGAGCGTGGTCAAGGCATCGGCGCCGATGCAGGCGCAGGACCTGGCGGCCCTGACCCGCGAGATCACGGCCAATCCCGCGGTGGAGTCGGTCGAAGTCGAACGGCGTTTCACTGCTGACCTGGCTGTTGGCAGGGCCGGGGAGGTCATCCCGTCGGACCCCGGTTACGCCATGTATCAATGGAACTTCAGTGATCCGCGCTTTGGTGTGCGTGCGCCACAGGCCTGGGGGTATACGCAGGGCGAAGGTGTGGTGGTGGCCGTGGTGGATACCGGCATGGTCATCGACAACCCGGACCTGAAGGGTAATGTCCTGCCCGGCTACGACATGATCGAGAGCAGGTTCGTTTCTCGGCGCCCTGCAGACGGTCGCGTGCCGGGGGGCTGGGATGTTGGTGATCGAGAGGAGCTGAACTACTGTTCGGACAACATCAGCGAGGGGCGTCCCATTGTCTCCCCCAGTTCCTGGCATGGCACGCATGTAGCCGGAACCATCGCCCAGGAGACCAACAACGGCATCGGAAATGCTGGTTTGGCCTACAAGGCCAAGGTTCTTCCCGTGCGTGTGCTGGGCTCGTGTGGTGGCGGCACGTTGGACATATGGGAAGGCGTACTGTGGGCTGCCGGTGTGGAGGTGCCGGGGCTGCCGATCAACCCCAATCCTGCAGATGTCATCAACATGAGCCTCGGTGGACCAGGCACGTGTGCTGGCTTCATCCAGGAGGCAATCGATCAGGTCACGCGGATGGGGGCGATAGTCGTTGTGTCGGCCGGTAACGATGACGTGCCGGCTGTCAGGCAGACACCGGCATCCTGCAACAACGTGATCACTGTCGGTGCTACCGACGAAGGCGGGCGCAAGGCGACCTACTCCAATCATGGTGCCCGTGTCGATGTCTCAGCGCCGGGTGGTGGTGTCGTGCGTCCTCTGGATGGGCGGCCAGTTGGCATCTGGCAGATGGTGAACGGCGGTAGAGGTGTCGTCGAGCCGACGAATTGGCGCGTCGTGGGGTATAGCGGCACGTCGATGGCATCGCCGCATGTGGCGGCCGCCGCGGCAATGGTGCAGAGCGTTGTCGACACGCCACTGACGGTTACGCAGATGCGTGATCTGTTCAAGCAGACTGCCAGCCCCCTCGGCGCGCCGGTGGTGGGCGGGCGGACGATGGGGGCGGGGATCCTCAACGTGGAGGCCGCCCTGGTCAAAGTGATGAATCCCGCGTGCCATCCGAACTGCACCGTGGTCGCCACCCCGCTGACCAACAAGGTGCCGCTGATCATCACGGGTGTGGCCGGCCAGGAACAGTTGTTCCGCTTCGACGCCGTGGCGGGAAAGTTGTTGACCATCATGACCTATGGCGGCAAGGGCAACGTATCCCTGTTTGCAAGCATGGGCAGGGTTCCCACCGTTGAAACTTCCGACGCACGTTCGCTGGCTGCGACCAATACCGAGACGGTCAGGTTCACGCCCGCCACCACAGGTACCTACTTCATCAGGGTGCGTGGCGAAGCAGCGTTTACCGGCGTGAGTGTTGTTGCGCGGCAGTGACCGCAGAACATGTCCATGAAACCCTGCCTGCAGGGCCGGGCGGCTGTTGCGTCATGGTGGAGCGTGGCGTGCCGACACTGGCGCGTGCCGCTTCACGACAGTCATGTCAGCCGCCCTCCCTGCAGGTGCCTCAACAGAGAGAGCCAACAGTGAACAAGCACAAGATCCTTGCGTCTGCGGTAGTGGCTGTTATTGCGGGCAGTGCCCATCTTCCCGAAGGGATGGCCGCTACGGTGGTCAAGCCTGCCACAAGCAGAACAGTTGAAAATGCGGCGCCGGTTGGGCCGTCGCGCTTCATCGTCAAATACCGCAGCGGTGCGGTGGAACGAAGCAACAATACGGCTGCAAATCAGGGCATTGCCCAGGCGGCGACGCGTGCGGGCCTGCAACGGGCATTGCCGGCAACCGCTGCATCGGCTGCGCAACCCGCTGCGACCGCCGCGCTGATGCGGCGCATGGGGGCGCCGGGTTGGAGCGTAGTCCGTGCCTCGCGTGCATTGAATGCCGTACAGGCCGAAGCCTTCATGCGCGAACTCAGGGCCAACCCCGCGGTGGAGCGGGTGGAGGTGGACAGCTGGATGGTGCCGACGATCAGCGGCCGTGCAAACGCGCTGGTTCCGAATGATCCGGACTATGCCAAATACCAGTGGAACCTGCTGAGTACTGCCAGCGGCGTGCATGCGCCTGAGGCCTGGGCGCGGTCGCAGGGTGAGGGGGTTGTCGTGGCAGTAATCGATACCGGCGTCGCACAGGGGAACCCCGACCTGCAAGCCAATCTATTGCCGGGCTACGACATGATCAGCGAGAAGCTGGTATCCCGACGGGACAGCGACGGCCGCGTCGCCGGTGGATGGGACCAGGGCGATTGGGTCGAGGAAAACTATTGCACGCAGTTGGGGTTGCGGGCGCACCCCGCCAAAGATTCCAGTTGGCACGGGACGCATGTTGCGGGAACCATCGCGCAGCAGACCAACAATGGACAGGGCTTGGCGGGGCTGGCCCATAAATCGAAAGTGGTTCCGATCCGTGTGCTTGGCTCATGTGGCGGCCTGACCAGCGATATCGCCGATGGCATCGTGTGGGCGGCAGGTGGGCAGATCGCGAACATGCCGGTAAATGCCAACCCGGCCGAGGTGATCAACATGAGCCTGGGCAGCGAAACGCCGCAAGCCTGTCCCGCGTTCTACCAGGATGCTATCAACTTCGCGGTCAGCAAGGGCGCCATCATCGTTGCGGCCTCGGGCAACAGCAGTGGTGACGCCGATACCTACACGATGGGGTCGTGCAGCAACATCGTCCTGGTGGCGGCAACCGGCAATACCGCCAAGCCGGCAGGCTTTGCCAACAAGGGCTCGCGGGTCACGCTGTCCGCACCAGGCGGCAGTGAATTCGGCAAGGGGACTGTCTCGTCCTTCAAGCACGGCTATATCTGGCAGATGATCAATGGGGGAAAGACCCGGCCGGAATCCACGAACTGGCTGGCAGAAGGCTATTCCGGGACATCCATGGCAGCACCGCATGTAGCTGCGGCCGCCGCCATGGTACAGAGCGTGGCGGCCACGCCGTTGACCCTTGCACAGATGCGCAATCTGCTGGCGCGCACCGCCATGTCGATAACGATCACGGGTACTGTGCCGCCGCCGGGTTCGGTACTCCCCCCGGGGCCGCCCGAGGGCTTCAACGCGGTGGGCATGGGTGCCGGCATTCTGAACATCGATGCTGCGCTGGTCGAGCTGGCCAACCCTGGCTGCTCACTGGACCTGACGAGCTGCGAAAAGCCCTGTGATCCCGTCAATGAGGATTGCGGCCCGGTGCTGACGCCGGTCGCGCTGACCAACAAGGTGGAATTGAAGGGGCAGGGCGGGGACGGCGGATCCGAGGCCTTGTACAGCTTCGACGCGGAGGCGGGCAAGGTGCTCAGCTTCATGACTTACGGCGGCAGCGGCGATCTGTCGATGTATGTCAGCCATGGCAAGGCGCCGACCGTCGCGGTGTCAGATGCCCGTTCCACGCGTAGCGGTACGCCGATTGAAACGGTGAGGTTTACCGCACCGAAGGCGGGCAAATATTTCATCAGGCTGGTTGCCCCAGCGTCTTTCTCTTATTCCGGTGTCACGGTGGTAGCACGCCAATGAGCCAAAGCGCCCATTCGGGTGCTGCAATGCAACCATGACGCTCACACCAGCGGGTGACAGCCCGTTGATCTCGCAGCGCTGGATGATGTCCCGAAAAGCCCGCAGGCCAAGGCCTGCGGGCTTTTTTGATGGTGCGGGCCGTACTGCTGAACGGTAGCGACGCTGTTGGGCCAATCGAGGGTCTAGCCGTTTGTTTCAAAAGATAATTTTCTGAAAATCTCGCTTGCTCGCGAGATCTGTGCGATTGCTCTCAAAAACCGTCCGCGACGCCGGAAATTTGACGAACCATGAATCGTCGATTAAGACTCCATCCATCCCGTAGTCGCCCGACAGGTATGGAACCGATTGGGTAGACCACGACAGGCGTGAGCCTTACGTGCCCGGTTCGACCGGGAGCTGGACCACAACACCTCAGGGGGATCGTTGGGCACGACAGTCCAGCGATGGCGCGTTTCTGCAAGCGAACAAACCGTCCACTTGAGGAGCAGCAGCGATGAACCGGATCTACCGCAAGGTGTGGAACAAGGCGTTGGGGCAGTTGGTGGTGGCGTCGGAGTTGGCATCGTCCAGCTCGGCCGGTGTGGTCATGGATGAGCGTCACAGCTCCGGTTTCCGCCTGCAGGCCTTGTCGGTTGCGGTTGCCCTGGGACTAGGGGCCAGCGCCTGGGCAACAGCGGTACAGGCACAGTCGGTGGAAGTGGGCGGCAATGCGCAGTGCATGGTGCTCGGCAGCGCGACCCTGGTGGATTGCGCCATTGCCAACGACGCTGATGCCTCCGGTACCAATGCGGTTGCCATCGGTGCCGGTACCCTTGCTTCGGCGGACAACAGCGTGGCGCTGGGCGCCGGCTCGGTTGCCGATCGCGCCAACACCGTGTCGGTGGGTGCAGCCGGTAGCGAACGCCAGATCAGCAATGTTGCCGCGGGTACCGCCGGCACCGACGCAGTCAACGTGGATCAGCTCAACGCGGCCGCCGAAGGTGCGTTGCTGGCGGGCCGCTACTTCAAGGCCAACGGCGCAACCGATGGCACTGACGATGCGGTGGCCAGCGGTGCCGGGGCGATGGCTGCGGGTGTGGGCTCGCAGGCCACGGGGGTGGAAAGCACCGCAGTCGGCAACAACAACGTTGCTGCCGGCGACTATTCCAGCGCGGTGGGTTACGTGAACACCGCCAACGGCAGCAACAGTTCGGCGGTCGGAAATTTCAACCAGGTGGACGGCGACAACAGCAGCGCATTTGGCTCGGGCAATCTGGTGGATGGTGCCAATGCGATCGCACTTGGCAGCAACAGCATCGCCAGCGGTGACGGTAGCGTGGTGATTGGCGATGGCGCCTATGCCGCTGCCGACGACAGCACGGCGGTAGGCTCAGGCAGCATCGCCAGTGAAGTGGGCAGCACGGCCGCCGGCAGTGGTGCCCAGGCGTCCGGCGCCTATGCAAGCGCACAAGGCAGCCAGTCGCTCGCCTCGGGCCAGCAGGCCACCGCCAGCGGCTTCCGTGCCGAGGCCAGTGGCCGGGGTACCACCGCATTGGGCAGCTACAGTGCCGCCTCGGGTGACCTGGCGTCGGCAGTGGGCTATGGCGCGCAGGCCAGTGGCGACTATGGCGTGGCGATGGGGCTGGGCGCCGAAGCATCAGGCACCAGCACCACGGCGGTCGGTGATTCGGCGGTGGCCTCGGGTGAGGAGTCCACGGCGGTCGGCGGCACCACGTTCGGTGGCTTCATCACCACACGTGCGTCCGGCACCGGTGCGTCGGCATTCGGCAATGGCGCCTGGGCGGTTGCGGACTACGCCACCGCCATTGGTTTCAACAGCTGGGCTGATGCCGATGACGCAACGGCACTGGGGCAGAGTGCTACCGCGGCGGCTGCCAACAGTGTCGCCCTTGGCGCGAACTCCCTGGCTGATCGCGAGAACACGGTGTCGGTGGGTGATGCAGGTGCCGAGCGCCAGATCACAAATGTCGCCGCAGGCAGCGAAGACACCGATGCGGTGAACAAGGCGCAGCTGGACGCGGTGGCAAGCGTGGCTGAAAACACCAGCAAATATTTCCAGGCTACCGGCAGTGCCGACAGCGATGCCGGTGCACTGGCCGAAGGTGATGGCGCCGTTGCGGCCGGTGAAGCAAGCAATGCCACCGGTGACGGTGCGTCGGCTTATGGCAACGGCGCCAATGCCGTTGCCAACGGCGCTACCGCGGTTGGGCAGAACGCCTTGGCCACTGGCCAGAACAGCGCCGCGGTGGGCCAGAATGCCGAAGCTACCGGCCCGGCCGCAGTGGCTGTCGGTGGTAATGCGGTGGATGCTGATGGCAATGCGCTGATCACCTTTGGTGGCCAGCCGGTCACTACCGGCGCGACTAGTGCGGCTGTCGGCGGCACCGCAGTAGGCGCCAGTGCCAGTGCCGAGGGCTTTGCCGCCACGGCCGCCGGCGTAGGCGCCTTTGCGCAGGGGACGCAGTCGTCGGCGTTTGGTGCGGTGTCCAATGCCACCGGCGACTACAGCACATCGGTGGGTACGCAGAGCGCGGCATCCGGCACCAGCAGCGTCGCCATTGGTGGGCCGGCCGATCTGATCCCGGGTTTCGGTTTCTTCGTCGACACCCAGGCCAGCGGTGAAGTGTCCACGGCGGTGGGTGCAGGCGCGATCGCATCGGGCGACTATGCGCTGGCATCCGGCGCCCTGAGCGAAGCCTCGGGTACCGAGGCAACGGCGGTGGGCTACTTCGCCTATGCGCCAGGTGACAACGCCAGCGCGCTGGGCGCCGAAAGCTGGGCCAGTGGCGCCAACAGCACGGCGGTGGGCTTCTACAGCACCAGCCGTGGTGCCAACAGCACTGCCTTGGGAGCCGGTGCGACAGCGGTGGCCGCAAACAGCGTGGCGCTGGGGGCCGAATCGGTGGCCGACCGTGAGAACACAGTGTCCGTGGGTGACGTTGGCGCAGAGCGTCAGATCACCAACGTTGCAGACGGCACCGAAGGTACCGACGCGGTCAACAAGAACCAGTTGGATGCAGTAGCCGCCGTGGCCGAGAACACCAGCAAGTACTTCACTGCCACCGGCAGTGACGACAGCGATGCCGGTGCCTATGCCGAAGGCGACAATGCCACCGCTGCCGGCGAAGCCAGCAATGCCATCGGCAATGGCGCGTCGGCGTTTGGCAGCGGCGCCAACGCGATTGCCGACGGGGCAACCGCCGTGGGCATGAATGCACTGGCCAGTGGCCAGAATGCAGCGGCCTTCGGCCAGAACGCACAGGCGATGGGCCCGGGCGCGGTGGCCGTGGGTGGCAATGCGGTGGATGACAATGGTGATCCGTTGATCACGGTTGCGGGCGAGCCGGTGCAGTCCGGTGCCACCAGCGCCGGTGTGGGCGGTACCGCCCTGGGTGCCAGCGCCAATGCCGAGGGCTTTGCCGCCACCGCTACCGGTGTGGGTGCACTGGCACGCGGTGACCAGTCCACCGCCAGCGGTGCGGTGGCCAATGCGCTGGGGGACTACAGCACCGCGACGGGCTCGCAGAGCTACGCCGAAGGTGCCGGGGCAACGGCGGTGGGCTTCAATGCGGCGGCCTATGAAGACGGCAATGTCGCGGTCGGCCGCAACGCCTCGGCATTGGGCGCGGGCAGCCTGGCCATCGGCGATGGTGCTGAAACCGGCTTCGGCTTGTTCGGCATCGGTGCGACCAATGCAGTCGCCATCGGCAGTGGCAGCTGGGCCTTCGGTGACGATGCCACGGCAGTCGGTGCAAACGCCTGGGCATTTGATCAGCGCAGCACCGCGATCGGCACCGGCAGCCAGGCCGGCGCCGAAAATTCGGTGGCGCTGGGCGCGGATTCGGTTGCCAACCGTGACAACACGGTCTCGGTAGGTGATGAAGGGGCCGAGCGCCAGATCACCAATGTCGCGGCAGGCACCGAAGCCACCGATGCGGTGAACAAGGGCCAGTTGGATGCGGTGACCGGCTCGACCAAGTACTTTGCCGCCACCGGCAGCGCCGACAGCGATGCCGGTGCCTATGCCGAAGGCGACAACGCCACCGCCTCCGGTGAAGCCACCAATGCCATCGGCAACGGTGCCTCGGCCTACGGCAGTGGTGCTAACGCGCTGGCGGACAACGCCACGGCACTGGGCACCAATGCCCTGGCCACCGGCGCCAGCAGCATCGCGCTGGGCATGAACGCCAATGCCGCCGCACAGGACGACATCGCCATCGGTACCAATGCAAGTACGTCGGAGGGTGCCTTCCTTGCGATCGGCGCCGGTGCCAATGCGCAGGGGCTGTTTGCCGCAGCCATTGGTGCCGAGGCCCAGGCCGCCGGGCTGGCAGCCACCGCGATCGGCAACGCGGCCTGGGCAACCGGTCGCGAATCCACTGCAGTGGGCTTCGGCGCCACCGCCGATGCATGGCAGGCAGTGGCGGTGGGTAGCGGAGCCTATGCGACCTTCTTCGGCACCGCAGTGGGCACCTCGGCGCAGGCGGCGGAAGTGGCCACGGCGATGGGCCAGAACGCCATCGCCGGTATCGCCGGCTCGGCGTTTGGCGTACAGACCCGTGCCGGTGAGGGCGGTGTGGCCGTGGGCAACAACGCCGCCACCGGCCAGATGGGCGTGGCCGTGGGGGTGAACGCGCTGGCCGGGCAGGATTTCTATAGCGTCACCGAGGGCAAGAACACCACCGCGGTAGGTGCCGAAGCCTGGGCCACCGAAGATGGTGCAACGGTAGTGGGCTACAACAGCTACGCGCAGGCGCTGAACTCGACAGTGCTGGGCTCCAACGCCTGGACCACGAAGGAGGCGGAGAACAGTGTGTCGCTGGGTGCCGGCTCGCTGGCAGACCGCGCCAACACGGTGTCGGTTGGTGCGGCGCAGGAGTGGACCGATGCGGCGGGCGAAACGCATGCGGCGATCGACCGCCAGATCACCAATGTCGCAGCCGGCACCGAGGGCACCGACGCGGTGAACGTGGATCAACTCAACGCGGCTGCCGAGGGTGCCTTGCTGGCCGGCCGCTACTTCAAGGCCAATGGTGCGGCCGATGGCAGCGACGATGCGGTTGCCAGTGGCGAAGGTGCCACGGCGGCGGGCGTGGGGTCGCAGGCCAGTGGCGTGCAGAGCACCGCCGTCGGCAGCTACAACGTTGCCGCCGGTGACTACGCCAGTGCGGTTGGCTACGTGAACACCGCCAATGGCACCAACAGCTCGGCGTTCGGCAACTTCAACCAGGTGGACGGCGAGAACAGCAGTGCCTTCGGCATGGGCAATCTGGTCGATGGTGCCAATGCAATCGCGCTGGGCAGCAACAGCGTGGCCAGCGGTGATGGCAGCGTGGTGATTGGTGATGCGGCGCTGGCGGATGCGGACAATGCGGTTGCGGTGGGCTCGGCCAGTGCCGCCACCGGTGACAACAGCACCGCCCTGGGGGCTGGTGCCGAGGCATCGGGTGCATTTGCCACCGCACAGGGGGCCGAAGCCGTGGCATCCGGGCAGCAGGCCTTGGCCAACGGCTTCCGCGCCGATGCCAGCGGCCGCGGTACTACCGCCGTGGGCAGCTACAGCGTCGCCTCCGGCGATCTGGCGTCGGCCGTGGGCTACGGCGCGCAGGCCACGGGCGATTACGGTGTGGCGATGGGTCTGGCCGCATCGGCGTCCGGGGCCAGCACCACGGCCGTGGGTGAATCGGCCATTGCTTCCGGTGATGAAGCAACCGCAGTCGGCGGCACCACCTACGGTGGCCTGATCAGCACCGAAGCTTCGGGTACCGGTGCCTCGGCATTCGGCAACGGCGCCTGGGCGCTGGGCGAATACGCCACGGCGATCGGCTTCAACAGCTGGGCCGATGCGGACAACGCCACCGCGCTGGGCCAGAGCGCGGTTGCCGAGGCTGCCAACAGTGTTGCCCTGGGTGCGAATTCCTGGGCCGACCGTGAGAACACGGTGTCCGTCGGTGATGTGGGCGCAGAGCGCCAGATCACCAATGTTGCAGACGGCACCGAAGGTACCGACGCAGTCAACAAGAACCAGTTGGATGCAGTAGCCGCCGTGGCCGAGAACACCAGCAAGTACTTCACTGCCACCGGCAGTGACGACAGCGATGCCGGTGCCTATGCCGAAGGCGACAACGCCACCGCCGCCGGCGAAGCCAGCAACGCCATCGGTAATGGTGCGTCGGCGTTTGGCAGCGGCGCCAACGCGATTGCCGACGGGGCAACCGCCGTGGGCATGAATGCACTGGCCAGTGGCCAGAATGCAGCGGCCTTCGGCCAGAACGCCCAGGCGATGGGCCCGGGCGCGGTGGCCGTGGGTGGCAATGCGGTGGATGACAATGGTGATCCCTTGATCACGGTCGCGGGTGAGCCGGTGCAGTCCGGTGCCACCAGCGCCGGTGTGGGCGGTACCGCCCTGGGTGCCAGCGCCTATGCCGAGGGCTTTGCCGCCACCGCCACCGGTGTGGGTGCACTGGCACGCGGTGACCAGTCCACCGCCAGCGGTGCGGTGGCCAATGCGCTGGGCGACTACAGCACCGCGACGGGCTCGCAGAGCTACGCCGAAGGTGCCGGGGCGACGGCAGTGGGCTTCAATGCGGCGGCCTATGAAGACGGCAATGTCGCGGTCGGCCGCAACGCCTCGGCATTGGGCGCGGGCAGCCTGGCCATCGGCGATGGCGCTGAAACGGGCTTCGGCTTGTTCGGCATCGGCGCGACCAATGCAGTCGCCATTGGCAGTGGCAGCTGGGCTTTCGGTGACGATGCCACGGCAGTTGGTGCCGGTGCCTGGGCAGTTGGCCAGCGCACCACTGCCATCGGCATGGGCAGCGAAGCCAGTGGCGAGAATGCGGTGGCACTGGGTGCAGGCTCCATCGCCAGCCGCGACAACACGGTTTCGGTGGGTGATGAAGGGGCCGAGCGCCAGATCACCAATGTCGCGGCAGGCACCGAAGGCACTGACGCGGTAAACAAGGACCAGTTGGATGCGGTTGCCGCCGTGGCCGAGAACACCAGCAAGTACTTCACCGCTACCGGCAGTACCGACAGCGATGCCGGTGCCTATGCCGAAGGCGACAACGCCACCGCCGCCGGCGAGGCCGCCAATGCCACGGGCAATGGTGCGTCGGCCTTCGGCAGCGGCAGCTCGGCGGTAGCCGACAACACGGTGGCCGTGGGCCAGAATAGCACCGCCAGTGCCAATGGCGCAGTGGCGGTGGGTGGCATGGGCCAGGCCTACGATGAGTACAACTTCGCCCTGCAGAACCCGGACGGCTCGCCACTGCTGGTGGGTACCCAGGCTGGCGAAAATGGCACTGCCGTCGGTGCAGGTGCACAGGCCACCGGTATCAGCAGCTCGGCCTTCGGCAGTGGTGCACAGGCCTATGGCAACGACACTTTTGCCGCCGGCATGAAGTCGCGTGCCGCAGGTGACTGGTCCACCGCGGTGGGCAGCAATGCCTGGGCCAAGGTGGACAACGCCACTGCAATTGGCGGCTATTCCTGGGCCTTGGAGGACGGTGCCACTGCCCTGGGCGCATCGGCGTGGGCCACCGGCGCCAATGCGACTGCATTGGGTGTGGGCTCATGGGCCGATGCCGTCAACGCCATTGCCATCGGCCCGAACACCTGGGCCAATGGCACCAGCTCGATCGCGATGGGCGTTGGTGCACTGAGCACCGGCAACAACGGCATCGCCATGGGCAACAGCAGCCTGGCCGACGCGACCAACTCGATGGCATTGGGACGCGCCTCGATGTCGCTGGCCAACAACGGTGTCGCCCTGGGCTTCCGTGCATCGGTGTACGAACAGGGCAGCGATGCGGTGGCCATCGGTGCCAACGCCAAGGCAGACGCTGCCGGCGCCGTGGCGCTGGGTTCGGGCGCGTTGGCTGATCGTGCCAATACCGTGTCGGTCGGCGCCGCGCAGGCCTGGACCGACGAGTACGGCGTGACCCACGCGGCCAATACCCGGCAGATCACCAACGTGGCTGCGGGTACCGAGGCCACCGACGCGGTCAACAAAGCGCAGCTGGACGCGGTGGCCGATGTCGCCGGTGAAACCAGCAAGTACTTCCAGGCCAGCGGTGACGGCGTGGCGACTGCCAGTGGGACCAATGCGGTGGCATCCGGTGCCGGCGCCGTTGCCAGTGCCGAGCGCAGCACCGCGCTGGGTGCGGCCAGCACCGCCAATGCAAACGGTGCCACCGCGGTGGGTGCCGATGCCTCGGCGCGTGCCAGCAACAGCACGGCGCTGGGCCGGCAGACCTCCATCACGGCCAGCAATGGTGTGGCCATCGGCTACGGCGCATTTGCCAGCAACGGTGCCAACAGCGTGGCCATTGGTGCCGGTGCGGGTGTATCCGGGGCCAACTCGGTGGCGCTGGGTGCGGGCTCGCGGGCGGTCGAGGCCAACGTGGTGTCGGTGGGTGGCGGTAACGGCAGCAACGGGCCGGCCACACGCCGTATCGTCAATGTGGGTGCAGGCCGTATTGCCGAAGGCAGCACCGACGCGGTGACCGGTGGCCAGCTGCATGTCACCAACCAGCGCGTGGGTGCGGTGGAAACCCGCGTGACCGACATGGATGGCCGCCTGGGCAGCATCGAGGGCGTCACTGCCAATGCGGTGACCTATGACGATGCCAACCGCGACACGCTGACCCTGGCCGGTGCCCAGGGCACCCGCCTGGACAACGTGGCCGCAGGCAGTATTGCTGCCGGCAGCATGCAGGCCATCAACGGCGGCCAGCTGTTCCAGTCGCTGGGCAACATGGCCAGCTTCCTGGGTGGCGGCGCCGGTGTCGGCATGCAGGGCATGTTCGTCGCGCCCACCTATGTCATCCAGGGCACGAGCTTCAACAACGTCGGGGCCGCACTGACCGCGTTGGACAAGCAGGTCACGTCGATCAACAACCAGTTGGCCAGCAAGGGTAATGGCAATGGCAATGGCCAAGGGAACGGCAATGGCAACGGGAACGGCAATGGCAATGGCAATGGCAATGGCAATGGTCCACGCAACGGCACGACCGATGCGGGTACCACGCCAGTAACGCCGGCCGCGACCGGTGGCCTTGCTATGGGTGACCAGGCTGCTGCCAACCATGCAACCGGTACGGCAGCGGGCAATGGCAGCTATGCCCATGGCCCGAAGGACACGGCGCTGGGCAGCAACGCACGTGTCGATGCCGATGGCAGCACGGCCGTGGGTGCCAATACCCACATCACCGCAGCGGCCACCAATGCCGTGGCGGTCGGCGAGGGCGCCAGCGTGTCCGCGGCTTCGGGTACTGCCATCGGCCAAGGCTCCAGCGTAACCGCACAAGGTGCGGTGGCCCTGGGCCAGGGCTCGGTTGCGGACCGTGCCAACACGGTGTCGGTGGGCAGCGTTGGGGGCGAACGCCAGATCACCAACGTGGCAGCAGGTACGCAGGCGACCGATGCGGTCAACAAGGGCCAGCTGGACAGCGGCATTGCATCGGCCAACAGCTATACCGACAGCAAGTTCGGCAGCCTCAACGACAGCTTCAGTGGCCTGCGCAATGACATGGACAACCGTCTGCGCAACGTCGACCGACGCATTGATCGCCAGGGCGCGATGAACGCCGCCATGATGAACATGGCCACCAGTGCGGCGGGCATCCATACCCAGAACCGCGTCGGTGTGGGTGTGGGCTACCAGAGTGGTGAGTCGGCGCTGTCGGTGGGCTACCAGCGTGCGTTGAGCGAACGCGCCACCCTCACCATCGGCGGTGCTTTCAGCAGTGACGACAGCTCGGTAGGCGTGGGCGCCGGCTTCGGCTGGTAACCACACGCAGGCTCGGGTCGGTGCCGGCTGCGGCACCGGCTTCCGGTTGCACGGCCTGCTGTGGCGTCGCCCCCGCGGCGCCACAGCGGTCAACCGGAGGGTTAGTAGATGCAGCAATGGAGTTCCATCCCTGTTTCACCAGACGAGAGATCGAACATGAAGAAGACCAAGCTTGGAATGGCAGTTGCCGCTGTTGTGCTGATGGCTACCGTTGGTGTCACCGCTGCATCGGCGGCAACGCCGGGTAAGCTGCAGACACGCCCGCTGGATACGGGCATTGGCGGCGGCGAAGGTGGCTATCGCTTCATCGTCAAATACCGTGCTGGCTCCAGCGAGCTGCGCGACGCTGCTGCGGTCAACCGCGGGCTTGGCAGCGCTGCCTCCCGGGCGGGTCTGAATCGCGCCGTGGCGGCCTCCGCGCGCTCCGCTGCCCGTCCGGCGGCCAGTGCGACGATGCTGCGGCGCATGGCCGCGCCTGGCTGGACAGTGGTGAAAACCTCGCGTGCGCTCGACAAGGCCGAGGCCGCCCAGTTCATCCAGGAGATGAAGGCCAACCCTGCAGTGGAACGTGTCGAGATTGACCGCATGTACCGCAGCATGGCGACCGATGCTCCCAAGTTCACGCCCAACGATCCGCAGACCTTTGCCCAGTGGAACTTCTACAACGCCAAGGCTGGTGTCAACGCGACTGCTGCATGGGATATCTCCCAGGGTGAAGGCGTGGTGGTGGCGGTGGTCGATACGGGCATCACCCAAGGCAACCCGGATCTGCAGAACAACGTCATCCCCGGCTACGACATGATCACCGACAAGCGTGTGTCACGACGCGACAGTGATGACCGGGTGGCGGGTGGCTGGGATACCGGTGACTGGATCGAGCAGAACTACTGCACCGGGTGGGCCACCAATGATCCGCATGCGGCCAAGGACAGTTCCTGGCATGGCAGCCATGTCGCCGGCACGGTGGCACAGGAAACCAACAATGGCTTGAACATGGCCGGCCTCGCATTCAAGGCCAAGGTGCAGCCGGTGCGTGTGCTGGGCTCCTGCGGTGGCTTCGGTAGCGATATTGCCGACGGCATCGTCTGGGCAGCCGGCGGCAGCGTGCCCGGCCTGCCGGCCAATCCGACCCCGGCCGAGGTCATCAATATGAGCCTGGGCAGCGTCAGCCCTTCTTCATGCCCCGCCATGTACCAGGACGCCATCGATGAAGCCATCGGCCTGGGCAGCATCATCGTGGTGGCTGCAGGCAACGACAATGCGAATGCCGGCAGCTACACGATGTCGTCCTGCAACAACGTGATTTCGGTGGGCGCTACGGGCATCAATGGCGGCCGTACCTATTACTCCAACTACGGTGCGCGCGTGGATCTGTCGGCACCGGGCGGCAACGCCGAAAACAGCAACGATGGCTGGATCTTCCAGGTGATCAACGAGGGCACCACCACGCCGACGGCCAGTTGGGCACCGCTTGGCCTGGTCGGTACGTCGATGGCATCACCGCATGTGGCTGCGGCAGTGGCCATGGTGCAGAGCGTGGTGGATACGCCGTTGACCTGGACCCAGATGCGCGATCTGCTGACTTCCACTGTCAAGCCGTTCGGCACCACCATTCCCGCCAGCACGCCGATTGGCGCGGGCATCCTGGATATCACTGCGGCGTTGGTCAAGGCCACCACGCCGCCGTGTGATCCGGCCGTCGATGATTGCGGGCCGGTGGCCACGCCGTTGACCAACAAGGTGGCCGTCACCGGCCTGACCGGCGGTGCTGGCAGCGAGACGGTCTACAGCTTCCAGGCCGAGGCCGGCAAGGTGCTGACGTTCATGACCTACGGTGGTACCGGTGACGTATCGCTGTACGTCAGCTATGACGCCGAGCCCACCAGCAGCGCGTTCGATGCCAAGTCCACCCGTGCCGGCAACAGCGAGACGGTGCGCATCAACAAGCCGCAGGCCGGTACCTACTACGTCAAGGTGGTGGGCGCAGCCTCGTTCGCAGGTGTCAGCCTGGTTGCGCGTCAATAACCACGCCGTTCGCCGTTGAAGGAACCCCGGCCATGCCGGGGTTCTTTTTTTGGACGTAATGCGTGTTCATGTGCACGGCTTGGCAGGTTGAACTGGTAAAGTCCGGGCAACACAGGAGGAATGCGTGAACGCGGTAGCCCACGACGCCCAACTTGCGCCTACGCCTGCCGAGCGCATCGTCGATGCGCTGCTTGCGCAGGGCCGTCTGAAGGATGCGGACCTGCTGCGCGCACGCCAGTTGCAGCGTGAGTCCGGTGGTGACCTGCTGGTGCTGCTGGCGCGTCTTGGGCTGGTGTCCGAACGCGACCATGCGGAGGCCTGCGCCAAGGTGTTGGGCCTGCGCCTGCTGGGCGCACGCGAGGTGCCTGAGCATCCGCCGGAACTGGTGGATGGCGTGGAGCCCATCCCGCTGCGTTTCCTCAAGCAGTACCTGGTGCTGCCACTGGGCGAACAACGCGGTCGCATCCTGCTGTGGATGGCCGATCCGCACGACAGCTATGCCATCAACGCGATCGCGCTGGTCACCGGTTGCGGCGTGGCACCCGTGGTCGGCGTGCGCAGCGAGGTGGACGAGGCGATCGAGCGTTGGCATGGTCAGGGCCGCAGCGCGATGGGTACCATCCTGGAGGCCGCCGACGGCGAGGCCGTGCCCCTGGACGACATCGAGCACCTGCGTGACCTGGCCTCCGAAGCACCGGTCATCCGGCTGGTCAACCTGGTGATCCAGCGGGCGGTGGAGCTGCGCGCCTCGGACATCCACGTGGAGCCGTTCGAGAACCGCCTGAAGGTGCGTTACCGCGTTGACGGCGTGCTGGTGGACGGTGAAAGCCCACCGGTCAACCTTACCGCCGCGGTGATCAGCCGCATCAAGATCATGGCCAAGCTCAACATCGCAGAGCGACGCCTGCCGCAGGACGGTCGCATCATGCTGCGCGTGCAGGGCAAGGAGCTGGACCTGCGCGTGAGCACCATGCCCACCGCGCATGGCGAAAGCGTGGTGATGCGCCTGCTGGACCGCGAGGCGGTGGTATTCGATTTCCAGCGCCTGGGTTTCAGCGAGGATTTCCTGCCGCAGTTCCGCAAGGTGCTGGAGCAGCCGCACGGCATCCTGCTGGTGACCGGCCCCACCGGCTCGGGCAAGACCACCACGCTGTATACCGCGTTGAGCCAGCTCAACACCGACAAGGTCAAGATCATCACGGTCGAGGACCCGGTGGAGTATCAGCTGGAAGGCATCAACCAGATCCAGGCCAAGCCGCAGATAGGCCTGGATTTTGCCAATGCGCTGCGTGGCATCGTCCGCCAGGACCCGGACATCATCATGATCGGCGAAATGCGTGACCTGGAAACCGCGCGTATCGCGATCCAGTCCGCGCTCACCGGCCACCTGGTGCTGTCTACCCTGCATACCAACAACGCCGCCGGCGGCATCACCCGCCTGCTGGACATGGGGGTGGAGGACTATCTGCTCACCTCCACCATCAATGGCATCCTTGCCCAGCGCCTGGTACGCAGGCTGGAACCGCAGCATGCCCAGCGCTACCCGGCCTCGGCCGAGGAGATCGCGCGCTTCAACCTGCGCCGTTACCAGCCGCAGGGCGAGATTTTCCTGTATCGCGCGCAGCCCTCGGCACTTGCGCCCACCGGCTACAAGGGCCGCACCACCATCGTCGAGTTCCTGGTGATGGACGATGCGCTGCGCAATGCGGTGATGCGCAAGGCCGGCATGGGCGAGATCGAGCAGTTGGCGCGCGCCAACGGCATGCGCACCATGTACGAGGATGGCATCGCCAAGGCGTTGCGTGGCGAGACCACGCTGGAGGAAGTGCTGCGGGTGACGGAGGACGCATGAGCCTGCACCCGTTCCAGGAGTACCTGCGCTGATGCCGCTGTACCGCTACAAGGCGCTGGACGCACGCGGTGAGCTGCTGGACGGGCAGATGGAAGCGGCCAGCGATGCCGATGTCATCGCCCGTCTGCAAGAGCAGGGCCACCTGCCGGTCGAGGCCCGGCTGGCCACCGGCTCGGCCTTCGAAGGTGCCAATTGGAAGCAATGGCGGCAGCGCCCGTTTGCCGGCGCCACGCTGGTGCAGTTCACCCAGCAACTGGCGACCCTGCTCAGCGCGGGACAGCCCCTGGACCGTGCGTTGTCCATCCTGCTGGAGACGCCCGAGGATGAGCGCTCGCGGCGGGTGATCGCCGATATCCGCGACAGCGTGCGCGGTGGTGCGCCGTTGTCGCAGGCACTGGAACGCCAGCATGGGTTGTTCTCGCGCCTGTACGTGAACATGGTGCGCGCCGGTGAAGCCGGCGGCAGCCTGCACGAGACCCTGCAGCGCCTGGCTGACTATCTGGAGCGCAGCCAGGAGCTCAAGGGCCGGGTGATCAACGCAATGATCTACCCGGCCATCCTGCTGCTGGTGGTGGGCGGTGCATTGTTGTTCCTGCTGGGCTACGTGGTACCGCAGTTCGCGCAGATGTACGAAAGCCTGGATGTGAGCCTGCCCTGGTTCACCAGTGCAGTGCTCAGCATGGGGCTGCTGGTGCGGCAATGGTGGATCGTGCTGATCGCCGTCCCGGCGGTGCTGTTGCTGTGGATGGAGCGCAAGCGCCGCGATCCGGCGTTCCGCTTGGCCTTTGATGGCTGGTTGCTGCGGCGGCCCATGGTGGGTGGGCTGGTGGCCAAGCTGGAGACCGCACGGCTGGCACGCACCCTGGGCACCTTGCTGCGCAACGGCGTGCCCTTGCTGGCCGGGCTGGGTATCGCCCGCAATGTACTGGGCAATCGTGCCCTGGTGGGTGACGTGGCCGAAGCCTCCGAGGCAGTGAAGAACGGTGCAGGGCTGGCCACCTCACTGAGCCGCAACGGTCGGTTTCCACGCCTGGCGCTGCAGATGATCCAGGTGGGCGAGGAGTCGGGCACGCTGGAAAACATGCTGCTGAAGACCGCCGACACGTTTGAACAGGAAAGCGCGCGCGCCATCGACCGCATGTTGGCCGCGCTGGTGCCGGTAATCACCTTGTTGTTGGCGTCGGTGGTAGGTGTGGTCATCATCGCGGTGCTGGTGCCGCTGTATGACCTGACCAATGCCATCGGCTGAACCTGCCGTAGTCGTGACCTAGGAAGCATTTTGATGAAACGCAGCTTTGAACAACCGTCGTTCCGACACCATCAGACGGGCATGAGCCTGCTGGAGATCATCATCGTCATCGTCCTGATCGGTGCGGTCCTTACCCTTGTCGGCAGCCGTGTGCTGGGTGGTGCCGACCGTGGCAAGGCCAACCTGGGCAAGACCCAGATCCAGACACTGGCGGGCAAGGTGGAGAACTACAAGCTGGACACCGGCCGGTTGCCCGGCAAGCTTGATGACCTGGCCACGCAGCCTGCCGGTGTGGGTGGCTGGTTGGGGCCCTATGCCAAGCCCGCCGAGTTCAACGACCCCTGGGGCAACCCGGTGCAGTACCGGATGCCGGGCGAAGGCCGCCCGTTCGACCTGATCAGCCTGGGGGCCGATGGCCAGCCCGGCGGTGACAGTTACAACGCCGATATCCGCTACGAGTAAGCACGTGCTGCGTGCTGCTCCTGTTGCCCAGCAGCCGCGCCTGCGCCGGCCGGTGGCCATGCCTGCGGGCGTGGCCGGCATGTCGCTGCTGGAGATGCTGCTGGTGCTCGCGCTGGTGGCGGCCATCGCCTTGATGGCCGCGATGGCCATGAGCGGCGGCCTGGAGGGGCTCAAGCTGCGCTCGGCCGGCAAGTCGCTGGCAGCGGAGCTGCGTTATGCACGCACCCGTGCGATAGCCACCGGGGTGCCGCAGCAGTTCGAGTTGAACCTGCGCCAGCACCGTTGGCAGGGCCCGGATGGCCGCCATGGTGACCTGCCTGCCGTCTTGAAGCTGTCCTATACCGGCGCCGGTCAGCTGCAGGCCCGCGCCGATACCGGCGTGGTGCGCTTTTTCGAGGACGGCGCGTCCAGCGGGGGCCGCATCGACCTGTCGGCGGGCTCGGCGGTGTGGCGCGTCGACGTGGCCTGGATCACCGGCGAGGTGCGGTCCGGGCCGTTGCGCGGACCGGGCCAATGAAGCGCCAGGCTGGCTATTCACTGATCGAGGTGATTGTTGCCTTTGCCCTGCTGGCGTTGGCAATGACCCTGCTGCTGGGCAGTCTGTCCGGTGCAGCGCGGCAGGTGGGCATGGCTGACGGCTACGGGCGCGCGGCCCTGCATGCACAGTCCCTGTTGGCGGTGGCCGGGGTCGAGGCGCCGTTGGTGGCAGGCCGGCAGCAAGGCCAGTGGGAGCAGGGCCGCTACCGCTGGAGCTTGCAGGTCAGTCCTTACAACGAGCCGCGCCAGCCGCAATCGCGGCTGTGGTTGCTGGATCTGCAGGTCAGTTGGGGCGAGGAGGCCCAGCAACAACTGCGCTGGCGTAGCCTGCGGCTGCGCAACAACGCGGTCGGCGAGGCGCTGCCATGAGCGTGCGCTCGGCGGCAGGTTTCACCCTGATCGAGGTGCTGTTGGCAACGGTGTTGCTGGCAGCGGGCATGGCGCTGGCATTTGCCGCGGTACGTTCGACCATGGCCATCAGTGCCCGCGGCGAGGTGATCGCGGCCGACAACGAGCGCATGCGGGCGGTCGAGGGCTTCCTGCGCCGGCGCCTGTCCACGGCGATGGCGCTGCCGATGCAGCGCGATGCACTCAACGGCGCCGCCAGCGCATTTGAAGGCGGTCCGGCCGAACTGAAATTTGTCGCCGAAGTACCTGACTACCTGGGCCGTGGCGGCCCCTACATCCATCATCTGCAGGTCAGTGGCAGCGGCGACCGGCAGCAGCTGCGCTTGGGCCTTGTGCTGCTGCAGGCTGGTCAGGCGGTGGAGGAAACCCCGCCCCGGGGCAGTGAGCTGCTGGCCGGCGAGCTGAAGCAGGTGCGCCTGCGCTATCGCGGCATCGACCCGACCAGCAACGCCTTGGGCGCCTGGCAGGATCGCTGGGATGTGCCAGGACGCATGCCTCTGCTGGTGAGCATCGAGGTGACCCCCAGCCGGGGCAGCCCATGGCCGCCCTTGCTGGTGGCCTTGCCGCAGCAGAACCTGCAGGGGGTCTGGCAATGAACAGTCGAGGGGCTGCGCTGGTGCTGGTGCTGTGGCTGGTGGCCCTGCTGACCACCACCATTGCCGCATTCGCGCTCACCGCCCGTGTCGAACACCTGCAGGGGCGCACGATGGGCGACATGGCCGCAGGGCAGGAGCTGGCACATGCGGGTGTGGACTATGCGTTGTCGCGCATGCGTGGCACGCCTGGCCAGCCAGCCTGGCATGCCGATGGTCGTCCCTATCGTTGGCAGTTTGCCGACCACCGGATCACGCTGCGGATCATCGATGAGACTGGCAAGGTCGATCTGAACCAGGCCAGCCCGGTGCTGTTGCAAGGCCTGCTGCGCGCCGTCGGGGCCGAGCAGGCACGGGCCCAACAGTTGGCGGGGGCGATCATGGACTGGCGCGACAACGACGACCTGAAGCAACCCGGTGGCGGTGCGGAAAGCGACGACTATGCGGCCGCCGGGTATCCCTATGGCGCCAAGAATGCACGCTTTGACAGCATTGGCGAACTGCAGCGGGTACTGGGCATGGACGCTGCCCTGTATGCGCAGCTGGCGTCCCATATCACTGTGTTTGGTGCCGCCCAGCCGAACCCACGGTTTGCACAGGGGCCGGTATTGACCGCCATGGGGCTGGATGCGGCAGTGCTGCTGGCGCAGCGCGAGCGTGAAGACGCCGTAGCGGCAATCGGCGACACTGCCGGGGGGGGGATGACAGCATCTGGCAGCGGTACCTACAGCGTCGACAGCCGGGTGATGCTGGTGGGCGAACGGCAGGCGGTAACCCGCGCCGTTGTGCGTCTGAATCCGGAGGGAAGCGCCGGTGCGCCCTATACAGTGTTGCGGTGGGAACAAGGAGCAGCAGCAAAATGACGGTGTTGCAGGACAAGCTGGGGCAGTGGAGCGCGCGCATCGCGCCAGGGGCAGGGGGCTTCTGGGCGTGGTGGCGGCGCTCACTGCTGTCCTGCCTACCGGCGTCCTGGCGGGCATTGCTGGGCTATTCCGATGCGCGGCTGCTGGTGATGCCGGGTGCTGACCAGGTGCGAGTGGGGGTGGTGCAGTCGGGTCAGCTGCAGCCGCTGCAGTCCCTGCCGGCACCCTTGACGCCGGCGGCGCTGGAGCAGGCCTTGCCGGCGCGTTGCTCGCGCCTGCCGCGTTTTGCGCTGCTGGCACCGGCCTCGGTGCTGTGCAAGCCGATGCGCCTGCCTGCCGCCGCCGAAGCCCGCATGCGTGATGTGCTGGGTTTCGAGATCGACCGGCAGACGCCTTTCACCGCCGCGCAGGTCTATCACGATGTTCGGTTGCTGCAGCGGCGGGACGATGGCCAGCTTGACGTCGAGCTGGTGGTGGCGCCGCGCACCCTGGTGGAGGGCGTGCTGCCACGTGATGCCTGGCAGGCACAGCTGGATGGCGTGGACGCCACCAATGCCGCCGGTGAACCCCTGGGCGTGAACCTTTTGCCGCCCGCCTTGCGCCGCCAGCGCACCGATCCCATGCGGCGCCTGGATCGCATGTTGATGCTGGGCAGCGTGGTGATGCTGGTGCTGGCCGGGTGGCAGGTGCTGGACAACCGGCGCCAGGCAGCCGCCGAGCTGACCGCGCAGGTCGAGTCGGCGGCGCAACGTGCACGTGCGGTGGCGGCGCAGCGCCAGCAACTGCAGGATCTGGTGGACGGGCAGCGCTTCTTTGCCGAGCAGCGTGCCGTGCAGCCGCGCGCTACCGTAGTAATCAACGAACTGAGCAAGCGCCTGGGCGATGACACCTCATTGGAGAAACTGTCCATCGAGGCAGGGCGCATACAGTTGATCGGCCTGAGCAGCAGCGCCTCGTCGCTGGTCTCAACGCTTGAGGGCTCCCCGCTGTGGAAAACCCCTTCCCTGACCGGGGTGTTGCAGACCGGCAGCGGCGGTGGCCAGGAGCGCTTCACCCTGACCGCGGAACTGCGCGGTACCCACCCGGAGGCCGCCAATGGCGCAGCTGCCGGATCGCCGTGATCGCCTGTTGGCCGCAGGGCTGCTGCTGGCGGTGCTGGTGGTGGTCTACCTGCTGCTGGTGCATCCCCTGTGGACCCAGCCCATGCGTGAGGTGGAAGCGCAGATCAGCGCGCTGCAGGAACGTCAGCAACGCGTGCAACAGCAGTTGCGACAGGCACCGCAGGTGAGCCAGCGCCTGCAGCAGGCGCAGCAGGTATTGGCCGACCAGCCCGGCTTCATGCCCGAAGGCTCGATGGAACTGGCTACCTCGCGGCTGGTGCAGCGGCTGGAGGAAGCCGCGCGCCAGGCCAGCCCGGACGGGCGCAGTTGCGCCATCAGCGACCGTTCGCCGCTGCCGCCCGACACCACGGGCCGCTTCGCGCGGGTGGCGGTGCAGGCGCGGCTGCGCTGTGGCATGGGCGAGTGGATGCAGGTGCTGCAGAGCCTGGAAACCGGCGCGCCGCAGTTGCAGGTGGACCGCCTGGACATCCTGTCGGCGGCGGGCATGGGTGAAGTGACTGGCGGTCTGGATG
>DKPB01000045.1:130945-131632 GCA_002471015.1 Stenotrophomonas sp. UBA7346
AAGTGACTGGCGGTCTGGATGTGAGCTTTGAATTGAGCGGCTATCTGGCACCCAGCATGGCGGCCCCGGCCAATGCACAGGCGGAGGTTGGCAATGCGCCGTGATGCCGCCGGCCTGCGTACCTGGTTGCTGGCCGGCATGGGAGGCTGGGCATTGCTGCTGTGGGCGGCCAGCCTGTTTGGCCTGGGCAGCCGCTTGGGCAGTGGTGATGTGGGCGCCAGCGCGCCGCCGCTGCCGCAGGTGCCCCAGGCACCGGCACCGGTGGTGCTGGACAATGCCGAAGCAATGGCACGGCCGTTGTTCGCCGGTGATCGGCGACCGCATCCGTTCTCCATCGGGCAGCCTACTGAAACCGACAGCACCGGCAGCGTACGCCTGACCGGCGTGCTGATGACGCCCAGCCTGGAGATGGCGACGTTGACCACCGAGCAGGGCCAGTCGCTGCGCCTGCGGTTGGGCGCGGAACCTGAAAATGGCTGGCAGCTGTTGTCGTTGCAGCCGCGCGCTGCTGTGGTCAGCGGTCCTGCCGGGACGCTCAACCTGGAGTTGCAGGTCTACAGCGGCAGCGGTGTCGCCCCGCAGTCGGGTATCCCCGGCGATGCGGCGGCACCCCTCGGTGGCGGCACAGCCGGGGTGGCGCCACCGCCACCGCCTCCAGCAGATACCCCCAGCGCACGCGCCGCGGCG
>DKPB01000046.1:0-36047 GCA_002471015.1 Stenotrophomonas sp. UBA7346
GCACGCGTCAGCTTCCCCGGGTGCGCTGCGCTTACCCGGGCTACGAACTCTGTGTAGGCTATCGATCTTTGGCGGGCGCTCAATCCGCCGGCACGGTGCGCTCGCGCGCCCAATCGCGCAGCGACTGCACCTGCTCGGCCATCAGTACCGACAGCGGTCTTGTGTTGCGGATCTCGGCCATCAGCAGGTCGGTGTCCAGGGGCTTGCCTTCCGCATGTGCGGCGTACAGGCCGGCCACCACCGCCTGCTCGATCTCGGCGCCGGAAAAACCCTCACTGGCTGCGGCCAACGCAGGCAGGGCGAACTGTTCCGGCTGCAGGTGGCGGCGGGTGAGGTGCAACTGCAGCAGTTCGACGCGGGCATCCGGCGCGGGCAGATCGACGAAGAAGATTTCATCGAAGCGGCCCTTGCGCAGCAGTTCGGCCGGCAGTTCCTGCACCTGGTTGGCGGTGGCGACGATGAATACCGGCGCCTTGCGTTCGGCCATCCAGGTCAGCAGATAGCCCAGGATCCGCCGCGACACACCGCCGTCCTCGCCGCTGCTGGCCAGGCCCTTTTCGATCTCGTCGATCCACAGCACGCAGGGCGCCAGCTGCTCGGCCGAGGCCAGCGCCTCGCGCAGGTTCTTCTCGGTCTCGCCGTGGTACTTGTTGTACAGGCTGCCAAAATCCAGCCGCAGCAACGGCACCCCGAAGCCGGCCGCGGTGGCCTTGGCCAGCATCGACTTGCCGCAGCCCTGGACGCCCAGCAGCAGCATGCCCTTGGGCGGGTCCAGCCCGGGAGGGGCGTTGCCGGACACGAACACCGCCCGCCGCTGTTCGATCCAGCGCTTGAGCCGGCGGGCCCCGGCCACGTCGGCAAAGCGCGCCGAGTCGTATTCGTAATGCAGGTTGCCGCTGCGGTTGAGCAGCTCGAACTTGAGCTTGGCCAGCTGTGGCAGGTCGTCGGCCTTCAGCGCGCCATCGGCATGGATCAGCTGGCGGGCAATGCGGCGGGCATCGGTCAGGCTGAGCCCGCGCAGGTTGCGCAGGATCTGCTGCACGGCCTCCTGGTCCACCTCCACCCGCCGGCCGCCATTCTCGCTGGCATAGGCGCTGGCTTCCTCGCGCAGCATCTTCAGCAGGGCATTGGCGTCGGGCAGGCGCGGGTTGAAGCGGGTGGCCAGGGCTTCCAGCTCGGCCGGCAGCTCCACCTTGGTGCCGATCAGCACCAGCACGTGTGGCTGGCTGTGGCGGCGCTGGATGATGTCGCGCAGCAGCCGCTGGTGGCTGGCGTAGCCCAGGTAGGGGTGGAAATCCAGCAGCAGGTAGATGCCACGCTGCTCGGCGTCCTGGATCATGCGCAGGGCAGAGCTGGCATCGGGCGGGCCGAAGGCCTCGTCCTCGCGGTCCATGTCGATGCGGCGCAGGCCCTCGGTGATGCTCCACCGGTACAGGGCCCGCCAGACGTGCATCAGCGCCTGCCGGAACAGTTCTACGATACGGCCCTCATCCGGCGTTTCGATGACGATCAGCGGGGTATTGGCGCGGATCAGCGCGGTGAGGTCCTGCAGTTCGCTCATGGTCGTTCCATCGCCGGGGCGCACACGATAGCAAAGCTGAGCTGCCGGTCACGCCCTCACCTGATGACTACCTTTGGCAACACGTCGCGGTGTACGCTGCGGGCAAGACCCGCGTAAACGAGGCGTGCATGAAGACGATCCTGGTAGCCGGCTCCAAAGGTGGTGTCGGCAAGACCACCATCGCCACCCATCTGGCCGCGCATTCGGCCTTGTCCGGCAAGGCAACGGTGATTGCCGATGCCGACCCGCAGGGCTCCAGCACGCGCTGGGCCCAGCGCCGCTCCAGCCTGGAGAGCGCGGTGCTGCCGGTGGATGTGCACCGCAAGAAGAACTGGGAAAAGCTCATCCCCGACGGTGCCGAACAGGTCATCGTCGATGCCCCTGCCGGCGCCTATGGCGAGGACCTGGAGCGTTTCATCGACATCGCCGACGCGCTGGTGGTACCGGTGTTGCCCTCGGCGCTGGACATCGAGGCCATCGTCGGCTTCCTCAACAGCCTGGCCAGGATCAAGCGCATCCACTCGCGGGCGGTGCCGGTGGGGCTGGTGCTCAACCGCACCAAGCCGTGGACGCAGACTTCGCAGCAGGCCCGGCAGATGCTGGCGGAATGGCCGTATGAGGTGGTCGCGCAGCTGCGCGACAGCCAGAGTTATGTGGTGATGGTCGGGCTTGGGCGCAGCCTGTTCGACTATCACTCAGCACAGGTACGCGAGCACCAGCAGGACTGGGAGCCGCTGCTCAAGTGGTTGAACAAGGTCTGACAGGAGTACTACCCGACCATGCGTGAATTGATCCTGCTGCGACATGCCCATGCCGAACCGGCGGCCAATGGCCAGGCCGATATCGACCGGCCCCTCTCACCGCATGGCCTGGCCGAGGCCGAGGCCGCCGGCCGTTGGTTACAGGAACAGAAGCTGGTGCCCGACCGGGTGCTGTGCTCGCCGTCGCGGCGCACCCGCGAGACGCTGGAGGCGGTGCTGGAACGCACCGGCTATGTGGAACAGCGCCTGGAAGAACGCATCTACGAGGCCGCCCCGGGCACCCTGGCTGCCCTGCTGGACGAGCACCGCGAGGTGGAGCGCTTGCTGGTGGTGGGCCACAACCCCGGGTTGGAGCAACTGGTGGCGCTGATGCACAGCGGCCAGTCCGGCGACTACCGCGGCATGCCGCCGGCGTCGGTGGCGGTGCTGTCGCTGCCGATGGAGGCCGGCATCGAACCGGGCATTGCCCGCCTGACGGCGTTCTGGTGGCCCTGAACCCATGCGGTCAGTGCGGTACGGGCTGCTGTTGGCAGGTCTGATATGTTGCGGCTCGGCCCTGGCGGCCGAGCCGTTACCGTTCGATCCGGCGCATTCACGTTTTGGCTTCGAGATCCGCACCCGCTTCGGGCAACGGGTGGAGGGGGAGTTCCCGCGTTTCGAGGGCTGGATCACCGAGTTGCCCGATGGCCGCCACCAGGTGCGGCTGAGGATGTTTGCCCAATACGTCGAGATCCCTGGCAAGCCGCGCTATACCGGCTGGATGCGTGGGGAGGATTTCTTCGACGCCGCGCGCTATCCGGTGGTGGAGTTCGATTCGGACCCCTACCTGCCGGGCATCACCGCAACCGGCGGGCCGGTGCCGGGGCGGTTGTCCATCCGCGGTATCAGCCGCCGCGAGACCATGTTTCTGGGCAAACCTGAATGCGACAGGCCCGGCTATGATTGCGACCTCGTCAGCCGCGGCACCGTTTCCCGGAGCCTGTACGGCATGGACGCCTGGCAGATGGCCCTGAGTGATCGAGTGATATTCGTACTGCGTACGCGCCTGAAAAGCGCCCCCAAACCGTGAATTTTGTCGTCCGCCTGTCGCTGGTGCTGGCCCTGTTGCTGGCCGGTGGTTGTGCCTCGTTGTCGCAGCAGCAGCGCGACCAGGCGCAAGGCATTGCCGTGGCTGCCCGGTCCACCGAGGTCAACTGCGAGCGCGCCGACCGCTGCGCGCTGGATTCACCCTTGCGCGCGCTGGGCGGGCAGGCCATGGCTGAATCCACCGCGCAGGCCCCGCGCCACTACGCCACCATCCTGGACGAGGGTGAGCTGTCATTGGTGGCACGCTTGAACCTGATCCGCAGCGCCACCCGCAGCGTCGACCTGCAGACCTATATCTTCGATACCGATGACAGTGCGCGCATGGTCATCGACGAGCTGCTGGCCGCCGCCGCACGCGGAGTCAAGGTACGGGTGCTGATCGATCAGTTATCGGCGATCTCGGACGTGCACATGCTCAGCGCCCTGTCCGGCGCCCATGCCAACTTCGAGCTGCGCGTCTACAACCCCACCTTCGGCAAGGCCAAGCTCAACTACCTGGACTATGCCGGCAGCGTGCTGTGCTGCTTCCGGCGCTTCAACCAGCGCATGCACAACAAGTTGCTGGTGATCGACGACGTGCTCGGCGTGGTGGGCGGCCGCAACTACCAGGACGACTATTACGACTGGGATCGGGAGTACAACTTCCGTGATCGTGACGTTATCGTGGCCGGCCCGGAAGTGCGGGAGATGGCCGCAAACTTCCAGGCCTTCTGGGTGGCGCGGCGCAGCGTGCCGGCCGAACGCCTGAACGACGTGGGCAAGGCATTGCTGCGTGGCGGGGTGCCGGCGCTGCCGGAGGCGTCCTTCCTGCACCCGGAGCGCATCGAGCGGGTGGACGAGGAGGCGGCCGATCCGGACTTCATCAACCAGGCCTTTGTCGCCACTGCCTTGCCGGTGCAATCGGTGAGCTATGTCGCCGACCTGCCACGCAAGCACCGCCGTGAGCGCGCCGAAGAACCGCTCGCCGGGCAGCACCTGACCGAGCCGCGCCTGGATGCGCTGATCGCCTCGGCGCAGAGCGAAGTGCTGTTGCAGACGCCGTACCTGGTGTTGTCCAAGCCCGCGCAGAAGCTGTTCAAGGACCTGCGCAAGCGTGACCAGCCACCGCGGGTGGTGGTGTCGACCAACAGCCTGGCGGCTACCGACAACCCCATCGTCTACGCGCTGTCCTACAAGTACAAACGCCGCAACCTGCGCGAACTGGGCTTCAACATCTACGAGTACAAGCCCTTTCCGCTGGATGCGCCGATCGACTACCGGCAGCTGCTGCCCCCGGCACTGGATGGCCTGCCGCCAGTACCTGAGCGCAACCGGGTGATCGGTGGCAGCGCGGCGGGCAGCAACGTGCGTGGTAGTGGTTCCGGCCGCAAGCCCTCGGTCAACGGCAGCGAGGTGGAGCGCGATGTGCTGCGTACCGAAACCCGTCCGTCCTTCCTGGGAACGCGTGCGGTCAACCGACCATTGCCGGTGACCCGCAAGGGCGCGCGCATGGGTCTGCACGCCAAATCGATGGTGGTGGACCGCCGCATCGCGGTGATCGGCACCCACAACTTCGATCCGCGCAGTGAGAACTACAACACCGAAGGTGCGGTGATCATCAATGACCCGCGGTTCGCCGAAGCCCTGGCGCAGAGCATCCTGCGCGATGTGCACCCGGACAATTCCTGGGTGGTGGCCCCGCGGCAGAAGCC
Organism: Stenotrophomonas sp. UBA7346; assembly: GCA_002471015.1. GTDB lineage: Bacteria > Pseudomonadota > Gammaproteobacteria > Xanthomonadales > Xanthomonadaceae > Stenotrophomonas. The sequence continues at coordinate 5,100 of DKPB01000046.1, forward strand.
GCCGGTGTTGTCGGGGCTCAACTACAGCATCGGCAAGGCCTCCGAGGCGCTGCCGGTGCTGGATTTCTGGCCGTGGCGTTATGCCACCGACTACGAATTCAAGCCGGGCCCGGACTGCCCGCAGCCGCTGCGCCGGCAGGACCCGGGCTTCCATGCCTGTTACAGCGCGGTAGGCGACTTCCCGGAAGTGGACGTCGGCCCCAAGTGGCTGCTGGTGCGCATGCTGACCGCCTTTGGTGCAGGCCTGGTACCGATTCTGTAACCCCCGTCCAACGCAGGTGCACGCATGTCACGAGTATTCCGCCAGCCGGTTGATCTGCAGCAGGTCAACGCCCTCAGCCGCGATACATTGATCGATCACCTCGGCATCGTGTTCACCGCCGCCGGTGAGGACTGGTTGCAGGCAACCATGCCGGTGGACGCGCGCACCAAACAGCCGTATGGGTTGCTGCACGGTGGCGCCTCGGTGGTACTGGCTGAAACCCTGGGCAGCAGCGCCGGCAACCTGTGTGTGGACCCGGCGCAGCAGGTCTGCGTGGGGCTGGAGATCAATGCCAACCACCTGCGCGCCGCGCGCAGCGGCGTGGTGACCGGCACCGCGCGCGCGCTACATGTGGGCCGCACCACCCAGGTGTGGGAGATCCGCATCGAGGACCAGGCCGGCAAGCCGGTGTGCATTTCGCGGCTGACGTTGGCGGTTGTGGCCACGGGCTAGGTGCGGGCGATACAACAGGCGGCGGTGACCGCCTGTGGTAGTGCCGACCCATGGTCGGCAATGGGCATTACCGGTGAAGCTTCTGCCGAGCATGGCTCGGCACTACGGTAGTGCGCCAGCGCTGGCTATCGCCCAACGCGCGGCGGTTGCGCCGTGTGGTAGTGCCGACCCATGGTCGGCAATGGGCATTGCCGGTGAAGCTTCTGCCGAGCATGGCTCGGCACTACAGTAGTGCGTCAGCGTTCGGCTATCGCCCAACGCGTGGCGGTTGCCGTGTGGTGGTGCCGACCCATGGTCGGCAATGGGCATTGCCGGTGTAGCCTCTGCCGAGCATGGCTCGGCACTGCAGTAGTGCGTCAGCGTTCGGCTATCGCCCAACGCGCGGCGGTCGCCGTGTGGTAGTGCCGACCCATGGTCGGCAAAGGGCATTGCCCGTGAGGCCTCTGCCGAGCATGGCTCGGCACTACAGCAATGCGTCAGCGTTCGGCTATCGCCCAAGGTGTGGCGGTCGCCGGGTGTGGTAGTGCCGACCCATGGCCGGCAATGGGCATTGCCGGTGAGGCTTCTGCCGAGCATGGCTCGGCACTACAGCAATGCGTCAGCGCTGGCTATCGCCCAACGCGTGGCGGTTGCGCCGTGTGGTGGTGCCGACCCATGGTCGGCAATGGGCATTGCCGGTGAAGCCTCATGCCGAGCATGGCTCGGCACTACGGTGCTTGCCTAGACCATTGCCGCCGTGGGCAGGTGCTCGCGTACCCAGTCCGCCAGTGCCGGTGCCGGCAAGGCCGGGGTGAAGTGGAAGCCCTGTGCGATCTGGTAGCCCTGCGCGCCCAGCAGGCGCAGCTGCTCGGCGCTTTCCACGCCTTCGGCGACCACCTTCAGCTGCAGGCTCTGGCCGATATGGGCGATGGCCTGGGTGAGTGCGCTGGCAACCTCGTCGGCCTCGATGCCATGCACGAAGCTGCGGTCCAGTTTCAATTCGCTGACCGGCAACTGGCGCAGATAGCTCAGGCTGGAATAACCGGTGCCGAAGTCATCCATCGACAGCCGTACACCCAGTGCATGCACCTGCCGCAGTACCTGCAGGGTAGTGGGGTCGCCATCGAGCAAGACGTCCTCGGTGATCTCCAGGGTCAGGTCCGACGCCTGCAGCGCCTGTTGGCGAAGGATCTGGGCGATGGTGTCGGGCAGCCCGGGGTTGTGGAAATTGGTCGGTGACAGATTGACCGATACCGACGGCACCTCCAGCCCGTCCATGCGCCAGCGGTGCAGCTGCTGGCAGGCCTCCTGCAGGGCCCACCGGCCCAGGTCGCCGATCAACCCGGCTTCTTCAGCCAAGGGGATGAAGCGGATCGGCGGCACGCTGCCCAGCCGCGGGTGATGCCAGCGCGCCAGTGCCTCCACGCTGTGCAGGCGGCCGTTCTGGATGTCGATCTGGGGCTGGTAGTGCAGCTGCAGCTGGCCCTGTTCCAGTGCCTCGCGCAGTGCGGCCTCCAGCGCCATGCGTTCCTGCGCGCACTCGTCCATCTCGCTGCTGTAGAAGCGCACCCGGTTGCGGCCGTTGTGCTTGGCCTGGTACATCGCCACGTCGGCGTGGTGGAGCAGGGCATCCATGTTGTTGCCGTCGTGCGGGAACACGCTGATGCCGATGCTGGCCGAAGGCCGTATCTCCACCTCGCCCAGTTGCAGGGGCTGGCCCAGCATGCGCAGCAGGTGTTCGCTGCGTTCGCTGGCGGTGGCAACGTCGCAGGGGTTGAGCAGCACCACGAACTCGTCGCCGGACTGGCGGCCGACGATATCCATCGGCCCGGTTTCTTCCTGCAATCGGCGCGCCACCGTACGCAGCAGCTCATCGCCACCGGGGTGGCCGAAGGAGTCGTTGACCTGCTTGAAGCGGTCCAGGTCGATGAACAACACCGCCAGCCGCTGCCCGTTGTGGCTGGCGGCGGTGATCGCCTGGTCGGCCTGTGCGTGCAACAGGCTGCGGTTGGGCAGGCCGGTGAGGTCGTCGTAGAAGGCCAACCGGCGAATACGGTTGCGTGCTTCCTCGCGCTCCAGTGCAAGCGCGCACAGGTGCACGATCACTTCGACCAGACGCCGGTGGAAGCTGTCCGGCTCGTGCGGTTGCCGGTAATAGAAGGCAAAGGTGCCAAGCACGCGGCCGTCGTTGGACTTGATCGGGGTCGACCAGCACGCTGCCAGGCCGTGCTGCAGCGCCAGTGCGCTGATGCCCTGCCAGTTGGGATCGGTGGCGATGTCACGGGCCACCACCATCTGGCCGGTGTAGGCGGCGGTGCCGCAGCTGCCGGTACGCGGGCCGACCGGCACGCCATCGACCAGGCGGTTGTAGCTTTCCGGCAGGCTGGGGGCGGCCAGCGTACGCAGTTTGCCCTCGTCCACACGCAACACCGAGCACAGTACCTGCGGGGCGATCTTCTCCACCTCGGTGCACATCATCTGCATCACTTCGACGGTAGGCACCTCGCGCACCATTGCGTCGAGCATCTTGTGCTGCAGTACCTCGTGCACCTTGGTACGGGTGATGTCCATCAGCACGATGACCAGGTTCACCAGCTTGCCGTAGTCATCGAAAATGGGGTTGGTGCTCACCGAGCACCACAGGGGCTGCCCGTTCTTGCGGAACAGGCGCTCGTCGGCACGAATGGGCTGGCCGGCCTGCAGGCGCGCACGGTAGGCCTTGATCTGCTCCGGCTCATGGCGCCCGGGCGCCAGCAGGTTGGGCACGAACTGCCCGGCGGCTTCGCTGTCAAGGAAGCCGAACAGGCGGCGGAACCCCTTGTTGGCGTGCTCGATGCAACCGGCCGGGTCGGTGATCAACACCGCACTCTGGGTCTCGTCGAAGCCCAGCGAAAGCAGGCGCTCGCGGGCCTGCGCTTCGCGCCGGGCAGTGACATCGGTGATCAGCACCATGCGCAGGTCGCGGCCCTCGCTGGTCACCTGCGACAGGGTGGTGCTGATCCAGCAGGTGCTCCCGTCCTTGCGCACCAGTTGTATGTCGTGCGGGGTGGCGGCCAGTTCCTGCACGCGGTTGCTGGCGCCCGGGTAGTTGCGGGTGTCGTAACGCGCGCGCATGGCCTCGGGGGCCAGCATGCCCAGGTTGCGCCCCAATGCCTGCTCGCGCGGCCAGCCGGAGATCAGCTCCATGGCCCGGTTGAAGTACAGGATGATGTTCTGGTCGTCGAACAGGATCACCCCGCTGCTGACCTGCTCCAGCGCAGCCGGGAAGAACCGCAGCACGTTCTCGGCTGGCAACAGCGGCTGCCGATCCATTTCTCCGCTCCCCTGAACGTTGGATACCTGTTTTACACATTTCGCGGGCACGAAAGGTGTAAGAGCCCGGACATGCGCGCAGGAAACCCCCGTTCCTGCCCAAGACTGTGGACCAGTACACCTTTTGCCGGAGTATGCGCCCAAACTGGACCCGGATGGGGCGCGCTGGCGGAAGCCTGACCGCATCCGGTATCGTGAGCGGATGACTTCCCCCCGACCCGCCCGCCAGGGCGGTGTGGCTCGCGTGTTCCGCTACCTGTACCGCGTCCCGCTGCTGCTGGTTCACATCGTCCTGTTCCTGCCCCTGACCCTGCTGCTGATGACGCCGCCGATGGGGCGCATGGGGGGTGCCGCCGATCCGCTGGAGCAACGTATCGTGCGCTGGTGGTCGGGCTGGCTGATGTGGATCTTCGGCTTCCGCCTGCAGCGCTATGGTCAACCCTTGCCGGGGGCGGTGCTGTTTGTCGCCAACCACGTGGGCTGGGTCGATATCTGCATGATCCACAGCCAGAAAATGGTGGGGTTCGTGGCCAAGCGCGAGATCGCCGGCTGGCCGCTGGTGGGCTGGCTGGCAACACGCGGCCATACCATTTACCACCAGCGCGGCAACACCGAGTCGCTGGGCGGGGTGATGGACGAGATGGTCAAGCGCCTGCTCGAGCAGCGGCCGGTGGCGGTATTCCCGGAAGGACGCACCCGTGGCGGGCACGAAGTGGGGCCGTTCCACGCGCGTATTTTCCAGGCCGCGGTCGAGGCCAACGTGCCGGTGCAGCCGGTCGCCCTGCGCTATGGCGTGCGTGGCGATGCGCAGACCATGGTGGCATTCGGGCCAGGCGAAAGCTTCTTCGGCAATTTCCTGCGGCTGCTGGGTGAGCCGGCGCGCCGCGCCGAGGTGCACTTCCTGGAGCCGATCGGCAGCCACGACCTGGAAGGACGCCGGCGCATCGCCGAGACCTCGCGTGCGCGCATCGTGGCGGTGATGGAAGGGCCGTGAGGCGATGCCGTCGCTGCATGCCACCGTTGTTTGGATCCCGTCGACGGCATGGCCATGCTGATTGCCGCCGAGTACCAACCGCCGCGCTGGCTGCGCAGTCCGCACCTGCAATCGATGCTGGCCTCCAGCCGGGTACGCCTGCGCCGCGGTGAACAGCTGCTGGCGCGCAGCGGCGCGTTGACCCGCGAACTGATCCTGGACGGCGGCGACGGTGTGCGTCTGCAGGCCTGGCACAGCCAGGTGCCGGGCAGCACGCCGCAGGGGTTGGCACTGTTGCTGCACGGCTGGGAAGGCAGTGCCGAGTCCAGCTACATGCGCATGACCGCCGCGCGCATGCTGGAGCGCGGGTTCGCGGTGGTGCGGCTGAACTTCCGCGACCATGGCAATACCCACCATCTCAATCCCGGCATCTTCCACTCCTGCCGCATCGGGGAAGTGGTCAACGCTGCCGCCGATGTCGCCCGCCGTTTCCCCGGCCTGCCGATGGTTGCCGCCGGTTACTCGCTGGGGGGCAACTTCGTGCTGCGGCTGGCGTTGCACGCACCGGCGGCCGGGGTGCCGCTGCAGCACGTGGCCTCGGTCTGCCCGGTGCTGGACCCGGCCATCACCATGGACAGCATCGAGCGCGGGCCGGTTATGTACGACTGGTATTTCCGCCGCAAGTGGACCGGCTCGCTGCGCCGTAAGCGTGCACTGTTCCCGGAGCTGGCCGACTGCGACGACAGCGTGCTGAAGCTGGATATCCGCGCGCTCACCGATTGGCTGGTACAGCGGCATACCGATTTCAACACCCTGCAGGATTACTTCGACGGCTATTCGATCGCCGGCACCAAGCTGGCCGCATTGCAGGTGCCGGCCGACATCCTGATGGCAGCCGACGACCCGGTGATCCCGTTCACCACCTTCCACGATTGGCAGCTGCCGGCCCATGCCAGCCTGCAGATCGCGCGCTGGGGGGGGCACTGCGGCTTCATTGAAAACCTGCGCGGTGATGGTTTCTCCGAGCGCTGGGTAGCGCAGCAGCTGGCGGCGGCTGTCGCCGGCTGAACCGTGGCGGGCGGCCGCGCCCGCTACAATGCGTTTTTTGCGCTGACGCTGGACCGCCATGCAAGACACCATCATTGAAGCCCTGCGCCGCAACGCGGCCGATGAGGCCGTGACCCTGGCCCGTGATTGGGTCGCCGCCGAGCCGCAGCAGGCCCAAGCCCACCGCTGGCTGGCATTGGCGCTGCAGCAGCAGGGCCAGCTGGAAGCCGCGCAGGCGGCGCTGGCCCAGGCCCTGTCGCTGGCACCGGACGATGCCGCCCTGCACCTGCAGCACGCCGGCCTGCTGCTGGCCCAACGCCAGATCGGCGCGGCCGGGCAGGCGCTGGAGCGTTCCACCACCCTGAACCCCAACGAATTCTCCGCCTACGTCATGCAGTCGCACCTGGCACTTGGCCGCGACGACGTGGATGAAGCCGAGCGCCTGCTGCGCCTTGCCGAGCGCGTGGATCCGGACAGCCCCGAGCTGGGCGCGCTGCAGGGCATGGTGGCATTGCGCCGGGGGGACGCAGATCGCGCCCTGGCCGTTCTGTCGGCTACCGCCGCGCAGCTGCCCAACGACCCGCGCGTGCTGTACGCGCTGGGTTTTGCGTACCTGGGCAAGGACATGGTGGCGTTCGCCGAACAGGCGTTCCGCCGCGTGCTGGAGCTGAGCCCGGACAATCATTCCCTGCGCGGCCTGCTGGTGCAGCTGGCCCTGCGCCAAAGCCACCTGGACCGTGCCGCGGAAGTGCTGCGCGAAGTCCTGGCGACGCCGCAGGGCAACACCGCCGGCATGCGCAGGCTGGCCGCCGAGCTGGAGCTGGCCGCGGGCCAGCCGCAGCAGGCGCTGGACTACCTGCACCCGCTGCTGGCCGAACTGCCCGGCGAGCGCGCGGTGCTGCAGATGATGCTGGTGGCCTGGCAGCGGTTGGGCCGTGACGAGGAAGCGCGGACCACGCTGGAAGCGGTGCTGCAGGAGCACACCCAGCTGCATGACCTGTGGCTGGCCCGCCTGGCCATTGCCCAGGTGGGCAGCGAGGAAGCGGTGGAAGTGGTGGAACGCTGGCTGGCGGCAATGCCGGAGCACGTTCCTGCGTTGGAAGCGCGCATGAGCCTGCACGACATGAACCAGCAGCACGATGAAGCCGAAGCACTGGCGCGGCGCATCGTAGCGCTGGAGCCGGGTCGGCTCAGCGGCGAGCAGCGCATTGTCGAGGCGCTGCTGGTGCGCGAACCGGCCGCGGCGGTGGCGCACATCCAGGCGCTGCTGGAACAGGCCCCGGAACCGGCACGCATCTCCCTGCGCACCTGGCTGGGTGCCACCCAGGACCGTGCCAATGACCCGGCAGGTGCGGTGGACACCTGGCTGCGCGTGCACAGTGAGCTGGCACCCAGTCGCCTGCCGCTGCCGCAGCAGGCCAAGGCACCGGCGGAGTGGCCGGCAATGGGCGAGGTGGCCGACAGTACCGTCATGCGTCCCATGTTTCTGTGGGGAGCGCCAGGTTCGGGGGTGGAGCGCGTCGCCACGGTGATGGGAGCCGGTAGCCGCGTGCTGCGGGGCGACCGCTTTGGCCCGACCCCGCCCACCGACGCTTTCCAGAATTTCCTGACCCTGCAGCGCCTTGCAACCGACGTGCTCAGCCCTGAGCAGTTGGTACAGCAGTGGCGCGAGCAGCTGCCCGAAGGTCGCATGGTCGTGGCGGTGCGTGATCCGCGCGACATGCTGATCGAGTGGCTGGCGCTGGGCTCGCCGGCACCGCTGGCACTGACCTCCTCGATGGATGCGGCGCAATGGCTGGCGCGTTCGATGGAGCAGGTGATCGAACTGCACGACAAGGACCTGTACCCGCACCTGATCCTGCGTACCGATGACGCGGTCAACGATCCAGCAGCAATGGGTGCACTGATGGAGCAGGCGTTCGGCCTGCGCTTCCCGCCGGTGCGCAGCCTTGGCCCGCGTACCATCGAAGCGGGGCATTGGCGCAGGTACGCCAAGGTGTTGTCAGCCGAGTTCCTGTATCTCACCCCGGTCGCAGTGCGGCTGGGCTACCCCGAAGTCTGATCCCAGGAGACCCGATGAAACTGGACAGCCAGAGTTTCAGCAACGCCCAGCCCATTCCGGCCGAGTTTGCCGCGGGCCAGGCCGACGGCTTTGCCGGCAACCGTAATCCGCAGCTGGCATGGACGGATGTGCCGGCGGGTACGCGTTCGTTCGCACTGATCTGCGTGGACCCGGATGTGCCGACAGTGGCCGAGCTGGTGGGTCGCGACGACGTCAGCATCCCGCTGGACCAGCCGCGCACCGACTTCGTGCATTGGGTGATGGTGGATGTTCCCGCCGAGCTGCGTGAGATTGCTGCCGGCAGCTGCAGCGACGGCTTCACCGCGCACGGCAAGGCGCAACCGGCCGGCCCGGCCGGTGCACGCCAGGGCATCAACGATTACACCGGCTGGTTTGCCGGCAATGCGCAGATGAGCGGCACGTATTACGGCTATGACGGCCCGTACCCGCCCTTCAACGACGAGCGCGTGCACCGCTATTTCTTCCGCCTCTTCGCGCTGGATGTGGAGCGGTTGCCGGTTGAGGGTGCGTTCACCGCTGCTGATGTGCACCGCGCGATGCAGGGCCATGTGCTGGCCGAAGCAGCGGTGCATGGCACGTACACGTTGAACAAAGCGCTGGCTTGACCATGGAGTGCCGAGCCATGCTCGGCAAGAGGCCTTACCAGCAATGCCAAGGTAGTGCCGAGCCATGCTCGGCAAGAGGCCTTACAAGCAATGCCAATGTAGTGCCGAGCCATGCTCGGCAAGGGGCCTTACAAGCAATGCCAATGTAGTGCCGAGCCATGCTCGGCAAGAGGCAGGAGCAACCCCTCCCCAACCCTCCCCTCCGCCTTCGGCGCAAGGGAGGGGGTGTAGTGCCGAGCCATGCTCGGCAGAGGCTTTCCCGGTAATGCCCCAGCCGAGCATGGCTCGGCTCTACAGATGAAGCTTTCCCAGCCGAGGATGGGGGGGCTCTACAAAACAGAAAGGGCGCCGCAAGGCGCCCTTTCTGTCTGCGAAAGCCCTGCGGGCTTACTTCACCATTTCCGAACCTACCACCATGTCCAGCACATAGGCCTGCGACGGGGCGTCGGCCGGCGGATTCTTGATCTGGAAGCGCTTCAGGCGCAGCACGTTGCGCACGCCCGGTTCGTGCTTGTAGCCCTCGATGTTGCCGTAGAAATTTTCGTAGGCACCGCGCTTGCCCTGTTCCAGGCCCTGTTCGTTGTACTTCACCTCACGCACCTGCAGGCAGGTGGCGTCCTTCATCAGCGGGTGCGGGCAGGGCTTGGTCTGTGCGTCCACTTCCATGAACACGGTCTCGCCTTCGCCGCCATATCGGGTCTCGGCGGTCGGCTCGGCGCGGAAGCTCAGCACGTCGCCATTGGCGGCGACCAGGGTCAGCGCCGAGGCATCCAGCGAACGCACCGTCAGCTTGCTCTGCAGGCGCTCGCCGATCAGCCGCTCCACGTCCATCAGGTTGCCTGCGCAGGCCATGTTGGTGGACATCATGCCGCCCAGGCTCAGGCTGTCGCCTTCCAGGGTGTAGCTGCCGCCCATGCGGTTGCAGGCATTGCTGACCGACAGGCGGCCGTCCTTGAAGTCCAGGGTGACGGGCTTGTCCGGGTTCACCAGCAGGCCGTCGATGCGCTTGCCGGCAGCGTCCACGGCGTTCTCCAGCAGCCAGTGGTTGGCGGTCAGCTGGGCAGCATCGAGGCTGCTGGCCGCAGTGGCGGGAGCAGCGGCCGGGGCCGGGGTGCTGTCGCTGTCCTTGGCGGCCGGCGGGTTGCTGCAGGCGGTCATCAGGGCAAACGGCAGGGCCAGGAGGAGGATGCGCTTCATGTGGAACTCCTTGCGAGAGTGAAAAGGTTCGGGGCGATAAACGGTCCGCAGGCGGAACCGGGGTCAATACCGTCGTGTCGCATTCAGTTTCCAGCAGGCAAGAACAGCAGCAAGCCAATGCCCAGGGCAATGCGGTATAGCGCAAAGCCGGTGAAGGGGCGGCGCTTGATGTAGCCCAGCAGCCACTTCACCACGATGAAACCGGTAACCACCGCTGCGGCAAAGGCTACGCCGACATCGGTCCAGTTCTCACTGCCCAGCTTGCCGTCTTTGGCCAGTTCAAGGAAGGCGTAGCCGCTGGCGGCGAACATGGTGGGGATGCCGACCAGGAAAACGAACTCGGTCGCTGCCGAGCGGCGGGTCAGGCCGAGCAGCATGGCCAGGAAGATGGCCGCCGCCGAGCGCGAGGTACCGGGGAAAACACCGGCGACGACCTGCGCCAGGCCCACCGCGATGGCGACCTTCCAGGTCACTGTCTCGCTGTCGGGCAGGCGGGAGGCAAAGCGCTCGGCCACCAGCATCCAGGCACCGCCGATCACCAGCGCCCAGGCCACGGGCGTCACGGTTTCAGGCAGTTCCCAGCCGGCCAGGCGTACCGGCAGGCCAACCAGGGCGGTGACCAGGAAGGCCACGCCCAGTTTCATCACGTAGTCGCGGTTCTCATGCTGGTTCAGGCCGGTGGCAAGCGACCAGAGGCGTTCGCGGAAGGCCAGGGTCACTGCGAGGATGGCGCCGGCCTGGATCACGATGTTGAAGAAATCCGAGCGGGTGCCCAGCCAATGCTGGGCGATCAGCAGATGGCCGGTGCTGGAGATGGGCAGGAATTCGGTGAGGCCTTCAAGAATGCCCAATAGCAGGGCGGAGAGCAGGTCGGACATGGGAACGGCGTGTTGGGAGGCGGGCACAGCATAGAGCATTGGCGTGGACGCACCCGAGCGGTGCTTCAGTTGGAACTTAGCACCATAATGGTGCGTTCATTTTGACGGCTTCATGGTTTCGCCCAGTTAAAACAATGCGTTACGTCGTCGTGAAAGTTGGCACGGGGTTTGCTGTATTACTGGCACATCACCACCCATCCGAGGTTTCACCCGATGTCCCTGGAAAACGTTGAGAAGCTGATCAAGGACAACCAGATCGAGTTCATCGACCTGCGTTTCGTCGACATGCGTGGCATCGAGCAGCACGTGACCTTCCCGGTCTCGATCATCGAGCCGTCGCTGTTCGAGGAAGGCAAGATGTTCGATGGCAGCTCCATCGCCGGTTGGAAGGGCATTGCCGAGTCGGACATGGTGCTGATGCCGGACGCCGACAGCGCCTACCTGGACCCGTTCTACGCCGACCCGACCCTGGTGCTGACCTGTGACGTGCTGGACCCGGCCACCATGCAGGGCTACGGCCGCTGCCCGCGCGGCATCGCCAAGCGCGCCGAGTCCTACCTGAAGTCCTCGGGCATCGCCGACCTGGCCTTCTTCGGCCCGGAGCCGGAATTCTTCATCTTCGATTCGGTCCAGTTCGCCAACGACATGGGCCACACCTTCTTCAAGATCAACTCCGAGGAAGGCGCCTGGAACACCGGCAAGAGCTACGAAGGCACCAACAGCGGCTACCGCCCGACCGTGAAGGGCGGCTACTTCCCGGTGCCGCCGACCGACACGCTGCACGATATCCGCGCCGAGATGTGCAAGGTGCTGGAAAAGGTCGGCATCGAGGTCGAAGTGCACCACCACGAAGTGGCCAATGCCGGCCAGTGCGAGATCGGCGCCAAGTTCAACACCCTGGTCACCAAGGCCGATGAACTGCAGCGCATGAAGCACGTCATCAAGAACGTTGCCCACCGCAACGGCAAGACCGTGACCTTCATGCCCAAGCCGCTGGTCGGCGACAACGGCAGCGGCATGCACGTGCACCAGTCGCTGGCCAAGGGCGGCGCCAACCTGTTCTCCGGTGACGGCTACGGCGGCCTGAGCCAGATGGCGCTGTGGTACATCGGCGGCATCTTCAAGCACGCTCGTGCCATCAACGCCTTCACCAACTCCGGCACCAACAGCTACAAGCGCCTGGTGCCGGGCTTCGAGGCACCGGTGATGCTGGCCTACTCGGCCCGCAACCGCTCGGCCTCGTGCCGCATTCCGTGGGTGTCCAACCCGAAGGCACGTCGCATCGAAATGCGCTTCCCGGATCCGATCCAGTCCGGCTACCTGACCTTCACCGCGCTGATGATGGCCGGCCTGGACGGCATCAAGAACCAGATCGACCCGGGCGCACCGAGCGACAAGGATCTGTACGACCTGCCGCCGGAAGAAGAGAAGCTGATCCCGCAGGTCTGCTCCTCGCTGGACCAGGCACTGGAAGCACTGGACAAGGACCGCGAGTTCCTCAAGGCCGGTGGCGTGATGAGCGACGACTTCATCGATGCCTACATCGCGTTGAAGATGAAGGAAGTCACCGCGTTCCGCGCGGCGACCCATCCGCTGGAATACCAGCTGTACTACGCAAGCTGATGTAACGGCGGCCAGTACAGCGTGCTGGCCGCCGGCAACACCAGGTGTAGTTGCTAGCTGTTGTTAGGCGGCGGTGGCGTGGACCCTCCCCCTCCCATCTGCGTCATCGCCGCCGCCTTTGTTGCTGGGGAGCACAAAGGTATGCAGCAGCCGGCAACACACCTGCACGGGCAAGAGAATCCGAGCGCGCGGCATGGGCCAGTCCTCCCTCCCGCGTGGTTGTGGCAGCCGGCAATACGGCCGGTGGCAACAGCCAGGTCCATGATGCGTTCGGCGCAACAGCCAGCGGTCGCACAGCGGCCGGTGGAAGACACGATGCCGGCCCGCAGCCGCAGGCCGGTATCCTCCACATCGGGACATGCGCATGAAATTAATCTCCGCGATCATCCGTCCATTCAAGCTCGACGAAGTGCGTGAAGCCCTCGGCGCCGCAGGCGTTTCCGGCATCACCGTCACCGAGGTCAAGGGCTTTGGGCGGCAGAAAGGCCACACCGAGCTGTACCGTGGCGCTGAATATGTCGTCGATTTCCTTCCCAAGATCCGCATCGAGACCGCCGTCACCGACGACAACGTCGAGGCGGTGATCGAAGCGCTGCAGGGCGCCGCCGGCACCGGCAAGATCGGTGACGGCAAGATCTTCGTTACCGCGCTTGAGCAGGTGGTGCGTATCCGCACCGGCGAAACAGGCGCAGACGCGCTGTAAGAACCGCACCGCCCCGTCCTCCGGCGGCAGCGACCGCCAGATGACAACGGGTCGCTGGCAGGTTCCACCCCCACAACCGGAGTCGACAATGCGAACGGAATTTTTCACCGGGTTGAACACCCGGTTCGGAGGCCTGTGCCTGTCTTTCATGCTCAGCGTGCTGCTGCTGGGTATGTTTTCCAGCACGGCATGGGCACAGGACACGCAGGCGGCGCCTGCTACTGCCACGGAAGTAGCAGCCGCGCCGGCAGAGGCTGCAGCCGCACCTGCTGCTGAAGCAGAAGCCGCACCCAGCTTCGACAAGGGCGACGTGGCGTGGATGCTCACCGCCACCTTGCTGGTGCTGATGATGGTGGTACCCGGTCTGGCGCTGTTCTATGGCGGCCTGGTGCGGGCCAAGAACGTGCTGTCGGTGCTCAGCCAGGTGCTGGTGGTGTTCTCGCTGGTGCTGATTCTGTGGGTGGCTTACGGCTACAGCGCGGTGTTCAGTGCGGGCAACCAGTTCTTCGGTTCGTTCACCGAATTCGCCTTCCTCAAGGGCTTCACCCCAGACTCGGTGGGCAATACGCCGATCGCAGGCCTGCCGGATTTCCTGTTCGTCGCCTTCCAGTCGACCTTCGCCGGCATCACCACCGCACTGATCGTCGGTGCCTTCGCCGAGCGCATCAAGTTCCGCGCGGTGCTGCTGTTCTCCGCGCTGTGGTTCACCCTGAGCTACATCCCGATGGCGCACATCGTCTGGGGTGGCGGCTATCTGGGTGAGATGGGCGCGATCGACTTTGCCGGTGGCACCGTGGTGCACATCAACGCCGGTGTTGCTGGCCTGGTGGCCGCATGGTTCGTCGGCAAGCGCCTGGGCTATGGCCAGACCGCGTTGAAGCCACACAACCTGCCGCTGACCTGGATCGGCGCGATGCTGCTGTGGGTGGGCTGGTTCGGTTTCAACGCCGGCTCGGCCGCTGCTGCCGACACCGTGGCCTCGCTGGCCTTCATCAACACCGTGCTGGCGACGGCCGCCGCGGTGCTGGGCTGGACGCTGGTGGAAGCGATCACCAAGGGCCATCCCTCGGCACTGGGCGCGGCCTCGGGTGCGGTTGCCGGGCTGGTTGGTGTAACCCCGGCCTGCGGCACGGTGGGACCGTTGGGCGCCATCGTGATTGGTTTTGTCACCGGCATGGTCTGCGTCTGGGGCGTGACCGGCTTGAAGCGGCTGTTGAAGGCCGACGACACCGCCGACGTGTTCGGCGTGCACGGCGTGGGCGGCATTGTTGGCGCCCTCCTCACCGGTGTTTTCAGTGCGCAGTCGCTGGGCGGTACCAAGGCTGATCTGGATATCGGTCACCAGCTGTGGGTGCAGGTGGTCAGCGTGGGCTTCACCGTGTTGTGGTCGGCGGTGGTCACTGCCGTCATCCTGCTGGTGGTCCGCGCGCTGGTTGGCCTGCGCGTCAGCGAAGAGGCCGAACGTACCGGCCTGGACGTGACCACCCACGGCGAATCGGCCTACGAGGCCTAAGCTGTTGCTCAAAGCCCCTCTCCCTCCGGGAGAGGGGTTGGGGTGAGGGCAGCTCCTCAAGCGTTACCGGGAAAGCCCCTGCCGAGCATGGCTCGGCACTACCGCTTCAAGCCCCTCTCCCTCCGGGAGAGGGGTTGGGGAGAGGGTAAGCCGAAGCAGCATCACCGTACGACCGGAACCAAACCGAAGAAGCCCAAGGGGCGTCAGCCCTCAGCCAGCACCAGCGCCTTCACCTTCTCAGCCTTCTCGAAATGATCCAGGCGCTGGATCGAGATCCACCACGTAGCCGCCTCCATCAACAACTCAGGGTCGTCATTGCGGTTGGCGAAGAACGCATAGAACGACACCCCAACCGTCGGCCCCTTCGCCGCGATCTTCGCATCGCAGACCGCAACGATCTTCTGTTTCAGTGAATTACGCATGGTTGCTCCCCGCAGACATCACAGCACTTCGTCTGCATAGCCTAGCCACAACGGCCAGTCATCCGCAGCCGAACGCGGTCGCGACATCCACTTCCTGAGCAGGCCCTCCAATGCATGCAATCCCTATCGACGCACCCGCCGTGCCATGCCTGGATGCACTTGCAATGCCGCGCCCGGCAACGTGCAATGTCCCCCATGAAGACCAGACTGCTGCTGCCGCTCGCCCTGTTGGCCACGCTGACCGCCTGTACCTCCACACCGGAACGCAATCCGCTCGCGCACTGGGTGCCGTCGCCGAACTACAACGACCGCCAGCCGGTGCTGATCGTGCTGCACCACACCGAGCAGAACTCGGTGCAGCAGAGCCTGGACACGCTGCGCAGTGCCAACAGCGGCGGCAAGGTCAGCTCGCACTACCTGGTCGGCAGCGATGGTGAGCTCTATCAGCTGGTGGCCGATGGCGAACGTGCCTGGCATGCCGGTGGTGGCCGCTGGGGCGGCTTCACCGATCTCAACTCCACCTCGATCGGCATCGAGATCGACAACGACGGCAGCAGCCCCTTCACCGAACCGCAGATCGCCACCCTGCTGCGCCTGCTCGAGGACCTGTGCACACGTTTCAACATCCCGCGCAGTCAGATCATCGGCCATGCCGACCTGGCGCCGACCCGCAAGGCCGACCCCAGCCGCTATTTCCCCTGGCAGCAGCTGGCCGCTGCCGGCTTTGGCCTGTGGCCGGACCCCAAGCATGGTCCGGCCCCGGCCGGCTTTGACAGCTGGATGGCGATGCAGGCCTTCGGCTACGCGCTGGACGACCGGGCTGCCGCCGCACGCGCCTTCCACCGCCGCTTCCGCGGCAGCGACACGCTGCCGGCCGAACTGGACGCCGAGGACGCCCGCATCCTGCATTCCCTGCTGCTGCAGAAGCAGTGATGCGGCCGCTTTGCACTATATTGGTGCAATGACCGACGCCGACTTCTCGCCGACCCCGGAATTGCTGGCCACCCCACTGGTCTGGTGTGGCGCGGATGGCCGTATCCAGGGGGCGAACCCGGCCTTCTGCCGCTGGCTGGGGGTCAGTGTGCGGCGCCTGCTTGGCCAGCCGCTGGTGTCGCTGGAAGCGCAGGGTGAGGTGCTGGCGCAGCGCCTGGCCAACCCGGCCACCGACATGAGCCGCCTGCCACGGCTGACCCTGGCCCTGCCAGGCGAGGCACCGCGCTTCGCCGATGGCTGGCTGAGCGCGCTGGAGCAGGGCGGCTGGCTGCTGGAAGCGCACCCGGTGGACGAGTTCCAGGGCGCCGATCCGGCGCAGGTGCTGCCCGGCGCCTTCAGCGCGGCGCTGAAAGGCCTGGCCCATGAACTGCGCAATCCGCTGGCCGGCCTCAAGGGCGCCGCCCAGCTGCTGGCGCGCCGCGCCGCCGGCCGCGATGCCGACGAGCGCGAGCTGATCGAACTGATCGGCGCCGAGATCGAACGGCTCAATACCTTGCTGGAACAGCTGCTGTCGCCGGCACCGCAACGCCCGCATGCACCGCTGAACATCCATGCCGCGCTGGAACGCGTGCTGCGCCTGGTCGAGAACGAGGCCGGCTGGTCGGTACGCCTGCTGCGCGATTACGACCCCAGCATTCCCGAATTCCCCGGCGACGCCGACCGCCTCACCCAGGCCTTGTTGAACCTGGTGCGCAACGCCATCCAGGCCGGCGCCACCAGCGTCACCCTGCGCACCCGCGTCGAGCACGGTCTGCGCATTGCCGAGCAGCCCTATGCGTTGGCCCTGCGCCTGGAGGTGGCCGACGACGGCCGTGGCGTGCCGGAA
Organism: Stenotrophomonas sp. UBA7346; assembly: GCA_002471015.1. Taxonomy (GTDB): domain Bacteria; phylum Pseudomonadota; class Gammaproteobacteria; order Xanthomonadales; family Xanthomonadaceae; genus Stenotrophomonas. The sequence goes on from DKPB01000046.1 coordinate 21,969, forward strand.
GAACTGGCCGAGCACCTGTTCCTGCCGCTGGTCAGCGGCCGCGCCGAAGGCACCGGCCTGGGCTTGGCGCTGGCGCAGCAGGTGGCGCGCGAACACCGCGGCACGCTGAGCTACCGCTCGCGCCCCGGCCATACCGTGTTCACCGTGTTGCTGCCGCTGCCGGCCGCCGAGGAAGCGACGGAGGTGGCTGATGCATAAGCCCACGCAGGCCGCGACGGTATGGGTGGTGGATGACGACCGCTCGGTGCGCTTCGTGCTGACCACCGCACTGCGCGATGCCGGTTATACGGTCGAGGGTTTCGACAGCGCGGCTGCGGCCTTGACCGCGATGGCCCAGCAACCTGTGCCGGACCTGCTGTTCACCGATGTGCGCATGCCCGGTGATGACGGCCTGGTATTGCTGGACAAGCTCAAGGCCGCGCACCCGCAGCTGCCGGTGATCGTGATGTCGGCCTATACCGATGTCGCCAGCACCGCTGGCGCCTTCCGTGGCGGCGCGCATGAGTTCCTGTCCAAACCCTTCGATCTGGATGATGCGGTGGAGCTGGCGCGGCGCGCGCTGCCCGAGGCCGAGGAGTTGCCGGCGCCGATCGCTGCAGCGCCGCTAGCGGCACACAAGGACGAAGGCCCGCCGCAGCTGATCGGCGACACCCCCGCCATGCGCGCGCTGTTCCGGGCCATCGGCCGTCTGGCGCAGGCGCCGCTGTCGGTACTGATCAATGGCGAGACCGGCACCGGCAAGGAGCTGGTTGCCAATGCGCTGCACCGCGAGTCACCGCGTGCCAAGGGACCGTTCGTCGCCCTCAACACCGCCGCGATTCCGGCCGAGCTGCTGGAAAGCGAATTGTTCGGCCACGAAGCCGGCGCCTTCACCGGTGCAAGCAAGCGCCACATTGGCCGCTTCGAGCAGGCCGATGGTGGCACCTTGTTCCTGGATGAAATCGGCGACATGCCGCTGGCCCTGCAGACCCGGTTGCTGCGTGTGCTGGCCGAGGGTGAGTTCTTCCGCGTCGGTGGCCGTGAGTTGATCCGCGTCGACGTGCGGGTGGTCGCGGCCACCCACCAGGATCTGGAAACGCTGGTCGAACAAGGCCGCTTCCGCGCCGACCTGCTGCATCGCCTGGACATGGTGCGCCTGCTGCTGCCGCCCCTGCGCGAGCGCCTGGGCGATGTGCCGCAGCTGGCCGAGAACTTCCTGGCCAATGCCGCGCGCCGCCTCGACATGCCACCCAAGCGGCTGTCCGCTGCTGCTGTCAAAGCTCTGCGCGAGCACCAATGGCCGGGCAACGTCCGTGAGCTGGAAAACGTCTGCTGGCGGCTGGCAGCGCTGGCCGTGGCCGACACCGTATCGGCCGAGGACGTGCAGGCCGCGCTGAACCGCGGCGGTCGCGCGGCAGCCAGCACGGCGGCAGTTGCGCCCCAGCACTGGGACCGCGCGCTGGCCGCCTGGGCGCGGCAACGGTTGGCCGAAGGCGCCAGCGGCCTTCACGCCGAGGCGCGCGAGCGCCTGGACAGCGTGCTGCTGGAAGTGGCACTGGATTTCACCGATGGCCACCGTGCAGACGCCGCAACGCGTCTGGGACTGGGCCGTAACACTGTTACCCGCAAACTGGGGTCTGGCCGCCGTCGCGGCAGTTGACCGGCACCGGCCCCTCCGTTCCATCGCAAGGAGATATCGATGCGCATCCTGCTCCCCGTCACCGCCCTGGCCGCCAGCGTGCTGCTCAGCGCCTGCGGATCCACCCCGGCCCCGAAGCCGCAGGCGCCGCCTCCGGTGGCGGCAGTCAGCACCGCCAGGATGGCTGAAGCCAATCTGGCCCCGGCCTCGGCCAGTCTGGTCAGCGGACGTCTGGCGCTGGTGCCGGAGGCGGGCGGCGTACACATCACTGGCGTGATCGGCGGTTTGCCGCGTGGCCAGCAAGCTGCTTTCCATGTACATGAAAAGGGGGATTGCAGTGCGGTGGACGCCAGCAGCGCCGGTGGTCACTTCAATCCGGCCATGCAGCCACACGGCCGCGCCGGTGCCGGTGTGCACCACGCCGGTGACATGGACAACCTGCAGGCCAATGCCGAAGGTGTGGCCAACGTGGATGTTCACCTGCGAGGGGTTACCCTCGGGGGTGGCGGCAGCAATGACGTTGCTGGTCGCGCCTTGGTGGTGCATGCCGCCGCCGATGATTACCGCAGCCAGCCCGCCGGCAATGCCGGCGCACGCGTGGCCTGTGCGGTGATCCGTGTGGTGCGCTGAGCGCGCCCGCAGCTACCCTGTCCCTCAAGAACGATCCGCCAAGCAAGGGAGTTACCCATATGCGACTGATCCACACCAGCCTGTTCCTGGCCAGCGCCCTGGCCCTGAGCGCCTGCAAGCAGGGCGCCGAGCCCGACGCCGCACCGGCCCCTGGTACCACCGCACCGCCTGCGGCTGCCGCACCGGCCACCGACCCGGCGGCACCGCCTGCCATGGCCGCTCCGTTGGCCACCGCCCAGCTGCAGCCGACCAAGGACAGCAGCGTGGCCGGCACCATCAGCTTCAGCCTGGTTGACGGCCTGCTGCGCGCCAGCGGCGACATCAGCGGGTTGAAGCCCAACAGCGAACATGGTTTCCACATCCATGAGAAGGGCGATTGCAGTGCGCCGGACGGCACCAGCGCCGGTGGCCATTTCAACCCGGGCAGCAGCGAGCACGGCAGCATCGAGGCGCCCGCGCACCATGGCGGTGACATGCCCAACATCGTTGCCGACGCGCAGGGCAATGCACATATCGATGGGCCGGTGGCGAGCAACGTCAACGTCGGCAAGGGTGATGCGTTCGACATCATCGGCCGCGGCCTGATCGTCCATGCCGACCCGGACGACTACAAGAGCCAGCCGACCGGCAACGCCGGCGCACGACTGGCCTGTGCGGTGATCACCAAGGCGCAGTGACGGTCGTTCGGACCGCGACGCCAAGGCTTGCCCCCCTCCCTTGCGCAGCGCGCAGGGGAGGGTCGGGGAGGGGTGCTTTGGCTTTGGCCTTTGAACGTGCACCTGCTCCCAGCATGAAGCTCTCGTCGTGATTCACTACTGACTTTTGAGGTCAGACGCTCATTTCATGAGCGAGAGGCCAAGGCAACCGCACCCCTCCCCAACCCTCCCCTTGCCTTCGGCAAAGGGAGGGGGCCGTTCGCGGCGAGCATCAACGTGCTGCATGCACCGCTCCCTCCCTTTCGCGCAGCGAAGGGGAGGGCTGGGGAGGGGTGCTCTTGCTTCGGCTTCATTCCATGCCAAAACAAAAAGGCCGCTTGCGCGGCCTTTCTGCACTCACCCGCGCGCGCTCAATGCGCCAGCAGGGCCCTTGCATCCTGACCGGCATGCACGTGCACATACAGCACGTCGATACCATGCGCTTCCAGCACCGCGGCCATCTGCCGCTGGCGCATCAGGTACTGCTCGTAGATGCGCTGCAGGCGATCACAGGCATTGGGCTCGTGGCCGTAATGGGCGCACCAGCCGGCCGGGTCGAACAAGGCCATGCGTACTTCGCCGCCCACATAGCGCAGCAGCGGTTCCGGCGAGGCTTCCAGCCATTGTTCTTCGTCCGGCGCGAACATCGCCGTCTCCAGCAGCGGCCACAGATCGGCCAGGCCCTGGTTGTCATACTGCATGGCCATCATGGCGGCCAGGTCATTGACCGTGAAATAGCGTGCGTGCTCGATCTGCGCGCCAAAGCTGTTCTGGGCCAGCAATGCGGTATCCGGCTGCGCCATGCCGTTGGCCAGCAGCACGTCTTCCAGCGCATCGCGCACCAGCTGGCGGGTCTGGGCCTCGCCGCCGGCCAGGACGAACGGCAGCACCCGCAACGCGCCGCCGGCCAAGCTGGGGTCGGCCTGCAGCGGCAGCGGTATCTCGCCATTGGCATCGGCACCGAAGGCCAGCAGGCGCGGGCCCTGGTTGCGGCCCGGCGCACGCATCTGCAGCTCTTCCAGGCGGCGATGAATGGGCAACCCGGTGCGCAGCACTTCCGCCGGATCGAAATGCGCGGCGGCAAATACCAGGTCCAGTTCGCTGACCTGCGGAACCAGTTTGGCCAGATCGCGGCCGATCAGGGCCGCCAGTTCGCCGGCCTGCCCGGAGTCCAGTGCCGCCTGCCGCGGCTGCTCGCCGCCGGCCAGTTCCAGTGCTACTACGCCCAGTGCGTTCATGTCGGGGTTGGAATTGCTCATGGTTCGCGGTTGGCCCATCACGGCCTCAAAGCTACACTCAACACCATTATGCCTGCTATCGCATGCAGGCCACGTCGCAGACCCTTTCCCATGTCAGGTACCCGCATGCCCAGCGCTCGTCCCGTCGCCATCCTCGGTGGTGTCCGCATCCCGTTCTGCCGCCAGAACACTGCTTATTCGGACGTCGGCAATCTCGGCATGTCGGTCCGTACGCTTGGCGCCCTTGTTGAACGGTACGGCCTGCATGGCCAGCAGTTGGGCGAAGTGGCGATGGGCGCGGTGATCAAGCATCCCAGCGACTGGAACCTGGGCCGCGAGGCCGCGCTGTCGTCGGGCCTGTCGCCGCTGACCCCGGGCATCACCCTGCAGCGCGCCTGTGGTACCTCGCTGGACAGCATCATCACCGTCGCCAACAAGATTTCCCTGGGCCAGATCGAGTCCGGTATCGGTGGCGGCTCGGACACCACCTCCGATGTGCCCATTGTCTACGGCAAGAAGCTGCGTGCGCGCCTGCTGGCCGCCAACCGCGCCAAGAGCACCGGCGACAAGATCCGCACCCTGCTCAAGGGCTTCAAGTTCTCCGAACTCAAGCCCGAGTTCCCCGGCGTGGCCGAGCCGCGCACCGGCAAGAGCATGGGTGACCACTGCGAGGACATGGCCAAGGAATGGAACATCTCGCGTGATTCGCAGGACGCGTGGGCGGTGTCCTCGCACAAGAAGCTGGCCGCCGCCTATGAGCGCGGTTTCTTCAACGACCTGATCGCGCCGTTCCGTGGCGTGGAGCGCGACAACATCCTGCGCCCGGACACCTCGCTGGAAAAGCTGGCTACGTTGAAGCCGGCCTTTGACAAGAGCTCCGGCCGCGGCACCCTGACCGCCGCCAACTCCACCCCGCTCACCGACGGTGCCGCTGCGGTGCTGCTGGCCAGCGAAGAGTGGGCGCGTGCACATGGCCATGAGCCGCTGGCCTATCTGCGCGATGCGCAGGTGGCTGCGGTGGATTTCGTGCATGGCGAAGGCCTGCTGATGGCGCCGACCGTGGCGGTGCCGGAAATGCTCAAGCGCAACGGCCTGACCCTGCAGGATTTCGACATCTACGAAATCCACGAAGCCTTTGCCGCACAGGTGCTGTGCACGCTGCGCGCCTGGGAGAGCGAGGACTATTGCCGTAACCGGCTGGGCCTGGACGCGGCGCTGGGCCGTATCGACCCGGACAAGATCAACCCGCTGGGTTCGTCGCTGGCCACCGGCCATCCGTTCGCGGCGACCGGCGCGCGCATCATCGGCACCGTTGCCAAGCAGTTGGCCGAACGTGGTGGCGGCCGTGCGCTGGTGTCCATCTGCACCGCCGGCGGCATGGGCGTGGTGGCTATCGTCGAGCGCTGATGGAGTTCTGTAGTGCCGAGCCATGCTCGGCAGCGGCATTCCCGGTGATGCACCTTGCCGACCATGGGTCGGCACTACAATGTCTGCCTACCAACGGATGGGGCAGGGCATGAAACGCATCGCGATCGGTTTGGCTGTGCTGTTGGCAGGCTGGGCAGCACCTGCCGCGGCCATGACCTTCATGAAGGTGGACCACGTCTGCCCTGTGGGTGGGGAGCGCTTCAGCGCGCAGGAAATGGGCTCGGGCACAGCCTTCGGCCACTTCCTCGACGGGCGCCTGCATGGCGCCATCCAGTCGCCGTGGCCACTGGTGTCCTGCCCGGGCAATGGCTTTGTCATCTACAAGCGCGATTACAGCGCCGACGAGATCAAGCGCCTCACCGCCGTGGTCGAGAGCGACGACTACCAGCGCATGCGCGGCCGTGAAACCAGCTACTGGCTGCTGGCGCGCCTGCTCGAAGCAGCCGATGCACCGCCCCAGGAGCGCGCGGGCGCGCTGCAGCGCGCTACCTGGCAGGCCTCGCCCGCTCAGTACCCGGCCTACGTGCAGGCAGCGGCCACTGCATTTGCACGGCAATGCCCAGACGCCGCCGACCCTGCCGCACGGGACGAAGCCTGGCTGTATTGCCAGATGCTGCTCGGGGAATGGGAACGCCGGTTGTCGCGCTTCGATTCGGCCCGCACACGCTTCCAACGCCTGCAAACGCTGCCGCAGCAGTTGGTACTTGGGGAGGATCGTGCGCGCGCCCAGCGCCAGTACGTTGCAGAGATCGAGCAACAGTTGCAGCTGATCGCCGATGGCAACGCATTGAATGTGATGGCGGTGGATGCCAATGCACCGGTGGGCAGGGAGGGCGCCGATGGTGTTTCGCGCACCGGGCAACACGGTGACGCCGCCGCAGCAGCGGCAGCACAGGCTGCCGCGGACACCGCGGTTTCGGCCGCCGATGCCGCTGCCAGTGCCGCCGCAGCGGCTGCCGATGCGACTATTGATGCGGCGGCGCAAGCGGCCGATGCCAGCGAGCAGGCGCTCCGCGAGCAGGGACGCTGAGCATGGCTGCCGACACGTAAACGTCAGCCTTCGTTATGCCGTCCCTTTTGACCTGCAGCGGCCAGATGCTGTTGCAGGTCTATGCGTGTTCGCCAGGCTGCGAATGGTCCAGCAGGAACTGGCTGATGGCCTTGCGTAGTGGCAGGTCGTCGGTGCGTTGTGCCAGGGCATCGGCCAGCAAGGCGTAGTCCTGTGCAGTGGCCAGGTCGCCCAGGTTGGAATGGCGTTCGGCCAGCGCCAGGCAGATGGAGGCCTCGTAGGTGGTCGCCTTGGCCGCCGTGGCGAGCATCAATGCGCGGGTGTAGTGGTCGATGGCGGCATGGTCATCACTGGTGAAATCGGCCAGGGTTTCCCAAAGGAAAGGGTGGTCGCGACCGGCCAGGGCGACTGCGTCGCAGTAGGCATGCAGTTCCGCGTACAGCGCGGCGCTGGCATCGTCGTCACCTTCTTCGCAGGCGTTGAGGATGGCGTCGGTCAGCGCAACCACGCGCTCGTGGATGTCCAGGGGGATCTGCATGTTGGTTCTTCCGGGAAAACAATAATTGCGCTGCGCGGCATCAGTCCGTCGAACCCGGTAAACGGGGGAACCCATGCGCGTCGCGCTCTTCGGCGACGGCCTGGTCCTGGATCTGCTGGCGCAGATCGCGGCGCTGGATCGGCAGCGGGGTCTGCCCGCGCCGCTGGCGCAACGCATTGAGCAGGCATTGGCTGGCCAGTGCGGAATCGTCCTGGGCGGCGAATGCTTCGCCCAGAGCCTCCCAGGCCTCGGCGCCAGCACCCTGGGCGATGGCACGGTGCAGGAATTCCTCGGCCTGCGACCACTGTCCCTGGCCTCCGGCCAGGCGCGCCAGCGCCAGCAACAGGGCCGGGCTGGACGGGTGCGACTGCAGCCAGCGCTGGGCGCTGGCGCGGCGCGAATCCAGCTTTTCCACTGGCAGCTGCGCGTACAGGCTGACCAGGTCTTCGTCCCACTGGCTGTCCAGGGTCTGCTCGATGCTGCGCAGGGCTACATCGTTCCAGTTCAACGCGACCGCACGGCTGGCATAGCGGGCCACGGCCTGCGGCGACACACGCAGTGTCTTGGGCAGCACCTCCCAACGCGCGGCCAGGGTGTTCACGTCCTGCGCCTCGTCCAGCATCTGCAATGCCAGCCGGGTCTCCAGTGCCGCCAGTGCTGCAGGTGGCATGGCCTGCTGCTGGCGCAGTGCACCGAGCTGGCCGTAGGCCTCTTCGGCGCGACCGGCATGTTCCAGTGCCTGGCTGCGCAGCCACAGGCCGCGCGGCGGCAGGGGTTGTGCGGCGGGCACATCCAGCGCGGCGATGGCCTCCAGCGGTTTGTCCTGCTGCAGCCAGCGTTCGGCGCTGTGCAGTGCGTGCAAGACCGGATCGACCGCGGCCAACTGCTGCAGATGGGTGCCGGCACGGGCATTGTCCTCGCGGGCTTCGGCAGCACGCATCGCCGCCACCAGGGCGATGGGGCGGATTTCCTTTTCGTTGGCGGCGCTTTCCAGCATTTTCTCCGCGCGCTGCCATTGGCCGCCGTCGAGTGCACGCAGGCCGTCGATCAGGCGGGCACGGCCCTGCTTGCGGCGGTGCCGGGCCCAGGCCCGGAACGGCATGCTGACCAAGGTCCAAATCAGCCACAGCAACAACAGTGCGATCACCACCGCCAGCAGGGCCTGCGGCACGGTGGCGATGTAGTCGTGGCTACCCGCGCGGACGGTGACCTCACCCAGCGCACGCGCCGAGTCCTGGCTCAGCCACTGCGCGCCGAAGATGCCGAGCGCGGCAACCAGCAGAACCAGCAGCAGGGATCGGAATGCCTTCATTGCGCCTCCTTGGCAGCGCGCATGCTGCGCAGTTGTTGCAGGGTGCTGCCCAGTTCGGGCAGGGCGGGACGCAGTTCCACCGCACGCAGGGCCCGCAGCTGCTGGCGCTGTTGCTGGCGCTGCTGCGATTCCGGCCACAGCCGCTGCACCCAGCCATCGACGCGGTCCAGTGCCTGTTGCCAGCCCTGGGTGTCGCCGCGTTCCAGTGCGGCGCGGGCCAGGCTCAATTCGATCTCCAGCGAATCACTGGCGGCAATGCGCTCGGAGCGGGCGACCAGCACGTTGCCATCGGCGGGGCGTACCTGCACCAGCGGCGAAAGCAATTGCTGCCACCACGGCTGTTGGTGTTCCTGGGCGCTGGGGCTCTGCTCGGGCAGCAGCGCCAGTTGGGTGTTCCACTGCGCCAACTGCGCGGCGGTCTGCGCACGCACGCCCTGGCCCAGTGCGTCCAGCGCGTTGCGCTCCTGGATCAAGGCCTGGCGCAGGTTGAGGTAGTCAGGGCTGTCGATGCTTTCCAGCACCCCGGCAGCCAAGGCATACAGGCGCCGCGCGCCGTCCAGGTCACCGGCAAAGCTCAGCCGCTGCGCTGCCTGGCTGAGCAGCAGCTCGGCCTCTTCGCGGCGGACGGCCTGCGCGCCCTGGCGCGAGCTGTCGGCCAGGCGTGCCAGGTTTTCTTCCAGCAGGGCATTGCGTTGGCCCAGGCCCAGTACTTCATCGCGCAGCACGCGGTTGGTGGCGGCGGCATCCTGGATGCTGCGCGCATTGGCGCGCTGGTCGCGGCGCAACGCCTCCAGGCTCTGCTGCAGGGCGGTGAGCTGTTGGGTTTCAGCGTCGCGTGCCTGTGACACCTGCTGCTGCCAAACCTGCCAGCGGTCCCAGCCGAACCAGGCGGCCGCGCCGACGGCGACAAGCACGATCAGCGGCAGTATCCAGCGCAGCGGGCGAGGCGAAGCAACGGGGGAAACATCATTCATGGGGCACAACATCCTTGGCAGACGTTGCACTACCGGTGACACGGCAGTGCGGTTGATGCCTGCAAAGCATCGCCCGCGCGGTGAATGCCTGCAAGCCGCGGCCGCTCAGCCAGCGCTGGCCGGCAAGGCGTGGACGGCTGCCGCCGCTGCATTGGCCAGTTGTGCGGGCATCGGCCCGGCAGCGATATGGCGATTGGCAAACCCCAAGCTACCTGCCAGTTCGGCAAGCCGCGCGCTGGCGGCGACGATGGGGGCCTGCTGCCAGCGCGCCAGCAGCTCGGCTGGCAGCTGCGGCAGCACGCTGTGCAGGGCTTCGCCGCTGCTGACGACAAGCACGGCAGGGCCTTGCAATGCCTGCAGGCGGTTCACGGTGGCCGCGCCCAAGGCCAGCGGTACGCGGTCGTACACATCCACCCGCAGCAACTGGGCGCCGCGCTCAACGACCTGGCCGGCAATCATTCCACGGCCGCCCGGCGCGGTGACCAGCGCGACCCGCAGGCCCTGCAGCTGCTGCATGGCCGGCAGCGCCAGCAGGCCCTCACTGTCCATCCGCGACGGTGCCTGCACCTGGCGCGCGCCGTGCTGGCGCAGTACCCGCGCGGTTCCTTCACCCACAGCCACCACGTTGCCGGGCAGCAGTTGCGACAGCGGCAGCAGGCGTGCGGCGGCCTGCGCCGCGCTGGGGCTGGTGAACACCAGCCGGTCGCAGCCAGCGGCCTCGGCCAGCTGGGCACGGGTGGTTTCATCGGCGCGCAGCACCAGTCGCCATGGCGACAGGGCCACGGTGCGCGCGCCCAGGCGCGTGGCGGCGCTGCGCAAGGTGTCGTGCTGCCCCTGTGGGCGCAACGAGATCAGGTGCCAGGGCATGTCAGTCGGCACATAGGCGTGGCGGTTCATTCCATGCATTATGCGGGCGCTCTCCGTTTCCTGTTTGCTTCCATGCCCGATACCCCCGATCACACCGCGCTGCTGGCGCAGCTGCAGACCACCTTGAACGCGATGCCGCCGGTACAGGCGATGGATATCCGCATCACCGGCTACGACAACGGCGTGCTGAGCATGCAGGCGCCGCTGGCGGCCAACGTCAATGACAAGGGCAATGCGTTTGGCGGCAGCCTGGCCTCGGTGATGACCCTGGCCGGCTGGGCGTTGGTCAGCCTGCGCCTGTCGCTGGCCGGCAAGCAGGCCGAGGTGTACGTGGCCGACAGCAGCATCCGCTACCGCGCGCCCGTGTATGGGGACCTGCAGGCTGCCGCCAGGGCGGCCCCGGAGCAGGATTGGGATGACTTTCTTAACTTGTTCAGCAAGCGTGGGCGTGCACGCATGACCGTGCGTGCCGAGATCGCCGGTGGTGCCGCTGAACTGGAAGGGCGCTTCGTTGCCCTCAGCAAGGGCTAGGATTGGCAACCACCAAGGGGGATACCCATGTTCCGACGCCTGTTTCCGTCCGCGGCGTTCTGCCTGTTGCTGCTGGCCAGCACCGCTGCGCTGGCTGACGGCCCCAGCCGCAGCCAGCGCAACAAGCTGGTGCCGACGCAGGAAGCCTATGTGGCGGCCGTGCGCTGGAACGATTTCGATACTGCCGAAGGCTTCATCGACCCGGAGTACCTCCGGCAGCAGCCGATCACCGACCTGCAGCGTGAACGCTACCGGCAGGTGCAGGTTTCCACCTACCGCGAGCGTTCCAACAGCGTGACGGCCGACGGCGACATCGAACGCCGGGTGGAAGTGAGCGTCATCAACCGCAATACCCAGGCCGAGCGCACGGTGGTGGTCAAGGAGCGTTGGCGCTGGGACCCGGAGGCCAAGCGCTGGTGGCAGGCCGCTGGCCTGCCTGACCTGTGGCAGGGCCAATGAGTCATTGGCTGGGCTTTCCTTGCCTGTGCGACAATCCCTGCCCGCTTATCGACCCGTGACCTGAGTGAATTACGAAGAGTTGCTGGCCTTCGCCGGCCGAAATCCGATGCTGTCGCTGGCCCTGGTCGGCCTTACCGTGGCCATCATCGCCACCGAAGTGGCGCGCCTGTTCCGTGGCTACAAGGGCCTGAAGCCGTCCGAACTGACCCACATGATCAATGCGGGCGGGGTGACGGTGATCGACCTGTCGAGCAGCAGCGACTTCGAAAAGGGCCACATCGCGGGTAGCCGCAATGTGCAGCCGGCCCAGCTGAACCCGTCGCACAAGCTGCTGGCCAACGCCAGGCAGACCCCGGTGGTGCTGCTGTGCCGTACCGGCAATGCCTCGGCAACGGCGGCAAAGATGTTGAAGAAGGCTGGCTACGAGCAGGTTTACGTGCTCGAAGGCGGCCTGCCGGCCTGGCAGGCGGCAGACCTGCTGCTGGTCAAAGGCCGCGGCTGAGCAAACTATTTGTGTTCAGGCCTTGTATAGGCGGGCGGCAGCCCCCATCGCTGGTCTGGTAACAATCCCAATCATTGAACAATCTGTTCTGGAGTCCTGAGAAATGTCCGAAGAGAACACCAACGGCGTAGCCCCGGCCGAAAACGCCACCGGCCCGGCTTTCACCATCGAGAAGATCTACGTCAAGGACGTTTCTTTCGAATCCCCGAACTCGCCGACCATCTTCAATGAGAACGTGCAGCCGGACCTGCAGCTGAATCTGAACCAGAAGGTGCAGCGCCTGTCCGAGACCGCTTTTGAAGTGGTGCTGGGCGTCACCCTGACCTGCAAGGCCGGTGAGAAGACCGCCTATGTGGCCGAAGTAGAGCAGGCTGGCGTGTTCGGCCTGATCGGCCTGGACCCGCAGGCAATCGACGTGCTGCTCGGCACCCAGTGCCCGAACATCCTGTTCCCGTACGTGCGTTCGATGGTGTCGGACCTGATCCAGGCCGGCGGCTTCCCGCCGTTCTACCTGCAGCCGATCAACTTCGAAGGCCTGTACGCCGAAACCCTGCGTCAGCGCCAGGCCCAGGGCGAGAACGCCTCGCTGGCCGACTCCGAGCCGGCTGGCAACGCCTGATCGGCGTCTGCGTTTCAGCATGAGTACGAACGACGCGGAAAAGATCGCCGTTCTTGGCGCGGGCTCCTGGGGCACCGCGCTGGCCACCCTGTTGGCCCGGCACGGTTCCCGGACCGTGCTGTGGGGACGTGATGCCGCAGTAATCGAGGCGATTGACCAGCGTCATGAGAATCCCCGGTATCTGCCGGGGATTCCCTTGCCAGAATCCCTGCGCGCCAGCACCGACCTGGCTGCCACCGTTGAAGGTGCGGCCTGGATCCTGGTGGTGGTGCCTTCGCATGCCTTTGCCGAAACCGTGCGCGCGCTGGCGCCGCTGCGGCCGGCCGGGGCAGGCGTGGCCTGGGCGACCAAGGGCTTCGAGCCCGGCTCGGGCCGTTTCCTGCATGAAGTAGCGCGTGAAGTGCTGGGCCCGGACGTGCCGTTGGCCGTCGTCACCGGCCCGTCCTTCGCCAAGGAAGTCACTCTGGGCCTGCCCACCGCCATTACCGTGCACGGTGATGACGAGGCGTTCTCCCAGCAGGTGGCCGATGCCATGCACGGCCCGGCATTCCGCGCCTATACGGGCGACGACATGGTCGGTGCCGAACTGGGCGGGGCGATGAAGAACGTGCTGGCGGTGGCCACCGGCGTGGCTGATGGCATGCAGCTGGGCCTGAACGCCCGTGCCGGCCTGATCACGCGTGGCCTGAACGAGATGCTGCGGCTTGCCGCCGCCATCGGTGCCAAGCCGGAAACCCTGATGGGGCTGGCCGGCCTGGGCGACCTGGTGCTGACCTGCACCGGCGACCTGTCGCGTAACCGCCGCCTGGGCCTGGCCCTGGGCCGCGGGCAGACGCTGCAGGATGCCGTGCGCGAAATCGGCCTGGTGGTGGAATGGGTGCAGACGGCCGACGAAGTGATGCGACAGGCGCGCCGCCATGGCATCGACCTGCCCATCTCTGACCGCGTGCGTGCCGTGCTGCACGGCGAGCAGACGCCTGCAGAAGGCCTGCGCGCCCTGCTGGCGCGGGAACAGAAACCGGAATATCCGGACACGCTGTTCAAGTGAATCGAAAGACCCCGGCTACGTGCCGGGGTTTTTTTTTGCGAGTGAAACCCGACGGTAGCGCCGGGCCATGCCCGGCGGAACGCCCGCACCGCGTAGATTCTCTCCGTCGCACTCCACACACCCGAGGACAGGGAATGACGTCTCGCCATATCGGCCTCTCATGGATGATCGCGCTGCTGGCCGCGTGTTCGCAGGCCCCGGCACCGCAGGCAGGCGCCGATTCCGCGCCGGCTGCTGCAACGCCCGCTGACGCGCCCGCCGCCCCCGCCGTGGTCGAACCCGAACCGAACATCGAAAACGGAGTGAACCCTTCGGTGTGGGACAACGAAGGCGAGCCGGAAGAACAAACCCCCGGCGCGGAACTCACCTGCAAGGACAATCCGCTGGCCACCCACTTCTTCACCCTGGTGGGCGGCAACACCGTGGACGACTGCGGCCGCAAGGACCAGAAGGTGCTGGCCGCCTTCAACACCCTGATGCAGAACACCGCAGCGGCCGAAGCCAGCGACAAGGACATTCCTTCGCTGCGCAAGCGTCTGCTGAGTGGGCCCAGCGCACCGGGTGAGCTGGTGGTGCTGCAGGGCGAGCCGTGGTGGTTCTACACCGCCTGC
>DKPB01000046.1:36234-36620 GCA_002471015.1 Stenotrophomonas sp. UBA7346
GTTCTACACCGCCTGCCAGGCCCACGATTGCCCGGGCACCGCGCTGGCGATGCTGTACTCGCCCGAGCAGTCGAAGATGGTCGGCCGTCTGACCGCGCGCTGCCGGGTGTGGTGGCTGGGCGGGCCGACGGCTGCACAACGTGAGCAGATCGCGCAGCTGCGCCCGCTGGATGATGCTGCGTTGACGGAAGACAGCGTGCTCTGCGAATGAGGCAGCGGTAGCGCCGGGCCGAGCCCGACGCATTGCCTGCGCCGCGCGTCATTCCTCCGGACGCATGCGCGCGGAGGCCTGCCGATTGATGGCCATGCACGCCATGATCAGACCTTCCATCACCCGGTCGCCGGGGTAATCCTCATCCGGACCGTTCTGGCGGATGCGTTCGCCT
>DKPB01000032.1:0-488 GCA_002471015.1 Stenotrophomonas sp. UBA7346
GCCAACGCGACCGGCTGGTGCCGGCCCGCGCCATGCACAGCGCCGCCGGCCTGGCCCCGGCCGGCCTGCATGCCGCCCACACCATCGAAGGCGGCGGCCACGCACCGTTCCTGGGCCACGCTGACCAGGTCGCCGGGCTGCTGCAACAGTTCGTTGCGGGCTGCGCGTGAGCCTTTTCAGGCAGCACGGCAGCGCATCACCGATCATGTGCCCCCACACACCGCACGAGGCTTGAGCCGATGGATCTTGGAATCGCCGGACGCTGGGCGCTGGTCTGCGCCGCCAGCAAGGGGCTGGGGCTGGGCTGCGCGCGGGCGCTGGCACGCGAGGGGGTGAACGTTGTCATCGTTGCCCGTGGCGCCGACGCACTGGCGGCCGCCGCAGACGGACTGCGCGCCCTGCCGGGCGCTGCCGAGGTGCGCAGCGTGGCCGCCGACATCACCACCGCCGACGGCCGTGCCGCCGCACTGGCCGCCTGCCCGCAGGTC
>DKPB01000032.1:742-22961 GCA_002471015.1 Stenotrophomonas sp. UBA7346
ATCCTGGTCAACAACGCCGGCGGCCCGCCGCCGGGCGATTTCCGCGACTGGGAGCGCGAACAGTGGCTGGCGGCGGTAGAGGCCAACATGCTCACCCCGATCGAGCTGATCCGCGCCACCGTCGACGCCATGGCCGCGCGTGGCTACGGCCGCGTGGTCAACATCACCTCCAGCTCGGTGAAGGCCCCGATCGACATCCTGGGCCTGTCCAACGGCGCCCGTTCCGGCCTGACCGGCTTTGTCGCCGGGGTCGCCCGCACCCACCTGGCGCGCAATGTCACCCTCAACAACCTGTTGCCGGGCGCGTTCGACACCGATCGCCTGCGCGGCACGCTGGACGCCAGCGCGCGCAAGCTGCAGCAGCCACTGGACGAGGTGGCCGCACGCCGCCGCGCCGCCATCCCCGCTGGCCGCTTCGGTACGGCGGACGAGTTCGGCGCCGCCTGCGCCTTCCTGTGCAGCGTGCACGCCGGCTACATCACCGGGCAGAACCTGCTGATCGACGGCGGCGCCTACCCGGGCACCTTCTGACCTTCCACTGCGTACCTGCCATGTCTTCCCTGTTTGATCGCAACCACGTCCGCCGCGCCTTCGCGCGCGCCGCCTCCAGCTACCACGCCGCCGCCGTCCTGCAGCAGGAAGTGGCCAAGCGCCTGCTCGAATCGCTGGATTACCTGGAGGACCGGCAACCGCAGGTAGTGCTGGACGTTGGCAGCGGCCCCGGCCATTCCAGCGCAGCCATGAAAAAGCGCTGGCCCAAGGCGCAGGTGATCGCGCTGGACCTGGCCCAGCCGATGCTGGTGGAAGCAAAGAAACAGGCCGGCTGGTGGCGGCCGTTCTCGCGCGTGTGTGCCGATGCCCGGGCGCTGCCGCTGGCCGATAACAGCGTGGATGTGATTTTCAGCAACCTGTGCCTGCAATGGGTGGAAGACCTGCCGGCGGTGTTTGCCGGTTTCCGCCGCGTGCTCAAACCCGGCGGCCTGCTGGTCTGTTCCACCTTTGGCCACGACACGCTGGTGGAGCTGCGCGCCGCCTTCGCCGAAGCCGACGATACCGCCCATGTCAGCCGCTTCGTGCAGATCGCTCAGTTCGGTGACGCGCTGCTGGCAGCCGGTTTCCGCGACCCGGTGCTGGACCGCGACATGTTCACCCTTACCTACGACGACCTGCCTGCCTTGATGCGCGAGCTCAAGGCCATCGGCGCCACCAACGCCATGCACGACCGCCGCCATACCCTCACCGGGCGCGGCCGCCTGGCGGCCGCGCAGGCGGCCTACGAACCGCTGCGCCGCACCGACGGCAAGCTTCCCAGCAGCTGGGAAGTGATCTATGCCCACGCCTGGGCGCCGGAGCCTGGCGCACCAATCCGCGAGCATGGCCACGACGTGGCCAGCGTGCCGCTGGCGTCGATCCCGATCCGGCGCAAACCCAAGGCCTGAGCTGCCAGCACCTGCCGGGGGCGGCGCACCGCGCCGGTTTCATCCCTCGCCGGCCCGCCCGACCTGAAGGCATGGCCTTCGGTCGCTGATCAGGCAGCACGCCGGTGGCGTGCAAGCAGGGCTTCCTTTTGTCTCGTCACCACTACCCTGCCAGGCGGCGGCTGCTCAGCCGCCCACCTGCGCGATCCAATCCTGCAGGTTGTAGTAATTGCTCACCCGCGTGATCAGGCCGTCGCGCACATCGAAGAATGCCCCACCCGGCAGCACGTAGCGCTGTCCACGGGCGGGCGGCAGGCCTTCGTCGGTATGGTGGTACTCACCGTGCACCACATACTCGGCGGCGGCACGGTTGCCACTGTCATCGGCCATGACCACCACCTCGCGCAACTGCTCGCGGTAGCTGACCTCCATGCGCTGCAGGAAGGCCGCAAACGCCTCGCGGCCGTGCTCGCGCGCACCCTGGTTGAGGTCATGCACCACGTCCTCGTCCAGGCAGGCCAGCATGCCAACCCAGTCGCCACGGTTGAACGCCTCGTAGTACGCGTGGATGAGCACCATGGCACGGCGCCGCGGGCTGACTTCAGTGTGGTCCATGTAACCCTCGCAAACGACTCAGGCGCCTTTGGCAAACAGGTCGCGGTGGAAAAAGTAGACCTCCTGCACCAGGAAACGCCAACTGGTGTGGAAGCTGCGGAAGCGCGTGCTCGGCGTGGACGAGGCCAACGCATCGATACCCAGCTCCTGTGACAGGCGCAGCGCGCGCGCCATGTGCAACGGGTCGCTGACCACGATCACCTTGTGCAGGTCGTTCTGTTTCATCAGCACCTTGGCTTCCACCAGGTTCTGGCGGGTGGTGCGTGACTTGGTCTCGATCAGGATGGCCTCGGCGGGGATCTTCTGCTTCAGGGCATAGCGCCGCGCCACCTGCGATTCGGAGAAGCGCGCACGCGCGCCACCAAAGCCACCGGTGAAGATCAGCTTGGGCGCATAGCCCTGCCGGTACAGGTCCAGGCCATGGCGGATACGCTCCTCGAACACCGGTGAAGGCTTGGCGTCATACGCCGCCGCGCCGAGCACGATGATCGCGTCCGCCGGTGCGGCCTGGTCGCGGTCGCCCACCCAGATGATCCAGGCCGCCACACCCAGCAACCACAACAGCAGCAGGACGCTGAACCTCCACACCCAACCCAGCAGGCCAACCCGTCCACGCGTTGCCGTCATGCCAGGCTCCACGGCAGTGCATCCAGATCGACATTGCCACCGGACAACAGCAGGCCGACCGTGCGCCCGGCAAACCGCTGCGGCTGCGCAAGCACCGCCGCCAGGGTGATCGCCGAGGACGGCTCCACCGTCTGTTTCATCACCTGCCAGATCAGCCGCATTGCCGCCACGGTGTCGGCATCGTCCACGGTGATGACCTGCGCATGCGAGCGCAGCAAGGCGAAATTGGGGGCACCGAGGGCACCGCGCAGGCCATCGCACACGGTATCCGGCACGAAATCGACCTGCCGCCGGTCCGCCGCCAGCGAGCGCGCCGTATCGGCTGCACCAGCCGGCTCGGCCAGGATCAATTCGCAATCGGGTAACAATGCCTGCATCGCCAGCAGGCTGCCGCCGGCCAGGCCACCGCCGCCCACCGGCACCACCAACACGTCCAGGGTCGCCCCTGCCTGGCGGATCAGTTCCATCGTCGCCGTGCCCTGGCCGGCGATCACCCGCGCATCGGCATAGGGATGGACCAGCTCGGCGCCGGTCTGCTGGCGTATGCGTTCACATTCGGCCTCACGCGCCACCTGGGTGGGCGCGCAGCGCCACAGCTGCGCGCCATGCCGGGCGATATTGGCCAGCTTTGCCGCCACCGCACCTTCGGGCACCACAACGTGGCAGGGGATGCCACGCGAACGCGCCGCCAACGCCAGCGCCGCACCGTGGTTGCCGGAAGAATGGGTAACCACTCCATTCAGCGCCTGCATCGCATCCAGCGACCACACCGCGTTGCAGGCGCCACGGAACTTGAACGCGCCACTGCGCTGCAGGTGCTCGGCCTTGAAATGCAGGCTGGCACCGGCCAGGGCATCGAGCTCCCGCGACCGCAGCACCGGCGTGACCGTGGCATGGGAGGCAATGCGCGCCGCGGCGGCCAGCACCTCGGCAAAGCCGGGCAAGGTGAGTTCATTCATGGTGAAAGGTTAGCCTAGGCTCCTGCCCCGGGACCATCTCATCTGCGCACATGCCTGCAGTTCAGGTAGACCGGAACAATTAAGGGGCGATTCAATGCATTGGCCCGAAGCTGGATGCCATTCCCACTGGGGGGACTCATCATGATCAAGCGACTCATCATTGCCACCGGGCTGCTGGTTGGCCTGTCCGGCTGTGCCACCTATGACTACGTCGATGGTGGGGCGGGTGGTTACTACCATGGCTCGCCGTCGGTGCAGTACAGCTATCCCTATGGCTACCCGTATGGCGGTTATGACGGTGGCTACTATGGTGGCGCTTACTACGGAAGTGGCTATTACGGCAGCTATGGCTACCCAGGCTACCGTCCGGTTTACCGTCCGCGCCCACCGCAGCATGGCCATGGTCAGCGTCCGCCGGGTAATGGCAACGGGCATGGCCCGCGCCCGGGTGGCGGCCATGACCACAATGGCAATGGGCCGCGTCCGCCGGGCAACGGCAATGGGCACGGTCCGCGGCCGGGCGGCGACAACGACCACAACGGCAACGGGCCGCGTCCGCGTCCGCCGGTCAATGGCGGCGGCGGCAAATCGCCGTGGCGTGACCTGGACCGCCTGCAACGCCCACAGCAGCGCGCCAATCCGCAGGCGATGCAGCAACCCCGTGCCATGCCCCGCCCGCAGGCCATGCCATCACGTCCGGCCATGCAGCCCCGGCCGATGGCCCAGCCGCGGCCGGCCGCACAGGCCCGCCCGGCCCCCGCCCGACCGCCGTCACAAAGTCGACCCGGTCACGTAGTCAGGAATGTGGAGAAATAAAAAGGTTGCATTTGCCCTTGATGCAGGCAATGCTTGGCCTCACGGGTGACCGGTTGCGTCGCTAAGTGACCCAAACCGGTCAACACCCGACAGCTCAATGTCGATGTCCGCCAGGAAATCTGGATCCCCCCTGTTCCGGCCCTGTCGGGCATCGGCGCCTAATAAAGACAAAGCCCCGGCCTAGGCCGGGGCTTTGTCTTTTAACGCTTTCCCGCCAAGGCGGGCCTTGCCTGACTGCAAGGCCGGTAGTCCCCCGACTACCGGCCCCCTGCTACCCCAACGTGCGCTTCGGTCGGCCCCTGTTCCAATTCCGACCTTGTTGCGCCTATGTCGCATGCCACGCTGGGTGCAATGTATTAACTGCAGGTTGCGTGCCAACTTTAGGCCTGACCTCTAACAAATTTGCTTTGGCGGTAAAATCAGCAAACCGGCTGGTTTGCACCGGGGAATACCCCGGCGACTGACTTCACACTTTTCCGAACCAATCTCACGCCCATGAGCGACTCCTTCTACCGTTACGACGTCATCGTCATCGGCGGCGGCCACGCCGGTACCGAGGCGGCCCTGGCTGCCGCGCGCGGCGGCGCCCGCACTCTGTTGCTGACCCACAACGTCGAAACGGTGGGCGCGATGAGCTGCAACCCAGCTATTGGCGGCATCGGCAAGGGCCATCTGGTCAAGGAAATCGACGCCCTGGGCGGGGCCATGGCACATGCCGCTGACCGTGCCGGCATCCAGTGGCGCACCCTCAATGCCTCCAAGGGCCCAGCGGTGCGCGCCACCCGCTGCCAGGCCGACCGCAACCTGTACCGCATGGCGATCCGCGGCATCGTCGAGTCCCAGCCCAACCTGACCGTGTTCCAGGCCGCGGTGGATGATCTGATCATCGACGGCGACGCCATCCGCGGCGCCATCACCCAGACCGGCCTGACCTTCCACGCCCCGGCAGTGGTGCTGACCGCCGGCACCTTCCTGGCCGGCAAGATCCATATCGGCGAAACCCAGTACACCGCCGGCCGCATGGGCGACCCGCCGGCCACCACCCTGGCCGCGCGCCTGCGCGAGCGCCCGTTCGCCATCGACCGCCTGAAGACCGGCACCCCGCCGCGCATCGACGGCCGTTCGCTGGACTACAGCGTGATGGACGAGCAGCCCGGCGATGACCCGCTGCCGGTGATGTCCTACCTGGGCGATGTCCGCGAGCACCCACAGCAGGTGAGCTGCTGGATCACCCATACCAGCGAGCGCACCCACGACATCATCCGTGGCGCGCTGCATCGCTCGCCGCTGTACAGCGGCCAGATCGAAGGCATCGGCCCGCGTTACTGCCCGTCCATCGAAGACAAGGTGGTGCGCTTTGCCGAGAAGAACAGCCACCAGATCTTCGTCGAGCCCGAGGGCCTGGACGTGGTCGAGATCTATCCCAACGGCATCTCCACCTCGCTGCCATTCGACGTGCAGCTGGAACTGGTACGCAGCATCCGTGGTTTCGAGCAGGCACATATCACCCGCCCGGGCTATGCCATCGAGTACGACTTCTTCGATCCGCGTGGTTTGAAGAACACGCTGGAGACCCGCCAGGTCAACGGCCTGTTCTTCGCCGGCCAGATCAACGGCACCACCGGCTATGAAGAAGCCGGCGCACAAGGCCTGCTGGCCGGCATCAACGCCGCCCTGTTCGTGCAGGGCAAGGACGGCTGGTGCCCGCGCCGCGATGAGGCCTATATCGGCGTGCTGGTCGACGACCTGATCACCCACGGCACCAGCGAGCCGTACCGCATGTTCACCAGCCGCGCCGAGTACCGGCTGCAGCTGCGCGAGGACAACGCCGACGCACGCCTGACCCCGACCGGCCGCGAGCTGGGCCTGGTCGATGACCGCCGCTGGGCCGCGTTCGAGACCAAGCAGGCCGCCGTTGCCAGCGAGAGCGCACGCCTGCGTGGCATCTGGGCAACGCCGGGCAATGCCCTGGGCCGCGAAGTCGCCGAGACCACCGGCGTGGCGGTCAGTCGCGAAACCAATGTGCTGGACCTGATCAAGCGCCCCGAGCTGGACTACGCCAAGTTGATGCAGGTGCCGTCGCTGGGCCCCGGCGTGGAAGACGCACGCGTGGCCGAGCAGGTGGAGATCAGCGTCAAGTACGCCGGTTACCTGGACCGCCAGCGCGAAGAGATCGAACGCCAGCAGCGCCATGAAAATACCGCGATCGCCGAAGGCTTCGACTTCGCCTCGGTGCGCGGCTTGTCGGCCGAGGCACTGCAGAAGCTGGAACGCGTGCGCCCGCAAAGCATCGGCCAGGCACAACGCATCCCCGGCATGACGCCCGCAGCAATCTCGCTGCTGCTGGTGCACCTGGAGCGGGCACGCCGCGGCAAGGTGGCGTGAGTTTTTCGGGAGGATTTGTTGGAGCCTTAAAAGCTACCCCTCCCCAGCCCTCCCCTTTGCTTCGCAAAAGGGAGGGAGCAAGAGCGGCGCTCCGCCATCTGAAAGAACACGCCAAACAGCCCCCTCCATTGCGCCGAAGGCGGAGGGGAGGGTTGGGGAGGGGTGCCTTGCGCATGGCCATCGAACTAGACTGCAAACCCGCACACCACAGGCACTACAGGATATGGATATCCATCCAATCGAACCGGAAAAGCGTCAAGCAGTCCTTGCCGCACTGGAGCAGATTGAACGCCAGCACGATGTACGTGTATTGATGGCCTGCGAATCCGGCAGCCGTGGCTGGGGCTTTTCTTCCCCAGACAGTGACTACGATGCTCGCTTCATCTACGTGCACCGGCAATCCTGGTACCTGAGCGTCAATGAACGTGCCGGCGTTGGTGAAGCACAACGCGACGTGATCGAGCTACCCATCGATGACGAACTGGATATCAGCGGCTGGGACCTGCGCAAGGCACTACGACTGGTCTCCAAATCCAACCCTACCCTGTCCGAATGGTTGCGCTCCCCTATCCACTATCGGGGTGACGCACAGGCCACTTCCGAGCTACAGGACGCAGTGCAGCAGTTTCATTCGCCGTTGGGCAGCTGGTGGCACTACTTCAACATGGCGACCGCAAATCACCGGGGTTATCTCAAGGGTGAACGCGTGCGGACCAAGAAGTACCTGTATGTGCTACGCCCCTTGCTGGCCTGTCAATGGATCGAAAGCGATCCGTCACCGCCGCCCATGGCTTTCGAGGACCTGCTCGACCGCCTGCTTCCTGGCGGTCACGTTCGCACCGCAATAGATCAACTATTGGAAACGAAACGGCGTAGCGCGGAAGTAGCTGATGGCCCGCGCATCTCCGCGATCAGCGACTTCATCGACATGGAACTGGAGCGTCGCACCAACGCTGCGCCGCAACTGGGTGCAGGGCAGGGGGACGCGGCTGCGCTGGACGAGCTTTTCAGATCGATGCTGGCCAGGCATGCGCCGCGTTGAGACCTGCAACAAGGCATAACGCTATGATGCAACCATCCAACAGCACCCCACTCTCCCATGCCCGCACTCCGCCCCTTCCTGGACAAAACCCCCACCCTCGGCGAGCGCGTCTATATCGACGAGGCCTGCACCATCATCGGTGACGTGCACATCGGTGACGATGCCTCGGTGTGGCCGGGCACGGTGATCCGCGGTGATGTGAATTACGTCCGCATCGGTGCGCGGACCAATGTGCAGGACGGCACCATCATCCATGTCAGCCATGACAGCCCTTACAACAAGGGTGGCTTCCCCACGCTCATCGGCGAAGGGGTCACCGTGGGCCATGGCTGCATCATCCATGCCTGCACCATCGGTGATTACTGCCTGATCGGCATGGGCGCCTGCATCCTCGATGGCGCGGTGATCGAAGCCAATGCCTTCATCGCTGCCGGCGCGGTCATTGGCCCCGGCAAACGCGTGAAGAGCGGCCAGCTGTGGGCCGGCAATCCGGCCCGGCTGATGCGCGAACTCACCGAAAAAGACATCGAGGGCCTGCGCTATTCGGCCGATCACTACGTCCGGGTAAAGGACCAGTACCGGTCCATGCCCGGCTGATCCAACGGGCAAGACCGGCAAGTGGCGATTCCGTCCAAGGTTGCATGGGTATCGCCCCACAGCACCGAGCACGCTGGGTTTTCACCCTGCCCCCCGTTACAGTCAGCACTCTGACTAAGGATGTGACAGAGACACGCATGCCCCAGGCTGCCGCCCGGACGGGAAACCGGGCCCCCCAACGCCACCGCGCCTATCCGGAATGCCCGCAATGACGGCAGCGCGGCCGATGCTGGATACTTACCGCGAGGTCATCACCCCCGAAGGCGTGCCGCTGCAGCTGCCGGCCGCCGGGCCCGTGCCGCGTGCGCTGGCCTGGCTGATCGACCTGATCATCCGTTTCGGCGCGCTGGCGCTGATGAGCCCCTTGCTGATCCCCTTGGGTGGCCTGGGCAAGGGGCTGTATCTGGGGCTGATGTTCCTGATGTTCTGGGCCTACCCCATCGTGCTGGAGGTCTGTTGGGGCCGCACCCTGGGCAAACGTGCGCTGGGGCTGCGCGTGGTCGCCCGTGACGGCGCGCCGCTGGGCTGGCTGCAGGCCATCGTCCGCAACCTGCTGCGCACCGTGGACATGCTGCCGTTCGGCTATGCGGTGGGGCTGGTCAGCTGCCTGTGCGATGCGCATGGGCGCCGTCTGGGGGATCTGGTGGCCGGCTCGCTGGTGGTCCATACCCCGCCGCGCGCGGCCACCGCGCCGGCGCGCATCGACACCGTACTGGCACCCCCGCTGGCCCTGCAGCCCAACGAGCAGATCGCGCTGATCGCCTTTGCCGAGCGCGCGCCCGCACTGTCGTCGGCGCGCCAGCAGGAGCTGGCCGACATCGCCAGCGGGCTCAGCCAGGACCGCGGCCAGACCGGCGTGCTGCGCCTGTATGCGATGGCCAACTGGCTGCTGGGGCGGCGATGAGACAGGAACAGTTCGTTACCCGTTACCAGCAGGAGTGGCAGCAGTTCGAGAACTGGCTGCAGCAACGCGGTGAGCAACGCAGCAGGAAGACCACCCCATCGGCCGACCTGCCGGGCGATGAAACCATCCCACAGCGCTACCGGCGGCTGTGCCAGCAGTTGGCATTGGCCCAGCACCGCGGCTACAGCCCGCAGCTGGTAGAGCACCTGCAACAGCTGATGCAACGCGGCCACAACCTGCTCTATCGCACGCCCACGCCACGCTGGCAGCGCGCGGTGGAATTCCTGTTTGCCGATTTCCCGCTGGCGGTGCGCAGCCAGGCCGCGTCGATGTGGACGGCCTGCGCCCTGTTCGTGCTGCCGTTGGTCGGTATCTTCGTGCTGCTGCAGTACAAGCCCGAACTGGTGCACCTGCTGCTGGAGCCTTCGCAGATCACACAGATGGAAAAGATGTACGACCCCAACGCCGACAGCCTGGGCCGCGACAGCGGCACCGACTGGGCGATGTTCGGCCACTACATCATGAACAACATCAGCATCGGCCTGCGCACCTTTGCCAGCGGCCTGGTGGCCGGCATCGGCACCATCCTGGTGCTGGTGTTCAACGGCATCACCATCGGCGCGGTGGCTGGCCACCTGCAACAGGCCGGCTATGGCGAACCGTTCTGGCGTTTCGTGGTTGGCCATGCGCCCTTCGAGCTGACCGCCATCGTCATTGCCGGCGGTGCCGGGCTGCAGTTGGGCCTGCGCCTGCTGGCACCGGGCCGCATGCGGCGCGTCGACGCGCTGGTGGAAGGCGGCCGGATAGGGGCAAGGCTGTGCCTGGGCGTGGCCTTCATGCTGTTGGTGGCGGCCTTCATCGAGGCGTTCTGGTCGTCGATTGCCTGGGTGCCGATGTGGGGCAAGCTGACGGTGTCGGCGGTGTTGTGGCTGCTGGTGCTGGGCTGGCTGTGGCGCGGTGGGCGCGGGGGCGGCCATGCGCATTGACCAACTGGATGTGGTGCTGCGCGCGCGCTCGCAATGGGAAGCCATGGAGCTGGGGACCGCGCTGGTCCGCCGCCACGCGCGCGCCATCTGGAAGCCCTGGCTGCTGGTGGCGTTGCCGCTGTTCGCGCTGCTCAATCTCGGTGGCTGGTGGCTGGACAACTTCCTGCTGCCGGCCATGCTGATGTGGTGGTTGAAGCCGGCGTTGGAACGCATTCCGCTGTATGTGATCTCGCGCGGGGCCTTTGGTGCCGAGCCCGGCACCGCCGATACCCTGCGTGCCCAGCTGCGTTGGGGCTGGCGTGGATTGCTTGCCTACCTGACCTGGCGCCGGCTCAGCCCGGCGCGCTCGCTGCTGATGCCGGTGGACCTGCTGGAAGGTGGCGACCCTGCCCTGCGGCGGGCGCGGCGCGGTGCCCTGGGCAATGCCAGCTATGGCCATGCGGCGATGCTCACCTGGGTCTGCTTCCACTTTGAACTGATGCTGCAATTGGCCGGCGTCTCGCTGATCTTCATGTTCGTGCCGCTGGACCTGCTGTCCGAATCCCTGCGCGCAGCCTGGTCGCTGATCGGCGATGAAACACCGGCCTGGGCCTGGGTGGGCTTCAACCTGCTGTCGCTGGTTGCGATGAGCGTGATCGGCCCGTTCTACAGCGGCGCCGGTTTTGGCCTGTACCTCAACCGCCGCACCCAGCTGGAAGCCTGGGACGTGGAAATCGCCTTCCGCCGCCTGCGTGAACGCTTGGCCAAGCTGGCCCCGACACTGGCGCTGGTGATGGCCTTGCTGGCGCCGATGGCGCTGCCGGTGCAGGCACAACACGCCGACGGCACCGCCACCGCGCATGCCAACCACAAGACCGCACCACCGGTGGCCGACAGCCCGCAGACCGTGTTCGGGCCCAGCGATGCCGACATCGCCGGTTTCCGCCAGGCCGCCGCACGCGCCTACGAAGATCCGCAGCTGGGCGCCCAGCGCACCGTCACCCAATGGCAGAAAAAGGCGGAGGAGGAGCAGGACAAGAACGCACCCGACCTGCCGCAGCTGCCGCTGGAGGCCATCGGCAAGCTGCTGGCGTTGATCAGCGAAAGCATCCTGTGGATCGTGCTGGGCATCGTGGTGCTGGCACTGCTGCTGACCGCCCGCTGGTGGCTGCCCTGGCTGCGCGGCACCGGCAAGCGCCAGCGCAGCGAAGAGTCCCCGGTGACCCAGGAGGTGCTGCAGCTGCCCGAGGTGCTGCCACCGGATATCCTGGGCAGTGCCCGCCGCCTGTGGCGTGAGGGCAAGCCCCGGCATGCACTGGCGCTGTTGTACCGCGCCTCGGTCGAGGTGCTGGTGCAACGCGCCGATGTACTGCTGCCGCCCGGTGCCACCGAAGCACAATGCCTGCGGGCGTCGCGGCGCATGCTGCGTGAGCAGGACCGGGAGCTGTTCGCGCAGATGGTGCGCACCTGGCAGTACGCCGCCTATGCCGGGCGCCTGCCCAGCGATGCCGAGTTCGATGCGCTTGCCGCGTCCCTGCACCAGCATTTCGGGTGGCCGGCATGAGCCCGCGCGCGCGCAACGCGCTGATCGCCGTGCTGGCGCTGCTGCTGGGTGCGGTGGTGTTGGTGTGGTTTCTGCACAACTACGAGCGGGTAAGCCGGCAGGTGCCTTTGCCGGCCTACGGTGAGCCCACCTACAACGACCTGTTCGCACTGCGCGAAACCCTGCGCCGCGACGGCAACAAGGCCGAAACCCAGCGCCAGCTCAACCTGGCCACCACTGGCCTGCAGCCGGGCGACACCGTATTGATGCTGGATGACCCGCGCAAGCTCAGCCCGGCACAGGTCGAGGGGCTGTTGGACTGGGTGGAGTTTGGCGGCCACCTGCTGCTCCGCGCACCCGCAGCGGATGAGGACACCGACAGCGAGGACACCGGCCTGCTGCCCCGTTTGGGGGTGGTGCCCAGCGATGTCGATGCCCGTTGCCAGCACTGGAACGTGCCCGGCCAGGAACCACACCAGGAGTTCTGCCAGGGCAATCGCTTCCGGCTTGATGGCAGCACCCGCGCCGAACGCCGCTGGGGCGATGCGCAGGATGACACGCTGGTCTGGGCCCGGCTGCGCTACGGGCTGGGGCGGGTAGACGTGCTGGCGCAGATGGATTTCCTGCTCAACGGCAAGAACGAGTACGACACCGGTCTGCGTGACGTACCGCACCGTGACCTCACCCGCCTGCTGCTGGCGCCCAACTACGGCAAGGGCACCACCTACCTCATCTACGCGATGGAGATGCCGTCGCTGTGGAAGACCCTCTACAAGCGCGGCTGGCCGATCTGGGTACCGCTGTTGCTGGCCCTGCTGGGCTGGCTGTGGATGCGCTGCCAGCGTTTCGGGGCGGAACTGCCCTCCCCGCGCGGCGACCGCCGCTCGCTGCTGGAGCACGTGCGCGCCAGCGGCGAGCACCTGCACCGCCATGGCAAGGCATCGCTGCTGTACGACGCGGTGCGCCAGACCTTCCTCAAGCGCCTGCGGCTGCGTGCACCGATAGCCGCCGCACTCAGTGGCGACACCCAGGCCCAGGCTATCGCCGACCACCTGCAATGGCCCGTGGCGCGGGTGAAAACCGCGCTGCAGGTTCCACCTTCGCGCGATGACACCGCCCTGCGTGAGCGCATCCGTCTCCTCATCCAGATGAGAAACCTGCTATGACCGACCTGCCGACCCCTCCCGACCTGCCCGCTACCGCGCCGGCCCCCGCTGCCGCGCCCGTACCTGCCGCAGGCCCCGGCAACACGGCGCTGATCGAACGCGTGGAACGCATCCGCGAGGCCGTTGGCCAGGCCTTCATCGGCCAGACCGATGTACTCGACCAGATACTGATCGCCTTGCTGGCCGGTGGCCACGTGCTGATCGAGGGTGTGCCGGGCCTGGGCAAGACCCTGCTGGTGCGGGCGCTGGCACAGGCGCTGGAGCTGGACTATGCGCGTGTGCAGTTCACCCCGGACCTGATGCCCAGCGACGTCAGCGGCCACGCGGTCTATGACCCCAAGACAGAGAGCTTCAAGATCCGCCGCGGCCCGGTGTTCACCAACCTGCTGCTGGCCGATGAGATCAACCGGGCACCGGCCAAGACCCAGTCCGCGCTGCTGGAAGTAATGCAGGAAGGCCAGGTCACCATCGAGGGGAAGGGCTTCGCGCTGACTCCGCCGTTCCTGACCCTGGCCACGCAGAACCCGGTGGAACAGGAAGGCACCTACCCGCTGCCCGAAGCCCAGCTCGACCGCTTCCTGCTGAAGGTGTTGATCGACTACCCGCAGCTGGAAGACGAAAAGCAGATGGTGCAGGCCATCACCACCGGCCGCACCGCCAGCGACTTCAATCTCAGCCAGGTTCCGCGCGTGCTCAGTGGTGCCGACGTGGTCGAGCTGCAGAAGGCGGTGGCGGCAATCACCGTTGATCCGCAGGTGATCGACTACGCGGTGCGCATTGTTGCCGCCACCCGCAAGTGGCCGGGCATCGCGCTGGGCGCTGGCCCGCGCGGCAGCATCGCGCTGGTGCGTGCGGCGCGCGCGCAGGCAGTGCTGTCCGGCCGCGATTTCGTAACCCCCGATGACGTGCGTGAGATCGCAAAGCCGGCGCTGCGCCACCGCATCGCGTTGGCGCCGGAGATGCAGATTGAAGGCCAATCCGCCGACGACGCCCTGACCGCCCTGCTCGCCAAGGTGGAGGCTCCGCGCAAGTGAACAAGGCGGCAGGCCCAAGCATCCACAACGGAGCCCCTGCTCCTGCCCCCGCCCTTGCATGCGAAGCACGCGGGAGAGGGCTGGAAAGGGAGGCTTCTGCGCCTGCCCCCTCCCTTGCGTGCGAAGCACGCAGGGGAGGGCTGGGGAGGGGTGCTCCTGCTCCTGCTTCCACTACCCCCACCGCCCCACCCCATCCGAACCCCAGGGCCGCCGCGTGAGACCCGCTCCCCTACTGATCGTCCTGCTGGTGCTGTGGGGCCTGCTCGGCATCCCGGTGGCATTGCACTACCTGCCGCAGCTGCCATGGGCCGTCACCGGTGCAGTGATCGGCGCGGTGGCGCTGCTGGACATGCTGCTGCTGGTCCGCCGCCCCACCCCGTTGGTGCAGCGCGAACTCCCCGATTCGCTCGCGCTTGGCGTCGAGCGCGAAACCTGGCTGCAGCTGGATGCCTTTGGGCGCCAGCGCGTGGATGTATTCGACCTGCTGCCCGATGGCTGGCAGGCAGAAGGGCTGCCACGCCGCCTGCGCCTGCGCGGCACCAGCGAGACCCGCTTCAGCTACCGCTTCACCCCGACCAACCGCGGCACCTTCGTGTTTGAAGGCGTGCACCTGCGGCTGCACTCGCCCCTGCAGCTGTGGCACCAGCAACGCCTGGCCGCAACGCCGCAGACAGTGCGCGTGTACCCCAACTTCGTCCCGCTGACGCGCTTGGCCCTGCTCAGCGCGGAAATGGCCTCGCGCGTGGTCGGCGCCCACCTCAAGCGCCGCCGTGGTGAAGGCACCGACTTCCATCAGATGCGCGAATACCGCGTTGGTGACAGCCTGCGCCAGATCGACTGGAAGGCCACTTCGCGCGCACGCAAGCTGATCTCGCGCGAGTACCAGGACGAAAAGAACCAGCAGTTGGTGATGATGATCGACACCGGCCGCCGCATGATGGCGATCGAGGACGGTCTGTCGCATTTCGACCATGTCCTGAACGCCGCACTGGTGGTGTCGTACCTGGCGCTGCGCCAAGGCGATGGCGTGGGCCTGCATGCCAGCGGCAGCGACAATCGCTGGGTTGCACCCAAGCGTGGGCTGGGCGCGATCGACAGCCTGCTGCGGGCCAGTTATGACCTGCAGGCACGGCCGGTGGCCACCGACTACCTGGCCGCGGCCACCGAACTGTCGCTGCGGCAATCCCGCCGCAGCCTGGTGATGCTGATCACCAATGTCCGTGATGAAGACATCGAGGATCTGTTGGCGGCGGTACGCCTGCTGCAGAAGCGGCATCTTGTCTGCGTGGCCAGCCTGCGCGAACGCGAGCTGGACGACACCCTTGCACGCGACGTGGAAACCCTGCCCGATGCATTGCAGGCCGGCGCCATCGCCCGCTACCTGCAGCAACGCAGCGATGCCCACGATGCCCTGCGCAGCCACCGGGTGATGGTGCTGGACGTCACCGCCGAGGAGTTGCCGGCGGCGCTGGTCGAACGCTACCTGGCGGTGAAACGCGATGGCCTGCTGTAAACAACCCTCTGCCTCGGTTTCGCGGCTCACCCAGCCCGCAAAAACCAAACTCTGTAGAGCCGAGCCATGCTCGGCAGGGGCCTTACCGGTAAAGCCTCAGCCGAGCATGGCTCGCCTCTACTCCGGTGCTCCAATCTTTCGCGTAGCGAACGGGAGGGCTGGAGAGAGGTTTGCTTTGCCGCTGCTGATCCTGCGTCTGCTTCGCGGCTCACGCCGCTCCCACAAAAGACCCAAACCCTTAATGCCGCCCCCTGCTCGGCAAGGGCCTCACCGACAACGCTCATGTAGTGCCGAGCCATGCTCGGCAGGGGCCTCACCGGTAAAGCCTCAGCCGAGCATGGCTCGGCTCTACAGTTACTGGGGCTCGCCGCTTACGCCGCTCCCACACAAAGCATTCAAAGATAGATACGCGTCGTGCCCTGCGGCGCATCGTCGATGATGGCGTGCGGCAGGAAGCGCGCACTGTCACGGGTGATGCGGCTGTTGTCCTCGCGGATGCCCACACCACAGGCGCGGTCACCCACCACCCAACTGCCCACCAATGGATAGTTGCCCTCGAACACCGGCAAGGCATGAAACGCCTGGCGGATGCTCGGCCCGCTGTACGGCCCTTCGCTTTCCTGCCAGCTGCCATCGTTCATATGCATGGCCACGTTGGCGCCTTCGCGCGAATGCAGCGGCTTGCGCACCCAACCGGCCGGCAACGTGCTGCCGTCATCGAAATACGATTCGAGCAGGTTCGGGTGGCCACGATGGCGCTGCCACAACAGCGGCAGGATGCCCTTGTTGCTCAACACCGCCTTCCACGCCGGTTCCAGCAGCTGCACGCCCGAACGCGGCAAGGCCGCGCCGAATTCCTCGCGCATCAGGTCTTCCAGCGGGTACAGCTTGAACAGGCTGCCGATCACCACATCATCCAGATCGGTGAAACGGCCGTCTTCGGACAGGCCAATATCCTCGATGGCGATGGCCGCCCCGCGCAGCCCGGCCTGCGCCGCACAATCGCGCAGGTAGGCGACCGTGCCCTGGTCTTCCTCGGACTCGCCCACCGCACTGAAATACAGCGGCGGCGGCAGGCGCGAGGCCAGTTCGGCAAAACGCTCCACCAGGGTTTCGTGGAGGGAGTTGAACTGATCGGCCTGCTGCGGCAAGGCGCCAAGGTTGCGCTGGTCCTCCAGCCATTGCCACTGGAAGAACGAGGCCTCGTACAGCGAGGTGGGCGTGTCGTAGTTCAGCTCGTACAGCTTGGCCGGGCCGTTGCCGTCATAGGCAAAGTCCAGGCGGCCGTAGAGATGAGGGTCGCGGCGACGCCAGCTTTCGGCGATCCAGTCGCGGAACGCCTCGGGGATGGCCAGCTGCGCCATCAGCGCCTCGCTGCCCACCACTTCGCCCACCAGATCCAGTGCCATGGCATGCAGCTCGGCGCTGGGGTCCTCGATATCGTTTTCGATCTGGCGCAGGGTGAAGGCGTAATACGCGCTTTCATCCCAGTAGGGCGCACCGTTGATGGTGTGGAAGCGGAAACCGGCTTCGGCAGCACGGTCCCGCCAGTTGCCACGCTCGGCAATTGCAACGCGCTTCACTGCATCAACCGCCGACGCTGCTGCGGCCACCGCTACGGGCGCCAAAACCGCCACGGCTGGCGGTGACGGCGCGGTTGGGCTCGGCGCTGACCGGCGCCAGGCCGGCCTTGCCGGCACCAATGCCGCTGGCCGTGTTCAGGCCACCACTGCCGCCCGGCGCGGGCTTGGCCCAACCATTGGCGTTGTCCTTGAAGGCCGGCTGCGATGCCGGCGGTGCGGCCACGGCACCACGGCTGCCGTTGAGCATCTGCGACATGAAGAAGCCCATCATCATCGGCCCGATGAACGAGGTACCGGCGCTGGTCTGCTGCTGCACGCACTGCTCGGCCGGGTACTCCTTGGCGCACTCTTCCTTGCTGGCGTACTTGGGCGCGGCATCGGCGGACTGCTTCTGCGCGGTGGCGAAGGCCTCGCGGCAGCTGGACGGATTGCCGGTGGCCTCGGAGCAGGCTTCCACCGAGGTGTACAGCCCTTCTTGCACCTGCACGGTTTCTTCCTTCTGGCAGGCGGTCAGCAGCAGCGGCACGGCGCTCATCAGCACCAGTGCGGTGGCCTTGGATCGCTTCATGGTCGGTTCCCCGTCAATGTGATTCCCCAATGATGCCCGATGCAGGCTGCAAGGCGGAAACCGGAATGTTCCTGAAGCTGAATCGCGTTTCAGGTGATTTGGGTGTTGGGGCTGATGTGCCGGGGTTTTGGGGGTTCTTTGCGGCTGCGGGATTACCTCTTCGGCGCTGGTGGGTGGGCTGAGAGCGAGAGCTAAAAGCCAGAGCCCAAAGCACCCCTCCCCAACCCTCCCCTGCGCTGCGCGCAAGGGAGGGGGTAGAAGCGGCTTGCTTGCGGTCTGAACGCGCGCAGCAGACAGCCCCCTCCCTTGCGCGTAGCGCAGGGGAGGGTTGGGGAGGGGTGCCTTTTGCTTCCGCTTCCGCTTTGCCTTTGCCTGGCTCTGGCTCTGGATCTGGATCTGTCTTTGGCCCTGCCTCCGGCCCCCCACCACCACCCCATCCCACCCTCAAACCACCGCAAACCAATGGTTGCAGCTGCAACCTGGAACTTCATGCAGAATCAATCGCATTGCACTTCTGCCAGCCCGTTCCCGCTCGCCCCATGCCTGAATACCGCTCGAAAACCTCCACCGCCGGCCGCAACATGGCCGGCGCCCGCGCCCTGTGGCGTGCCACCGGCATGACCGATGGTGACTTCCACAAGCCCATCGTCGCGGTGGTCAATTCCTTCACCCAGTTCGTGCCCGGCCACGTACACCTGAAGGACCTGGGCCAGCTCGTCGCGCGCGAGATTGAGGCGGCCGGCGGCGTGGCCAAGGAGTTCAACACCATCGCCGTGGATGACGGCATCGCCATGGGCCATGACGGCATGCTGTACTCGCTGCCCAGCCGCGAGATCATCGCCGACTCGGTCGAATACATGGCCAATGCGCACTGCGCCGACGCGCTGGTATGCATTTCCAACTGCGACAAGATCACCCCGGGCATGTTGATGGCCGCGCTGCGTCTGAACATCCCGGCCGTGTTCGTTTCCGGCGGGCCGATGGAAGCCGGCAAGACCAAGCTGGCCGAGCACAAGCTGGACCTGATCGACGCCATGGTCGCCGCCGGCGACGAGAAGGTCAGCGACGAACAGGTTGCGGCCATCGAACGCAGCGCCTGCCCTACCTGCGGTTCCTGCTCAGGCATGTTCACCGCCAACTCGATGAACTGCCTGACCGAAGCGCTGGGCCTGTCGTTGCCCGGCAACGGCACCGTCGTGGCCACGCACAGCGACCGCGAGGCGCTGTTCAAGCGCGCCGGCCGGCTGATCGTCGAGCTGTGCCATCGCTGGTATGGCGGTGAGGAAGCCAATGTATTGCCGCGCGGCATCGCCACCTTCGAAGCCTTCGAGAATGCGATGACGCTGGATATCGCCATGGGCGGCTCCACCAACACCATCCTGCACCTGCTGGCCGCCGCACAGGAGGCCGAGGTGGCCTTCGACCAGCGCGATATCGACCGCCTGTCGCGGCGCGTGCCGCAGCTGTGCAAGGTGGCCCCGAACACGCAGAAGTACCACATCGAAGACGTGCACCGCGCCGGCGGTATCATGGCCATTCTTGGCGAGCTGGCGCGCGGCGGCCTGCTGCATACTGATGCCTCCACCGTGCACAGCCGCACGCTCGGCGACGCCATCGCACAATGGGATGTCACCCAGACCCGGGACGAAGCCGTGCACCAGTTCTACAAGGCAGGCCCCGCCGGGATTCCCACCCAGGTGGCCTTCAGCCAGTCCACGCGCTGGCCCTCGCTGGACCTGGACCGTGCCGACGGCTGCATCCGCGATGTGGGCCATGCGTTCTCCAGCGAAGGTGGCCTGGCCGTGCTGTACGGCAATCTCGCCGCCGACGGCTGCGTGGTGAAAACCGCAGGCGTGGATGAATCCATCCACGTGTTTGAAGGCAATGCCCGCGTGTATGAAAGCCAGGACGCGGCGGTCAAGGGCATCCTCGGCAACGAGGTACAGGCCGGCGACGTAGTGGTGATCCGCTACGAAGGCCCGAAGGGTGGCCCCGGCATGCAGGAAATGCTGTACCCGACCAGCTACCTGAAATCCAAGGGCCTGGGCAAAGCCTGTGCGCTGCTCACCGACGGCCGCTTCTCCGGCGGTACCTCCGGCCTGAGCATCGGCCACTGCTCACCCGAAGCCGCAGGTGGCGGCACCATCGGCCTGGTGCGTGACGGCGACCGCATCCTGATCGACATCCCGCAGCGTGGCATCAACCTGCTGGTGGACGATGCCGAACTCGCACGCCGCCGCAGCGAACAGGATGCCAAGGGCTGGAAGCCAGCCGACGCACGCCCACGCAAAGTGAGCACCGCACTCAAGGCCTATGCCCTGCTCGCCACCAGCGCCGACAAGGGCGCCGTGCGCGACAAGGCGCTACTGGACGGTTGACCGTGCAAGCGGGCGCGGCAGAATGTGGCCATGAACACGGCCACTCCCTGCCCGCCCCCGCTGCCTGCCATCACCAGCTGCTCGTGGAATGGCCACCCGTATCGGGTGACAGCAGCCGAGCTGGGGGCTTACGTGGATGCCCACCTTCCCGCACTGCTGTGGGACTTCGACATCCACGCCGAGCGCATCGACCCTGACGGCAGCACGCTGGACGAAGACGATCTTCCGCCCGATGCGCTGCACCTTCGGGTGCATGACTGCCCGGCTTTCAGCAGCGGCCCGGGCGCAGTGACGCACTGGAACGACATCGCCGGCATGCAGCTCACGTTCGCCAGCAAGGACGAACCCGAAGTGCTGCTCTACACCGGCGAGCACCTTGCCCTCGACAACGGCGGCTTTGCGCTGAGTGAACGCGACGGCCAGCTATGGATAGCGCTCAATGGCCATTGCGATGGCATGCATGGCCCGGCCAGGATCGAAGTGCTCGCACCGTTGACGTTCACCACCATTGCCTGCGGGCGCCGCGATCAGGCCCAGGCCCGCGAACACATCGCAACCGTCGTTGACCCCGACCACTACGCATTCGAATGCGACGAGTACGGTGTTGCACGCTTCCGCCCGGTTCACACGCGCTGATCGTCAAGCCCACGGGTGCTTTCCAGCACCGACAAAGCCGGCACCGGCAACCGGTCCAGGGGACTGAGCACGGCACCGGCACCGCGCCCCAATACATGCGTGTAGATCTGTGTCGTGGCGATGTCCTTATGGCCCAGCAGTTCCTGCAAGGTACGTATATCGCAGCCCGCATCCAGCAGATGGGTGGCAAAACAGTGCCGCAGGGTATGGCAGCTGGCCGGCTGCAGGATTGCCACCTGCAAGCGCGCCTGCTTGATCGCCCGCTGTAACACTTCCTCACTGAGATGATGGCGGCCACGCCGCCCCGTGCGTGGGTCGTGGGACATCCTGTGCGACGGGAACAGGTACTGCCAGCCCGGTTGTACGTCAGCTGATGGGTACTTCCTTGCCAAGGCATTCGGCAGATGGACCCGTCCCCCGCCTGCAGCAAGATCGCGTTGATGCTGAAACAACACCCGCTCGCGCTGCTGCAGCAAACGATCCCGCAGCGACACTGGCAACGGAACACGCCTATCCTTGTTGCCCTTGCCGGCACGCACACAGATCTCACTGCGCGCAAAGTCCACATCCTTGACCCGCAAGCAAAGGCATTCCATCAGTCGCATGCCCGTGCCATACAGCAGACGCGCCATCAGTGCGGTGACACCTTCCGGGATTGCCGACAACAGCCGGGCAACATCCTCCACAGGCAGAACGACGGGCAAACGTTTGGGGCGCTTCGCACGCACAACGTCCTGCAACCATGGCAGTTCCATCCGCAGCACCTCGCGATAGAGGAACAACAACGCCGCCAACGCCTGATTCTGGGTGGCTGGCGCCACCTTGCCTTCCGTCGCCAGCCGGCTGAGGAATGCCGCAACCTCATCACCGCCCATCTCGCGGGGATGGCGCTTTCCGTTGGCCAGGATGAACCGCCTGATCCACCCCAGATAGGCCTGCTCAGTACGGATGCTGTAGTGCCTCAGACGGATCTGTGCCCTGACACTATCCAGCAGTCGCGGCGGCTGCGCCGGTGTTACACCGCTTGGAACAGGGTCATAACGCATAGGGCCGCTCCCAAGCGGTAGTTTCCGGGAAGCATGCAGTGCGTTTTTGGCCGCCCCTATCGGCTAACCCCATGATTCGGCGTGGGAATTTCTTAATTTGAAAGCGGCAAGAAAACAGGGATACTCTGCGCTACACCGCTGTTAGGCGGTCCAATACGAGTTAGGCGCTATACGGATGCTTAGCCAACTTCTAGATTCCTGGCAGTTCAACTTTTGGCGGGGCCTCGCCAGCCTTTGTGCTGGCTTGCTAGTCATTTCACCC
Source organism: Stenotrophomonas sp. UBA7346 (assembly GCA_002471015.1). Classification (GTDB taxonomy): domain Bacteria; phylum Pseudomonadota; class Gammaproteobacteria; order Xanthomonadales; family Xanthomonadaceae; genus Stenotrophomonas. The sequence goes on from DKPB01000032.1 coordinate 22,800, forward strand.
TGCCTGTTGGTCCCAAGCTTGCGGCGCAAGATCCTCAAGGTCGACCTAGACATCGAGGCTATTGGATTGATCGCACTGGTAGTCGCTATCGTTACCATTGGGTGCTACAACTACTTCGGCGGCACTAGTGGCGCCTAACAGTTCCGTAAGGAAACCCCTGTC
>DKPB01000056.1 GCA_002471015.1 Stenotrophomonas sp. UBA7346
CTTTTTACTCATTCAAGCCGAACTCGCTTCGCGAGTCGGCTTAGTTCCAGAGTTAGGCCTCAAAAGAAGATCCCCCTAGTGACCGAACTTACTTTCCGCTTGCTCGTCTCACTCACAGCACTGATTACGGTAGCTGGCATCGTCGCTGACGAGCTTGGATCAGGAAAGCTGCCCGAGCCCCTTCGGTCCGTTAAAGCACAGGCGAAGGCTCTCGCCATTGCATCAAGTAAGAAGAGCTCAATAGTCGGAACAGTACGCATCTCACTTGTTGCCGGCTATTTTCTTTCATTGCTCGCACTTGCTCTATTTGCCCCATTCAGTCCATGGGCCTATCTTTTCTTTACCCTAGCTTGGAGTGCGCTCACTTTTAGCGATGCGCCTCATATTCTTCCACGGTCATTTGTTCCACTATACGAGGCATCATTGCTTCTCAATGGTGCCGTCCTCGCACTCTGTTTTCTTTCTCCTCTCGCCGCGCGTTTCACGGCAACCTAAGCCATGGTTTGCACCGGTAGGCCTAACAATTCCGTAAGGAAACCCCTGTCAACTTCAAGCAAAAGTGCTCCTGCCTCTCGCGCTTAGGCTCTAGCGATATTCGTTGTGTTGCTGTTGCTTACTTCATGTTGCGTGTCGCGTATGTCGGCATGAGCAGGTTCAACAGCTGCCAGACTGCATTTCCGTCTCACGTGAATTTCCTTCGGGGCATAATCTGTCTTGCGGGATTGCCATTGCTGACACCCGGAAGAATCCAGAACCGACGCAACCATCGCGCAGACCACTGCGCCAACCTGGCCGGCAGATCCGGCAGCATGCACACAAAACAGCTATCGGAGCTGCACATGAAGCGCGTCGACGATTTCTTCAAACGTTACGAGCAGGCTGCCAACAGCTTTGATCCGGTGCTGACCGCGTCCTTGTACACCGAGCAATTCCTGGCGGCAGATCCAAACGGGGTGCAGTGCGGCCGCAATGATCCGGCGCTTGCGCAGGCAATGGCCGCGCGGCAGCAATTCTTCGAGTCGCTTGGGTTCCAGCAGGCCAAGGTGCTGGAGGTGACCGCGACCCCACTGGATGACAACTACACCATGGCCAAGGTTCATTGGTGGATGCGCTTTGCCAGTACCGGTGGTGAGACCCAGGAATTCAGGTTCTTCATCACCTATTTCCTGTACGACCCGGGTAGTGGGCCGAAGACAGCCTTCTGGATATCTCATGATGATGAGCGGCAGGTGATGCTGGACGCGGGCCTGATCGATGCGGAGGGCCGACCACGCTGAGCGTCGTCCCCTGCCATCTTGGCAAGGACGAGCTGCTACGGCACGCTTGGCGAACGTCAGGGAACCCTTCCCGAGCAGTGGAGAGAGCGATGAAGCGTGTTACCGGCATAGGCGGCATCTTCTTCAAGGCAGCCGACCCGAAAGCGCTGAGTGCCTTGTACCGCGACCATCTGGGCCTGGATACCAGCGAGTGGGGCGGCGCCATCTTTCCCTGGGGCGGCGAGGGCAGCGCCAAGGGCATGACGATATGGAGCCCGTTCGCGCAGGACACCGACTACATGGCACCCAGCACTGCGTCCTTCATGATCAACTTCCGCGTTGATGATCTGGAAGCCCTGCTGACGGTACTGCGCACGGAAGGCTGCAATGTGCTGGAGCGCACCGAGACCTCCGAGCAGGGAAAATTCGGCTGGGTGATTGATCCGGAAGGCAACAAGGTGGAGCTGTGGCAGCCACCTGGCTGAGCCGTTGACGGTCAGGCATACCCATCCTTGCCGGGGCATGGCTGCGGGCTGCTTGTCGGCGGCGCTCCGCTCTGGAAGAATCGGCCGGACGCGATCAGGCCGCAGGGAGCAATGCCGTGACATCCATAAGCAACAGCCCGCTGAGCAGGAATGGAAAGATCTTCCTCATCCTGAGCGTGGTCTTTGCCAGCGTGCACATGATCGACTTCATTTTTCATGGCCAGCAGCTGCGTAGCATCTGCGGTGGCATCGGCTTTGGCCTGATGGCCCATGGCATCCATCGCAATGATCTTGCAAAGCCACCGCAGGACACCCGCGCCCGGGCCGCGTCCATTGTCGGTGCGGTGTTGGTGGCGACCTCGTTGGCCATCAAATTGTTCGGAAGCTCGACGCCGTCGGTTTGATGCCGACACCACTCCCCCATCAATGAGAGAGGGCATGACCAGTGAACGCAGGCCCAGCACGCTGAACTTCAGCATCAAGCGATCCACCGTGTACACCTGGGCCGCGCTCATCGGCCTGGCCCTGCTCTGGCAGGAGCGTGCGCAGCTGATGGACTTCTACGATGGGGCTGTTGAAGGTTACCGCGCTGCCGAAGCGGTGCATGGCCGCTAAGCCTCCACTGGAAGCAGGCAGGAACGCGCGCGTGATGGTACCTGGGCAGGCTTTCCGCGCAGTCGCAGCACTGGCTGCGTTGCCGGTGGATATGGGCCAATGATGTTCCTTGTCGGCCAAGGGCAACGCGTGGTTGCCATCGGTCCAACCGAACAGCGGCACTGCCCGAAGTGCGGTGCGCAGACCGCCTTCGAGCCACAGCTCAGTTACAAGTTCGGTCAGCTCGATCTGCTGTTCGGCTTTGTCTATGACAAGCGCTATCAGCTGGCTTGCACCCAGTGCAATCACGGCTGGCTGCTGGACACCCGCGAGACCGAGAGATCGCTTGGCCGGCACCCCATCCCGTTCCGCCTGCGCCACGGCGCCTGGATACTGGCCGTTATGATTGCCGCGCTGGCAGCGGGTGCCATGACCCTGCACCGCCTGCCCTGAGATTCACTGCGGTACGCTCGTACCGCAGCTGTACCGTTATGGCCAACTGATGCTGACTGGTCACTTCGGTCGCCGGCCCTGCTTGCCTATGCTCTGTGCAACCGCCCCGGTGGTTCGTGCAACAGCGTCGCGATGCTGGCGCATGCCGTTCCGCTTCCGCGCCATGAAGACGTTCCTGCTGCCTCGGGTGGATCTGCTCCACGCCAGCCACGTTTCTGTTTTCGGCACCGAGCATGCAGGAGATGTCCATGCCCATCGGGTTCCCGGCCCGTGCTTTTTCCGTCGCCGACTTTGCGCGCTTCACCAGCCGTGAAAGCTGTGAATTGGCGGTCCTTCGCGGGGAGCTGGCAATACTGCAGCTGCTGCCTGACGAGCTGGGCGGCGCGGCCGCCGACGACAACCAGGTGTTCGTCCCACCCTGGGTGGCCGTGCAGAAGCACCGTATCGACCAGGACGCCATCCTGCCCTTGTTCCGCGCGGGAAAACTAAGCCGATACCAGGCCCTGCCCATCTTCCATGGCAGCAGCCGGGTGCCGGTGGAAATCGGGCTGCATGCCTTTGATCCGGCGGGCTACACGACAACCTTGTGTATCTGGTGAAAGCGAACCGCCTGCGGCGGGATGCCGATCTGCCTGCCCGTGCAGCTGCCCGGCTGGCCCAGGCGGTTTATGCTGCGCACCGAAGGGCCATCGCCGATGTGCCCGGCCTGATGAGGTAGACCATGGTTACCGGTAGTTGCCATTGTGGTGCGGTGCGCTTCGCGTGTGAAGGCAGCCCGCAACAGGCCTACGAATGCAATTGCTCCCATTGCAGCCGCAAGGGCTTCCTGCTTTGGTTCATAGCGCGCGACGCCCTGCATATCCAGCAGGGTGAAGCCGCGCTGCGCACCTATACGTTCAACCGCCATGTGATCGAGCATCAGTTCTGCACCACCTGTGGTTGCCAGCCCTTCGGGCTGGGCAAGTCCGCCGATGGTAGCGAGACCGCCGCCATCAACCTGCGTTGCATCGAGGACCTGGACCTGGCGGCCATCGAGCGCGTTGCCGTGGATGGCAGGGCCTATTGAGCATGCGCGTACGTGATGAAACACCGGACGATGCAGCCGCGATCGGTGTGCTGACGCAGGCGGCATTTGCGAACGCGGCCCACGCCAGCGGGACCGAGGCCGCAATAGTGCAGGCATTGCGCAGCCGTGGACAGCTGAGTATCTCGCTGGTTGCCGAGGTGGATAGGCAGCTGCTGGGGCATGTGGCGGTGTCACCGGTGGCGCTGAGCGATGGCAGCGCCGGCTGGTATGGGCTGGGACCGATCTCGGTAGTGCCCGCACAACAGGGAAAAGGGATCGGCAGCGCCTTGATGCAGGCGGCCATCGCCCGCCTTGAGCAACTGCAGGCAGCTGGCTGTGTCGTGCTGGGTGACCCGGGGTATTACCAGCGCTTTGGTTTCCGCAACTTCCCGCAGCTACGCCTGCCAGGTGTGCCTGCGGAGTACTTCATGGCGCTGCCCTTGGCCGGCGATGTGCCGCAGGCCGAAGTCCGCTATGACACCGCATTCGAGGTTTCCACCGCGCCTTGAGCACAACGGCGGCAACGCCGCCGTCAGCAATTCTGGTCTGCCGCGCCTCCAGCGCACGGGGGGGTCAGGAGGTGATGCCCAGCTCGTCAAGCACGGCTTGGGTGGATCCGCCGATAGCGTCCAACTGCGGATTGATCCGACCCGGCTCGTTGGCAAACTTGATCGGGATGCCCAGGTGGGTACCACCCTGCGCATCGGTCCAGACCATCTCACGCGCGCGCGTATGCGGATCATTGAAGGCTTCGGTCAACGTTTTGACGGGCGCCCAGCACACGTCGATGTCGTGCAGGAACAGCGTCCATTCCACCAGGGTGCGGCGGGAAAAGGTTTCGGCCAGGAAGTCCTTGACCGGGTCCTGGCCACTGCCCGGTGGCAGGTGGCAGAGGTGGATCAGGTCGGAGCGGCCCAGCGCATTGAGCAGGTTTTCGGCGAACTTGTGCTCGGCACCGCCCAGCGCGATCCAGCGGTCGTCGGCGCAGCGATAGAGCTTGTACAGCGCATTGCCGCCCCAGCTGCGCTCCTCCTTGATCACCGGGTCGCGGCCCAGCGCGAACGGCGGGCCCAGCACGTTCGGCAACCAGGCCATCAGCGCGTCCTGCATCGACAGGTCGATGTAGTCGCCCTCGCCCGTGCGCTCGCGGCGGAACAAGGCCATCAGGATGCCGTTCAGCGCCATCAGCGAGCCGGCCATGTCGGCCACCGGCATATGCGGCATGGCCGGGGTGCCATCCGGCGCGCGGTTCAGGCTGACCACGCCGGTATCGGCCTGCATGGCCAGATCGTGGGCGGGGCGGTTGACCTTGGGGCCGGTCTGGCCGAAGGCGCTGATCGAGCAGTACACCAGCTTGGGATTGATCGCCTTGCAGCTGGCGTAGTCGATGCCAAGGCGCTTGGCGACGCCGGGGCGAAACGCTTCCACCACCACATCGGCCCACGCCACCAGTTTGGCGAACGCCGCCTTGCCGTCGGCGCTTTTCAGATCCAGCACGATGCAGCGCTTGCCGCGATGGGTGTTGCGGAACCAGGTGCTGGCCCCGGCCTGCTTCAGGCCGACCTCGCGTACCGGTTCGCCACTGGGCGGTTCGATCTTGATCACGTCGGCGCCGTGGTCGGCCATCACCATGGTCAGGTGCGGCCCCGGCAGGAACAGCGACAGATCAAGTACGCGTACACCTTCAAGCTTCATCATCGGCTCCGTTGCCTCACGCGCCCAGCAGGCGCGCGCGGTCTGCATCGTTGTAGCCCAGCTCGCGCAGCAGCGCGTCGGCATCGGCGTTGAGCGGCGGGCAAGCGGTGCCGCTCAGGCGCTGGCCGTCGAGCTTGATCGGGTTGCGCAGCAGGCGCTGCCTGCCCTTTGCATGCTCGACATCCTGCAGCATGTCGACGTCGCGCACATAGGGGTTGTCCAGTGCCTGGGCGATGTCCAGTACCGGCGCGATCGGAATGCGACCGGCGAACAGCTGGGTCCAATGCGCGCTCGGCTGGGTGCTGAGGATGGCATCGACCAGCACGGTCAGCTCCTCGCGCGCATCGCGACGCGAGGCGAAGTTGGCAAAGCGCGGCTCGGCGGCCCAGGCCGGGTTGCCGATGCCTTCGACGAAGGTCTGCCAGAACTTCTCCAGCATGCACATCACCATCACCCAGCCATCGGCGGTGCGATAGACCTGGCACGGCACGGTGGAGGGGTGCGCACTGCGCGACAGGCGCTCGGTGCGGTGGCCTTCGTTGAGATACCAGGTGGCCGGGTAGCTGAGCTGGTGCAGGGCCACATCGAACAGGCTGACATCGACATCGCGGCCCTGGCCGGTACGCATGGCGCCGATGATGGCGGCCAGCAGGCCCATCGACAGGGTGGTGCCGGTCATGAAATCGACCATGGACAGGCCGAAGCGTGCTGGCGGTGCATCCGGCTCGCCGGTGAGCGCCATGAAGCCGGCTTCGGCCTGCATCAGGTAGTCGTAGCCCGGCCATGCAGCGCGCTCGTTGTCGCGGCCATAGGCGGACAGGTGGGCGCAGACGATCTTGGGGTTGAGCTTGCTGAGCGTGGCGTAGTCCAGGCCGATTTTGCCGGGCTGGTCACCGCGCAGGTTGTTGAGCACGGCATCGGCGCTGGCGACCAGCTTCTCGAACACCTCGCGGCCTTCGGCGGCTTTCAGGTCCAGCCGCAGCGAGCGCTTGTTGAGGTTGAAGGTCTGGAAGAACAGGCTGTCGCCTTCGCCCAGGAAGTACGGGCCGGTGGCGCGCGATACATCGCCGCCCGGCGGGGATTCGATCTTGATGACTTCGGCGCCGAGGTCGGCCAGGTGCATCGAACCATAGGGGCCGGCACCGTATTGTTCGACGGCAAGGATGCGTAGTCCCTGCAGGGGAAGGTCTTTCATGTGTGGCCTCTGGTTTTGAAAAAGCACCGCGGTTGGTTGAGGACCGCGGTGAAGGGATGCTTTGGCTTTGGCTGTTGCTTTGGCCGTTGCTTTGGCCGTTGCTTTGTCCCTTCTCCCGCATGCGGGAGAAGGTGCCCGAAGAGCCTGCCCCCGCGAAGGCGGGGGGCGGATGAGGGGGAGCTCTGCAGCTTTTGCTTGTAGAGCTTCCCCTCACCCCAACCCCTCTCCCGCACGCGGGAGAGGGGCTTTGAGACTTCCTGCTCTGCTTGTAGAGCTTCCCCTCACCCCAACCCCTCTCCCGCGGGCGGGAGAGGGGCTTTGCGTTAGATCTTGTTTCTTGCCACCAGCTGCTTGGCGATGATGATGCGCTGCATTTCGTTGGTGCCTTCACCAATGCACATCAACATGGCGTCGCGATAGAAACGCTCGATGTCGTACTCCACCGAATAGCTGTAGCCGCCAAAGATGCGCATGCCTTCCTGTGCACAGTAGGCGCCGGTCTCGGTGGCGAAGTACTTGGCCATGCCGGCTTCCATGTCGCAGCGAAGACCCTTGTCGTAGGCGTTGGCGGCGCTCTCGATCAGCAGCTTGGACGCCTCCACCTTGGCCGCCATCTCGCCCAGCTTGAGCTGGATGGCCTGGTGCTCGGCAATCGGCTTGCCAAAGGTCATGCGCTCCTGTGCGTAACGCACCGACAGGCGCAGCGCGCCTTCGGCGATGCCACAGCCACGTGCGGCCACGTTGATGCGGCCCAGCTCCAGGCCGCCCACGGCGTGCTGGAAGCCCTGGCCTTCAACGCCGCCCAACATGCAGTCGGCCGACACCTTGTAGTCCTGGAACACCAGCTCGCAGGTGTCGATGGCGCGGTAGCCGGACTTCTTCAGCTTCTTGGCGACGATGAAGCCCTCGCCCTTCTCGGCGATGAACATGGTCATGCCCTTGTGGCGCGGTTGCGCCTCCGGGTCGGTCTTGACCAGCAGCAACACCATATCGCCATACATGGAATTGGTGATCCAGGTCTTGGCACCGTTGATGACGTAGTGGTCACCCTCGCGCTTGGCAACGCTGCGGATCGCCTGCAGGTCGGTGCCGGCGTTGGGCTCGGTCAGGCCCAGCGAGCCACGCAGCTCACCGGTGGCCATGCGCGGCAGGTATTTGCGCTTCTGCTCTTCGGTACCGCAACGCTCGATGGCTGCGGCCATGATCAGGTGCGAGTTGAAGATGCCGGTCGGCGCCATCCACACCGACGATACCTTGATCACGATCTTGGCGTAGATGCGCGCCGGCAGGCCCAGGCCGCCGTATTCGGGCGAAATGGTGGCACCGAACAGGCCCAGGTCCTTCATCTCCTCGACGAGGTGATGCGGGTACTTGTCTTCCTGGTCGTACTCCTGTGCGATGGGCGCGACGGATTTCTCCACCCAATTGTCAATCGAGTCGAGCAATGCCTGCTCTTCGTCCGGGCCCCACAGTTGTTCCAGTTCGGTGCTCATCATCGGCTCCTCAGTAGTTGACCTTGTCTTCCACCGAGTGGCCGCGCTTGGCGATCAGCATGGTGCGGCTGAAGCTGCAGATCAGCTTGCCGTCCTGGTTGAAACCGTCGGTCTGCACGGTAACGATGCCGGCGCCCGGGCGCGACTTGGATTCGCGCTTGTCCAGCACCTTGGACTCGGCCACAAGGGTGTCGCCGACAAACAGCGGGTGGGTCATCTTGATGTCGCTCCAGCCCAGGTTGGCCACGGCCTTCTGGCTGACGTCGGTGACGCTCATGCCGACCATCAGGGCCACCGTGAACGGCGAGCAGACGATCACCTTGCCGAACTCCGAAGCCTTGGCGTACTCCTTGTCGAAGTGCATCGGATGGGTGTTCATCGTCAGCAGGGTGAACCAGGTGTTGTCGGTTTCGGTGATGGAGCGACCGGGACGGTGCTCGTAGATGTCGCCAACATTGAACTCTTCGTAGTAGCGGCCGAAGGTTTCGCGGAAGCGGTTTTCGGAGATCTGCTTGACGTTCTGAACCATGACAATGTCCTTTTGGTGCGGGTTGGGCTGGCGCTGGGCGCAGCTTGGTCAAAGAGGGGTGTGATCAGGCGTTCAATGAAGCGGTGTGCTCAGCCGGCGCGGACGCCGAGCGCACCGAGCGCGATGGCACGCTCGGCTGCGATTTCGATGGGGCGGTCCACCAGCTTGCCGTCGAGCTGGATGGCCTCGCCGCCGCTGGCTGCCAGCGCGGCAACCACGCGCTGGGCGCGGTCGTACTCGGCGGCGGTGGGTAGATAGGCGTTCTGGATGGGGTCGACCTGGGCCGGGTGGATGGCGGCCTTGGCGGTGAAGCCGAGATCGATCACGCGGTCGGTTTCCTGGACCAGGCCGGCTTCGTCCTTGATGTCGAGGTAGGGCACGTCCATGCAGCCGACGTCGGCTTCGGCGGCAATCGTTGCCAGCTGCACGCGCGGATGGAAGAAGCTCTCCCAGCTGGCGCGGCCACGCAATGCAACGATGTAGTCGAAGCCACCCAACATCAGTGCCTGCAGGCGCGGGATGGCGGTGGCCAGCGCGCGTGCATCCAACAGTCCCTTCGGGGTTTCGATCTGGGCGATGAAGACGGTATCGATGGCTGCCAGCGCGGCATCGGCCTGCTGCAGTTCGGCCACGGTTTCAACCTTGGGCAGCATCACGAAGGCCGGCTTCAGGCCGGAGGCAGCCAGTGCCTGCAGATCCGCCTGGCCCAGCGCGCTGGACAGGGGATTGATGCGCAGGCCGATCTCGCTGCGGGTTTGCGGCAGCGCGGCAAGGAAGGCGAACAGCGAGGCGCGTGCGCTTTCCTTGTCACCTGGCGCAACCGCATCTTCCAGATCGATGCAGACCTGGTCGGCACCGGTGGCCACGGCCTTGGCGTAACGCTCCGGGCGCGAGCCCGGCACGAACAGCAGGCAGCGGCGCGGCGTGCTCAGTGCAGCGCTCATGCCGCACCCACCTGGCTGGCGAAGTGCTCGGCGATCTGCCGGCGGGTGGCATACCAGGTGCCCGGCTTCTGCGCGACGTATTGCAGGAACTTCTCGAACGCGCCGATGCGGCCCGGGCGGCCGATGATGCGCAGGTGCAGGCCCAGCGACATCACCTTGGGGCCGTGCTCGCCTTCGGCGTACAGCGTGTCGAAGCTGTCGATGGCGTAATCCAGCCAGTCCTTGGGCAGGTAGGACGGGGCCACCCACATCTTCATGTCGTTGGTATCGAGCTGGTACGGCACCACGATCATCGGCGTGTCGCTGCCATCGACCTCGCCCCAGAACGGCGCGTCGGCCGAGTAGTCGTCCATGTGGTACAGGAAGCCTTCTTCCTGCAGCAGACGGCGGGTGGAGGCGGTATGCAGGTAGCGCGACAGCCAGCCGACCGGACGCACGCCGGTGGTCTTCTCGATGCTGTCAGCGGCGTCGCGGATGAACTGGCGTTCCTGTTCCTCGTTGAAGCGGAACTGGTGGATCCAGCGGTGGCCGTGCGAACACACTTCGTGGCGGCTGCCACGCAGGTAGTCGGCGATTTCCGGGGCACGCTCCAGCGACACCGCGGCAGCGGTATAGGTGCTGGTGACGTTGTACCTGTCCAGCAGCGCGGCCACGCGCGCATGGCCTTCATTGACGCCGTAGCGGTAATTGGACTCGTTGCCGTAATTGCGCACCGGCTTGGACAGGGTCACATGCAGCTCGTCCACCGGCTCGGTGATCTTGTCACCCTGGCCGACGTTGTACTCGGACAGCTCTTCGACGTTGACGACCACCGACAAGGCCAGGCGTGCGTTGTTGGGCCACTGGTAGACGGGTTTGGACATGGCAATCTCGGTACGTTTATTGGGGGTGCGTGGTGGTGTGCTTTGCTGCTTCTGCTTTGCTGCTTCTGCTTTGCTGCTTCTGCTTTGCTGCTTCTGCTCTTGTGCCGTCATTCCCGCGGAGGCGGGGTTTTCAACCGACGAATGTCGGGTCATCGCTCTTCGCTCTTCGCCTTTGCGCTTCACCTTTGCCGTGGAAGTCAAAGGCCAGAGCGATTCCCGCCTTCGCGGGAATGACGATCTGAAAGTTGGTCGGGAATGACGATTTTCACGGTGGCCGGGAAAGCCCCTACCTCAATGGTTCTCCTCACCACCGGAGACATTGATTGCCTCACCGGTGATGTAGGCCGCATCGTCCGAACACAGGAAGGCCGTTGCCGCCGCGGTGTCCGAGGCCAGGCCGGGGCGACCTGCCGGGATGCGCGCACGCATGTCGGCCAGGTACTGCTCCACGCTCTTGCCCTGCTTTTCGGCGAAGTACTCGTTCTGCCACGCGCCCAGGCCGGTGGTGACGTGGTTGGGGCAGACCGCATTGACGTTGATGCCGTGCCCGGCCAGTTCCAGCGATGCCACCCGGGTCAGGCCAACCAGGCCATGCTTGGACGAGCAATAGGCCGCCGCGTGCGGGAACGCCGACTTGGCCGCCTGCGAGGCGATGTTGACGATGCGGCCGCCGCCCTGGGCGATCATCTGCCGGCCAGCATGCTTGATGGTCAGGAAGGCGCCGCGCAGGTTCACACCCAGCACCGCGTCCCATTCCCGGGCCTCGATGTCGACCAGCGACTTCATCAGATAGCCGATGCCGGCGTTGTTGACCAGGATGTCGAGGCGGCCGAAGCGTTCGACCGTGGCCTTGACCACCGCTTCCACCTGCGCCTCTTCCAGCACGTCCAGGGCCATGGCCACGCATTCGCCGCCGGTGCTGACGGCCAGCTCGGCGGCCACCTGCGCCAGCTCCTCGTCGGTGCCGACCGCGGTGACCGGCATTTCGGCGCCACGCACCTTGCCAATGTCGGTCAGCACCACCTTGCAGCCTTCCTGCAGCAGGCGGCGGGCAATGCCCTCGCCCAGCCCGGCACGACGACCGGCGCCGGTGATAAGTGCGACCTTGCCCTGCAATTCGGGGAAACGAGCCATGACCAATGTTCCTTGTGCGCTTACAGCGCGCTGGTGAGGATGAACAACGGATTGTCAGCGTATTGCTGGAACTGCGCCGCACCGGCCTGCACGGCCGGGTCGGCCAGGTCAGCGCCAAACGCCGCCATGTCCGGGATGCGCATCAGCTCGATGTAGTCGTAAGGGGAGCTGCCTTCACCGATCAACAGACCGCTGGCCTTGAGTACCTCGAACTTTTCCACCGACGGCAACGCATTGACCACCGGCAGGTCGCTGGCACGGGCCCAGGCCTCGTATTCCTCGCGGTTGACGCCGGGCTTGAGGTTGAACAAGACGATGACGGTTTGCATGGCTTCCTCCCGGGTAAAAGACTGTGGCACACTTTGTCCGGACAAAGTGTAGGCATGCCATTCGTCCCCGGTCAACGCCGGAGGCGGAAATCCCCCACCGGCGTATCTACCTGCCGTAACCCAAACGATTGAGGTGCTTGATGAAGCGTTATTACCCGTGGTTGATGGCGGTAATGGGGATGTTGGTGCTGCTGGTCTCCAATGGCCTCACCGTGACCGGCCTGACCGCCTTTGACGAATCCCTGCTCAAGGACTTCGGCTGGACCCGCAGCGAGCTCAAGCTACGCGACCTGATCACCCTGGTGCTGGCCGGCTGGATGGCGCCCTTCCTGGGTGCACTGATCGACAAGGTCGGCCCGCGCAAGCTGATCCTGGCCGGCATCGCCCTGCTGGCCGCGCTGTACGCCGCCTATGCCCACATCCATTCGCTGGCCCACCTGTACTGGATCCACGTCGGTTTTGCCGCCGTGCTGGTCGCCGCCGGCCTGAATGTGGCGGTGATCTTCGTCTCGCAATGGTTTGCCACCCACCGCGGTACCGCGATCGGTATTGCCCTGGTCGGCACCAGCCTGGGCGGCATGGTGTTCCCCAAGCTCGGCGTGCAGCTGATGCAGAGCATGGACTGGCGCGCCGCGCTGCTGTGGGAAACCGCCATCCCGCTGGTCTTCCTGGTCCTGGCCTTCCTGTTCGTGCGCAGCCCGCGCCCGGGCGGCATCCAGCCCTGGGGCGCCGACACGCTGGCCGCCAAGGCGGCTGCGGGCAAGCCGGCCGCCGCCTCGCTGCCGGACCTGAGCTACCAGCAGGCCATGCGCACCCGCACCTTCTGGGTGCTGGCCTTCGTGGCGATGACCACCTTCTTCTCGATCATGGCGGTGGCCTCCAACCTGTTTCTGCACATGCGCGACCTGGGCTTTGAACCGGCCACCGCCGGCAATGGCCTGGGCCTGATGTTCGGCCTGGCGATGGTGGGCAAGTTCCTATTCGGCTTCCTGGCCGACGTGCTGCCGCCCAAGCGCGTGTTTCTGGTCAACCTGGCGATCATGGCCGCCGGCGCGGTCATCCTGGCGACCCTGCGCGCCGACCTGATCTGGTACTCGCTGGCCCTGTTCGGGCTGGGCTGGGGTGGCCTGTACACGATGATCCAGCTGCTGGCGGTCAACGCCTTCGGGCTCAGCGCGGCCGGCAAGATCCTCGGCACCATCACCCTGCTCGATGCGACCACCGCCGGCCTGGGCATCTGGGTAACGGCCAAGATCTTCGACCTCACCAAGAGCTACCACGTCGCCTTCAGCCTGATCTGCGGGCTGATCGTGCTGGCCCTGCTGGCCGCCACCCTGGTGCGCGACGAACGTACGCGCGCCGCCAAGGCCTGACCCCCACTGCTGCAACGGAGAGACCCCATGCCCGTGATGGAAACGTCCAACCTCACTGCCCGCCAGTACTGGGAGCAGGTCAAGGCCAACCCCAACCGCGCCAGGTTCGGCTTCGGCGCGCGCCCGGCCATCGTCAACATCGATGTGCAGCGCGCCTATACCGACCTGGCCGCGTTCAAGACCGCCTATGAGACCGACCCGCGGCAGATCGAGCACATCAATGCGTTGTCGGCACAGGTGCGCGCGCTCGGCCTGCCGGTGGTGTGGACCTATGTGGCCTACCTGGAATCGGGCGAGGATGCCGGTACCTGGGGCACCCGCACCAATACCCCGGACTCGCTGCAGAACATCAAGCACGGCTCCGAGCGCGCCCAGTTCGATCCCCGCGCCGATGTGCAGGCTGGCGACATCGTCATGCACAAGCGCATGGCCAGCCCGTTCTTCGAAACCAACCTGTGGTCGCTGCTGACCTTCCACAAGATCGACACGCTGATCATCACCGGCGGCTCCACCTCCGGCTGCGTGCGCGCCTGCGTGATCGACAGCCTGTCGCGCGGCTACCGCAGCATCGTTCCGGAAGAATGCGTGGCCGACAAGCACGAGATCCCGCACTTCGCCAACCTCAGCGACATCATGCTCAAGTACGGCGACGTGGAATCGGTGGATCACGTGGCCGCGCAGCTGCAGGCGCTGCGCGCATGAGCACCGCGAGCAAATCCGACCCGGGCCTGTTCGACTACTGGCCCTACGACAGCCGGCCGAAGATCGAATGGCCGGGCGGCGCCCGCGTGGCCTTGTGGATCGCGCCCAACATCGAGTTCTACGAGTACGCGCCGCCGGCCAACCCGCAGCGCAAGCCGTGGCCGCGCCCGCTGCCCGACATCCAGGGCTATGGCACCCGCGACTACGGCAACCGCGTCGGCCACCAGCGGATGATGCGGGTGATGGACCAGTACGGCCTGCGCGGCTCGGTGTCGCTGTCCACGGCCATGCTCAAGCACCATCCGGAAGTGATCCAGATGGCGGCCGAGCGCAACTGGGAATTCTTCAGCCACGGCATCTACAACACCCGCTACACCTATGGCCTGGACGAGGCACAGGAGCGGGAGATGATCGCGCACTCGATGGCGCTGATCGCCGAGCACACCGGCCAGCACTGCGATGGCTACCTGGCGCCGGCGCTGTCGCATTCGGACGCCACCATCGACCTGTTTGCCGAGGCCGGCGGCCTGTATACCTGCGACCTGTTCCACGACGACCAGCCGACGCCGGTGAAGACCCGCTCCGGCAAGCGCTTCGTGTCGGTGCCGTATTCGCTGGAGCTCAACGACACCATCGTCTACGTCACCAACAAGATCGAGCCGCGCCGCTACGGGCAGATGATCAAGGACGCCTTCGACCGCCTGTACGCCGAAGGCGAACACTCCGGCACCGTGATGTGCGTGCCGCTGCATGCCTACCAGGTCAGCCATCCACACCGGCTGGCGGCCTTCCACGACGCCATGGACTACATCTGCAGCCACGACAAGGTGTGGAAGGCCACCGGCCGCGAGATCGCCCAGCACTACCTGGACAAGCACTACGACGACGCGCTGGCCTCGATGGCGGCGATCAACGCGGAGGACGCGGCATGAGCCTGGATCGCAGCTTCCTGGAATACCCGCAGCTGCGCCATGGCATGGACCATGACCGCTACAGCTGGTCGATGCTGGCGCAGCGCCCGGCCGTGCGCTGGCCCAACGACAAACCGCTGGCACTGTGGATCAACCTGAGCCTGGAACACTTCCCGCTCAATCCCAAGGGTGACGGCTTCAAACCGCACGGTTCCATGGTCATGCCCTACCCGGACCTGCGCCATTACACGCTGCGCGACTACGGCAACCGGGTGGGCGTGTTCCGCGTACTGGATGCGCTGGAAAAGTACGGTCTGCGCGCCAGCACCGCGGTCAACGGCGAACTGGCCGAGCGCTACCCGGCCCTGCTGCGCCGGCTCAAGGCGCGCAGCGCCGAGCTGGTGGCGCACGGCTGGAACATGGACAGCGTGCACTACGGCGGGCTGGACCCGGCGCGCGAAGCTGAATACATCCAGCGCAGTTTGGCCGCGCTGGCCCCGTATGCCGACGGCCCCATCCAAGGCTGGCTGTCACCGGCCCGCTCGCAGTCCGAGAACACCCCGGAACTCCTGCAACAGGCCGGTTTGCAATGGTTTGGCGACTGGATCAACGACGAGCTGCCCTACCCCTTCCAGACCTCCAACGGCCCGCTGACCGCCCTGCCCTTGTCACTGGAATTGGAAGATCGCTTCATCGTCGGCGAAAATCTGCATGCCGAGGCCGAGTATGCGGACCAGATGGTCGATGCCTGCGATTTCCTGCTGGAGGAAGCGCAGCGCAGCGGACAGGGTCGCCTGCTCGCGCTCAACATCCACCCGTGGGTGATGGGCCAGCCGCACCGCATCAAGCACCTGGAACGCGTGTTCGCCCATCTGGCAGACAACGCAGGGCTGATCTGGAACGCTGCGCCTTCGCAGATCATCGCCGCCTCACGTTGAGGCGGCGGTTCCAGGCAACCGTCGTCGCCCTCAACGCGCCGGCCTTTACCCAAGAGCCCTTGCATGAACACTGAAGCCAACACCGCCCTGCCGCCGCGCGAAGCGATGGAATTTGACGTCGTCATCGTCGGCGCCGGCCCTGCCGGCCTGGCCACCGCCATCCGCCTGCGCCAGCTGGCCGTGGAAAAGGGCCAGGAGCTGTCGGTGTGCGTACTGGAGAAAGGCTCCGAGCCGGGCGCGCACATCCTGTCCGGCGCGATCATGGACCCGCGCGCGCTCAACGAGCTGTTCCCGGACTGGAAGGAACGCGGTGCGCCGCTGAAGCAGGCCGTCACCCGCGACGAGTTCCTGTTCCTGGACGAGACCAAGGCCAAGGCCACCCCGCACGCGCTGCTGCCGGAGTGCTTCCACAACGACGGCAACTACATCATCAGCCTGGGCGAAGTGAGCCGCTGGCTGGCGCAGCAGGCCGAGGCGCTGGAAGTGTCGATCTTCCCGGGCTTTGCCGCCGCCGAGGTGCTGTACGACGAGAACGGCGCGGTGATGGGCGTGGCCACCGGCGACATGGGCATCCACAAGGACGGCACGCCGGGCCCGAACTACGAGCGCGGCATGGAACTGCATGCCAAGTACACGATCTTCGCCGAAGGCTCGCGCGGCCACCTCGGCCGCCAGCTGATCAGCAGATTCAAGCTCGACGCCGACAAGGACCCGCAGTCCTACGGCATCGGCATCAAGGAGCTGTGGCAGATCGATCCGGCCAAGCATGAGCCGGGCCTGGTGGTGCATGCCGCCGGCTGGCCGCTGGACAACGACACCTACGGCGGTGCCTTCCTGTACCACGCCGAGGGCGGCAAGGTGTCGATCGGCTACGTGGTCGGCCTGGACTACAAGAACCCGTGGCTGAGCCCGTTCGAGGAGTTCCAGCGCTTCAAGACCCACCCGGCCATCCGCAAGCACCTGGAAGGCGGCAAGCGCATCGCCTACGGCGCGCGTGCGATCACCGCCGGCGGCATCCTGTCGCTGCCCAAAACCGTGTTCCCGGGCGGTGCCCTGGTCGGCTGCGAGGCCGGCTACCTCAACGTCAGCCGCATCAAGGGCAGCCACGCCGCGATCAAGACCGGCATGCTGGCCTCCGAGGCCGCGTTTGACGCGCTGGTCGCCGGCCGTTCGCGCGATGAGCTGAGCGCCTATCCGGAGGCCTTCGAGAACAGCTGGCTGAAGGCCGAGCTGCTGCAGTCCAAGAACTTCAAGCAGTGGTTCAAGAAGGGCCGCACCCTGGCCACGCTGATGACCGGCATCGAGCAGTGGCTGCTGCCCAAGCTGGGCATCCGCAACGCGCCGTGGACCATCCACCGGACCAAGGCCGACCACGAATGCCTGGAGCCGGCCGCCAGCCAGCCGAAGATCAGCTATCCCAAGCCGGACAACGTGCTGACGTTTGATCGCCTGAGCTCGGTGTTCCTGTCCTCGACCAACCACGAGGAAGACCAGCCCAGCCATCTGACGCTGAAGGACCCCAGCATCCCGGTCAAGGTCAACCTGGCCACCTATGCCGGCCCGGAAGCGCGTTACTGCCCGGCCGGCGTGTACGAATTCGTCGGCGAAGGCAGCGATACCCGCCTGCAGATCAACGCGCAGAACTGCGTGCACTGCAAGACCTGCGACATCAAGGACCCGACCCAGAACATCGTGTGGGTAACCCCGCAGGGTGGCGGCGGACCGAACTACCCGGCGATGTAAGCATCGCCAACCAACCACAGGAGTTTCGATGAGCATTGTCAGTCCAGGCGCCCGCTTCCGCGCGGCGCTGAAGGAAGAAAGCCCGCTGCAGATCCCGGGCGCCATCAACGCCAACCATGCGTTGCTGGCCAAGCGGGCGGGCTTCCGTGCGGTCTACCTGTCCGGTGGCGGCGTCGCTGCCGGCTCGCTGGGCCTGCCGGACCTCGGCATCAACACCATGGACGACGTGCTCACCGACATCCGCCGCATCACCGACGTCTGCGACCTGCCGCTGCTGTCGGACATCGACACCGGCTTTGGCCCGAGCGCGTTCAACATCGCGCGCACGGTGAAGTCGCTGATCAAGGCCGGTGCGGCGGCCTGCCATATCGAGGACCAGGTGGGCGCCAAGCGTTGCGGCCACCGCCCGAACAAGGAAATCGTGTCGCTGGGCGAGATGGTGGACCGGGTCAAGGCGGCGGCCGATGCCAAGACCGATCCGGATTTCTTCCTGATCGCACGTACCGACGCCATCCAGATGGAAGGCGTGGATGCGGCGATCGAGCGCTCGCTGGCCTGCGTGGAAGCCGGCGCCGACGGCATCTTTGCCGAGGCCTCGTACGACCTTGAGACCTACAAGCGTTTTGTCGATGCAGTGAAGGTGCCGGTGCTGGCCAACCTCACCGAATTCGGCCAGACCCCGTTGTTCTCGACCGAGGAGCTGGGTTCGGTGGGCGTGGCGATGTGCATCTACCCGCTGTCGGCGTTCCGCGCGATGAACAAGGCCGCGGAGAACGTGTACACCGCGATCCGCCGTGATGGCCACCAGCGCAATGTGGTGGAGACCATGCAGACCCGCGAGGAGCTGTATGAGCGCATCGGGTATCACACCTTCGAGCAGAGCCTGGACAAGACGTTTGCTGCGAAGAAGTGAGTGTTGGGGGGCCGGTGCGTTGAAGCTGAAGGCTTGAAAGCTTGAAAGCTGAAAACCCTAAAGGACAAAGGCCTAAGAGCTGCCCTCACCCCTACCCCCGCTCCGCGCCCCTGCCCTTGCGCTGGCGCAAGGGCGTTCGATGGGAAACGAACCGATGGTTCGTAAGCTTCCCCTCTCACCCCGTAAACGGGAGAGGGGACTACTTCGGGACGAATTTGCATGGGCCGGCATTACTGACTTCGGCGTACTCCACGAAACTTTTTCGAAGCCGAGCACTCTCAGCTCAATCAGCGCTTTTAAGCATCTAGGCGTCTGAACACAAAATGCGCAACGGGCAGATGAGTGGCTTTCTGCCTTGGCTTCTGCTTCTGCTTCTGCTTTTGCTTCTGCTTTCGCTTTTGCTTCTGCTTTCGCTTTTGCCTTTGCTTTTGCTTTGGCTTTTCCAACCGACGAAAGAAAGCATGAAGTCTCCCTTCTCCCGCTTGCGGGAGAAGGTGCCCAATGGGCGGATGAGGGGAGCTTTGGCTTCTGTTTTAGCTTTGGCTTTGGCTTTGGCTTTGGCTTTGGCTTCTGCTTTGGCTCGGCCTTTGCTTCACCATTCCGTCAAAGCCCTCACACCACCCCAACCTGCCAAAAACCCAAGCCCTTTGCTTCCCCTCCCAGCACCGGCCATCATTGCCAGCGCCGCACAGCCACAACCGCCAGCGCAATGAGAACGCAATGTCCCGCCTGCCACTGATCGCCCTCGCCTGCCTGACGCTGAGCGCCTGCGGCCAGCGCGATGCCTTCAATCATTCAGCCAACGCCGACCCGCACCAGCGCGAGCTCGAGCGGGCCTTCGCCATCTGCGCCGGCTGCCACGACACCCGCGCCGACCTCGGCCACCGCGTCGGCCCCAACCTGCACGGCGTGATCGGCCGCAAGGCCGGCACCGCCCCCGGCTACAACTATTCCGAAGCGATGAAGGCCAGCGGCATCACCTGGGATGCGCAGACCCTGGACGCCTTCATCAAGTCACCGACCAGGCAGGTGCCGGGCAGCAAGATGGTCAACGCCACCTCCGACCCGGCGCGCCGCCAGGCCGTGATCGAGTTCCTGTCCACCCTGCCCGAATAGGCCCGGCGTCAATCCAGCGTCTGCACACCGCCGCCATTGACGAACAAGGTCTGGCCGCTGACCCAGTTGGATATCGGCGCGGCGAAATACAGCACCGCGCCGGCGATATCCTCGGCCTCGCCCAGGCGCTTGATCGGCGTATGCGACAGCATCCGCTCTTCGATCTCCGGCGTGAGCACGGTAGCCAGCGCATCGGTGCGCACCGCGCCCGGCCCTACCGCATTGACGCGGATGCCGGCAGGACCGTAGTCATGCGCAAGATTCGCCGTCATATGGTTGATCGCCGCCTTGGATGCGGCGTAGGCACTGATCGCCGGGCTCTTGTTGATCGAGCTCATCGACGACATGTTGATGATCGAGCCGTAGCCGCCCTTCTGCATGTGCGGCGCACATAGCTGCGACAGCCGCCAGGCACTGAAGACGTTGATCTGGAATGGCCGCTCGAATTGTTCAAGGCTGATCTTGTACGGGCTCTCGCGGCCCGCCCCGCCGCCACCGGCGTTGTTGACCAGGATGTGGATGCCGCCCAGTTCATTGGCGGTGCGCTCCACCACCCGCACCAGGTCCTCGTCCTTGAGCACATTGCACTCCAGCGCCAAGGCCTTGCCACCGGCCGCGACAATCTCCGCCGCCACTTTCTCGGCGGCGGCCAGCTTCAGGTCGGCGATGGCCACCGCCGCACCGTAGGCCGCCAGCATCATCGCGCTGGCGCGGCCAATGCCATTGCCGCCGCCAGTGACGATGGCCACCTTTCCGCTCAGGTCGAAATGCGCTTGCACGTTCATCACAGGGCTCCTGCTGAAAGGAAAATGTCGGTATGCACCCGATGTTGCACCTGCACAGGCTACGCCGCGATGAACAAGGCGCTCGGACAGATCCTGCCGCTTTCCGCCTTGCGGAAACACCTGGCGCACGTAATGCAACCTAGCAGCTTTTCTTGTGCCGCCCATTCTGATATTTGTTTGTCCGGACAAATATAAGCACCCGCCATGCGGGCAAGGGACGGGACGTGGCTGCATTGCAGTATCCAATCCTGGTGTTCGGGCACCTGCTGCTGTTCGTGCTGTGGCTGGGCGCCGATGTCGGCGTATTCCTGCTTGGCCAGCACTTCCGGCGTCGCCAGTCCTACTCGCTGGAGCAGCGCATAGCGCTGCTGAAACTGCTGGTGGAGGTGGACATGGTGCCGCGCAGCGCCTGGGCGCTGATGGTGCCGGTGAGCCTGAGCGTGGTGCATGTGGGCGGCTACTGGACGCTGCCTGGCTGGGCACTGCTGCTGGCGTGGCTGGTGGGCGCGTTCTGGCTGTGGTTGGTGTGGGACGCCCATCGCCACGACCAGACCCCACGGGCCGCGCGCAACCGCCGCATCGAATCGGTACTGCGCTGGCTGCTGGCCCTGTTCTACCTGTGGCTGGGGCTGGCCTCGCTGCTGCAGGGCGCGCCCCTGGCCCCGTTGTGGTTGGCCAGCAAGGCGCTGATGTTCGGCGTGATCTTTGCCGCCGCCATCATGATCGACGTCACCTTCAAGCCGGTCGGCGCGCAACTGGGCGCGCTGCTCAAGCAAGGCAGCAGCGATGCCACCGAGCTGCCGTTGCTGCGCACCATGAACCGCACCCGCCTCTGGGTGTGGCTTGTCTACCTGATGTTGCTGGCCACGGCCTTCCTTGGCGTGGTCAAGCCCTTCTGATACTCCACCAGGACCTGCCATGCGCTCTTTGTCGATCATCGCGGTTTCACTGCTGGCCGCAGCCTGCAGCCAGCAGCCCGCCCCTGTGCCCGGCGCGGCTGCCGCCGGCTCGCCCCCGGCCGCGCCTGTCGCTGCGGCACCTGCATCCACACCCGCACCCACGCCACAAATAAGCGGCGAACAGGCCTTTGCCATGTGCGTGGCCTGCCACAGCCGCGATGCCGGTGCACCTCAGCGCATGGGACCCAACCTGTGGGGGGTTGTCGGGCGCAAGGCCGGCAGCAATCCCGGCTTTGATTACTCCCCGGCCCTGAAGGCCAGCAACATCACCTGGGATGCGGCCCAGCTGGACGCCTATCTGGCCGCACCCGCCAAGCACGTGCCCGGCACCCGCATGGTGATTGCGGTACCCGACCCGGCACGGCGGCAGGCGTTGATCGAGTACCTGTCAGCCCCCTGATCTTTCTTTCCGTGGCAGTGCGGCTGCGGATACCGCGGCCGTCGCAGTCCCTTGCGGCAACGAGGAGTGGCATGGAACTTCAGTTCGAGCGGTTCACCCTGTTCTGTCGTGACCTTGAGGCATCGCTGCGGTTCTACCGCGATGCGCTGGGCCTTGTGGTAGTGGAAGAAAAAACCCTGGAAGGCCCGATGGCCGGCGGCCTGCTGCAGTTGCCGGCCTGTCGCATGCGCATCGCGCTGCTGGCCGCCGGCGCGGATGCGCCGGTCATCCTGGGCCTGTTCGAGATCAGCCAGACCGCGCTGGAGACGCTCACGCCACCGCTGGGCAAGCCTGCCTACGGACAAAGCGCGCTGGTCCTGTCCTGCCGGCGCTTCGATGCGCTGCACAGCGCCTTGCAGGCCGCCGGCCATCGCTTCCTGACCCCGCCGTTGGCCTACCCGAAGCGCACCGCCAGCGCGCGTTCACCGGCTGGCCTGTACCGCGAAATGATCGTCTACGACCCGGACAACGTGCCGGTGAGCATCCTGCAGATCGACCCGCTTCCCGAGGAGACCACGGCATGACCGGCATCACCCGTTCCATCACCGGCAGCATCCAGTACACCAGCAAGCAGAGCCACCGCCTGGATGCGGAGCGTGGCCGCGAGAGCTTCCGGCTGGATGTGCACCGCGACGGCTCGCGGGTACTCGCCGCGCACTGCGAAATCGATGACGCACCGGCCGTAGTCCGCGACGTCAACCTGCGTCTGGACGCGGACAATCGACCGCAGGAGTGCTTCGTGCGCATCGCCGTGGGCGGGCAGTTCCGCGGCTCGGGCTGGTTTGCCTTCAACGCCAACGAAGCCCAGTGCGAATCCACCACCACGGTGGAAGGCCGCGTGTCGCAGCGCTTCCCGCTGCAGGCGCCGCTGCTGGCCTTCGGCAACCACGCCATCATCAACGATGCCTATGCGATGTCGCTGTACGACCTGGCCCAGGGGCCCGGCAAGCAGACGTTCTTCATGCTGCTGTCCTCTCCCGACCACCGCGGTGCCACCGGGCCGATGATCTTCCCGGTGCAGCTGGCCATCGAGTACGTGGGCGAGGAGGACATCGAGGTCATTGCCGGGCGTTTCAGGGCACGCCGTTTCCGCATCCTCGATGTCGGCATGCCCGAGGAACACCCGGACTACGATCTGTGGGTGACCGCCGACGAGCACTACATCCTGCTGCGGGCCGCGGTGACCGGCTACATGCAGACCGCCTACGAGTTGAGCAGCTATACCGTGGTGGAGCACTGAGATGCTGCTGCAGATCCTGCTGGTGGCACACATCGCCGTGCTGGGCTACTGGCTGGGCTCGGAGCTGGTGATCAACAGCACCTACCGCTATGTCTCTTATGGCAGCCATATCCCCTTCGTCGAGCGCAACCGCTTGATGGAACACGTCATGCACGTGGACCAGCATGTGCGCTATGCGCTGGTGCTGCAGGCCGGGCTGGGTTTCTCGTTGGCCGCGCTGTACGGGCTGATCCCCGGGGCGGAAACCACGGCGAAGATCGCCGGCGTGCTGTGCGTGCTGTGGCTTGGCTTTGTCGAAGCCGTGCACCGGCTGCGCCACAGCCGCATCGGCGCGACCCTGGGGGGGATTGATCGCGGCTCGCGCTATGTCTTCATGGCGCTGCTGGTCGCGCTGGCTACCGGCCTGCTTGGCGGCAGTTGGGAAATGCCGCTGTGGCTGCGCCTGAAGCTGGCGCTGTACGCCGGGGTGATGGCCTCGGGTGTCGGCATCCGCCTGGCGCTGATCAGCCACTTCCGTACCTGGAAGGTGATGGCACAGGAAGGGCCCACCGCGGTCACCAACGCCATCATCCGCCGCACCTATGTGAAGGCGACCTCGGTGTTGGGGGTGCTGTGGCTGTTCATCGCGGCGATCGTCGTCGTCAGCATCTTCAAGCCGACATGACCATGACCGATCACGCCGCGCTGCTGGCCGAGCTTGGCGCAGTACTGGGCGAAGCCGCCGTGCTGCGCGATGCCGCCACCCTCGAACTGATGGCCGGCGATCTTTACAGCAGTGGGCCCGCACCGGTGGCGGTCATCCGCCCCACCGATGGCGCGGCGCTGGCACAGGCGGTCGCACGGATCAGCGCGGCCGGCCTGTCGGTGGTGCCACGCGGCGGCGGCCTGAGCTATACCGGCGGCTACCGCTGCCAGGACAGTGGCAGTGTGCTGGTTGACCTGTCCGCGCTGAATCGCATCGAGCACATCAGCGCCGAGGACATGTACGTCGTCGCCCAGGCCGGGGTGACCTGGAAACAGCTGCACGACGCCCTCACACCGCTGGGCCTGCGCCTGCCCTACTTCGGCACGTTCTCCGGCGCCGGTGCCAGCATCGGCGGCGGCCTCAGCCATGGCGCATTGTTCTTCGGCAGCGCGCGTTACGGCGCTGCCGCCGACAACGTGCTGGGGGTCGAGCTCGTCACCGCCGATGGCGGGCTGCTGCGTACCGGACAATGGGCCTTGAAGGTGGAGGCCGCGCCGGTATTCCGCAACTTCGGGCCGGATACCACCGGCTTGTTCATGCATGACGGCGGTGCCTTCGGCATCAAGACCCGCGCCGCGTTCCGCCTGATTCCGCTGCCGGCACACACCGGCTATGCCTCGTTTGCCTTCGCCGATTTCGAGCGCGCCGGGCTGGCCTTGTCGGCAATTGCACGGGCCGGCATCGCCGAGGAAGCCTATGTGCTGGATGCCGGTGCCGTGGCCGCCAATGCCGAACGCGACCGCAGCCTGGGCGCCGCGCTGCGTGCGGTGTGCCAGGTGCTGCACACGGCCACCGGCATCGCTGGCAAGTGCGGGGCCCTGCTGGGGATGGTGCGGGCCGGACGCCAGGTGGTGCCCACCGATGCGTTTACCCTGCATCTTGTGGCCGCAGGCAACAGCCAGGCGGCGGTAGCGCATGACCTGGCCAGCGCACAGCGCCTTGCCCATGAGCACGGTGGCATCGCCATAGCCGCCACCGTGCCACGCATCGCGCGTGCCGATCCTTTCCCCGGGCTCAATGCGGTACTGGGTGCCAGCGGCAGCCGCTGGGCGGCATTGAATGTGAAAGTGGCGCACTCACGTGCCAGTGCGCTGATCCGCGCGCACCAGCAGCTGATCGCAGCGCAACGCGCCGCGATGGACGCCTGCGGCGTGCGCGTCACCTACCTGTGTTCGGCACTCTGCAATTACAGCTTCAGCTTTGAAGCGGTGTTTCATTGGCAGGACAACTGGCAGCCATTGCATGCCGCCAAGTTGGCGCCGGACGTCGCGGCCACGCTGGCCTGCGGCCCGGACAATCCCACTGCGCGTGCGCTGGTGGCGGATCTGCGGCAACAGACCTGCGACCTGTTCGCCGAGCTCGGCGGTGCGTCCAACCAGATTGGGCGCACCTATCCTTTTCTTTCCGTCATGGACGATGCGCCCGCAGCGCTGCTGCGTGGCATCAAGCAGCAACTGGATCCGCAGACAAAGATGAACCCGGGCGTGTTGGAGCTTTGACCCGGAAGTTGTGGCAGGATTCTCTTACGACGTCTCTTGGGGAAGAACCGTCTTGATGCTGTGTCGTTCAACCAGATTGGGCTTGGGCCTGCTTGCCTTCGGGCTCTACGTACTGTCACCGTCAGCGCTGGCCATGGCCCAGTGTCCGGAAGAGTTCGAGCCGAAATCCATGGCCTTCTGGGCCCTGGGCTGGGGCGTGTTTGCTGCTTTTTTCCTCGGCGGCCTGGTGCTGTCGTTCCTGATGTTCCGCATCACCCGCGTGGCCGCGCGCGGGCCACGCTGGGCGCTGCGCATCGTCAGCATCCCGGCGATGCTGGCGATGTGGTTGCTGGGCGCCGGTATTTTTCTCGGCCAGTTCGTGCTGGCCTGCTGAGCCTCACGCGGCGGGGAACCACCACGGCGATGCCGTACCGTTGTTGATCAGCAAGGCACGCGCGCGGACGAAACGGCGGATCGAGGCCGTGCCCATGCGCGAACCGCCCATGCCGGACAGCTTGAAACTCTGCTTTTCGGCGGTCTGCACCATGCCGGTGAGGCAGGCGTCATTGATCGAGATGCCACCGGCCTGCAGCTGGCGCGCCACACGCTGGGCGCGCTCCGGGCTCTGCGTGAACACCGCCGCCGACAAGCCGAACTCGGTGGCGTTGGCACGGGCAATGGCTTCAGCTTCATCCGCCACCACCATCACCGGCAGGACGCTGGCAAAGCTCTCATCGGCAACCACGGCCATCTCGTCGGTGACATCCACCAACACCGTTGGCGGACACCAGACGCCACCCTGCTCGATCAGCTCACCACCGGTCAGCGCGCGTGCGCCCTTGGCCTTGGCGTCGGCCAGTTGGCCGCGCACCAGCTCGACCTGCGAGGCCGCGATCACCGGACCGATCTGGCCCTGCTTGGGGTCCGGCCAGGCCAGCTGCAGCGCGGAAGCTTCCTTCACCAACGCGGCGATGAAGGCATCGGCCACCGGCGCTTCCACGTAGACGCGCTCGATCGACATGCAGCTCTGGCCGCCGTTGACGAAGCTGCCCCAGGCCAGCGCGCGTGCGGCATGTGCGATGTTGGCATCGGACAGCACCAGCGCCGGGTCCTTGCCACCCAGCTCCAACGAGGCCGGAATGAAGCGGCGCGCACAGGCTTCGCCCACCTTGCGGCCAGTGGCGACCGAACCGGTGAAGCAGATCTGGTCACTGGCCTCGATCACCGCCTGGCCGGTGGCACCGGCACCGGTGACCAGCTTGAACACCGCGCCCAGACCCGCTTCGTCCAGGGCTTCACGCAACAGCGGCACGAAGCGCGAGGTGACCTCGCTGGGCTTGGCCAGGATGCTGCAGCCGGCGGCCAGCGCCGGCACGGCATCGATCAGGGTCAGCATCAGCGGGAAGTTCCACGGGCTGATCACGCCCACCACCGCATACGGCACCCAGGTCTGCTGGCTTTGGATGAAAGGGATGGCTTCCTGCTGGGCCGGCTTTTCCGCAAGACAGCCTGCGGCCTGCTGCGCCCAGCGGCGGATCGCGCCGACCGTGCCGTCCACTTCAATCTGCGATTCATGCCAGCGGCCTGTATCGGCCAGCAATGCATCGAGGAAGCCATCGCGACGCGCGACCAGCGCGTCGGCCAGGGCGTCCAGGCACGCGCAGCGTTCCTCGATGCTGCGCTCGGCCCAGGCCAGCTGCGCCTGGCGCAGCTGCGCGCCCAGCACGGCGACTTCGCTGGCGCTGGTGATCGGCAGCTCGCCGTCGGACAGCCCGGTGCGGGGGTTGCGCAGTGGCAGCGTGGTTGCGTCAGTCATTGCCCAGTACTCCGGCGCTCAACAGTGCATCAAGGGTGGCTTTCTGGCGGGCGGCAAAGTCGGCCCGCTGCGGGATCTTCAAGCTGTCGCCCTGCAGCAGGGCGTTGGGCTTCAAGGCGGTGCTGCCCAAGCCGGCGTTGATTGCCGCCTGCGGCAGCCGCGAGAGGAAATTGCCCATGCCCGGGCGCAGCCGGCGGCGGCGCAGGCCGGCGATATCCAGGTCGGCATAGGCGGCCATCGACTCGCCCGTGCCGGCGGCGGACAACACCCGGCCCTGGTCATCGACGATCTTGCTCATGCCATCGGCACTGCCCAGCGGGATGTCCACGCCACTGATGCCGGCGGTATTGGCCGAGACCACGTAGGCCATGTTTTCCAGCGCGCGGGCGCGCTTGGCGATGTCCTTGGGGGTCAGCTCGGGGCTGCCGACTTCGCTGGTGGAATGCAGGAACACTTCGGCGCCGCGCAGGCCCATCGCCCGCGCGATTTCCGGGTACAGGATTTCCTCCGAGGCGATGCAGGACAGGCGGCCGAGCGGCGTACGTGCCACCGGGAACACCCCGTCGATGCCGTACACGTCCAGGTACTTGTCCCAGACATCATGCGGGCTGGGCGCGTACAGCGAGATCAGCCGGCGGTAGCGCAGGATCTGGTTGCCGCTGTCATCCAGGATCACCGAGGACTGGAAGTACAGCTCGGGGAAGTTGGGGTCACGCTCGTAGGCGTTGGAACACAGGTAGACGCCGTTGTCCTGGGCGATGCGGCCCAGCTGCTCGTACTCGCTGCCATCCATCGCGAGGCAGCCCTTGGCTGCCCAGCCGGGGATGGTGTCGCCCAGCGGGTAGCTGGTGGCGAAGTATTCCGGCAGCACCACCAATTTCAGGTCGGCGCCGATGAAGGCTTTGGAGGCGCGGATCTGGCGGCCGACGCGGGTGATGTTGTCGGCCACGGTGGCAGCGGCGTCCTCCGGCGTGGTGCAGGCATTGATGGCACGGCAGGTGGTCTGCAGTGCCAGCGCGCGATAGGCGTCGATCATGCGGCGTTACCTTCGGTAGCGGTGTCGTTGAGTATCTGGATGCGCGCGCCGTCGGCCAGCAGCACCCGGAAGGTGCCGGTGCCTGCGCGCAGCGGCTTGATCGCGGTGTATTCGGGGCTGTGCCAGAACGCCAGCGCGGCGGCGCGGTCCGGCCACTGCGAGACCACGGTGCGGGCCGGGGCGTGCTCGCCCTCCAGGCTCTGTTGCTCGCCGCCCATCACCAGGTAGTGGCCGCCGTAGCGCGCCACCACCTCGGGGGTTGCGCGGGCATAGGCGGCAAAACGCTGCGGGTCGGTGATGTGGGCTTCGATGATCAGGTAGGCGGACATGGCGTACTCAGCTGAAGCGCGGGGCGCGCTTTTCCAGGAAGGCAGCAGCGCCTTCGATGAAATCGGTACTGGTGAAGGCGTCGTTGAAGGCCGCATCGGCCTGGGCCAGATCGATGCTGGCGTCCCCCCCCAGGTGGCCGAGCACGGTCTTGATCGCCCGCCGCGCCTGCCCGGAGGTGGCCAGCAGTTGCTGGACATGTGCCTGTTCCAACGCCTGGATACCCTCCTCAGCGGCCAACTGGCTGACCAACCCCCAGGCCTGTGCGGTCTGGGCATCGAGCAGGCGCCCGGTCAGCAGCATTTCGCGGGCGCGCGCCATGCCGACCGTATTGACCAACCGGCGGCTGTCGTCGGCGCTGTAAACTAATCCGAGCTTGGCTGGGGTGATGGCAAACCGGCTGCGGGCACTGGCAAGGCGCAGGTCACAGGCCAGCGCCAGGCCCAGGCCACCACCGACGCAGGCACCGTCGATGACGGCCAGGGTGGTCTGCGGCAGGCGTTGCAGCTTGAGCTGGGTGCGCTGGACCTGGGCATTGTTGGCGGCAAAGGCCGCCGGCGCTGCCAGCAATTGGCCCAGTTCGTCGATATCGG
This sequence comes from Stenotrophomonas sp. UBA7346, assembly GCA_002471015.1. Taxonomy (GTDB): domain Bacteria; phylum Pseudomonadota; class Gammaproteobacteria; order Xanthomonadales; family Xanthomonadaceae; genus Stenotrophomonas. The sequence continues at coordinate 29,151 of DKPB01000056.1, forward strand.
CACCGGCGCTGAAGGCACCCGGTACGCCGGAGATCACCACGATCTGGGCGTCACTGGCGGCAATTTCGTCCAGTGCGGCCTCGATCGCGGCCCAGTGGCGGGTGGCCAGGGCGTTGCGCTTGTCCGGTCGGTGGATACCGATGCGAGCGAGCGCTCCGTCACGGCTCCAGCAAATCACAGTGTCTTCAGTGATCATGATCTACCCTATTTGTCATATCGTTATAGCATTAAGCCAAAGGAGGGTGAAGCGACGATGTCCCAGGAGACGCTGGCCACATTGCTGAGTTCCAACGCGCACAAGCTGCTGCGCAACGACCTGCCGACGCCGCTTTACCACCAGATGTTCAGCCTGCTGCGTGATCGCATCCTCAATGGTGAGATCCCGCGCGGTGCACGTATCCCCACCGAGTTCGACCTGGCCGAAGGTTTCGGTGTATCGCGCATCACCGCCAAGCGGGCGCTGGACGAGCTGGCCGCCGAGGGTCTGGTCGAGCGCCGCCGTGGCAAGGGCACGCATGTCATCCACCGCTCGCGGCCCAAGCCCATGCACAGCCCCTTGACCGGGCTGCTGGAAAGCCTGGAGGTACTGGCCGAGCACACCAAGGTGCAACTGCTGCAGTTCCGCCGTGCGGTGCCGCCGGAGCCGATCCGGGCGCTGTTCGACACCGGCCCCCGCGATGTGCTGGTACACGCCATCCGCCTGCGCCTGCGTGGCGACACCCCGTTTGGCTACTACAACAGCTGGACCCGCACCGACCACCCGGACTTCAACGAGTCCAAGCTGGCCAACAGCTCGCGCCTGAAGCTGTTCCAGGCCGTGGGCATCCAGATCAAGCAGGTGGAACAGGTGCTGTCGGCGGTCAATGCCGATGCCATTGCCGCCATGCACCTGAAGGTGGAGCCTGGCACCGCGCTGCTGTCGCTGGAACGCCGCTCCTATGACGGCGACGGCAACCTGGTCGACCTGCTGAGCGTGCAGTACCGCCCGGACCAGTTCACCTACCAGATGACACTGGATGTGGATGCCGGCGGGCATGACTGAGGCCTGCGCTGCCGCCTGAGGGCGGCAGGCCGCCGCAACTGCGCAATCAAAAGCACCCTCACCCCAACCCCTCTCCCGCAGGCGGGAGAGGGGCTGCTGCCTGTGCTCCCACAAGCCCCTCCCGTAGTGCCGAGCCATGCTCGGCAGACACGCTTCCCCGGTGTAGTGCCGAGCCATGCTCGGCAGACGCACTCCCCGGTAAAACCCCTTGCCGAGCATGGCACGGCACTACATGGGTGGCCCCGACGCTACCGTAGTGCGCGATACGACCAGCATCACTGGACAATTTGTCCGGACATATTGCAGGATCGGAACAGGTATGACCTTTCCACGTTCCTGTTGCAGGAGTCCGGCATGTTGTCCGAAGTGAAGGCAGTTACCCTTGGCGTGAGCAACCTGCAGCAAGCCTGCGCCTTTTACGAAAATGCACTGGGCTATCGCGTGCAGACGCGCGCCGCGCTTGCCCCTGATCTGGCACCGCTATGGCGTTTTGATTCCAGCCTGCGTGGCGAGTACGCCATGCTTGCGCCCGATGATTCGGGCCTGGGAAGAATCCGCCTGGTTGCATTCGACGCGCCGGGCCAACGCCTGTGGAACGCCGGCAATCTCTACAACGGCAGTGGTTACTACGCGCTCAACTTCCGCTGCCGGGATGCCTTGGCCACCATGCAGGCCATCACCGCTGCCGGCGGCAGCAGTGCGCACGAACCCAGCTACTGGGAGGTCAGCGAGCAGGTCGCGGTGCGCGACTCGATCAACGACGATCCGGACGGTATCCGTCTTGACGTGTTCTCCTACGAAAAAGGCGGCGAACTGCGCGGCCCCCTGAACACCGATGTCAGCGTGGTGCAGACGATTGCCCTGGCAACCCGCGATGTAGCGCGTTCGGTTGCGTTCTATCGCGCCCTGGGCTTCGAGGTGCTGTTCGACCGCGTGCTCGATTTCCCCGAACTGCAGACCCTGCTCGGCACCGACCGGCCAGTGCGCATCCACAACGTCAACCTGATCAAGGACGGGCACATCGTGCCGGGACGGGTGGAAATGTTCGCCTACCTGGACATGGAGCACCTGCCGGATGCACCGCTGCGCGACCTCGCGGTGCCACCCAATATCGGCATCCTCTCGGCCACCCTGCTCAGCGATGCGCTGGACGCCGATGTGGCCCAGCTGCAACAGCTGGGTGCTGAACTGATCGCGCGTGCAGCATTGGATGTACCCGGGTTTGGCCCCTGCGCCATCGCCACCCTGCTGGGCCCGGACGGGGAACAGCTGGAGTTGCTGCAACCGGTGTGAGTAACCGGCGCAGCCGCTGCAAGGCGGCTGCGCTGTTGGCCATCAGCGCGCCGCCAAGTCTGCCACCATGGCCGCGCTGCGGCCTTGGTAGTCGTCCTGCGCATCCGCATGCACCGTCACCGGTACGCGCAGGGCCGACAAGCGCAGGCCGGTGTCGGCCACCGCCACCCCGGCAAATACAAGCGGCAGCTGCGCCCCCAGACGCAACAGCTCAACCACGTTGGCATGCACCTGCGCGGCATCCGGCGCGGCCACCAGACGGCGCGCTGCGGCACTGGCTGGCAGCCACGGCCACAGCAGGTGACGCTCCCGCTCCCATTGCCAGGCCTCGGCCATATGCCCGCCTGCGGGATGCAGCGCAGGGTCCGGCAAGCGCGCGAGCAGGCAGGCACATTCGTCCGCCTGCAACAGCCACGGTCTGTGCAAGGCGACTTCCGTAAGACGTGCGCCCAGGTAGGCCGCCAGGTCCGCTACGTAGGCTGCCGCCGCCTCGTATGCGTGCACTGCCACGGCCTGTCCGGGCACCACGTCCTCAAGCAGCGCACACAGGGCAGTCTGCATGGTCTCCACCGTCAGTGGCGCGGTGATTTCCGCCGAGCCTGCATGGCCCGGCAACTCCACCGCTATCTGCGTGCGCGCATCGACCTGCAATACAGCTACCGGCAACGGTGCCTGCCCGGGCGAATGGATATGCAACACCGCACCGTTGCTGCCGCGGCGCAACCTTACCGCCACTTCGCCTACCGGCGTGTCGATGATGCGACGCGTCCAACCGTCCTTCTCGCGCGCAGCCAGCGGGACAGGCGCCAGCAGCGGCTGGGTGGACTGCTGCAGCAGGCTGTCCATGCGCCGATGCAGACCTTCAACACCATCGGGCTCTTCCTCGCTGCGGACATTGGCCGGCAGCGCCGGCAGCCGCGCGCGATGGCTCAGCAGCACGTCATCATGGCGGTAGATCAACCATGCCGGACACTGCAGCTCGGCCACACGTTGCCGTTGGGTGTAGCGGAACGCCGCACCGTAGCCGCTGCGGTAGTTGTCACCCACATCGAGGATGTCCATTGCAGCGTCGTGCGTGCCCTGCGTGTCATACGGTGGCAACGCGATCGCACACTCGGCCGATGGATCGCACCATGGGAAAAAGTACAGCTGCTCGCGCATGCGCGACCACAGCCAACGCAGGTGACCGCCATCCCAGCTGGGAACGAAGGGCGGCAGGTAGCGATCGGTATAGCGTGCGCGCTCGGCATCGTTGAACAAGGCATAGCCATCGATGATCAGACAGTGCAGACGCTCCGGTGCCCTCCACGCCAGGTGCATGCCGATCAGGCCACCGGTATGCATGCCGAACAATGCGAAGCGTTCGATGCCCAGCGCATCGGCCAGCTCCAGGGTGGCTTCGGCAAAGCGGTCAATGCCCGGTGCCGCATCGGCCAGTGGATCGGAATAGCCAAAGCCCGGCGTGTCCGGTGCGATCACGGTATAGCGATCAGCGAAGCGCTCGATCATCTGCAACCACATGCGCGAGTTCTGCGGTGATTGATGCAACAGCATCAACACCGGCCCCTGCCCTGCATAACGGTAGTGCACGGCGCGATCACCGATGCGGATGAACTGACGACGGCTGCGGGTGCTGTGCATGGTCGGACCCATTGGCGGATATGACTATTGTTATATCAATAATCTAATCAGGACCGTGTGTGACCGTGCCCGCGGATTGCCGCACCTGGATGATGTGCTGCACCCGCAGCAATCAATCTTCAATTGACCTAACAACCAAACCTATAAGACAAACAATAAAGCCCATTCACTTTATATAAATCCTTTTGATTCATGTGGTTACAGTGGATTCAACACGTTCTTGCCGCGTGTAAAAAACGTGCAATAGTCCGGTTGATTGTCCGGACAAATGGCGGAATACTCGTTAGGAAGCATTGATATATCTATATGTTGATGTTTTCCCCCACCCGAACGAGCTTTTCCTTCATCACGCTACGAGGCGAGTCATGAAAGATGTTCTGTACCGGAGTGCTTTGACTGTTGCGATCATGACGGCCATTGGCAGCGGCGATGCCTACGCCCAGTCGTCTGACAAGGAAGCCGTGCAGCTGGACCAGGTCAGCGTGACCGCCCAGCGACGCGAAGAACAGATCCAGAAAACACCGCTCAGCATGAGCGTGATCAGCGGGCCGGCCCTGGACCGCATGCAGATCCAGCGCGTGGATGACGTCAAGTTCACCACGCCCAACATCATCATCGAACAGAACACCGGCACCAGCTCGGGCGCCAAGATCATCATGCGTGGCGTCGGCGCCGACGAGTCGATGTTCACCAACGACCCGGCCGTGGCGCTGTACATCGACGACGTCTACATCGCGCGCCAGAACGGCGCCATGCTCGACCTCTACGACGTGGACCGCATCGAAGTACTGCGCGGCCCGCAAGGCACCCTGTACGGCCGCAATGCCACCGGCGGCGCCATCCGCTACATCTCGAAGAAGCCGACCGGCGAAGACAAGCTGGCCTTCGATGCCAGCGCCGGCAACCTCGGGCGGCTGGATGGCCGCGCCATGTTCGCCACCCGCATCGGCGAAACCCTGGACGTGTCGGCGGCCGTGCTCAGCCGCAACCGTGACGGCATCATGAAGGACCTGACCCATGACCGCATGGTCAACGACCAGAAGGTCGTGGCCGGGCGCGTGTCGCTGGCCAGCACCTGGGGTGAAGCCTCCTACGCTACCCTGAGCATCGACCGCCTGCGCGAGCGCTCCACCCCGGCCTGGGGTACCCCGGTGGCGTTGGACCCGAACACGGACAAGGTCACGCCCAAGTTGGGCAGCTTCTACAGGACCCGCACCGACACGCTCGGCATCAACGACCTGGACCAGTTCGGCGTCGCCCTGACCAACGAAACCGACTTCGGCGCATTCTCCTGGCGCAGCATCCTGCACTACCGCGAGCTGCAGCATCACTTCTACATGGACGTGGATGGCACCGAGCAGATGCGCTACCACCTGGAACAGGACCAGAAGCAGAACCAGCGCGGTTACGAGGCCCAGTTCACCTCGCAGACCGAAGGCCCGTTCAGCTGGGTGGCCGGTGTCTTCGCCTTCAAGGAGCACAACGACCAGCCCACCCGCAATGACATCTTCACCCGCGGTGGCACCAACTACGTCAAGCAGGACACCACCGCCTACGCGCTGTACGCACAGGGCGACTACAAGTTCACCGACAAGCTGACCTTCACCCTGGGCGGCCGCTACAGCTACGAGAACAAGGATTTCCTGGTGCGCTCGGTGAAGGCCAACGGTGACCCGAACTACAGCAAGGCGCTGGAGAAGAGCTGGAACCGCCCCGACTGGAAGGTGTTGCTGTCCTACGACTTCAACGACAACGTGATGGGCTATGCCAGCGTCACCACCGGCTTCAAGAGCGGCGGCTTCAACGGCCGCGGCACCACCTATGACACTGTCACCCCGGTGGATGCCGAAACCCTGCGCGCCTACGAAGTAGGCGTGAAGTCGACGCTGTTGGATAACCGCCTGCGCCTGAACGCCGACTACTACCGCCTGGATTACGACGGCATCCAGCTGACCGCGGTGAACTCCGATGGTGTGTTCGTGATGACCAATGCCACCGGCGCGTTGATCCAGGGCTTCGAGGTGGACGCCCAGGCACAGCTGACCAGCAAGCTGCGCGTGGATGCCAGCATCGGCACCATCGACGGTGAGTACAAGGACTATGCAGCGGTCAATGCGGCCTACTTCAAGGGCCGCTCGATGAAGAGTTCGCCGGACATGCAGTGGACCCTGGCAGCCACCTATGTGCAGCCGGTCGGCAACGCCGACCTGGTGTTCAGTGGCCAGGCCCGCCATACCGATGAGTACTACCAGAACCAGGACACCTCGCGGCTGATCATGACCCGCGCCAACACCGAGTACAACGCACGCATCTCTTACGAGCCGCGTGATGCCAACTGGTCGGTGGCTGCATGGGGCAAGAACCTGAGCAACGAGTTCTCCTCCACCGGTGGCTTTGATATTGCCGGCCTGGGCATCGGTGTGATCTACCCCAATGTGCCGCGCACCTACGGCCTCGAGTTCAAGTACCGCTTCTGGTAAGCACCACCACTTTGCCCCACACATCGCTCCCACACGGGAGCGATGTCTTTTGGAGACCACGATGGATTACCAACTGCTGTTGTTGTTGCACCTATTGATTGGTGGCTACTGGCTTGGCGGCGACCTGGGTGTGTTCTACATCGCCGGCAAGATCGCCGACCCTGCGCAGCCGCTGCCGGTGCGCCTGTTCTCGGCAAAGGCCATGATGCTGCTGGACATGATCCCGCGTACCTGCCTGATCATGGCGCTGGGCACCGGGCTGACCGTGGCCACACAGGCCGGGCTGCTGCCGCTGCAGGGCTGGCTGTGGCTGGTATGGCTGGGCACGCTGACGTGGCTGGGCCTGGCCTGGGCAGCCTTCCTTAAGGAACACTCGGCCGCCGGCCTGCGCATCGCGCGCGTGGATTTCTACCTGCGCCTGCTGGTGCTGGTCGGCTGCGTGGCCGCGGGCATCGATGCGTTGAGTGACGGTGGCTTCATCGTGCAGAGCCGCTGGCTGGGTGCCAAGCTGATCCTGTTCGCCGGCATCATCAGCATGGGCTTGCTGGTGCGCATTCAACTGCGTCCGTTCGGCCCCTTGTTCGGCAAGGTGGTGACCGGCACGGCGAGTGATGCTGATCAGCAGTCGCTCAAGCAGCTGGTGGCGCGGGTGAAGATCCCGGTGCTGTGCATCTGGTTGATCATCCTGACCATCATGGTGCTGGGCAAGCTCAAGCCGTTCTGAATTCTGCCAGGTGACGTGCACGACAAAGGCCCGCGCAAGCGGGCCTTTGTCGTTGTAAAGCCAACCAGCAACCAACGTAGCCCGGGTAAGCACAGCGCACCCGGGGAAGCATCGAAAGCGCATAGCCTGATTGCTGTTGTAAGAGCGGCGTAAGCCGTGAAGCATGCAGATCGTCAGATGGCGCAACGCTCCGCAATTTCAGCAATGTCAGCTTCGCTGCTTACGCCGGTCCTGCAGCTGCGGCCCATTTCCCGGGTGCGCTGCGCTTGCCCGGGCTACGGTGACAGCGCGTCGACGCGATCGGGTGTGGCGAGCGGGGTGTCAAACCAGTCCGCGCACCACGGCCGAATCCTGCCCTGATGCCTGCGCGCCCTCGCCTGCCGCACCAGCAAACGCCAGGCGCCGCTCGTCACGGACGAAGAACGAAGCCAGCAGACCAATCACCACCAGCACCGCGATCACCGTGAATGCGACGTGGTAGTTGCCGAAGTGATCGAACATCACCGCCGTCAGCCAGATGCCCAGACCCGCCGAGGTGGCGTCCATCAGCGAGATGGTGCCAAGGATCTTGCCGGCCGCACTGAGCCCGAAGGCTTCGACGATCTGCAGCTGCAGTATCGCGTACAGCCCGCCCCAGCCCAGCCCCATCACGATCAAGCCGGTCCACAACAGGCTGGCCTGCTGCAGGGCGATGATCACCGCGCCTACCGCCATCAGTGCCACGTTGCAGACAAATACCTTCTTGGAGGTGGTCACATCGGCCAGGAAGCCGAACAGGAACTTGCCGACCATGCCCAGCCCGAACAGCAGGAACATGCCATCGGCCGCCTGCTTGCCGTTGAAACCCAGGTCCTTCATGTTGAGGATCAGGTGCGAGGACAGCGACATGATTCCCCAGAACGTGGTCACCGCCACCAGTGCCAACGCCCAGAAGGTGCGCGTGCGCAGGGCCTGGCGATAACTCAGGTCCGGCAGCAGGCTGCAGCGCCCCGGACTGCTGGTGACCACGGCCTGGCCCTCGCCCCAACGCCGCAGGCCCTTGCCATCGGGTGAACGTACCAGTGCCAGGCACAGCACGAACAGCGCCAGCGGGATTACCGCCATCAGCAGGAAGCTTCCGCGCCAACCATGCTCCGGCAACAAGGCGACGATGATCTTGGGTACCAGCATGCCGCCCAGGCTGCTGCCCACCAGCGCGATACCCAGCGCGGTACCCCGGCGGGTCTGGAACCACTGCGAGACCATGATCACCGCCACGCTCAGGCCACTGCTCACCACCACCGCCGCAAAGCCGACATGGATCAGATAAACATGGGCGATGGAATGCACCTGCGAGTAGGCCGCGTACAGGCCCGCCAGCAGCACACTGCCGAACAGGGCCAGGCTGCGCACACCAATGCGATCGATCAGGGCACCGACAAACGGCGACAGCAGCGCCGCCAGCAGCAGGTTGAACATGTCGCGGAACTTGAGCTGGCCACGGCTCCAGCCAAACTCGTCCAGCAGTGACGGGTCGAAGGCGGTGATCCCGGTCATGGTCATGCCATTGGAGATCGCCAGCATCAGCATGGCCACGATGCAGATCAGCCACGGGTAGAAACGTTTCATCGGCACACCTGTTGCGTAAGGGTGAACGGGGAACGCATGCCACTACAACAATGTCCGGACAAAGAATGGCACAGAGCGGGCGCCGGATGTAGCCACAGCGATGATTGCGGCCCCGGTCAAATATAGTTATATAGTTATATCATTAAGATTATTCTGACCCTGCCAGAACCCTCGCCTTGGACCCGTTCACCACCCAATCCCTGGAGGGCATCCTCCGCCGCGACGTGCATGCGCCGCTCTACCACCAGCTGCAGGGCTTCCTGCGCGGGCTGATCGAGCGGGGCGAGATCGGCGACGGCGAGCAGTTGCCACGCGAGGAGGAACTGGCCAGGCGTCTGCGCATTTCGCGGGTCACCGTACGCCAGGCCCTGCAGCTGCTGGCCGACGACGGCCTGCTGGTGCGCCAACGCGGCCGCGGCACGCGGGTGGTCGGCGGCAAGGTGCGCACTTCCACCATCCCGATGCCGCTGAAGACCCCGCTGGGCGAGCTGATGCACAGCCTGGACACCCTGGCCGGCAACACCCAGGTGCGCCTGCTGGGCTGGGAACGGGTGGTACCGCCCGAGCCCATCCGCGAGCTGTTCGGCAGCGCGCCCGGCGAAACCCTGGTGCGCTGCGTGCGCGTGCGCAGCCGCCACGGCCACCCGTTCGGCTACTACGCCAGCTGGACCCGCACCGTGCACCCGGACTTCAACGCCGAGAACCTGGCCCATGGCTCGCGCATCGACCTGTTCCGCCGTTGCGGCATCGATGTGGCCAGGGTGCAGCAGACCGTATCGGCCCTACGCGTGGGCGCGCTGTCGGCCATGCACCTGCAGATGTCCACCGGCCAGGCGGTGATGACCCTGGAGCGGCGCTCCTTCGATGCCAACCAGCAATTGCAGGACCTGCTGGAAATCCAATACCGCCCTGACCAGCTGCGCTACCAGATGCGCCTGGATTACGAAGCCAACAACCCGGAGACGCCCGTTTGAGTGCGACTGTAAGTGCAACGCTTGCCGAAAAGATCCTCGCCCGTGCCTGCGGGCGTGAGGCCGTGCGCGCGGGTGAAATCCTCACCGCCAGGCTCGACCTGCTGATGATGCACGACTCCGGCGGCCCACGGCGGGTGGCCTCGCGGCTGGAAAAGCTTGGCGCCAAGGTGTGGGACCCGGACAAGGTGGTGGTGGTATCGGACCACTTCGTGCCCGCCGTGGACATGGAAAGCGCCGACATCCTCGCCCTCACCCGCAAGTGGGCGCAGGCGCAGGGCGTTACCCACTACGACATGCTCGGCATCTGCCACGTGGTGCTGCAGGAACACGGCCATGTGCAGCCCGGCATGTTCTGCGTGGGCGGTGACTCGCACTCGCCCAGCGGCGGCGCGTTTGGCGCCTTCATGGTGGGCATGGGTGCCACCGACATCACCGGCGCCCTGGTCACCGGCGAAGTCTGGCTGCGCGTGCCGCAGACCACCCGCGTGCAACTCGATGGCAGGCTCGCCGCCGGCGTCAGCGCCAAGGACGTGATGCTGATGCTGTGCGGCCAGTACGGCATGGGCAACGAAGGCCAGGTCTTCGAGTACGGCGGCAGCGCCGTGCAGGCCATGCCGATGCATGAGCGCCTGACCCTGTGCAACATGGCCGCCGAACTGGGCGCGGAAACCGGCATCGTCGAGCCCGACGCAACCACGCTGGCCGCACTGGAACAGGCCGGCAAGCCCTTCCTCGGCGATCCTGCGCAGTGGCGCAGCGACGCCGGCGCCAACTACCTGCATCACTACCGTTACGACGCCGCGCAGATCGCACCACACGTGGCCGCCCCGCACAGCCCGGCCAATAGCCGGCCGGTGGGCGAGCACGGCAAGGTCCGCATCGACCAGGCCTATATCGGTGCCTGCACCGGTGCCAAACTCACCGACCTGCGCATGGCCGCCGAGGTATTGAAGGGCCGCAGGATCGCCAAGGGCACGCGCCTGCTGATCGCCCCGGCCTCGGTGGCGATGACCGCCCAGGCCGCGGCCGAAGGCACCCTGGCCACCCTGACCGAAGCCGGTGCCATCCTGCTGCCGTCCGGCTGCGGCGCCTGCGCCGGCATGGGTGCCGGCATGCTCAGCAGTGGCGAAGTCTGCATGTCCACCACCGCACGCAATTTCAAGGGCCGCATGGGCTCGGCCGATGCACAGGTCTACCTGGGCTCGCCGTACAGTGTGGCCGCCGCCGCGGTGAAGGGCGAAATCTGTGATCCGCGCGAACTGCTGGGAGTAGGCGCATGAATGTCCGTGGCAAGGCCTTCGTCTTCGGCGACCGCATCGACACCGATGTGCTGGCACCCGGCCCGTATATGCGCGAACCGATGCACGTGCTCGCCAGCCACTGCCTGGAAGCGGTGGACCCGGCGTTCGCCACCGAGGTCCGGCCCGGCGACATCGTGGTCGGTGGCGAGTCTTTCGGCATTGGCTCCTCACGCGAACAGGCGGTGCAGGCCCTGGCCGAACTGGGGGTGGGCGCCATCGTCGCCAAGTCGTTCGCGCGCATCTTCTACCGCAATGCACTCAACCTCGGCGTGCCGGCGCTGGTCTGCGCCGACCTGCAGGCCGCGCGTGGCGACGCGCTGGAAGTCCGCCCGGTCGAGGGCCGCATCATCAACCACAGCACCGGGCGCGAATTCGACTGTGAAAAAATCCCGCCCCAGCTGATGGAGATCGTCGCCGGTGGCGGCCTGATGCCCTGGCTGGAACGCAAACTGGCCGCGGAGCGCCGCACATGAAACAGGGCATCCTCCACGCCACCCTGATTGCCCCGGATCTGCAACAGGTCTGCGATGCCTATGTCGGCCAACTGGCGATGCAGGTGCATCAGCGCACCACGCTGGATGCGGGTGATGCCGCCGCGCTGGGGCTGGCTGATCTTGTCGGCGCGCCACTGGCGTGGCTGGCCAACAGCGCTGGCGAGCCGGTGTTGCGGGTGATCGAGGACGCCTCGGCGGTTGTTGCCGAACCCATGTTCCGCCACGGCTGGTTGTCGCTGGAGGTATTGGTGGGCGACATCGATACGCTGGCCGCCGGCCTGCATGCACCCTTCAAGGTGCTGGGCCCCGCCGCCAACCTGGAACTGAGCGATGCCATCCGCGCCGCGCAGGTGCTGGGCCCCTGCGGTGAATTGCTTTACCTCACCCAGATCAAGGCGCAGGTGCCACCGTTCGACCTGCCGATGACCGACGCGACGGTTGCGAACACCTTCATCGGGGTGATGACCACGCCGGATCGCGAGGCCTCGCAGCGTGCCTGGTCTGCACTGCTGGGTGCCAAGGGCTGGGCCTTCGATACCAGGATCACCGTGCTCAACCGCGCCTATGGCAAACCGCTGGACGGCCGCTACCCGGTCGCCGTGGTGCCGATGCCGGGGCAGTGCATGGTGGAGATCGACCAGGTGGACCTGCCGGCAGCGGCCAACCTCCGGCACGCCGGCCAGTACAGCCTGGCCTTGCGCCTGCCGGCAGTGGATGACGCCTTGCTGCGTGAAGCGGGTTGGGCAGTGACGGCTACGGGTGAGCGGCGCAGTCTGCGTGGACCCGCCGGGGAGCATGTGGAGCTGCTGCTTGCTTGACGGCTGCTGGCTTGTTGCTGCCTGCAGATAGAAGCAACAGCAACAGCGCAAAAGCACCCCTCCCCTGCGCCAGGCGCAAGGGAGGGGGCAAACGCGGCACCGCGATGCACTGACAGAACGCAGCAAACAGCCCCCCTCCCTTTGCCGCAGGCAAGGGGAGTGTTGGGGAGGGGTAGCTCCTGCTCTGCTCCTGCTCCGCCCCCGCTGTTACTTCAGCCCCCCCATGACCTTTGCCATGTGTAACTGCCACTACACAGGCATAGCGTCAGCGCTTACCCAAGCGCTTGAGGTAGAGCAATGCGGACCCTGACCCTGGCTGCAGCCATCGCCACGATCACCTGCTTGAGCATGGGAACGCCCGCTGCGGCGCAGGTCTCGCCGATGACGCCGGACATCACCGGCAAGAAGTTTGTCGCACCGCAGCCCGTCCGCGATTTCGAGAAGCGCGAGGTGATGATCCCGATGCGCGATGGGGTCAAGCTGTATACGGTGATCATGATCCCCAAGGGCGCGCACAACGCACCGATCCTGTTCACCCGCACGCCGTACAACGCCGCCGGCCGCGTCGACCGCACGCCGGGCGCGACGCGGCTGGTCGATGCGCTCGCGCAGGGCGACACCGTGTTCGCCGAGGACGGCTATATCCGCGTGTTCCAGGACGTGCGCGGCAAGTACGGCTCCGAAGGCGACTACGTGATGACACGGCCACCGCGCGGCCCGCTCAACCCGACCAAGATCGACCACAGCACCGACGCCTGGGACAGCATCGACTGGCTGGTGAAGCATCTGCCCGAATCCAACGGCAAGGTCGGCATGCTCGGTTCCTCCTACGAAGGCTTCACCGTGGTGATGGCCCTGCTCGATCCCCATCCTGCACTGAAGGTAGCCGCCCCCGAGAGCCCGATGATCGATGGCTGGATGGGCGATGACTGGTTCCAGCACGGTGCCTATCGGCAGATCAACCTGGGCTACTTCACCGGCCAGATGACCGCGCGCGGTGCCGGCGCGAAAATCGCGATGCCCGGCGGCGATGACTACAGCAGTTTCCTGCAGGCCGGTTCGGTCGGGGCCTTTGCCAAGGCGCAGGGGCTGGAACAGATCCCGGCCTGGCACAAGGTCAGCCAGCATCCTGCCTACGATGCGTTCTGGCAGCAGCAGGCGCTGGACAAACTACTGGCCAAGCTGCCGGAGATCCGCGTGCCCACCATGTGGGAGCAAGGGCTGTGGGACCAGGAAGACATCTACGGTGCGCATACCGCCTGGGCGGCACTTGAACCCAAGGACCACGACAACACCCGCAACTTCCTGGTGATCGGGCCCTGGCGACACAGCGGCGCCAACTACAACGGCAGTTCGCTGGGCGCCTTGGATTTCAACGGAGACACCGCACTGCAGTGGCGGCGGGATGTGCTCAAGCCTTTCTTCGACCAGTACCTCAAGGACGGCGCGCCGGCCGCCAATACACCGCCGGTGTGGGTATACAACGCCGGCAGCAATCGCTGGGAAACCTATAACAACTGGCCGCAAAGCTGCACGCAAGGCTGCACCGGCAACGCACGCCGGCTCTATCTCAACACCGATGCGCAGCTGGACTTCAACAGCACCAGTACCGGCGCGCAGTACGCCGAGTACATCGCCGATCCGGCCAAGCCGGTGCCGTTCGTACCGCGCCCGGTCAACATGGGTGATCGCGATGTCTGGACCTCCTGGCTGGTGCGCGACCAGCGCTTCGTCGATGGCCGTACCGATGTGCTCACCTATACCGGCCCGGTGCTGGACAAGCCGATGAAGCTGGCCGGCATCCCGCAGGTTCAATTGAGTGCTTCCACATCCGGCAGCGACAGCGACTGGGTGGTCAAACTGATCGACGTCTACCCCGACCAATACCCGGACAACCCGAAGATGGCCGGCTACCAGGTGCCGCTGGCGGTCACCATTTTCCGTGGCCGTTACCGCGAGAGCTTCAGCCAACCCAAGGCCATCACCCCCGACACACCGCAGACCTACACGTTCGACCTGCCCAACGTGAACCAGACCCTGCAACCCGGGCATCGTTTGATGGTGCAGGTGCAATCCAGCCTGTTCCCGCTCTACGACCGCAATCCACAGCAGTACGTGGACAATATTTTCTTTGCCCAGCCCGGCGACTACCGCAAGGCCACGCAGCGCATCTGGAACACCAGTGAGCACCCGAGCTTCATCAATTTGCCGGTGGTCGACTGATTCGCCTGCACCAGGCGATTCGGCGAACACGCGGATGTCACCCGCGCCGTCCGCTCTTGCCACATGCTTTGCAGGCGCTGTGCTATAGCCTGTTGCAGGCAACATTGCCTGCAACAGGGAGCAGCCCGGATGAAGCCCAGAAGGCTGAGCAAGCGCAACATCATCCTGATCGGTGTGGTGATCATCGTGCTGGTGGTCATCGTCTCCATAGCACCGTGGTGATGGTCTGCGCCGCATGACATGACGCGGTGCGACACAGCGATGCCTGCAAACGGATGACAAAGACGTTTCTGCGCATTCAGCCCTTGCCGCATCCTGTGCGCACCGCTATAGATGAATGGCTTGGTTCGGGGGGATCACACACCGGAGAAAGCGCAATGGAAAATGTAAAGCTGTTCCTGGAAGGCCCTGGCCGCCAGCGCAGGCTGGTAACGCTGCTGGCCACCGAGTCGCGACAGGTCGCCAAGGGCAGTTCGGATGGACGACGCGTTGCCACGCCCGGCATGAACAGGATCTGTTTCCATACGATGATCGACGAGGACGGCAACATCGCACGCCAGATCGATTTCGATGGCTATCGTTTCAAGTTCCAGGGCTCCAACCTGCCGTGGGATCTGGTGATTGCCTGAGCCCGGGCGACGGAATCTTGCCAAACCCTGCACCTGCCCGTCACCGTTTGCACGCAGCGCGTTAATCGCAGTCCCTGCAGTATCGACAGTGAGCACCGTTGCTCGGTTTGGAGACGTGTCATGACCATCCGCAAGACGCAGCAGCTGCTGTTCGCAGGCGTTCTCGCCCTGGCATGCAGTGGTGCGGCCATTACCGCTCAGGCAGCAGGCCAGGCCATGCAGGGCCATGAATCCGAACAGCCCGGCACCGACACCTGGATCACCACCAAGGTAAAGGCCGAGTTGCTCACCACCAAGGATGTCTCCGGTCTGGAGATCAAGGTGGAAACGGTGAATGGCGTCGTGGCGCTGACTGGCACCGTTGCCAGCCAGGCAGAGGTGGATCGCGCGATCGCCGCTGCCAAGAGCGTGGAAGGCGTCACGCGCGTCGACTCCTCGGCGTTGACGGCGGCTGCACGCTGACACCGGCAGCGCATCCAATGCAGTTACCAAAGAGCGGCCCCTCAGGGGCCGCTCTTCTTTCTGTCAGGTTCATCGCCAGGTGCCTTCTTTGCGGGGGGCGACCTGCGTGTATCAGGCTGATGCGGCGGTGGCTCCTTGACCGGCACCCGCCTGGGCGGGTCATCACGGCCCGGTTGCGGTGGCACGGTAACGCTCCGAGGAACCGGGCCGCGGTGTTGTTGATAGCCACACGACAGGTTCATTCTTCCTCGTCGTCGTGCTGCGGATTTTTCCTGGGTTGCTGCTGGTCCGGATTCTGCTGGGCCTGGCCTTGCTGCGGGTCACGTGGATCCCGGGCATCTCGCTGCGGAATGTTCTGTTGGCTGGACATGGCTTCATCTCGTTGTCGCGGCTGGGATACCGCAGGCGAAGAGTGCGCCCGTGCCCGTTAGCGTCCAGTCCGGAAAATGTTGGGCCAGCCATGCACGCCGCTGAACGCATTGAGGGGTTCAGCGGCGCGTCGGCTTTGTATTGGCGGCAGCGTCGAGTGCCTTGACCACCTTTGACAGATCCTGGCGCAGGCGCATGTAGTCGCCCCAGGGATGCGACTTCAACCGTGCCATCCGCCGTGGTGCAGATACCAGGGTATAGGCATTGGCATGTTTCACCCGGCCCAGTTCTTCCCAGCGCAGCGGCATGGCAACGGGTGCGCCCTCGCGGGCGCGCAGCGAGAAGGATGCGACGCTTGTCGCACCCCTGCCATTACGCAGGTAGTCGATGAATATCCGCCCTTTGCGTGCCTTCTTGCTGGCGGTGGCCACATAGGCCAGCGGGTCGGATGCCACCATCGCCTCGGCGAAGGCCCGTGCAAATGACTTTACCCCGGGCCAGGGGCAGGCAGGGCGCAATGGGACGACAACATGCAATCCCTTTCCGCCGGAACTGCGCACGAAGGATTTCAATCCCATCGCCTGCAGGCGATCGCGTACGCACCGCGCAGCGGCCAGCATCTGTGCCCACGCCACCTGCGGCCCGGGGTCCAGATCAAAAACCAGCTTGTCTGCTTTGTCGGGCTGATCCGCCAGCGCGCCCCAGGGATGGAACTCGAGCGCATTGAACTGCACAAGCTCCAACAAGCCGGCCACATCATTCACCACCAGGTAGTCGGCATGCACGCCGTCCTCTTCCTGGAGCGGCAGCGCCTGCACATGCTGCATGCCTGCGGCCATGTGCTTCTGGAAGAAGCATGCCCGTTCTACCCCTTGTGGGCAGCGCACCACCGATAGCGGCCGGCCGGACAGCTCCGGCAGCAACCAGGGCGCCATCGCCTGGTAGTAGGCAAATACATCCGCCTTGCGCAGGCGCTCACCGGGGTACACGATGCGATCCGGGCTGCTGAGCACCACCTTCCCATCGGCATCGGTATCGGTATCGGTATCGGTATCGGTATCCACTTCATCCTCACTGCCGCGCATCTTCGCCTCCTTCCCATGTGCGGTGCTGGCAAGGGGTTGCAGCTGCCCCAAGCCCTTGTCCAGGCGCAATGTCTTGAACGATGCCTGCCGCACCAGACCCTGGTTGCCCACGCCGTGATGGAAGACTTCAACAACTACACTGGGCTGCAGCCACTGCACGGATGCAGGCAGCGTATCCGGCACCTCCAACGCCGCTGTCTTGCGCTTGAGCGGGGCGAAGCGCTGCTTCAGGTCCACCAGCTGATCCTGGCTGAAGCCACTACCGACCCGGCCGGCGTAGCGCCAGCCACCGGCGCCATCCGGGCTGGCAAGCAGCAAAGCGCCCATCGCGGCGCGGCTGCCTTTGGGCGCGGTATAACCGACAACGACAAACTCCTCGGACTGTCGTTGTTTGATCTTGCGCCAATCATCGCCCCTTCCACTGCGGTAAGGCGCATCGGCACGCTTGCTGATGATCCCTTCCAATCCGCGCTGCGCCGCCACCTGCAGGGCGCGCTCGCCTGCCCCTGCCACGTGCGAGCTGTACACCAGCGGAGTGGGAACGCCGGCAAGCAGCCGCTGCAGCAGCTGTTTGCGGGCGTCCTGCCGACAACCACGCAGGTCCACATCGGCGAGCTGAAGCAGATCGAAGGCAACATAGGACAATGGCGCACGCCGCTCACCGGACAGTACCGCCTGCAGCAGGCCGAAATCCTGCTGCCGGCCCAGGCCTGCAACCAGCTCGCCGTCCACCAGCAGGTCCATGCCAAGCGCCTGCAATGCGGTAACGATATCGGGCAGCTTGTGCGTCCATTCACGCGCATTGCGCGACCACAGCCTTACCTTGCCTGCCACGCATTGCGCCAGCAACCGGTAGCCGTCCCACTTGGCCTCGTGCAGCCAGCGCTCGCCGGCCGGCACCACATCCACCAGACGCGCCAGCTGCGGTGCCTGGAAGCGTGGCGCCGGCGCACCCGCTTTGGCGCCGGCGAGGGTGAGCGCGGCGTGCCGCAGGCGCGCGGATGTCTGCCGTCCACGACGTGCTGCAGCGGTGGGCTTGGGATCGGCCGGGCGTTCGGCCAACAGGTCATCCGCGTCGCGGGCCGCTGCATGGGTATCGTTTGCCTTGAACAGCAGCCACTGCGGCTTGCGCCCTGCCTTGCCGCTGCGCACCAGATGCCAGCCGCCCTTCAACCGCGTGCCGTCCAGTTCAAAGCGCAGATGCCCCTTGTCAAGCTGTGCCTGCGGGTCCCCATCGGTATGCCATGTGCCATGGTCGAAAATCGCGACATGGCCGGCGCCGTACTGGCCTGCAGGTATCTCACCTTCGAAGCCCGCGTAGTCCAGCGGGTGGTCTTCCACCTCCGCGGCAAGGCGTTTGACCGACGGATCCAGACTGGGCCCCTTGGGCACCGCCCAACTGCGCAGGGCATCCCCCACCTGCAGGCGGAAATCGTAGTGCCGGTGACTGGCATGATGCAGCTGCACCACGAAGATGGGCTGTTGGCGCAGGTGCTTTCCCGTGGCCGCCTGCGGCTCCGGTGTGATGCCGAAATGACGCTTGCGGCGGTATTCGTGCAGGCTCATGACGGCCCGTCCTGGAATGCCGGCAGCAGGCTGTTGCGCCTGTGCCACGCCCGCAGTTCGGCAGACAACGATGCCTCCAGCGGCAACTGCATGTAGACATAGGCGTCCAGCGCATCACGCAGCGGCCGCAAGCCAGACTGAATACTTGCACAGGGCCAAAGCTGCGGCGGCCCGAATCTGGCCAGTGCAGCCTGCTCGCCACTGGCCAGATAGTCATGCTGTTGCGCAAGACGTTCGCCGACCCAGCGATGCAGGCAAGCATGCACGGTGAAACCCTGCGCCTGCAGCGTGCCGCGCAGGTCCGCAAGCGCGGCCGATGCGCCGCGCAACCATTCCGTGTGCCCACCGGCCCGGGCTGGGACCCCCAACGGAGGGGGTGCAGCATGTATACGCAGCTGGCGCTTCCACTGCGTTTCCCAGCCCCGCGCTTCCTGTTCCGTATCGGCCTCCACCAGCCAGCCCTGTGCCAGGTCGAAGAACTCGTAGTAGCGCGATGAGAAAGCGCGCATCCGTGTCATGGGATCAGCGGCGATACCCAGCTTGGCATGGTCCTCGTAGGCGCAAGGCAGCAGGTAAAGGAAGGTGCGTCCACGCAGGCGCCTGCCTGAACTGACCAACGATGGTTGCCCGGCCGCGGCGCCCATGATCACCGCGCCGCCGACTTACGCGGCGCCCGGGTTGCCTTCTTTCCTGTCTTCTTCGCTGTTTTCGCGGATGCCTTTGTGACCGCGGCTGCCTTGCCTGCCGGTGCGCGCTTGCGGGCAGGCGTGCGCTTGTTCTCATCCAGGCTCTTCTGCAGCAGCGACATGAAATCAACCACGTTGGTGGCAGCGTCCTCCTGTTCGGGCACCTGCTCATCGCGGATGCGGGTAGTGGCCCCTTTGGCCTTGAGCCGCTTGCGGATGATGGCCTGCAACCGCTTGCGGAACTCGTCCTCGTAGTTTTCCGGTTGCCACGCCGTGGTCATCGACTGGATGAGGCTGGCGGCCATTTCCACCTCGCGCGCACTGATGCGGAAATCCGCCGGTTTGCCAACCGGCAACTTGTAGTCGGACGGCTCCACCAGTTCCTGCGGATAGCGCAGCATCAGCAACACCAACGCATCGTCTTCCGGCGCGACTGCGCAAAGGTATTCACGGGTACGGATGACCACGCGAGCAACACCTACCTTTCCGGTCTTCTTCAGCGTCTCTCGCAACAATACGTACCCTTTTTCGGCCTTCTTCCCGGGCACCAGCACATAAGGCTTCTCATAGAAGCGCAGTCCTATGGCTTCGCGCTCGACAAAGGCCTCCACATCAATGGACTCATGCGTCTGCGGTGCCGCCGAGGCGATGTCTTCCTTCTCGACGACCACATAGCTGCCCTTGTCGTACTCGAATGCCTTGATGATGTCCTTCCACGGCACTTCTTCACCGGTTTCCGCATTCACCCGCTCGAAGCGGATGGGCTTCTTGTCGCGCGAGTCCAGCATGCGGAAGCTGATATCCACCCGCCGCTCCCCGCTCATCAACGACACGGGCACATTGAGCAGGCCAAACGACAGGGTGCCACTCCAGATAGGGCGTGCCATGGGACCAACCTTGTTTCGAATCCCCTGCAACGCTCACCCCCACGCAGGAAATCCCACGTGAAGAAAGAACCCGGCCCGTTCACGCGTTGGACAACCGACCACGGTCGGGCCCGGCAGCCACTTTCCCGGGGTCGGCAGGCATGGCACCGTCATTGCCGGTTCACTCTTGCGGCAGTCAAGCTGCCGACAGCCAACCTGCAACCATGGCCGCAGGATTCGTACGTCCCCATGCGCGGATGCCACGGAGATTGCTGCGTGGCCGATCACAGCCGAGCCATGATCTACCGCCGCGCCCCCGCCCTAGCGAAGCCGGAACTGCACCGGCGTGGTCACCTCTATCTCCTGACCGGGCACCTCGGCCGGTGGCGGTGGCAGCGGGCTTGCACGCAGCACGGCGGCCACTGCTTCCTCGTCCAGCGCCGGGTGTCCGCTGCCACCGGCCAGCTGCGCGGACAGCACCGTACCGCGTCGGTCCACCGTATAGCGCACCTGCGCAACACCCTCATATCGCCTGCGTTGTGCGGCGCGTGGGTAACGTTTGAAAGCCTGCAGGTGCCCCAACAGGCGCGACTGCCAATCAGCGGACGCGGGCGTATTGCCACCTACGCTGGAAGCGGGCGCCGCCGTTGTCGCCGCCACATCCGCCTCGCTGTGCGCCGGTGCACTTGCCTGTGCTGCCTGCGATGAGGACTGCGCGGGCTCGGCCGTGGCATGCTGTGCATCGGTCTGCCCAGGGTCATGGCGGGCCATGGCAACACGCGCGGGAATCGATGGCAGCGGTGGCATGGCAGGTGAAACCTGCTCCCTCGCGCTCTGCTGCGCGGCGGCAGAATCCTGCTGCAGCGGGCCTGGCGCCAGCTCACTGCGCGCGGCCGCCACCGCGGTTGGCAGCGGTGCCAGCTCAAGCATCACCGCCTGCGGTGCCGCGTTGGGTATCACCACCAGCCGATCGCTGGGCCAGAGCAGGTGCAGCGCAATCAGCAACGCATGTACCAAAAGCACCACCAACAGACTGCCGGCCCAACGCACTGCAGGCGGCATCGGCGACCGGGCCGTCATTGCCTGCCCTGCTCCTGCGCGACCAGCGCCACCTTCAGGTAACCCGCTTGGCGCAGCTGATCCATCAGCTGCATCAGCTCGCCATAGGCAACGCGCTGATCCGCGCGTACAAACACCCGTTGCTCCCGGTTGCTGCCAGACAGCAGATCAAGCTGCTGGGCCAGCTGGTCACGGGCAACGGATGCGTCATTGAGGCTGAGCGTGCGGTCCGCCGCCAACGTGACCTGCAGCGGGGTGTCCGGGTCCGGCGGCGTCTGCTGGCTGCTTACCGGCAGTTCCACCGGCAGGGACACCGTCGCCAGCGGTGCCGCCACCATGAAGATGATCAGCAGTACCAGCATCACGTCGATGAAGGGCGTGACGTTGATCTCGTGGTTCTCTTCCAGCTCACTGTGTTCTTCGTGGTTTCTGCGCGCCATCGTGTTGCCCCTCAGCGGACCGGCGCGTCGCCGGCGCCCTTACCGGGCATGCCCTGGCGGTCCAGATCACGCGAGAACAGGCGCTCCACACCAGCGGACAGGTCACCGAGCTCGGCACGTGCGGCGGTCAAGCGGCGCCCGAAGTAGTTGTAGATGACCACCGCGGGAATCGCCGCAACCAGGCCCAACGCGGTGGCCAGCAATGCCTCGGCGATGCCCGGCGCAACCACGGCCAGGTTGGTTGTGTTGGCATGCGCAATACCCATGAAGCTGTTCATGATGCCCCAGACCGTTCCCAGCAATCCCACGAAAGGTGCGGTTGCACCGATGGTGGCCAGCACTCCGGTACCGCGCCGCAGTTGTCTGGCATGGGCCTGCTCGGCGCGTTCAAGCCGCGAGGCCAGGCGTTCCTTCATTGCCGCCTTGTCGCTCAAGCCGCTTGATCGCTGCAACTCGTCCTGCGCGTGATCCAGCAGACGGCGGCCAATCCCGGCATCCAGCACGTTGGCGTCCGCCAGCTGCTCGGCCTGCAGTACACCGTTGCAGGCATGCCGAAGCTCGCGCTGCGCCGAACGCAATTCCATGCTCTTGGCCAGCAGCACGGTCCAGGTCAACAACGAAGCCAACGCCAGCACCACCATGATGGTCTGCACCACCGGGTCGGCATGCACGAACATCTGCCAAGGACTGAGGTCGGGAGGGAGCTGGTTTGTCACGGATGACATCGGCGGATCCATTGGAAAAGGGAGAAGGGGAGTGACAGCAGGCGATGGTTGGCGTCACGCTCAAGGCTCGGGCTTGCGCCATAGCCAGAGCAGGACACAGGCCATGCACAGGACGATGAAGTACACACTGGGCCGATGGGGGATGGTCAGGGCGGCGAAGGTGCCGGCGGCGCACATCGATGCCGTTGCCGCCCATTTCGCCCGCCGTGGCAGCTTGCCGCTTTGCCACTGCAGCAGCAGTGGCCCCAGCAACCGGTTGCGCAGGATCCAGGCGTGCAGGCGTGGCGAGCTGCGCGCGGCTGCCCACGCTGCCAGCAGCACGAACTCGGTGGTGGGCAGCCCCGGTGTCACCACGCCGACGAAGGCAATGCCCAGGCACAGCACTGCAAGCAGCTGCAACAAGGCGCGCTGCAACCTGCCGCGCCGTGGCTTGGCGGGGCGGACGCATCGCTTGATGCAGCGGCTGCCGGTGCTGCAAGCCACAATGCCGCTCACGCCGGCGATGCCTGCGTATCGGCAACCCGTGGCAGTTCCTGCTCGACGTAGCCCCGCACGGTGACAAACGCCTGGCATGCACCGTCGATGACCTGCTGCTCCTGCAGATCATCCATGACGATGCTGTCCAAGGCCTGGGTGAACTGCCGCCAATGCCGCGCCGCACCTTCCGGATGCCCCGCCAGGTGACCGGCGCCGAAGCCCCGGTGCAGGCCCAACTGGTCGCGCGCCATCTTGAAAAGCACCGTCCCGCCGAGGTTGGAGCCCTCGGCCACGTACAACCAGCCCAGCGAGTGCCAAATGCCTTGACCGAGCGTCGCTGGCGGCGCGCCGGGTTCCGGCACCCCGTGGCCAAGGTCGGACAGGTCATTGGCGATCTTCAGCAGTCTTGCGCGCTCGGCCAGTGCCGGCAGCAGCGCCGCCAGGGCTGCATCGGCATACAGGTGCTCGATGTCGCGGTGAAAGCGGCACTGCACACGCAGGAAGCCGGCAAAGTGCTCCCTGCTGGCAAAGATGTCGGCCGCCATGATGCGTTTGTCCAGCGCATCATGTGTCTGGTGTGTCGCGGTTTTCAGGCGCTGGCTGCGGGGTGCCTTGAGGCAGACGATGGGCGCGTTCATGGGGGTCTCCGGTAAAGGTCAAAAGCCTCGTTCCAGCTTCAGGCTGGCAACGTTCTTGTCGTAGCTGTACAACCAGCCCACCGTGCTGCGGGCGACGGTGCGGCGCAGGGTAAGCACCGGCACGAAACCGGCCATGGCCCAGCGGCTGGCCTTGATCACCAGCGTGTAGTTCTGCTCGGTGTCTTCGCGCCGTTTGTCCAGCAGGGCGTTGAAGGCGTCATGGCGACGTTCCCGCAGCGAGGCCATCACCGTGGTGGCAAAGCCCTCGGGCCATTGCAGTACCGCGCCGGCACGCAGGCCCCGCTGCAGGTAGGCATTGACGCCTTGCCTTGCGCCGCTGTCGGCAAGATCACCGCCAGCGAACAGCGTCCACTTCTCGTTCAAGGCATTGAAATAGGTAAGCGACAGCGTGTTCTGGCTGCCGTCGTAGTTGTCGGCAAGACCGCCATTGCGGTACCGCAGCGCTTTGCTGTCGGCTTCGATGCGCAGCAGGTGGCGGGGCCGCGGCGTCCAGCTCCATTCCGCATGTGCGCCCCAACCGCCGTACAGGGTCTGCCTGCCCCACCGGTAATAGTCGAAGGTGGGAGCCAGCGACAGCCGGTGGCTGGCGCTGCGGTAGCTGTAGCCGGCCTGTGCGGCGAAGCTGGCCTCGTTGTAGGCGCCAGCGTCCCGGTAGAGCTGCCCGTACAGCAGCGAGCGCAGGTATACGCCGTGATGCCCTGCCACGGCCGCGCGCCTTGCCAATGTGGCGTCGTATTCCACGCCGCTGCCGCTGAGCGCAGCCGGTGTCCGCCGGTCCAGCAGGCATTCGCTGCCCAGCTGGTAAAGGCAGATGCGGCTGGCCGAACTGCGGTTGAGGTTGTCATTCCACTGCGGCCCCAACGCCACGGAGCCCTCCCAGCGGCTGCGGTTGCGCAATGCCTGCTGGAACAGTGCCACGGTCCCGCGTACACCGGCGCTGCGCGCGTCTTCCACCGCCAGCGATGCCTGGATGCTGTCGAACAGCGCAGCCGCTTCCCTGTCCTGCTGGTCCTCGAACAAGGTGCGCGCCAGCTCCAGCCGCGCCAGCATGAAGTCCGGCTGCAAGGCCAGCAGCGCAGTGAACTCGGCAATGGCCCGTGCATGTTCACCATCGGCACGGTGCAGCAATCCCTGTGCGTAATGCAGCAGCAACGGATCATGATCGGCAAGCTGCCGGTATTCCTGCAGGAAGCCACGGGCCAACGTCCACTGCCGTTGCGCCAGCATCAGGTACAGGGCCTGGCCGACATCATTGGCCGTGTTCTCCACGCGGTAAGTCTTGCCATCGACCGTCAACGTGGGCCGATCACCGGCCGTGGCCTGCTCCAGCAGCTGTTGTTCGCGTTGCAGTGACTGCTGGCGTGCGCCCTGTTCCAACAAACGCCGGGTATCGTCCTGGGCATGCGCCCTACCCGCGACCAGCAACAGCAACAGCAGCACGTGCAACCCGGCGAACACCCGGACAGCAGGGAGACCGGCAGCCTTGTCAGCAACCGTGCCAGCCATCAATGGTAAGTGGATCCTGTACATCGTTCCTGCCGGGTCCGGCGTCATTCAGGGCCAAAGGCAGGGGTGGCGTCCGCCAGCCCCTGCCGGTCATGCAAGCGCATCCGTTCTCCTTGGGGTACACGCAGCTGCAGCTGCCCTTGCCTGGGGAGAGCCGGGGTCAGTTCTTGCTGCCGCCGAACGCAGTGTTCTTGCTGATGTCGGCAAACTTCACCGTGCCGGCCACGGCCGAAGCACCGGTGCCGAAGAAGTCACCATTCAGGCTGCCATTGCTGCCGGCAACACTGGCCACGCCGACGTTGCTGGCAGCAAGCTGCACGCGCGCGCCGTTGACCGAGATGGTGCCGCCGGTGAAGTTGATGTCACCGCTGGAGCTGGCCGTGTACGCACCGAAGTTGGCAGTCAAGGTGCTGCCCGGCAGGCTGGCGCCGGTGCCGGCGTAGGCGTTGTTGATCGACTTGACGCTGTAGGTGGCCGTACCGGTGGGCAAGGTGGTGGCGACATTGCCGGCTTCGCCGGCGTAATACGCGGTGTGCTGCGGGCTGGAGGTGCTGCCGGTGTTGGACCACTCACCGAAGTACACCGCCTGGGAACCGACCTGGGCGAAGTTGAAGTAGCCCAGGCTGGCGTGGCTGGGGGGCATCATCGCGGTGGTGATACGGGTGATCTTCGGGTCGGCTGCCGTACCGGCACCACTGGTTGCACCCATGCCCTGCAACCCGGCAAAGCTCACCAGGGTGCCGCCGTAGAACGCCTTCACACCAATGGCCGGGTCGCCCTTCTGACCACCGTGATCGTCCGAAGGACCACCGCTGCCACCCAGCACGATATAGCTCTCATTGGTGCTGCCAGAGCGCACGTCGGCGTTGGCTGCACCGGCGACGGCGCCCAGCGAAAATACAAGCATCGACAAACCGATAATTTTCATCATCAAACTCCACAGTTGGGTTGGTGCTGCAAGGGGTGGGGAGTCCCTTCCCCGCTGTTTCTGCTCCGTTGTGCGGTGCTCAGAACCTGTAACCCAGGCTCAGCTTCAAGGTGCGGCCCGGTGCGGCCAGGGCCGACCGCGTCAATGGGTCGATGTAGTAGAGGTTGCTCAGGTTGGTACCGATCAGCTCGATGCTCATCGCCGCAGTGGGCCGGTACGACACATAGGCGTCATAGGTGAGAATGCGGCCCCATTGCATCGGCGTATTGGCGTAGTAAGGCACCATGGTCTGGGTGCCGTAGTTGTCCTTGTAGGGGTTGTCGAAGGCGCTGTAGTAGACGCCGCGCGCGCCCAGCTCCAGGCGCTTGTCCAGCAGGCGTATGCCCAGGGCGGTATTCACCGTCCAATCCGGAATGGCCTGGGTGACCAGGTAGCCGCCGACAAAGCCGCCATCGACGCAGTTCCTGACCGCGCCAAGCAGCGGTGAGAGCTGCACGGCCGTGCTTTCATCACAGACGCTGTTCTCGAACGTGTGCGCCGCGCTGAGGTCGACAAAGAAGCGGCCATTGTCGTAACGGCTCTGCATCTCGATGCCGCGGATGGTCTGCTTGTCGATGTTGCTGAACATCAGGTTGGGGCTGCGCTCGATCACGTCGCGGGTGCGGTGGTGGTAGTACGCCAGCTTGACGTCGGCATGTCCGTCCTCACCCGTGCGCAGCAGACCCGACAGGTCATGCACATAGCCCAGCTCGTAGCTGTAGACGTGCTCCGGCTTGAGCTGCGACGAGGGGATGGCTGCCGAGAACCCGAGCGTGGCCTCGAACATGCTCGGGTAGCGGCGCGTCTGGTTGTGCAGCAGGTAGATACGCGCGTCGTCGCTGAGATGGAACGCCGCCGACAGCGAGGGCGCCCAGTCGCCGCCCTTGCTGTGCTGGGCCGCATTCAACTGCCGCATCGGCGGCGCGTTCTGCAGTTGGGTGGAACCCCGCGACGCGCTGGCCATCTTGTAGGTGACGCCATCCAGCGTCCCGTTGAGGAAGATGTTGTCAGCGCGCGAATAGCGGCCGTTCTCGTCCGCCAGCCAGAGGCTGTCATGGCGCTGGTTGAACACGGTGAAGTCCATCGCGTGCTCAAGCGCATCGCCGCTGTAGCCATCGGCGATGAACTGGTCGCGCAACGCCTGGATCTGGGCGGCACTGAGCGCCGGATCGGCGGTGTAGTAGCTCATGCCGTAGTAGGTATATTCGCTGCGCTGGCTGAAGTTGGTGTAGCCCGCCGCATCCATCCCACGCACGAAGTCATCCACCGCCCAGAACGATTGATAGCGCAGGCCAGCAGCGACGTTGAGGCGCTCGGTGGGCTGCCATTCCAGCTTCATGCTGAACTCTTTTTCCGCCCGGCGTCCGGCGCGCGGCAGCATGCGCGAGGTGGCATTGATGGCCGTGTCCCAATAGCTGTCGTCCGAGCGCAGCGATTCATGCTGGTAGCTGCCGGCCAAGGTCAACTGGATATCGTCCGCCAGTGCGATGACATTGCTGACGGTGACGCCCTTGCGGGTGTTGTCGGCATTGGCAACGGCGGTGTTGCGCAGGTAGTCACTGTTGACGTTGCGGCCGCCGGTTCCAGTGGTGTTGGGCTCGATGTAGCCACTGGGGTCGTTGGGCCGCCCGCCACTGCTGTAGGTATCGCTGACGGTGTCGGTCTGCCACAGGTTGGCGTACAGATCGATCCAGCGGCTGCCCTGCGGCTGCCAACGGTATTCGAGGTTATAGGCCTTGGCATCGACCCGGCTCAGCGGCCACTGCGGCACACCATTGGTGGAGGTATCCACCCAGGCGATACGCGAGGGCATGATTTCGCCGTAGTGCGACAAGGTATCGCGCAGGCCCAGCTGCAGCACCTGGTCGTCGCTGATGCGGTAGGTGAGTTTGCCCAGCCAGGATTCCATCTGGCTGGAGGTATTGGGCACTTCATCACCGGGTCGGTAGATGTTGGCCAGGAAAGGAATGTAGTCCCAGCCATCGGTCGCCGGCTTGGAGTAGTAGCCCGCATCTTTCTTACCGGCAAAGTGGTTACCCTTTTCCCGATAGGCATATGCAGCCAGCACGTCCAGATGC
This sequence comes from Stenotrophomonas sp. UBA7346, assembly GCA_002471015.1. GTDB lineage: Bacteria > Pseudomonadota > Gammaproteobacteria > Xanthomonadales > Xanthomonadaceae > Stenotrophomonas. The sequence goes on from DKPB01000056.1 coordinate 57,323, forward strand.
TCGCTGCGCCAGCCCAGTGCAACCCGGTAGGCCTGGTCGTCACCGGACAGCAGATGGTTGCTGCCGTCGCCGCGTGGCTTCACGTACAGGCTGGGGTCGTAGTAGTTCCAGGTCGCGGTTGGCCAGCCTTCCATCTGGCGCCAGTTCTGCCCGGTCAGCAGCGTGGGGATGCGCGGTGATATCGCGTTGTTGCTGCCTTCCAGCTTGACCTCGCCGCCAAAACCTTCGCCCTCGCCAAGGATGTCGCCGACGTCGAGGGTGTTGATCACCACCGCACCACCGACCGAGGTGCTGACGTTGCGCTGCAGCTGCGGCCCCTTGATGACCTGGATGCCGCCGATCAGGTTGGGATCGATGTAGTTGCGGTTGTTGGCCCCCATGTAGCCGCGCCACACCGTCAATGCCTGCTCGGTGCCGTCGATGCGCACCGGGATGCGCCCGGGGCCCTGGATGCCACGGATGTTGGGGTCCAGCGCACCGCTGTTGCGGGCATCGCCGCTGTAAACGTTGACCATGCCCTTGAACACATCCGCAGGCGCGGCCCCCTTGTAACGCTCTATCTGCTGCTTGCCGGCATAGACCGAGGAAAGATCCAGGTCATACACCGCATCACCGCCCTGACGGTCGCGCTCTGCACCCTGGGCTGCCCCGGCGCGGTGGCCCGCGACATTCAAGGTGCCTGTGACCACGCCATCGGCTGTGGACACTGCCGGGGCTGCGCGACTGACCACCACCGTGCCCGGCTCACGCCACTGCCAGCTCAAGCCGCTGCGGGCCAGTACGGTAGCCAGCGCCTGGTCCACGCTGTAACGGCCGGACAACGCAGCGGCCTGCAGGCCACCCACATCATCGGAGGCAAACAGGATGCGGATACCTGCCTGGTCGGCAAGCCGGGTCAGGGCAACGTCCATTGGCTGCGCGGGCAGCTGCAGGTTCACCGCCGCCGGCGCGGAGGCGCTGGAAGATTGCGCCAATACCGGCGGGGTAACGGCCAGCAGGATGCTGGCGGCCAGGGAGGACAGCAGAAGGGGCCTGCGGCCAGGGAGGGGAAGGGAGCGCATGGTTCCTGTCGGTCTGGAAGGAGTTCCACGGTCATGGACCGAGGTATTGATGAGAACGACTCTCATTCCTATAGACGAACCGGCGCAGCAGAACTTGCAGCGCCAAACCACTTTTTCCTTGTAGGACTATCGCCAGGTACAGCGACCGAGCGCGCGAGCCGGCAACATGTTCAGCGGATCACATGCAGCAATGGCAGGTTTACCAGCTCGGCCCCGGCCAGTGCCGCCACTGCACGCAGCAGCGCCGGCAGATCGTCCAGTGCAAACACTCCGCTGAGCCGCAACTGCTGCAGGCGGTCCCCGACAATCACCACGCGACCATGCAGGTAACGCTCCAGTTCCAACGCGATGTCCTGCAGCGGCTGCTGGTTGAAGATCAACTTGCCGCGCGTCCACGCCGTGGCGGCGTCCGCGTCCAGATTCTCCCGCAGACCAAGCATGCCCTTGTTGAACAGCAGCCGCTGATTGGCGGCCAAGGTCATCGTGCCGGCGATCGCACTGAGTTCGACCACACCGGCCACTACCGTCAACACGCTGTGCCCGCCGCGTTGATGCAATGAAAAGCGCGCGTCGCGGCTGCGCAGCTGCCCATCGCGTGCATTGAGGGTGAACGGCAACGCCCCGCCCGCCGCCACTTCCACGAACAGCTCACCGGCATCCAGCGCCATTTGCCGCTGCTGTGCACCGAACTGCATGGACACCGCACTGGCGGTGTTGAGCCAGGCCCGGGAGCCATCGGGCAAGGCCAGTTGCAGGCGTTGACCGGGCGCCGTGCGCTGGTCCGCAAGCGCGGCACCGCCGAGCCCCAGTACGCCCACCCCGGCCAACGCAGCGGCCGACGCGCCCCCCAGCAGCAGGCCACGGCGGCTGATGCCACGCGCTGGCGATGTGGCCAGCACCTGCACCATCTGCTGGTGCTCGCGCGCGAGCCGGGTATCCGCGACCGCCTGCAGCAGGCCCTGCGCCTGCTGCCATGCCTGGCGATGGGCGGGCGAGCGCGCGCACCACTGGCTGAATGCCTGGCGCTCGTCGGCACTGGGCCTGCCACCCAGGCGCACCAGCCAATCGATGGCCTCGTCGTCGATGGCGCTGTTTCGGGAACGGAATCTGTCAGGCATGAAGGCGTGGCATCAAGGGCTGCGCGAAGGTGTGTGAAGTGGGAATCACACCCCACACCCTGTAGACGAATGGACAACGCCGGAATTGCAGCGGCCGGCGTGGTATCGATCATTCTTTCTGCAACTGGCTCCGGCAATGGCGCAGCGCCTGACCGATGTACTTGGCCACCATGCTTTCGGAAACCCCCAGCCTGCGTGCGATCTGCGCGTGCGACAGACCATCCACGCGGAACATCAGCAGTGCCAGGCGGCTGTTGGGCGGCAACTGCCGCAGCGCGTGATCCAGCCGCCGCAACTGTTCGTTCCCCACCGCGTGCTGCTGCGGTCCCGGCCCCGGGTCAGGCAACGACGCTTCCGGCTCACCGTGGCCCTGGGTCCGCTGCTCGCGCCGCACCGCGTCGATGGCCAGGTTGCTGGCAACGCGATAGATGAAAGCGCGGCCGTCCTGGATGCGTGCGTCTTCGTTGTGGGCATCGGCGTCGAGCAGGCGTATATAGGTGTCCTGCATGACATCCTCGGCCCGCTCACGACTGCCCGTGCGGCGCTGCAGATGGCGCGCAAGTTCGTCATAGAGGGCAAGGAAGCGCTCGACCAGACGCGAGGCCTGGCGGCTCACCAGCGCCTCCACTTGGGCGGGACAGGCGCCACGCGACGCGCGCGCACCGCAATGAAAAAACTACGTCCGTGCATGACCAGACACGTTCTCCGTGTAATCAACCGTTGGCTGGCACGGAAGGCTGGCTAACCCGCACATCATAACGTGGCGATCGCACACGATTCAGTGCCGGCGGATCAAACCCGGGTGTATCCCTGTCATCACTGTGTTGCAGCACTGTGCACTGCTGCCGCTGCTCAACCAGCTTGCGCCTTCAACCATGCAACCACGGTGGCCACCGCATGCCGGCGCGATGCGTTGGCGGCGCTGCGCGGCGGGCGCACGATCCAATAGGCATCAGCCAGCCTTACCTCGCGTTCGCCGAACGGGCGGATCAAGGCACCGCTCCCAATCGCCTCTTCCGCCAATCGCCCGCGTGCCAATGCCACGCCCTGCCCCAGCTCGGCGCCGCGCAGCACCAGATCGGACGACGCCAGGCGTGGTTCGTCCGCTACAGGCAATGCCGCCGGTCCGTGCACCTGCGACCAGCGTCGCCAGCTGGCCGCCGGGTCGCGATCGTGCAGCAGGCGCAATGACGACAGGCCGGCAGGGTCTGCATCCATCTCCCTGCCCTGCCAGAAGCCGGGACTGGCAACCGGATACAGCACTTCGTCCATCAGCGGCTCACATTCCAGGCCTGGCCACGGCCCCGTCCCCATCCGCACCGCCAGGTCGACACCCTCGGACAATACGTCCAGGCGCTGATTGACCAACACCGACAGGGCAATGCGCGGATGCGCGCGCTCCAGTGCTGGCAGCCGCGGCAGCAACCAGCGCGCGGCAAAGGACGGCGCCACGCTCAGCGTGACCGAAAACACCGACGGCGCCTCACGTACCGCCGCGGTGGCATCGGCCATGTCCTGCAACTGCAGAATCAGCCGCTCGGCCAACGCCGCCCCCTGTGGTGTAGGCGTCCATGTGCGCGTGCCGCGTTCGAACAGCGGCACCCCCATCCAGGCCTCCAGCTCGGCCAGCTGGCGGCTGACGGAGGAATGGGAAATGCCGAGTTCACGCGCGGCAGCACGCACGCCAGCGTGCGCATGGACCAGCGCGAAGGCCCGCAAGGCATTCAATGGCAGCGACTTCATGGTCTCAATGGTAGACCGGACTGGATCACTCACGCACCAACCAGCGCCGTGACAATCCGTGCGTAGCTCACACCGACGCGGACACCCTGTTGCTCAGTTCACTCGCCGCCGCCAGCACATTGCTGCTGGTCGCCACCCTCAGCCCCGGCCCCAACAATCTGGTGGTGCTGCGCACCGCCGCCCATGGCGGCATCGTCGCAGCCTGGCCAGCCATCCTCGGTATCGTCTGTGGTGGCATCGGCCTGCTGCTGGTGGCGGCCGCCTTCGGCACCCATGTATCGGCCTGGCCGCAGGCGCGGAGCGCCATTGCGATAGCCGGTGCCGCCTATCTGGGATGGCTGGGCCTGTGCCTGTTGCAGGCGCGCCCGGGGGCAAGCGCCGACGCGGCGCTGCCAGCCGGGATAGCCGGCCTGTTCTGCTTCCAGTTCCTCAACCCCAAGAGCTGGGTGATGGCGCTGTCGCTGGTGGCCGCCTTTCCACCGCTGGGTATGCTGCGGACACTGGCCTGGCTGGTACCGCTGTTCGTGTTGATTCCCACCGCCAGCCTGCTGCTGTGGGCGGTGCTCGGCCAACAAGTGAGCGCATACCTGCGCAAGCCTGGCCTGCGTCGCCGTATCGACCGCATCATGGGGCTGGCCCTGCTGGCCAGTGCCGGCCTGCTCCTGCTTTGAACAACCACCACAGGAAACCCGATGTCCAACGATAGCCGCCCCCTGCAGATCCTTGCCTTCGCCGGCAGCCTGCGCCGCAACAGTTACAACCACCGCCTGCTGCAGACCGCTGCGCTGGCCGCGCCGGAGGGCATGCAGTTGACCGTCTACGACAGCATCGCCGACGTTCCGCTGTTCAACGAAGATCTGGAGGCCGAAAGCGGCGGCGGCACCCCGGGCGTGCATCGCCTGCGGGCGGCGGTTGCCACGGCCGACGCCCTGCTGATCGCCACCCCCGAGTACAACCAGTCCCTGCCCGGCGTGCTCAAGAACACCATCGACTGGCTCTCGCGCCCGGCCGCGGAGGGCAAGGACGTGCTCGCAGGCAAGCCGGTAGCCATCGTCGGTGCCACCCCCGGCGCCTGGGGCACGCGGCTGGCACAGGCACAGCTGCGCCATGCACTGACCGCCACCGGATCGCTGGTGCTGCCGGCGCCCATGCTGTTCGTACGCGACGCGGCACATGTCTACGACGCCGACAGCGGTCATTACGACGCCGCGACCCAGAAGCGCCTGCGTGCCGTGCTGGAGGCGTTGCAACGCTGGGTACGGCAACTGCACGCCAGCGCCAGCTGATCGGACAGCGCTCGCAGCGGCCACGAAATCGCGGTGCAGACCCGGCAGCAATGGGTTGGCAAGGCCGCCGAGGCGGGACCGGGGCTATGCGTCATCGGCGCAAACATCCAGTTCCGTTTCCCGGCTCCGGAGCGCGCCTCGGTAGCGCTTTGCGCTATCAGGGTTGGTCAGAACAGCTCGGCCACGGGCCACCATGCCGTTGGCTATACGGCCATGGATACAGCTACAAAAGTTCCCTGCAGACATACCTAATTTATGTACTGGTCAGTTTGATATTCAGGGTGGATTCCATCGGCTAACGGATAATTCACAACTGTCGAAGCGGGAAACGTTTTCACCCCCGCAACGATCAAACCAATAAAAAAGGTAATAGCCGAAATGAAGACTTCCCTGATCGCCCTGGGCCTGCTGGCCGCTCTGCCGTTCGCTGCCTCGGCCGCTGATGGTCTGTCCTACAACTATGTGGAAGGCGGTTACGTGAACACCGACGCCAAGGGTGGCGACGCCGACGGTTGGGCCGTGAAGGGCTCGGTTGCGGTGCACCCGAACTTCCATGTCTTCGGTGAATACAACGCACAGGAAACCGACACGTTCAAGGCTGATGTCGACCAGTGGCGCCTGGGTGTTGGCTACAACTACACCGTCGCCCCGAACACCGACCTGCTGGCCCGTGCCGCCTACCAGAGGCTGGACCTGGAGTACGGCCCGAAGTTCAACGGCTACAGCGCTGAAGTCGGCGTGCGTACCGCCTTCACCCCGAATTTCGAAGGCTATGCCCTGGCCGGCTACGAGGATTTCAGCAAGAAGCGTGGCTACAACCCGGACGGCGAGTTCTACGGCCGCGTCGGTGCCACCGGCAAGTTCAACGCCAACTGGGGCCTGACCGGCGAAGTGAAGCTGGCCAAGGCCGGCGACAAGGAATGGTTCGTCGGCCCGCGCTTCACCTGGTAAGCGACAAACGACAGATAGTGGTGTTGCAAGGCGCGTGCTCTCTCTCCCCCGCGCCGCTGGAAGCCCGGTCCTCCCCGACCGGGCTTCTTTTTTTTTGGGCGGCGTCCGGGTTTTGTAGTGCCGAGCCATGCTCGGCAGGGGCTTTCCCGGCCAAAGCCCAAAGCTACCCCTCCCCAACCCTCCCCTTGGCTGCGCCAAAGGGAGGGGGCGTGGTGCCGAGCATGGCTCGGC
>DKPB01000024.1:0-226 GCA_002471015.1 Stenotrophomonas sp. UBA7346
CCGCGTGATCGAAGCCGGCAACGGTGCCAAGCCGACCCAGGCCAGTACCGTCGCGCTGGAAGTCGCCGGTCCATTCCCGTATGGCCAGCGCCCGACCGAAGCCCGCCCGGCCCAGTCGATCCCGTCGATCAAGCTGAGCGAAGTGGAGATGGCGGCCATGCGCACCACGCTGCTGCAGATGCCGGCCGGTGCCAAGTGGGAAGTGACCCTGCCGCCGGATCAGGCC
>DKPB01000024.1:523-1227 GCA_002471015.1 Stenotrophomonas sp. UBA7346
AAGCTGGTCAGCGTCAAGTAATCGCCAGCAAAACGTAAGAAGAAAAGCGCCGGTGGCAACGCCGGCGTTTTTTTTTGATCCAGTGAACGGGCAGGGCGGAGCGAACAACCCATCAACCCGAATGTTGGCAGGCGTTGCGCCTCGCAGGTAGTCACAAAAAAGCCGGCGCCCTTGGGCGCCGGTCGGTAACCCTGAAAGCCGCTGCGGCTTTTTACAGCGACGTCAGTTTTGCCGCACAGCTGCGGATGCCCGCCTGCTCGACGGTGCTGACCATGCCGATGGCCTTCAGGCTGCTGGCGGTGTCGTTCATGCAGCGCAGGTATTGGCCACGGTTGCCCTTGGCACCCACCCTGCACAGACGGTCCTGGGCTTGCACGTTGGCACCTGCAATCATGCCCGGCGCCTTGAACAGCTTGACGCCGGTATCGCAGCTGCCGATACGGGCGTTGCCGCCATTCAAGCCCCAGCCTTCATCGGCGAACACACCCAGGGTGAGGTCAACGATGCGTGCGGCATCGGTGCTGTCGCTGTTGGCGGGTTCCATCAGGGCGTCCGGCTTGAGTACGCTCTCGAAGTGCGAGAACGAGGAGCCGCTGGCCACTGTCGCCGGTGCATACAGCAGCGGTCGCCCGCTGCGATCGGCGCCGGCCATCTGCCCGGCGACATTGCCCAGCGCGGCCGTCATCGCAGTGCCGGCCTGGGCT
>DKPB01000024.1:1400-1876 GCA_002471015.1 Stenotrophomonas sp. UBA7346
CCGCCTTGATCAGGTTGGCATCGCTGAGGTTGACGCTGAGGGTCGGGATGGTGGCGTTGACCGAGGCGTCTTCCGCCATGCCCGGCGCCGTACCCGGATCGGCGGAACTGGCGACATTGCCGATGATCGCGGCCACCGCACCAGCGGCCTGCACATTGGCGGCCTTGATCTCAAACGCGCAGGTGCCGCGATTGACGTAGGCCACTTTGCCGGCAAGGCTGCCTGCCGGCAGCGCCTCGCAGGCATCGGCGGTGTCCGGCCCGGTGCCATCATTGGCCACCACCACCGGTCCCTTGAAGTTGGCCGCGGTGGCCGCCGGCCCGAACGACGCGGTGCCGAAGAACTGCGATACCACCGAGGTGCCACTGACCGACAGGACCAGTGCCGGATCCAGCCACAGCGGGGTCTGTGCCTTGGCGCTGGCACCGTCCCAGGCGGGTGCGCCGCGGGTCTTGATCGAGGTGGCGCGCAGCGCG
>DKPB01000024.1:2025-3160 GCA_002471015.1 Stenotrophomonas sp. UBA7346
ATCGAGGTGGCGCGCAGCGCGTTGGTCATCGACGCATCGGTGAAACGCTTGCCCGTGAGGTTGTCGTAGGCGTTGTCGGTGTAGACGTCGGAATAGCCGTAGTAGGTGGGGATGCCGGTACGTTCACCCAGGCGGCCGCTCGTGTAGCCGACGAAGCCGGAGAAGCCCAGGCCGTGGCCGATTTCATGCATCACCACGTCCAGGAAGTTGATCTGCCCGGCAGGCGTGTTGCCGTCCAGTCCGTAGTACCAGCCCGAGCCGGTCATGCACGGCGAACCGTCCGGGTTGGTGCCGCCCAGGTTGGCATTGAATCGACTGGTGATGTCGGTGCCGCTGCTGCTGATGGTGATGCGCGAGCCATTGACGGCGTTGGCCAGGGCGCCGTGGTAGATCATGCCCAGCTGGGCACCCGACGGTGCCGAAGCAGCCACCCATGAGGCACCGGCCGAGCCCAGCGTGCCGCCGGTGGCGGTGCAGGCCAGGTCCTGGAAGCTGGCGCCGACAAAGGTTTCCACATCGCTCTGCAGCACCGAGCCCCACAGGTCGGCCGCGTACTGGTAGACGATGCGCCGCTGTTCACCAACGCTTACGCCGGGGTTGCCGCCCTCCGGCGCGCGCGCGGTGGTGTCATTGAGGCCCTTGCCAGCCGGGTCCTGGTTGACCGGGGTGATGATGGCAGCCTGCGCGGAGGCTGCATACAGCGTGGCCACGACCATGGCCGAGAGAAGTTGCGCCTTCATTTGGACACCTCCTGCCGATCATGGGAAACCGCGGCACCGTTCTCCAGCAACTGCACACTGCCATCGGCGGCACGTTGCACGGTCAATGCATTGAGCGAGGACAGCGGCAGGTCGGCCGTGGTCATGCCATTGCTCTGCAGGCGCAGGGTCTTGCTGGCATCGGCGCCGGTCTGCGGTATGCGTGCCCATGCGGCATTGGCGCTTGCGCTGCTGCGGGCGGCGGCAGGCATGGCGTTGGCCTTGTCGGACAAGGCGCGGATTTCACTGTCGCTGAGCTTGCGCAGCTTGCCCGTCTTTGCGTCGATGCCGGCGACCATGCCGTTGTCGGCGGTCTGCTCCGCAGCGGTAGGTTCGCTGGCCATGACCGAGGTGGCAGCCAAGGCCAGTGCGGGGAG
>DKPB01000024.1:3284-4213 GCA_002471015.1 Stenotrophomonas sp. UBA7346
AGCCAAGGCCAGTGCGGGGAGCAAAAGGAGAGGTTTTGCCAATTTCATTTCCGTACTCCGTACAGAGTGAAGCGAAAAGGCGCTACCCGGCTGTAGGCGAATTCACAGGGCCTGAAATCAGGCCTGCGCGGACGCGCCTGCATTACGGATAGTTCGGTGTCCCCCTGTCGGCAACCCGAGTGTGCCCTCGGATGAACGCAAGCTCAATAGTTGATGTGCGTCACATAATGAATGGGGTGCCAACATCCCTGTGGGTATGGACGTTGCGCTGCGTTGCCGGTCACGGCCGACCAATCTGGCCTGTCCGCTGACACTTTGGCGCGCTACGCTAGCGCGATGCATGAATTTGTTGCTCCGCCACCGCCGCGTCTCATTTCCAGCCCCTGTATCGGAATCTGCGCCTTGGACCCGGCGGGCTTTTGCCGCGGTTGCTGGCGTACGGGTGCGGAAATTGGCGGGTGGATGGCGATGAGCGAGCGCGAGCGTCAACGGGTGATGGAACAGGAGCTGCCGCAACGTGCGCGCGATGCCACCGCATTTGCAGCGCAGCTGGGCGGGCGGGAGCGTCTGCAGCAGGCCTTGCTGCCCTTGCTGGATGCGCCGAACGGCCCCGGTTGGAACCGCAGCGAGCTGGAAGACCTGCTGCCGCCCGGGCCACCGGTGGAAGCGGCCGTGCTGGCCGGCCTGGTGCCGCGCCCACACGGCACCCAGGTGATCCTGACACGGCGCACCGAGGCGCTGCGCAACCATGGCGGCCAGGTCGGGTTCCCTGGTGGGCGCATGGAAAAGCGCGACCGCAACCCGCTGGCGGCGGCGCTGCGCGAAAGCGATGAAGAAATCGCGCTGGCGTCGAATCAGGTGCTGGCGTTGGGTTACCTCGATCCGTTCATCACCATTACCGGTTTTCGGGTGACGCCGGTGGTGGCGGT
>DKPB01000075.1 GCA_002471015.1 Stenotrophomonas sp. UBA7346
GTTGACGTAGGCATTGCCACGGCTGCCCTCGCGCGACACGCGCAGGGCGGTCTTGGCGGCGCGGCGCTGGCCGATCACCGGCTGCAGGGTCAGTGCCGACGGGGTGCCTTCTTCCAGCTTCAGCTGGGCGCGCAGCGCCTCCACCTGCTGGGCCGGCAGCTCGACGGACTGGCCGCGCAGCAGTTCGCGCGGCAGTTCGATCTTGCCGTAACGGGTGCGCTTCAGGCGGCTGACCTGGCAGCCCTGCGATTCCCACAGGCGGCGCACTTCACGGTTGCGGCCTTCCTTCACCACCACGCGGAACCAGTCGTGCGAGTCGGTGCCGCCGATGCGTTCGATCTCGTCGAACTTGGCCGGGCCGTCTTCCAGCGCGACGCCACGGGCGAGGCGGTCAACGATGTTGTCCGGCACCTTTTCTTCGCCTTCCGGGGCGCGCACGCGCACCACGTACTCGCGCTCCACCTCGAACGAGGGGTGCATCATCGCGTTGGCGAGTTCGCCATCAGTGGTGGCCAGCAGCAGGCCGGTGGTGTTGATGTCCAGGCGGCCGATCGCGATCCAGCGTGCGCCCTTGAGCGGCGGCAGCGCTTCGAACACGGTCGGGCGGCCTTCGGGATCGTCACGCGTGGTGACTTCGCCTTCGGGCTTGTTGTAGATCAGCACGCGCGAGGGATCGGTCAGCGCGCTGGCAACAAAGGCGCGGCCGTCCAGGTCGATCTTGTCGCCGCTCTTGATCGACTGGCCGGTCTGGGCGGTTTCACCATTGACCTTGACCAGGCCGTCGGCGATGCGCTGTTCCAGCGCACGGCGCGAGCCCAGCCCGGCCTGGGCCAGGACCTTGTGCAGGCGTTCTTCAAGCTTGGGCTGTTCGGTGCTGGCTTCGCGCTTGAGCGAGAGCTTGTTCAACGACAGCTTGCGGGGGGTGTCACTCATCTATTTGCTCCGGCCGGCGTTTTCTGCGTCGGCCTCAGGTTCGGGATCGGCTTCGTCAACAGCCACGGTCGTCGTCGCGACGGCGATGTTTCCGGTGTCTTCCACTTCCGCCGCGCGCTCTCCCGGCGCGGCGTCGGGTTCGCCCGTGAGGGCGGTGTTGCTGGCCGGTTCGTCGGAGCCATCGGGTTCCGGCGTATCGGCGGTATCGGGGTTGTCTGCCGTGTTGGCGGCGTCGCCATCGGGCGTGGCGGCACCGGCGGCAAGCGGGGCGGCCGGTTGGCCGTCGCCGTCCAGCGGCAGTTGCGGTTCCAGCTCGCCGATGTCACGCAGTTCGGACAGTGGCGGCAGTTCGTCCAGGCGCTTGAGCCCGAAGTAATCCAGAAAGCCCTTGGTGGTGCCGAACAGGGCGGGCTTGCCGGGCACGTCGCGATGGCCAATCACGCGGATCCATTCGCGCTCTTCCAGTGCCTGGATGATGTTACTGCTCACCGCCACGCCGCGCACCTGCTCGATTTCGCCACGGGTGATGGGCTGTCGGTAGGCAATCAATGCCAGGGTTTCCAGAGTGGCGCGGGTGTAGCGGGTCTTGCGCTCGGTCCACAGCCGGGACACCCAGCCGTGCACCTCGTTGGTGATCTGGAAGCGGAACCCGGAGGCTACCTCCACCAGCTCCACGCCACGCCCGCTGCAGCCTTCGCGCAGCAGCTCCAGGGCGCGCTCGATGCTGCCCGGCGGTGCCGGCTCGTCTTCCGGAAACAGGCCCTGCAACTGCGCCAGGGTCAGCGGCTGGCTGGATGCCAGCAGCGCGCCTTCGACTATGCGGTTGATCAGTGGTTGATCCATGCGTCCTGTGGCTTGTTCAGGCGGGGTCGGTGGCGTCGGCATCATCGAACTCGCTGGAGAACGACAGCGGTGCGTTGGTGTTGCCGGCGGCGAGGGACTTCACGTAGATCGGGGCAAGCGGTGCTTCCTGCACGATGTCCAGCAACTGCTCCTTGGCCAGTTCCAGCATGGCCAGGAAGGTCACCAGCACGCCGAGTCGTCCTTCCTCGGCACTGAACAGCGATTCGAAACGGTAGAACCTGCCATCTTCCAGATGGCTGAGCATCTCGCCCATGCGCTGGCGCACGCTCAGCGCCTCGCGCTTGATGGCGTGGCCGCTGAACAGCTCGGCGCGCTTGAGCACGTCGTGCAGCGCCATCAGCATTTCCTTCAGTTCCACCGGCGGCGGCAGCTTCACCGCGGCGCGCTCGGGCACGAAGGCATGGGCCAGGCTGGTATCGCGGTCCTGGCGGGGCAGGCTGTCGATGTCTTCGGCGGCCTGCTTGAAACGTTCGTACTCCTGCAGCCTGCGCACCAGTTCGGCGCGCGGGTCTGCCTCGTCACCCTCCACGCTGGGCGGGCGTGGCAACAGCATGCGTGACTTGATCTCGGCCAGCATCGCGGCCATCACCAGGTATTCGGCGGCCAGCTCGAAGCGCAGCTCCTGCATCACGTTGATGTACTCAACGTATTGCTTGGTGATCTCGGCCACCGGGATATCCAGGATGTCCAGGTTCTGCCGGCGGATCAGGTAAAGCAGCAGGTCAAGCGGGCCTTCGAAGGCGTCGAGGATGACTTCCAGCGCATCCGGCGGGATGTAGAGATCCTGCGGGATCTGCAGTACCGGTTGACCATGCACCATCGCCAGCGGCATTTCCTGCTGCTGCGGGGCATGGGGCGGCGCTGGCGGGTTCGCGACGTGCGCGAGTTCGGAAGTCATCAGGTCGACATTGGTATTGCGAGCCTTACGCGCCCCGGGGTTACGGCCCGGGATGGTTCCTGCCCTTGAGTATTGCGATCCATGCGCGCTGGCCGGCGCGCTTCCACACATCAACAACACGGCGCGCCGCAGACACGCGGCACATCTATCCAACGAGGAGGTCGTCTACGCGGTCCGGGAGAGGTCTGCGTCGGTTGAGCGACGGGGCGCTGGGGCCTGCCGTCGCACCGAGCCGCTACTGGCCGGCTGCGTGCAATGGCGTAAAGAGTAATCGCCGGGTAGGGGCCATGTCCAGCGTTGTGACGCTAGACTTGTCGTCTTTCCATTCAGCGGACAAGGAGAATTTGCCCGTGTGGTACGTGATTGAAGGCCATGATGGCGAGCAGGTACTGGCTGCGCGCATGCAGGCCAGGGCGGCACACCTTGATCGGCTCAAGACATTATTGGCCGAAGGCAGGCTGCTTCTGGCCGGTCCCTGTCCTGCCATTGACGCAGAGGACCCGGGTGAGGCCGGTTTCAGCGGCAGCGTGGTGATTGCCAGCTTCGAAGACCTGGCCGCTGCCCGTGCCTGGGCTGACGCTGATCCCTATGTGGCTGCCGGGGTCTATACCCGGGTGGATGTGCGGCCGTTCCGCAAGGTGCTGCCATGAACCGGCTGGAGCGTATCCGGGTGGCGCTGGAAGCGGCCCTGGCCCCGCAGTTGCTCGAGGTCGAGGACGACAGCCATCGCCATGCCGGCCATGCCGGTGCTCGTGATGGGCGCGGTCACTTCAATGTGACGGTGGTCAGCGAGGCCTTTGCCGGCAAGGCGCCCTTGGCGCGGCACCGTACGGTGTATGCGGCGTTGGGGGAGATGATGCAGACCGATATCCATGCCCTGTCCATCAAGGCATTGACCCCGGCCGAGCACGCCGGGCGGGGCTGAACGGAAACCGGGCGGGGGAGGCTGAATGGACAGGCGATGTCTTTTTGAGACATCGTCCAGTAACAAACTGTTTACACAGCATCCTGAAAACGTTTACAGTCGGGCCCGACCCCGAATTGCGGAGGGCACGACGGTGGCGAAGTCGGCAATCACCATCAAGGATGTTGCCAGGGAGGCGAATGTCTCCGTTGCCACCGTGTCGCGCGCGCTCAATGGCCACGACAATGTCGCCGAGCCGGTGCGCAAACTGGTGCGGGACGTGGCCAAGCGGCTGCGCTATACCCCGCACGCGGCTGCCCGCAGCCTGAGCAGCCGCAGCACCCAGACGCTGGGGGTGGTGCTGCCGGATCTCTACGGCGAATTCTTTTCCGAACTGATGCGCGGCATCGACGGTGTGGCAACTGCCCACCGTTGGCACCTGCTTGTGTCCAGCTATCACGGCGATGCGCAGCAGCGCGGCGCGGTGCTGCAGGCCATGCGTGGCCGCGTGGATGGCGTGCTGGTGCTGTCGCCCTATGCCGGCGACACCGAGGCGCTGGTCGAAGACCTGCCCGATATTCCCTGTGTGCTGATCAATACGCCGTTGGCAGATGCGGCGTTGCCGGTTTTCAGTGTGGACGATCACGCCGGTGCGATGGCGATGACCCGGCACCTGCTGGCATCGGGCTACCGGCGCATCGCCTTCATCGGCGGCCCGGAGCGCAACCACGATGCCCAGCAGCGCCTGCGCGGCTTTCGCGAGGTGATGGCGGCGGCGGGGGCACAGGCCACGGCGATAGAACTGCCGGGCGCGTTCGATGAAGCATCCGGCCACCAGGCCGGGCTGGCCCTGTTGGCGCTGCCGGGGTTGCCTGACGCGGTGTTTGCCGCCAACGACATGATGGCGCTGGGGTGTCTGTATGCACTGCAGCAGGCGGGCGTGCGCGTGCCTGCGCAGGTGGCGGTGGCGGGCTTCGACGATATCCCGCTGGCACGGTTCGTTCACCCGTCCTTGACGACGATGCAGGTGAGCATCGCAGGGCTTGGTGAGCAGGCAATGACGCATCTGCTGCAATTGATCCAGGACCCGCAGGCGACGCATGCGGCGGGTCTGATGTTGGTTCCAAGCCTTGTCGTGCGGGGCTCCACGGCCCAGCGCGATCCCGTTTAGACACGCCAACCCGGCATAGACCGGGCGGACCGACAACCCCGTTATTCAACGGCTCCATGCCGCCACCTTGGGAGAGGTGAAACATGAAACAGATTGCCAGGACATCCACGCCCACACGAAAGCTGCTCAGCTGCGCGCTGGCCAGTTGCCTGTTGCTGGGTGCTGCACCGGTGTTCGCACAAAGCACCGGCGCCACCATCCGCGGCCAAGTGATGGCGGATTCGGCCCCCGCCGCGCAGGCGCAGGTCACTGCAACCAACATCGCCACCGGCCTGACCCGCAGTGTGCAAAGCACGGCCAATGGCGGCTATTCGTTGGCCGGCCTGCCGCCGGGCACCTATAAGGTGGATGTGAATGCCGGTGGCAAGACCACCACCCAGAACATCACCGTGGCCGTGGGCCAGACCGCCACCGTCAACCTGGGCGTGGGCGGCGTGGCGGAAACCGCCGGTGGTGCGGCGACCACGCTGGATGCGGTGCAGGTGACGGCGCAGGCCGTGGTGGAGACCAAGACCTCGGAAGTGGCTACCTATGTCAGCCAGCGCCAGATGGAGGCGCTGCCGCAGGCATCCCGCAATTTCCTTGCGTTTGCCGACACCGTACCCGGCATGGTGTTCGAGACGCGTTCCAACAGCACCAGCCAGCTGAAAAGCGGTGCGCAAAGCGCCAATGGCGTGAACGTTTTCATCGATGGTGTCGGCCAGAAGAGTTACACGCTGGCAGGTGGTATCAGCGGGCAGACGCAGAGTCAGGGCAATCCATTTCCGCAGCTGGCGATCGGTGAATACAAAGTAATCACCTCCAATTACAAGGCGGAATACGACCAGATCAGCAGCGCGGCGGTGACCGCGGTAACCAAATCCGGTACCAACGAGTTCCATGGTGATTTCTTCTGGGACAAGACCGGCATTCGTGATTGGCGCGAATCCACCCCTATCGAGGATAAGCAGGGCTTCAAGAATCCTTCCGGCGAAACGCAGTACGGTGCCGCTTTTGGTGGCCCCATCGTCAAGGACAAATTGTTCTTCTTCGTCACCTATGAGGTCAAGGAGTTCGAGCGCCCGCGCACCGTGCGTACCGATGACTCGGTCAATGGTGCGGCGTTGATCCCGGAACTGGCGCAGTATCTGGTTTCCACCAGCGTGCCGTTCAATGAGGACCTGTGGTTTGGCAAGTTGACGTGGCAGCCAGGCGATGCGCACCTGTTCGAGCTTTCGACCAAGCGTCGCAGCGAGTCGGAGATCACCGATATCGGTAACGGCACCAACTCCGTGCAGTCCGGCAAGACCAACGACAACGACAGCACTCGTTATGACCTGCGGTATCAGTTCAACAGTCTCAACTGGTTGAACGATGCGCACCTCACCTACGAAGACGACACCTTTAATCCCCGCGCGATGTACCTGACCAATGGGCAACGCTATGCGGCCTGGACGCAGGGACCGAATCCTTCGGAAATCGGCACGTTCATCCATCTGGGCGGCGGCGCCGACTTCCAGAACAAGGGGCAGAAGGGCTGGGGCTTCCAGGATGACCTGACCTTCATGGGCTGGGAGCGCCACACCATCAAGATGGGTGTGAAGTTCAAAAGCATCGATCTGAATTCCTTCGAACAGCAGCCATACAATCCGCAGTTCCGCTACGACTACTACGCCAACCTGCTGGCAGGCAACACCAGTGTCGCCGACATGGTGCCGTACGAAGTGCAGTTCGCGCCGAGCTATGCGGGCGCCCGCAATATCGAGTCCAAGAACAAGCAGTACGGTATCTACATCCAGGACGACTGGGATGTGACCGACAAGCTGCAGTTGAACCTTGGCTTGCGCTATGACTACGAAACATCGTCCAGTTTCGAGGACTTCGTCACCCCGCAGGGCGTGGTGGATGCATTGCGGGGTTGGGCCAACGTCAACAATCCCAATGTCGACTATGACTACAACGACTACATAAGCACCGGCAAGAATCGCAAGCCGTTCAAGGACGCCTGGCAGCCGCGGCTTGGTTTCTCATATGACTTGTTCAACGACCAGCGGCACGTGATCTTCGGTGGCGTAGGCCGTGCCTACGACCGTAACGTGTTTGATTACATCGCGCTGGAGCGCTCAAAAGGGGCTTTCCCAAGTTTCACCTACAGGTTCAATACGCCGAACCACCCCTGTGACGTGGGTGTTGACAATTGCATAGCGTTCGATCCGTCGTACTACGACCGTGAGAACCTGTATGCGCTGATCGCCGGGCCGTCGCGGGCGGGTGCAGAAGTGGACCTGATCAACAATGACCTCAAGGTTCCGTATTCGGACCAGGTGAGTCTGGGCATGCGCAACATCGTCCAGGTCGGCGGGCAGGACTGGAATACGTCCGCCGCCGTCGCCTACATCGAGAGCCATGACGGCATTCTGTTCACCCTTGGCAACCGTCGTGCCGATGGCAGCTACCATGGCCCGGGTGCATCCTTCGGCAGCTCGCCGTGGGGAGATCCGCTGCCCGGCTATGGCAACATCATCAAGGCGGACAACGGTGTTGAAACACGCATCACGCAGGTTCTGCTTTCTGCCGACAAGCCGTTTACCAGCGAGTCGCCCTGGGGCGTGACGCTGGCCTATACCTATAGCGATGCAAAGGAGAACCGTGGCAACGCGGCCAACAGCGACGAGCATTATTCGTTCGATTATCCCGATCTGGACGATGTCGCTTTCGTGCCATCGGTCGGCATTTCCAAGCACCGCTTTGTTGCCACCGGCATTGTCGAGTACTGGGGCTTGCAGTTCTCCGCCAAGCTGACCGTGGCTTCCCCGCCGGGCAAGGACTCGCTGAACTGCTATTTCGTGGATGGTTGCAACAACGGCTATTTCGAGACGCTGTATTTCAGCCCCTCGCGCCAGCGACAGTTGGATCTGGCCATCCAGAAGGAATGGGATACCGGTACTGACCTGAAGTTGCGGGTCCGCGGTGATGTGTTCAACGTCACCAATGATCGCAGTTACACCAACTTCAATACCAACCGTGGTGACTACCAGAACGGTGTGGCGGTCCCCAATCCAAACTTCGGCAAGCGTAGCAACGACGAGATCCTGGCCAACCTGCCCAGGACGTTCAAGCTTTCATTTGGTTTGCACTGGTAACGCTGTGCCCCGGCTGCCGCACTGGCAGCCGGGGCATTGCGCAGGATCGATGCAGGTGTGTCGCGGGATTGCGACGGTTCGTTCTCACAACTCTGGATGTCGTCTTGAGCATGTCATTTTCTCCGCGGGTTCTGGTTGGTGTTGCCGGTGGTTGCTTGCTTGCCTTGCTGGGAGGCTGCGGCAAGGCGCCAGAGCCGGCCATGCCCAAGGTATTGCCGCAGGTGATCCTGATCGAGGCCAATCTGCCACCACGCCCGATGAAGCCGGAGCTGCCGCCGCTGTTCGATGACATCGAGCGGCGCACCTTCCAGTTTTTCTGGGACACCACCAACGAGCAGAACGGGCTTACCCCGGATCGCTATCCGTCACGCCCGTTCGCCAGCGTAGCGTCGGTAGGCTATGCCTTGACCGCCTATCCGATCGGCATCGAGAACGGTTGGGTCAGCCGCAGCCAGGCGGTGGACCGCACGCTGCTGACGCTCAGGTTCTTCCGTGACCTGCCCAGCGGCCCGCAACGCACCGGCAAGGGTGGATACAAGGGTTTCTATTACCACTTCCTGGACATGCAGGAAGGCCGCCGCTATGACAGCTGGGTGGAGCTGTCCAGCGTGGATACGGCGTTGTTGCTGATGGGCGTGTTGTTCGCGCAGTCGTACTACGACGGCGACGATGCACGCGAGAAAGAGATCCGACAGATTGCCGACACCATCTATAAACGCGTTGACTGGCCGTGGCTGCAGCGCAACAAGCCGCTGGTGTCGATGGGGTGGTTCCCGGAGAGCGGTTTCATCCAGCATGACTGGATGGGCTACAACGAGGCGATGATGCTGTACATCCTGGCCCTGGGTTCACCGTCACATCCGGTGGAGCCGGATGCCTGGACGGTATGGACGCGCACCTATGACAACGACTGGGGCGTATACCAGGGGCAGGAATACCTGTCGTTCGGGCCCTTGTTTGGCCACCAGTACAGCCACGTCTGGATCGATTTCCGCGATATCCAGGACCCGTACATGCGCGAGCGCGGCATCGACTACTTCCTCAACAGTCGTCGCGCTACGCTGGCCCAGCGTGAGTACGCCATCGAAAACCCGATGCAGTGGAAGGACTACGGCGAGAACGTCTGGGGTCTGACCGCAGGCGATGGTCCGCAGAACACCACCCAGGAGTACAAGGGTGAGCAGCGCCAGTTCCGCCACTACTCATCGCGTGGCGCCGGCCTGCGCGAGAACTTCGACGACGGCACGATCGTGCCGTCGGCGGCGATTTCTTCGTTGCCATTTGCCCCGGAAGTGGTCATTCCCACCACGGTGGAAATGCACAAGCGCTACGGTGACTACCTGTACTCCAGCTATGGGTTCCTGGATTCGTTCAACCCCAGCTTCAACTACGACATTCCGCTGAAGACCGGTCGCTTGATCCCCGACCGCGGCTGGGTCGCAAGCGACTACATCGCCATCGACCAGGGCCCGATCCTCGCCGGCATCGCCAATTACCGCGACGATTTCGTCTGGGACGTGATGAAAAAGAACCCGTACATCCGCAAGGGCTTGGAGCGGGCGGGGTTCACCGGTGGCTGGTTGGCACCGGAAGGCAGCTTCCAACCGCTGCAGAAGGACGAACAGGCGGCCTCCGCGCGGGCGGCCGGCATTGCCGAATCCCGTGCGGCCGCCGCCGCCGAGCAGAAGGCCGCTACACAGCAACCGGCGGGCTCGCGGCCGCAGCAGCAGTGAGCCCGTGATGAGGCGTCTGCTGGCCATGTTTGCCCTGCTGATCCTGCTGGCCAGTTGCAAGCCGGCGCAGCAGGGCACCACCTTGCGGTTCTGGGCGATGGGCCGCGAGGCCGAGGTGGTGGGCGAGTTGATCCGCGAGTTCGAGGCGGAAAACCCGGGCATCCGCGTCGAGGTACAGAACATTCCCTGGACGGCGGCGCATGAAAAGCTGCTCACCGCGTATGCGGCCGATGGCTTGCCCGATGTCTGCCAGCTGGGCAATACCTGGATTGCCGAGTTTGCCACCCTACAGGCGTTGGAGCCGTTGCAGCCGTATGTGGATGCGTCGCACACGGTGCAGCAGCAGGACTATTTTGCCGGCATCTGGGACACCAATGTGGTCGAAGGCCAATTGGTGGGTGTGCCGTGGTATGTGGATACGCGCCTGTTGTTCTACCGCAAGGATCTGCTGCGTGCGGTGGGGTATTCGCAGCCGCCGCGCACCTGGGCCGAGTGGGAGCAGGTCAATGCGGCCTTGAAGCAGCACATGGGCGACCGGGGCTATCCGGTGCTGATGCCGCTCAATGAGTTCGAGCCGCAGCTTTCGTTCGCCCTGCAGCAGCAGGACCCCTTGCTGCGCGATCATGACACCCGTGGCAATTTCCGCAGTGCCGGTTTCCGCCGCACGTTGGCGTTCTACGACAACATGTTCCAGCAGGGGTGGGCCCCGAAGATGTCGGAGACGCAGATCTCCAACGTCTGGGATGAGTTCTTCCGTGGCTTCACCGCGTTCTATCTGTCCGGCCCCTGGAACATCCGCGAGTTCCGCCAGCGCCAGCCTGCCGGGCTGGAAGGCGAGTGGGGCACGGCGCCGTTGCCTGGGCCCGAGGGGCCGGGTGCCGGCATTGCCGGCGGTACCAGCCTGGTGGTGATGCGCTCCTCGCAGCAGAAGCAGGCGGCCTGGAAGCTGATCGAGTTCCTGTCGCGGCCGGACATCCAGCAGCGGTTCTACACGATCATTGGCGACCTGCCGCCGCGCCGCAGTGCCTGGCAGTCAGCGGAGTTGACCGGTGATCCACTGACGGCGGCGTTTGCCGACCAGTTGGAGCGGGTCAAGCCCACGCCCAAGGTGCTGGAGTGGGAACGCATCGCCCAGCAGATGCGGGTAGTGACCGAGCAGGTGGTGCGAGGTGGCTTGCCGCAGGACAAGGCCGTACAACAGCTGGACCAGCAGGTGGACGACATCCTTGCCAAGCGCCGCTGGATCGTCGAACAACAAGCCGCGGGCAATGCTGCGGGGGGGCACCCATGAAACAGCGTTCGCTGGCAGGTTGGGTGTTCGCGGCGCCGGCCTTGATCGTGATCGGCCTGTTCTTCGGGGTGCCGGTGCTGTCAGCTTTGGCGCTGAGCCTGACCGACTTCGATCTCTATGCCTTGGCCGACACCCGCAACCTGCGCTTCGCCGGTCTGGACAACTACATCGACCTGCTGCAGACGCCGATGTTCTGGAAGTCGCTGGGCAACACTGCGTACTTCGTGGTGATCGGCGTGCCCTTGTCCATCGCGCTGTCGCTGGGTGCGGCGTTGCTGCTGAATGCGCCGGCGACGCGGTTCAAGGCCTTGTTCCGCACCGCGCTGTTCGCGCCGGTGGTGACCACGCTGGTGGCGGTGGCGGTGATCTGGCGCTACCTGTTCCATACCCGCTATGGGCTGGTGAACTGGGGGCTGGGGCAGGTGGGCATCAATCCGGTGGATTGGCTGGGTGACCCGCGCTGGGCCATGCCCACCATCATCCTGTTCGCGGTGTGGAAGAACTTCGGCTACAACATGGTGATCTTCCTGGCAGGCCTGCAGGCGATCCCCAGGGACTTGTACGAGGCAGCACGCATCGACGGCGCCTCGCGCTGGCAGCAGTTCCTGCACATCACCCTGCCAATGCTGGGGCCGGTGCTGCTGGTGGTGGGCGTGATCACCGTTTCCGGTTATTTCCAGTTGTTTGCCGAGCCCTATGTGATGACCCGTGGTGATCCGCTGCAGAGTACGGTCAGCGTGCTGTATTTCATGTTCGAGGAAGGCTTCAAGTGGTGGAACCTGGGCCGCGCATCGGCCGTGGCCTTCCTGCTGTTCCTGATCATCCTGGCGGTGACTACGGTGATGCTGCGCGTGGGCAAGCGCAAGGAGCTGGTATGAGCCGGGCAGGCACAGGGCGCGAGATCGGCCAGTCGCGGTGGCATGGCTGGTGGGTGAACGCCGGGTTGGTGCTGCTGGCGATGGTCAGCCTGGCGCCATTGGCGTGGATGGTGTCGGTGTCGTTCATGCCCAGCGGCCAGGCTTCGCAGTTTCCGCCGCCGCTGCTGCCCTCGCAGTCAACGCTAGCCAATTATCACGCGCTGTTCGCGCGTACCGGCATGGGGCGCAACTTCATCAATAGTCTGCTGGTGTCGGTGGGTATCACGTTGGGGTCATTGCTGTTCAATACCCTCGCCGGTTACGCATTCGCCAAGCTGCGCTTTGCCGGCCGCGAACGGATCTTCCAGACCTTGCTGGCCGCGTTGGTGATCCCTGCGCAGGTGGCGATGCTGCCCCTGTTCCTGCTGATGAAGCAGATGGGGTTGGTGAATACCTTTGGTGGCGTAGTGGTGCCGGCATTGGCCAGCGTGTTCGGCATTTTCCTGGTGCGCCAGTACGCGCGCTCCATACCCGATGAACTGCTGGAGGCTGCGCGCATTGATGGTGCCAGCGAGGCGCGGATCTTCTTCCAGATCGTGCTGCCCATGCTCAAGCCGGTACTGGTGACGCTGGCGATCTTCACCTTCATGGGCGCGTGGAACGACTTCATGTGGCCTTTGATCGTGCTGACCGACCAGGAGCACTACACCTTGCCGGTGGCGCTGGCCAGCCTGTCACGCGAGCACATCATGGACGTGGAAATGATGATGGCCGGTGCGGTGGTCACGGTGCTGCCGGTATTGCTGCTGTTCCTGGTGTTGCAACGCTATTACATCCAGGGGCTGCTGCTGGGCAGTGTCAAAGGCTGACTGGTACTTCCTTCTGCAACCAAGCGCGTTGCAGGCCGCACTTCTTTGCGAAAATCCGGTGCTTGCCACCGGCAGTATTGGAACCTGGAAATGATCAAGCGTTGCTCCATTCTTGCGATTGCCGCCTTGCTGGGTGGCCTGGCCGCGCCGGCATATGCGGCAGTGCTCGCCAAGTTTGACGACGTCAATGCCTGGCAGCTGATCACATCGCCACAGGTCAGTGGATCGTTGCGCCCGGTGAGCGGCAACAGTGGCCGCGCCCTGTGCCTGGACTATGACTTCCATGAAGTCTCCGGCTATGCGGGTATCCGCCGGGCGGTGGACGTCAGCTGGCCGGAGAACTATCAGGTGTCGTTCGAGCTGCGTGGAGACTCGCCGGCCAACGACCTGCAGTTCAAGCTGGTCGATGCCAGCGGTGACAATGTGTGGTGGGTCAACAACACCGGCTACACGTTCCCGAAGAACTGGACCAGGGTGACCTACCGCAAGCGGCATATCGACAAGGCCTGGGGGCCGGACCCGGACAAGACCCTGCGCCGCAGCGCCGCGGTGGAGTTCACCATCTACAGCAAGGTGGGCGGACGCGGTACGGTCTGCTTCGACCAGCTGACAATGCAGCCACTGCCGAAGGAGGACACCTCGGCGCTGACCACCTCGGTGATCGCCGATACGGCTACCGCGCTGCAGCAGCGTATTTCCGATGGCAAGCCTGATACGGTCTGGATCAGTGGCGGCGTCAAGCAGCAGACCATCAGCCTGGACCTGGGCAAGGTGCGCGAATTCGGAGGTGCGGTGGTGCAATGGGTGCCCGGCCTGGAAGCGTCGCGTTACCTGGTGCAGGCATCGCGCGATGGCCGCGAATGGCGGAAGGTGCGCGAGGTAACTGCCGGGACCGGCGGCAAGGACTGGCTGGCCCTGCCTGAAACCGAAGCGCGCTACCTGCGCTTTGATCTGATCGACGGCCCCAACTGGCGGTACGGTATCCGCGACATCAGCTTGAAGCCCCTGGATTTTGCCGACACTCCCAACGACTTCGTCCGTAGCGTTGCGGCCGACCTGCCAAGAGGATCGTTGCCACGTGGTTTCAGTGGCGAGCAGTCCTATTGGACCTTGCTGGGTCTGGATGGCGGCAGCGACCAGGCATTGATCAGCGAGGATGGCGCGCTGGAAGCGGTGAAGTCGGGGTTCAGCATCGAGCCGTTCGTGCTGCTGGACGGCAAGATGATCAGCTGGGCCGACGTGAAAACGGTGCAGGGTCTGCTGGATGGCTACCTGCCGATGCCTTCGGTGGATTGGCAGCATGACGCAATGGGGCTGCAGGTCAGTGGCTTCGTGCAGGGACGCCCGGGGCAGTCGCAGCTGGTCGCGCGCTATCGCCTGCATAACACCGACAAGCAGGCGCATGAGTACCAGCTGGCGCTGGCGGTGCGGCCGTTCCAGGTCAACCCACCTACCCAGTTCCTCAATACCGTCGGCGGCGTGAGCCGCATCAATACGCTCGCGGTGCAGGCCCAGCAGGTTGCGGTCAACGGCCAGCCGCGGGTCTTTGCGACGCGGGCTGCGGATGCTGTCTTCGCCAGTAGCTTCGACAGCAAGTTGGACGTGATCCACCTGGCAGCCAACCAGTTGCCGTCTGCACACGAGGCGCATGATGCGGATGGGCTGGCGTCCGGTGCGCTGGTTTACAAGTGGACGCTGGAGCCGGGCCAGAGCCGCGAGGTGGTGCTGGTGCTGCCACAGGCCGGCACCTGGCAGATGCCGGCGCAGTTCGATGCCGACAAGGCACAGCAGCAGGTCGCGGCGATGTGGCGGCAGAAGCTGGACCAGGTGCAGCTGCAGTTGCCCGACGCCGGCCAGCCCTTGGCCAACACCCTGCGCACCGCGCTGGCGCATATGCTGATCTCGCGCGTGGGCCCCAGCCTGCAGCCGGGCACGCGCTCCTACGCGCGCAGCTGGATCCGCGACGGCGCGATGATTTCCGAAGGCCTGTTGCGGATGGGGCGCCGCGATGCGGTGCGCCAATACGTGGACTGGTATGCGCCCTACCAGTTTGAAAGTGGCATGGTGCCGTGTTGCGTGGATGCGCGCGGCAGCGATCCGGTGCCGGAAAACGACAGCCATGGCGAGCTGATCTACACCATCGCCGAGTACTGGCGGCATACCGGTGACATGGAGTTCCTGCAGCGCATGTGGCCGCATGTGCAGGGCGCGTGGCGCTACATGGAGCAGCTGCGACTGAGCGAGCGCACCGAGGAAAACCGCGCGCGGCACCCGGGCTTCTACGGGATGATGCCGGTGTCGATCAGCCACGAAGGCTACTCGGCCAAGCCGGTGCATTCGTACTGGGACGACTTCTGGGCCCTGCGCGGCTACAAGGACGCGGCCGACATCGCGGTGGCGCTGGGCCATGAAGAGGACGCGGTGGCGATGGCAGCGTCGCGCGATGAGTTCCGTCAGGACCTCAACGACTCGCTGCTGGCGACGATGCAGGCGCACAACATCGACTTCCTGCCGGGGTCGGTGGAGCTGGGCGACTTTGATGCCACCTCGACCACCATCGCATTGGCACCGGGGGGCGAGCAGG
This sequence comes from Stenotrophomonas sp. UBA7346, assembly GCA_002471015.1. GTDB lineage: Bacteria > Pseudomonadota > Gammaproteobacteria > Xanthomonadales > Xanthomonadaceae > Stenotrophomonas. The sequence continues at coordinate 15,227 of DKPB01000075.1, forward strand.
GCAGGTTGCCGCAGCCGGCCTTGAACACTACCTTCGAGCGCTACTGGGCGCAGTTCGTGGAGCGCCGTGATGGCAAGCGCCAGTGGAAGGATTACACCCCTTACGAATGGCGCAACGTCGCTGCCTTCGTCCGCCTGGGCTGGCGTAGCCGTGCCTGGGAAGCCACCGAGTTCTTCTTCAAGGACCGGGCACCGCCGGCATGGAACCAGTGGGCGGAGGTGGTTTCTTCAACGCCGCGTACGCCGTTCTTCGTGGGCGACCTGCCGCACGCCTGGGTGGCGTCGGATTTTGTCCGCTCGGCCTTGGACATGTTTGCCTACCAGCGCGAAGTGGACGATGCCATCGTGCTGGCGGCCGGCGTACCAACGGCATGGTTGAGCGGCAAGGGCATCGCGGTGGATGGGCTGCACAGCGCACATGGCAAGGTGAAATATCGGCTGCTGCGCAGTGACCGGCAGCTGCTGCTGGAGGTGCCGCAGGGCCTGCAGTTGCCGGCCGGCGGCATCGTGCTGCCGTGGCCTTATGAGGGCGCGCCAGGTGCGGCGAGCATCAACGGTGAACCGGCGCAGTGGGAAGGCAACGAGCTGCGGATCAGCAGCCTGCCGGCGAAGGTTGAGATCGAGGTCCCAGCAGACCAGCGTCGCAACGAGCGAAGCAAGCGCTGAATGCTTCTTGCCCCTTCTTTGCGCAGCAGGGGAAGGCTGGGGAAGGGCAGCCTTTGCTCCCTCCCTTGCGCAGCAGGGGAAGGCTGGGGAGGGGTAGGCTTTTGCTCCCTCCCTTGCGCAGCAGGGGAGGGTCGGGGAGGGGTAGGCTTTGCTCCCTCCCTTGCACAGCAGGGGAGGGTCGGGGAGGGGTAGGCTTTGCTCCCTCCCTTGCCCAGCAGGGGAGGGTCGGGGAGGGGTAGGCTTCTGTCTCCGCCACTGCGCAGCTGCAGCCCCCTCCCTGCCGAGGACTCAGGCGCCGCGGGCCGCCTTGACGATGGCAGCCGCCGCAGCAGCGGACTGCTTCACCTCGTCCCACTGGCCGTTGCGGATCCACGCATCCTGCACCATCCACGAACCACCGATGCAGACCACGTTCTTCTGGGACAGGTAGTCGCCTGCAGTGGCTTCGGTGATGCCGCCGGTGGGGCAGAGCTTGAGCTCGGGGATCGGGCCGGCAACGCCCTTGATCATCGCCAGGCCGCCGACGGCGGTGGCCGGGAACAGTTTGCAGATCCGGAAGCCGCGGGCAACCAGCGCCAGCAGCTCGGTAGGCGAGGCGGCGCCGGGTACTACCGGCAGCGGTGCCTCGGCCAGCGCGTCGGCCATATGGGCCGGCGTGCCCGGGGTCACCAGGAAATCGGCGCCGGCATCGATGGCCTGCTGCATCTGTGTCACGGTCAGCACCGTGCCTGCGCCGACCACCACATCGGGCAGTTCGCGCTTGAGCATGGCCAGTGCTTCCATTGCCACCGGCGTGCGCAGGGTCAACTCGATGGCAGGCAGGCCGCCTTCAAGCAGGGCGGCGCTGACCGCACGGGCCTGGTCGAGGGTGTGCACGGTGACAACCGGCAGGATGCCTGCGGCGGTCAGCAGTTGCTCGGCGCGGTCCTGGTGCTTGGCAATACTCATGGTGTCCTCTCTTTCAATCTGGTCTTGAGTGCCTTGATGCGGGCATCGGGAGTCGAAATTGGTGTTTCGCAACAGCGGCTGGCACAGCCGGATGCGACTTCGCGTTCGTTGCGTTGTTCGGGGGGGGGGCGGCGACCACGGTCGTCCGCGCATCCCCAATCCCGAATTTTCAGGCGTCCTTGGCTTCGTGCGGGGCCGCCGCGGCGGCGGCATCGTGGCCCAGGTCGTACTCGGCGTCGTATTCCCACAGGCTGCCGTCCGGGTGCATCGGGCCACAGGAGATCGACACCGCGCCCTGGTCGGCCGGGCCGACAATGCGGCGATTCATCGCGAACAGGTTGCGGCCCATGTCGGTGCCGGCCGGCGCAGTGTTGGCGGCGATGCCGCGTGCAGCCCATTCGGCGGCGTCCACCAATACCTCCAGGGTGCCGGCCTCACCGTCCAGGCGGATGATGTCGCCTTCGCGGATGCGGGCGATCGGGCCGCCGCGCGAGGCTTCCGGGGTGACGTGGATGGCGGCCGGGATCTTGCCGGAGGCACCGGACAGGCGTCCGTCGGTCACCAGCGCCACGCGCCGGCCCTGGTTCTGCAACAGGCCCAGCAACGGTGCCAGCGAGTGCAGCTCGGGCATGCCGTTGGAGCGCGGGCCCTGGTAACGGACCACGGCAACGAAGTCCTGCGGCAGCGCGCCGGCGGCGTGCAGCTTGTTCAATACCTGCGGTGCATCGACGACAACAGCCGGGGCTTCGATGCTGCGGTACTGCGGTTTCACTGCCGACAGCTTGATCAGTGAACGGCCGATATTGCCGCGCAGCAGGCGCAGACCGCCCTGTGATTCAAACGGATTGTTTGCCGGGCGCACCACGTCCTCGTCACCGCTGATGGCAGCGGCCGGCACGTAGCTGACCTTGCCGTCGGTCAGTCGCGGCTCCTGTGCGAAGGCGCGCATGCCGCCTTCGGCGATGGTGGCCAGGTCGTCATGCATCAGGCCGGCGTCCATCAGCTCGCGGAACACGAAGCCGGGGCCACCGGCGGCGGCAAAGCGGTTCACGTCGGCGTCGCCGTTGGGGTAGACGCGGGCCAGCAGCGGCACGATCTGCGACAGCTCGTCCATGTCGTCCCAGGTCAGCACGATGCCGGCGGCACGGGCCACCGCGATCCAGTGGATGGTGTGGTTGGTGGAGCCGCCGGTTGCCATCAGGGCGACCACGGCGTTGACGATGGCGCGCTCGTCGATCAGGTGGCCAAACGGGCGGAAGTCATTGCCCAATGCGCTGATATCCAGCGCACGCGCGGTGGCGGCGCGGGTCAGCGCGTCACGCAGCGGCAGCTCGGGATTGACGAACGATGCGCCCGGCAGCTGCACGCCCATGGCTTCCAGCAGCACCTGGTTGGAGTTGGCGGTGCCATAGAAAGTGCAGGTGCCCGGGGCGTGGTAGGAGGCCGATTCGGCTTCCAGCAGTTCCTCGCGGGTGGCCTCGCCAGCGGCGTAGCGCTCGCGTACTTCGGCCTTCTTCTTGTTGGGGATGCCCGGGGTCATCGGGCCGGCTGGCACGAACACTGCCGGCAGGTGGCCGAACGCCAGTGCACCGATCAGCAGGCCGGGCACGATCTTGTCGCAGACACCCAGGTAGATGGTGGCGTCGAACATGTCATGGCTCAGGCCAATTGCGGTCGACTGGGCAATGATGTCGCGCGAGAACAGCGACAGCTCCATGCCGCCGCGGCCCTGGGTGACGCCGTCGCACATCGCAGGCACGCCGCCGGCCACCTGCGCGGTGGCGCCCAGCTCGCGTGCGGCACTGCGGATCAGCTCCGGGTAGTGCTCGAACGGCTGGTGTGCCGACAGCATGTCGTTGTAGGCGGTGATGATGCCCAGGTTGGGCGTCACGTCGCCGCGCAGGCGGTCCTTGTCGGTTGGCCCGCAAGCGGCAAAGGCATGGGCCAGGTTGCCGCAGCTCAGGCGCGAGCGGAACGGGCCCTGGCGGACGGCCGCATCAATGCCTGCCAGGTAGGCCGCGCGCGATTTTTCGCTGCGCTGGCGGATGCGTTCGGTGATGGCATGGATTTTCGGATGCAGGCTCATTGGCGGTCAGCTATTGGAAGGGCGGGCATGGCCCGCCGTGGAGCGAAAGGGGCAGACAGGCGCGGCGGTTATGCGCACCAGTGCACACGCAGCGGGTTGCCGGGGGCGTTGATCGCCGCCAACACCGGGTACTGCTCGATGTCGTTGCTGGCCAGCACCGTTTCCAGCACGTCCAGTTTCTGCTTGCCACGCAGCAGCAACAGGCGGTTGGGGATAGGCGCCAGGCCGGCGGGGGTCAGGGTGATGCGCAGGTGCCAGTGTTTGGCCACCGGGCAGCCGGTGGCGTCCAGCGCGGCGTAGGGGTGGGTGCTGGCCAGTGCATGCTGCAGGTCCTTGGACCCGGGGAACAGCGAAGCGGTATGGCCATCATTGCCCATGCCCAGCACCACCAGGCACGGCGGGCGCGAGTGCTCGGCCATCAGGTTGGCGGTATGCACGCAGTCGGCGATCGACTGGCCGACGCGTACCAATGGATCGAAGTGCGCGCCCTCGGCACGGTTGAGGAAGCTGTCGCGTACCAGCCAGGCATTGCTGTCGTGGTCCTGCGGTGAAAGCCAGCGTTCATCGGCCAGGCCTACTTCCACACGTGCCCATTCCAAGGGGTGCTCGGTCAGGCGCTGGTAGGCCGGGGCAGGCGTGGTGCCGCCGGACAGCAGCATGCGCGCACGTCCGTGGTTGGCGATGTCCTGTTCCAGCAAGCCCGCCATTTCTGCGGCCACACCCTCGATCCAGGCCTCGTCATCGGCGTGGCGGATGAGGGTTACGCGGTCGGAAATAGCGGCGGTCATGCAGTTGCTCCAAAGCTTGCCCGTTGCATGTCCAGCGCATAGGCGGCGGCACCCAGCAGGCCGGGGTTGGGGTGGACGATAGCCATGGACGGAATCTGCGACATGGTCGCGCTGAAACGTCCCTTGCTTTCAAAACGTTGGCGGAAGCCGGAGTGCTGCAACTGCTGCAGCAGGCGTGGTACCAGGCCACCGGTGAGGAACACGCCATCCCAGGCACCCTGTACCAGTACCGCATCACCGGCCACGGCGCCGAAGATCTCCAGGAACACCTCCACCGCGCGTACCGCCACTGGGTCACCTTCAGCGGCTGCGGCGGTGACGTCGGACGGCTGCAGCAGGCCCGGGTCGGTGCCAGCCATCTCGCTGAGGGCGCGATGGATGTTGACCAGGCCGGGGCCGCAGACCAGGCGCTCGTTGGAGACCCGGCCGAACTGCGCCGACAGGATCTCCAGGATGCGTATCTGCTCCGGCGAGGCCGGGGCGAAGCTGGCATGGCCGCCTTCGGTGGCCAGCGGGTAGTTGCGCCCGTCGCGCACCACCAGCCCGCCCACGCCCAGGCCGGTACCCGGGCCGAGCACGCAATAGTTGCGTGGCTGGTCGCTGCCAGCCGGCTGCCAGCTGGCGCCGCCGACCTGGACCACGTCGTCATTGCCGAGCAGGGCAATGCACATGGCCTGGGCGACGAAGTCGTTGATCAGGTGCAGCTCGTTGAAGCCGAGCTGGGCGCGCGTGCGGGAGTTGGAAATGACCCACGGATGATTGGTGATACGGGCTTCATCGCCATCGACGCGGCCGGCGACGGCAAACACGCCGCTGTGCGCGCTGGCACCCCGTTCCTGCAGGTAATGGGCGGCCGCATCGGCCAGTGACGCAAACTGCGTCACCGGGTATTCGTCGATGCTGGCCTGGTCCAGCGGGGTGGCTGCGCGCAGGTCAGCCAGTGCGAAGCGGGCGTTGGTGCCGCCGATGTCGGCGACCAGTACGCAGCCAGCCTCCGGGCTCACAGGCCCGGCTCCGCACCTTCTTCATTGGCCAGGGCGGCGGGCAGGAAATGTCCGGATTGCTGCGGGCCCCAGCTGCCGGCCGGATAGGGTTCCATCGGCAGGTTGGCGGCCTTCCAGGCGTCGCTGACGCTGTCGATCCAGGCCCACGCCGCGCGCACTTCGTCATCGCGCACGAACAGTGCGTGGTTGCCATTGAACGCATCCAGGAACAGGCGCTCGTATGCGATGCGGCGGTGCAGGCCGGTGGGCACGGACAGTTCCAGCTCCAGCGGCTGCAGTTCCAGTGCGCCCCATTCCGGGCCGGCCAGCGAGCTCATCAGGCCCAGCTGGATGTTTTCCTGCGGCTGCAACTGGAAGGTCAGCCGGTTGGGGGTTGCATTCCTGCGGTCCGGGCGCTCGAACAGCCAGTGCGTCACCGGCTTGAGGTTGACCTCGATGCGGGTGGTGCGTTCCGGCAGGCGTTTGCCGGTGACCAGGTGGAACGGCACGCCGGCCCAGCGCCAGTTGTCGATATGGGCGGTGACGCCAACGAAAGTTTCGGCCTCGCTGCCTTCCGGCGGCTGGTAGGCCTGCGCTGGCTGGCCATTGATGGTGCCGGCGGTATAGCGCGCGCGCACGCTGTCCTTGGCGGCGTGCTTGGCGTCCAGCGGGCGCAGCGCACGCAGCACCTTCACCTTTTCATCGCGGATGCGATCGGCCTCCAGCGATGCCGGCGGCTCCATCGCCACCAGGCACAGCAGCTGCAGGATGTGGCTCTGCACCATGTCGCGCAGCGCGCCGGAGCGCGAGTAATACGAGTCGCGGCCATCCACACCGTCGCTCTCGGCCACGAGGATGTGCACCGATTCGATGTAGTTGCGGTTCCAGACCGCTTCCAGAAGCGTATTGCCGAAGCGCAGCGCCATCAGGTTCTGGACGGCGGCCTTGCCCAGGTAGTGGTCCAGGCGGAACACGCGGTCTTCGTCGATCAGCTTGCCGATGGACTGCAGGATCTCCTCGGCGCTGTCGCTGTCCGAGCCGATCGGCTTTTCCAGCATCAGACGGTTGGGGGCGGCCAGGGCGCCGCCGAGGGCCAGGCCCTCGCAGGTGGAGATGTACAGGCCGGGCGGAATGGCCAGGTAGCTGACGCACTTGCGGTGCACCAGGTCCTTGACCGCTTCGGCCACGGATTCGGCGTTGCGCAGATCTACCGAGCGGTAATCGATGCGGCGCAGCAGGTTGTTGATGTCATCCTGGCTGGCTTGCGGCATGGCCTGTTCCAAGCGCGGGCGCAGGATGTCATGGAATTTCGCGGTGTCGTGTGGCGACAGCGCCAGCGCACGCACACGGAAATCCTCGGGGAGCAGGCCGTCGCCAAGCAAGCGGAGCAGGGACGGGAACAGGTAACGCTGGGCCAGATCGCCTGTGGCACCGAACAGGAAAAGGGTGTCGTGCATAGCTCGAGTTTCGTGTGCGGATGACATCGTTGTCAATTATTTGTATGCGGGGCGTTCGCCCACATCGGGCGGTGCCTGGCGGGTGCCGCCTGTTGCCAGCCGGCAGGCTGCTTCATGGCAATGCCAACGCCGGCCCGGGCGGGCGTTGGCCCGCTGCCGGTTCCGGGGGTGGCATGCCACGAAGGGAGTATGGATGGTGCCATATGAATATGCTTAACGTGCGTGTGGTTTCGGATGTATACGATTGCAATCCGGTGTTCGGTGCTGGCAATGCCAGCTGTTCGCAGCCCGTGCAGGGCAAGCTGATGAGGTAGGCGTTGATGGCCAAGGTGCAGTTCGATGGCGTACGGAAGGTCTATGACAACGGGCAGGTGGCCGTGCATGGCGCCACGTTCGATATCGCTGATGGCGAGTTGATGGTGCTGGTGGGGCCTTCGGGGTGTGGCAAATCCACGCTGCTGCGCATGGTGGCGGGGCTGGAGGAGATCAGCGCCGGCACCCTGCGTATCGGCGAGCGTGTGGTCAACGACGTGGCGCCGAAAGACCGCGACATTGCCATGGTGTTCCAGAACTACGCGCTGTACCCGCATATGACCGTGGCCGAGAACCTCGCCTTCGGGCTGAAGCTGCGCGGGCACGACAAGGCCGAGGTACAACGGCGGGTGCAGCAGTCCGCCGAGGCGCTGGGCTTGACCTCGATGCTGGACAAGCTGCCGCGCGCCATGTCCGGCGGGCAGCGCCAGCGTGTGGCCCTGGGGCGGGCGCTGGTGCGTGAGCCTTCGGTGTTCCTGCTGGATGAGCCGCTCTCCAATCTTGACGCGAAGCTGCGCCATTCGGTGCGTACCGAGATCGCCCAACTGCACCGCAAGCTGGGCACGACGATGATCTACGTCACCCATGACCAGGTGGAGGCAATGACATTGGGACAGCGCATCGTGGTGCTCAATGAGGGGCGTATCCAGCAGATAGACACGCCCATGGCCTTGTACGAACGCCCCGCCAATCTGTTTGTTGCCGGTTTCCTTGGCAGCCCCGCGATGAATGTGCTGCGCGGCACCCTGCAGCGCGGGGTTGGGGGTGTGGTGCTGCGGCTGGCGGACGGGGGCGAGCTGCCGCTGGGCTCGGCGATGGTCGATCCGGCCTGGCTGGGGAGCGCAATGGCCGTTGGCATGCGTCCGGAACATCTGCAGCCAGGACAGGGCGAGGCGTCGTTCATGGCCCGCATCGAGGGCATCGAGCCGGTGGGGAATGAAATTTTCGTCAACCTGCAGGCGGCCGGGCAGGCGCTGGTGATGCGGGTAGCACCGCAGACGTTGCCGGCAGTGGGGCAGGAGATATCGGTACAGGCGCTGTCCGGTGCACTGCATTTCTTTGACGCGGACAACGGTGAGCGGATCGAGGCGCAGCGTCAGGCGGCGTGAACTGCAGTGGCATTCGGCCCGTCACCGCTTGCACGCCTCCTTGGTTGCGTAGCACCGGGGCGGTTCGGCCTTTGCGGGGCCCCCCGTTTCACGGCTCCTGCCGCTTGTGCGTCCTCCCTTTTGCGCAGCAAAGGGGAGGGCGGTGGGGCAAGGTGTTTGGCGGAGCGCGAGCTGCGCGGCTTGCGTTATTGCTGCCAGTGGGGTCAGCGGGCGAGCCCATCCACTAGCGGGGCGATCCGCGTGGCGGCGGCGCGGACCTGCAGTTCGCCCTCGGCCAGTTCCAGCGGCAATACCGCCAGGGCAAGGTTGCCGGCAGCGCTGGCTACGCTGCCGATTGCTGCGCCTGCCTGCTCGACGCCGTCGCCAGGCGCCACCACGCCATCACACTCCAACAGCGCCAGCGAGCGCTTGGCCTTGCCCAGGAAATGGGTGCGGGCGACGATTTCCTGGCCCGGATAGCAGCCCTTCTTCACGCTGTAGGCGGCCAATCTGTCCAGGCCCAACTGCTGCGGCGTCCATTGCTCACGCTGCGCCTCCACCAGCCGCGGCAGACCCAGGCGCAGGTCGCTCTGGCGCCAGATCAGCGCTTCGGCGTCGCTGGCGGCGCCGGCTGCGGCACCCAGGTGCAGGCTGCGGGGCAGGGCAACGCAGCCGACATCGAGTTCGATCACGCCCTCGTCAAGTTGCGCAATTGCCGCGCCCTGCGCGGAAACCGGCGCGTGCAGTGCGCCGCTGACCGGCAGGTTGTCTGCAAGGCTGATGACGACCTTGCGGCGGAATACGAAACGCCGCAACTGCTCGGCCATGGCCTCGGCGCCGCCGTCGTGGCAGACCAGCAGCAGCCTGCCTGCATCCACCCGAACCAGCTGAAAGATAGACAGCACGCGGCCCTTGGCTGTCAGCCAGGTACTCCATTGCCAGTGTCCGTCGGCCAATGACGGCACGTCGTTGGCGAACTGCGCTTGTGCGAAAGCCACCGCATCCGGCCCGGAAAGAGAGAGCACCTGGGCGTGCGGGAGTGTGCGGAAACCGTTGAAAGCAGGGGCGAGGTTGTCAGACACGGTGCTGGGGACTAAAATTTGTGCGTTGCGAGACCGACAATGATAGGCCAAACAACCCCCACTCCCGAGCCCGAAGCTGAAGCCCCGCTGCCCCCCGACAAGCAACCGCTTGCCGAGGTCGTACCGGAGCAGAAGGAAATAGGCGGCCGCGGCGGACTTGATCCGGTGCGGTACGGCGATTGGGAGAAAAACGGGCGCTGCATCGATTTCTGAGCAGCGTTGAGCCAACGCGGCATTGAGCCGCCCAGCCGAGATACGAGTCAGCGAATGGCGAACAGACCCCGCCCCCTTTCTCCGCACCTGCAGGTGTATCGCTGGCAGATCCAGATGGCCACCTCGATCCTGCATCGAGCCACCGGCATCATTCTGGCTGTCGGCGCCCTGATCATCGCAGGCGGTTTGCTCGCCCTGATGATGGGCCCTGAGTCCTGGAACTGCTTCACCACCCATGCCAGTGCCTGGTACGGCAAGGTGATCCTGTTCGGTTGGACCTGGTGTTTCGCCTACCACCTGTGCAACGGCATCCGCCACATCGTGCAGGATTTCGCCATCGGCTACGCCAAGCCGACCTTCATCCGCAGCAGCTGGATCTCGGTGATCGCCTCGCTGGTCATCACCGCGCTGATCTGGGCCTATGTCTGCATGGGAGCGACCGCATGAGCAAGTTCCGTACCCCGCTCAAGAATGCGCGCGGCCTTGGCAGCTCCAAGTCCGGTACCGAGCACTTCATCCATCAGCGCCTGACCGCCACCGCGCTGGTCGCACTGACCATCTGGTTCCTGTGCCTGGTGCTGAGCCTGATCGGCGCTGACTACGTCACCGCGGTGGAAGCGGTGTCCAAGCCGTGGAACGCGATCCTGCTGGTCGGCTTCCTGGTCGCCATGTTCTGGCACGCCCAGCTTGGCCTGCAGGTGGTCCTGGAGGACTACATCCACAACTCGCTGATGGCCCTGGCCTTGCAGACCACGGTGAAGTTCATCGCCGTGCTCGGCGCCATCGTCAGCATCTTTGCGGTCGCCCGCATCGCGCTTGGGAACTGATACATGTCCGCTTACAACATCACAGAACACAAGGTTGACATGGTGGTCGTCGGCGCCGGCGGCGCTGGCCTGCGTGCGACCTTTGGCCTGGCCCAGAAGGGCCTGCAGACCGTCTGCATCACCAAGGTCTTCCCGACCCGCTCGCACACCGTGGCAGCGCAGGGTGGCATCTCCGCCGCGCTGGCCAACATGGGCGAGGACGACTGGCGCTACCACTTCTACGACACCATCAAGGGGTCGGATTGGCTGGGCGACCAGGATGCCATCGAATACATGTGCCGTGAGGCCATCCCGGCCATCATCGAGCTGGAGCACTACGGCGTTCCGTTCTCGCGCACCGAAGAAGGCAAGATCTACCAGCGTCCGTTCGGTGGCATGACCACCAAATACGGTGAAGGCCCGTCCGCGCAGCGTACCTGCGCTGCCGCCGACCGTACCGGCCACGCCATCCTGCACACCCTGTACCAGCAGTCGCTGGCGCACAATGCGCAGTTCATGATCGAGTACTTCGCACTCGACCTGATCTTCGACGACGAAGGCGTCTGCCGCGGCGTGCTCGCCCTGGACATGGCCGAAGGCACCCTGCACCTGTTCCGTTCGCAGGGCGTGGTGCTGGCAACCGGCGGCTACGGCCGGGCCTACTTCAGCGCCACCTCGGCACACACCTGTACCGGTGACGGCGGTGGCCTGGTGGCCCGTGCCGGCCTGCCGCTGCAGGACATGGAATTCGTGCAGTTCCACCCGACCGGCATCTACGGCGCCGGCTGCCTGATCACCGAAGGTGTGCGAGGCGAGGGCGGCATCCTGCGCAACAGCAGTGGCGAGCGCTTCATGGAGCGCTATGCACCGCATTACAAGGATCTGGCATCGCGTGACGTGGTGTCGCGCTCGATGACCATCGAAATCCGCGAAGGCCGTGGCGTCGGCGAGCACAAGGATCACATCCTGCTCGACCTGACCCACCTGGGCCCGGGCGTGATCGACAAGAAGCTGCCGGGTATTGCCGAAAGCGCACGCATCTTCGCGGGCGTGGACGTGCACAAGCAGCCGATTCCGGTCATCCCGACCGTCCACTACAACATGGGCGGCATCCCGACCAACTACCACGGTGAAGTGGTGCGCAAGGTCGGCGACAACCCCGATGCGGTTGTGCCGGGCCTGTACGCCATCGGCGAAGCTGCCTGCGTGTCGGTGCACGGCGCCAACCGCCTGGGTTCCAACTCGTTGCTCGACCTTGTGGTGTTCGGCCGCGCCGTGGCCAACCGTTGCGCCGAGACGATCAAGCCGGGCGCCTCGCACAAGACCCTGCCGTCCGATGCCTGCGACAAGGCACTGGGCTTGCTGGACAAACTGCGCCATGCCAACGGCGACACCCCGACTGCCGTCATCCGTGACCGCATGCAGCGCACGATGCAGGCCGACGCCGCCGTGTTCCGCACCAGCAAGACGCTGGAAGAGGGCTGCCAGAAGATGGCCGAAGTGTTCGATTCGTTCCAGGACGTCAAGGTTTCCGACCGCTCGCTGGTCTGGAACTCCGACCTGATCGAAACCTACGAGCTGAACAACCTGCTGCTCAACGCCGTTGCCACCATCAACTCGGCCGAGCAGCGCAAGGAAAGCCGTGGCGCCCACGCGCACGAGGACTTCCCGGACCGCGACGACGTCAACTGGCAGAAGCACACGCTGGTCACCGTCGACGACAAGGGCAAGTGCAGCTTCGATTACCGCCCGGTGCACATGTACACGCTCAGCGATGACGTGTCCGTGGTGCCGCCGAAGCCGCGCGTCTACTGATCCGGGGAACTACGAACATGGCTGAATTTTCTCTTCCCAAGAACTCCCAGGTCACCAAGGGCAAGCACTTCCCGGTCAAGGGTGGTGGCAAGAACCTGCGCACCTTCAAGATCTACCGTTGGAGCCCGGATGACGACCAGAACCCGCGTACCGACACCTACGAGATCGATCTCGATGCGTGCGGCCCGATGGTTCTGGACGCGCTGATCAAGATCAAGAACGAGATTGATCCGACCCTGACCTTCCGCCGCTCCTGCCGCGAAGGCATCTGCGGTTCGTGCGCGATGAACATCGACGGCACCAATACCTTGGCCTGTACCCGTGCCATTGCCGATTGCGCCAAGGCCGAGGTGCCGATCTACCCGCTGCCGCACATGGACGTGGTCAAGGATCTGGTTCCGGACCTGACCCACTTCTACGCGCAGTACGCTTCGATCAAGCCGTGGATCCGTACCCAGACCCCGGCACCGCCGGATCGTGAACGCCTGCAGTCGCCGGAAGACCGCGAGAAGCTGGACGGTCTGTATGAGTGCATCCTGTGCGCCTGCTGCTCGACCAGCTGCCCAAGCTACTGGTGGAACGGCGAGCGTTACCTGGGCCCGGCAATCCTGCTGCAGGCCTACCGCTGGATCATCGACTCGCGCGATGAGGACACCGGCGCACGCCTGGACGACCTGGAAGATCCGTTCAAGCTGTACCGCTGCCACACCATCATGAACTGCGCACGCACCTGCCCGAAGGGCTTGAACCCGGCACTGGCAATCGCCGAGATTAAGAAGCTGATGATGGCGCGCCGCGCTTGATGCGTTATGCCTTCTCCCTTCGGGAGAAGAGCCTGTCCCCGCGAAGGCGGGGATGCCCCGTAGGGGCGGATGAGGGTGCGGGCGAAGCCTGCTGCCCTCGATTTCGCAGGAGCTTCGCTCCAACCCTCACCCCAACCCCTCTCCCTGTGGGAGAGGGGCTTTGGTATCAGAGGTATCCGAAGCCATGCAGACCGAAGACGAAATCCTGTTGAAGAAACTGCGCTGGCGTTGCCGCCGTGGCATGCGCGAGCTGGACCAGCTTTTCGGTCGGTATCTTGACCGCCGCTGGCTGGATGCGCCGGCTGAAGAACGCGCGGTTTTCCTGCAGTTGCTGGACACCGAGGACGATAAGTTGTGGCGCTGGTCCATGGGCTACGAGGCCTGTCCCGATGCCACGCAGGCAGCACTCATCAGTTACATCCGCGCCCTTCCGGTGTGAGTGGCGTCCCTCGCGCTGGTTGACCGGCGCTTTGCTGGGCCTGTCGTTGCTGGCGGCCGTTGCCCTGTTGAACTGCGATCTTGAATTGCACCTGGCCTGGCCGCTGGCCATCGCGGTGCTGCTGCTGGGTGCGCACCAGGTGCGTGCCGAAGCCCGCAAGCCCGCGCGTCAGCTGCTGCTGCCGTCGCCGCCAGCCCCGATGTGCGTCGATGGGGTGAGCGTGCAGGGCCCGGTTCTGCTGGAACGCGGTCCACTGCTGTTGTTGCGCTGGCACCAGGGCAGGCAACGCCATCAACTGCTGTTCTGGCCCGATACCCTGCCGCGCGCCCGGCGACGTGAACTGCGACTGGCCGTTCGTGCGCATGGCGTTTCCCGCAGGCCGGCGTCAGTGGCACCATAGCGACACCTTCCGGGCCCAAACGCATGTTCAAACCCTTACCCGTCGCAATCGGATTGCGCTACCTGCGAGCCAAGCGCCGCAACGGCTTCATTTCCTTCATCTCGATGGCATCGATCCTCGGCATTGCGCTGGGCGTCACGGTGCTGATCACCACGCTGGCGGTGATGAGCGGTTTCCAGAAGGAAATCCGCGACCGCCTGCTGCAGATGTCGGCCCATGCCACGGTCAGTGCTGATGGTGAGCCGATGGCCAACTGGCAGCATGCCATCGACGTGGCAACCAAGGACCCGCGTGTCGCCGGTGCCGCGCCTTACATCGAGATCCAGGGCATGTTGTCCGGGGCCCGGGTGCAGGGGGCCATCGTGCAGGGCATCGACCCGGCGCAGGAGTCCAAGGTGTCGGTGTTGGCCGAGAAAATGACCAAGGGTTCGCTGGACGACCTGAAGCCCGGCGAGTTCAACATCGTGCTGGGGAAGGAACTGGCAATCTGGTTGGGCGTGGATGTCGGCGACAACGTGGTCGCCACCCTGGCCGAGGTGCAGGGCACGCCGATGGGGGCGATGCCGCGGGTCAAGCGCTTCACTGTCAGTGGCATCTTCGAGGCGGGTTCCAATGAAGTGGACCGGGGCGTCGCCTTCACCAACATGCAGGACATGGAACGCGTGCTGCGCATGGACGGCGTTACCGGCGTGCGCCTGAAGATGCATGACATGGACCAGGCCTATACGGTGGCACGCGATCTCGCGGTCAACCTCAATGGTTACTACCGGGTCAGCGACTGGACCCAGGAAAACGCCAATCTCTACCACTCGCTGCGCATGGAAAAGACGGTGATGGGCATTTTGTTGTCACTGATCATCGCCATGGGCGCGTTCAACCTGGTGTCCTCGCAGGTGATGCTGGTTACCGACAAGCAGGCCGACATCGCGATCCTGCGTACGCTGGGTCTCACGCCCGGCGGGGTGATGCAGGTGTTCATGGTGCAGGGCACCTTGATCGGCGTGTTCGGCACCATTGCCGGCGTTATTGGTGGTATCGCACTGACCTTGAACCTGGAGCGCATCCTTGGCCTGATCGAGTCCGCCTTCAACATCAAGTTGCTGCCGGAGGACGTGTATTACATCACCGGCCTGCCGACCGACATGCAGACCGGCGACATCGTCACCATCACCGTGGTGGCCCTGCTGATGAGTTTTGCAGCGACCTTGTACCCGGCGTGGCGTGCGGCCCGCACCCAGCCGGCGGAGGCGCTGCGCTATGAATGAGAAAGCATTGATGGAATCGGTTATCCGCGCCGAAGGCCTCGGCAAGACCTATGCCGAGGGCAAGATGCATACGCCGGTGTTCGACGGGCTGGATCTGGATGTGGCCGCCGGCGAGACCGTGGCCATCGTCGGTGCCTCCGGCGCGGGCAAGAGCACGTTGCTGCACCTGCTGGGCGGGTTGGACATTCCGACGGCCGGCGAGGTGTATGTTGCCGGGCAACGGATGTCAGCCCTGTCCGATACCGAACGTGGCCGGCTGCGCAACCGCTCGTTGGGCTTCGTCTACCAGTTCCACCACCTGCTGCCAGAGTTCACCGCGCTGGAAAACGTGATGATGCCGGTGATGCTGGGGGGGAGCGATGCGGCTGGTGCCAGCCAGCGCGCCAAGGCGCTGCTGGAATCGGTGGGTCTTGGGCACCGCCTTGAGCACAAGCCCGGGGAACTGTCCGGCGGTGAGCGGCAGCGCGCCGCGGTGGCACGTGCGTTGGTCAACCAGCCCGCCTGCGTGTTGGGTGACGAGCCCACAGGCAACCTGGACGACAAAACCGCAGCCACCGTTTTCGAACTGATGCTGGAACTCAACCGTGCCCAACGCACCAGTCTGGTGCTGGTTACCCACGACCGTGGCCTGGCGCGCAAGCTGGACCGCGTTCTGGAGCTGCGCCAGGGACGTTTGTACCAGCTGGCACGCAGCGAAGTCTGAGCTGGCACGGCTGCTGAACGGTTTTTGCGACAGCTCGCGTTTACCCGTGTTCAGGTGGATGATGGGTCCTTGGTTCCGCTGTACCCGTCGTTCCGTGTGAGGAGTAGTGCCATGAAAAAAATGCTGGTCGCGGCAATGCTGGCCGCAACGTTGGCAGGCTGTGCAACCACGGGAAAACTGAGCAGTGACGAGCGGCTGCAGCTCTATCGCAGCCATGCCGGTGCGCCCGTCAACAGTTTCAAGTACTTTGGATCGCTCAATGGCTGGACGGAGTTGGGCGATAGCGCTCTGGCAGTATGGACCCGGCCCAACGAGGCCTGGTTGTTGAACCTGGGTGGCCCGTGCATGGATCTGTCGTATGCGCCCGCGATCACCGTGACCAACATGATGGGGCAGGTATCGGTGCGGTTTGATCGGGTGATCGTGCATGGCAGCGGCCCGATGGCACACGTACCTTGCCGGATCGACAGCATCCAGCCGCTGGACGTAAAGGCGCTGCGTGCATCCGAGAAGGAAATGCGCGAGGCCAAGATCGCCGAACGTGCCGCCGACCAAGGCGGCGAAACGAACTGACGTAGGCACGACACGTAGTGCGACTGCGTTGAGGGGCCGCGTTGAGCCCCTCTCCCGTTTTACGGGAGAGGGGTTGGGGTGAGGGCCGCTTTCGGGCTTTGCCGGTAAAGCTTCTGCCGAGCATGGCTCGGCACTACATGTGGCACGACTTCGTTGGGGCTGGATCGAGCCCTTCTCCCGTTTACGGGGTGAGAGGACAGCTTGCGAACCATTGGTTCGCTGCTCATCGAACGCCCTTGCGCCAGCGCGAGGGCTGGGGCGCGGGCAGCTTTGCAGCTTTATCGGGAAAGCCTCTGCCGAGCATGGCTCGGCACTACAGGGGTCCGGCTTTATTCCGCTTCCGGGGCGACGTAGCCGGCCGGCTTTTCCGCACCGCCGGCGAACAGATACTTCACCAGCTCTTCTTCAAGGAAGGCGCGGTGCTTCGGATCGCGCGGCGACAGCCGGTTCTCATTGATCAGCATGGTCTGGTGCGCCAGCCATGCGGCCCAGGCCTGCTTGCCGATGTTGGCGAAAATGCGCTGGCCCAGTTCGCCCGGATAGGGCACGAAATCCAGACCCTCGGTTTCGCGTTGTTCGTATTGGCAGAAGACGGAGCGGGGCATGGTGGTGTCCTGTCGAATCAATGTGCCGGATGACGATCCAGCAGTTTGCGGATGGGGGCGGGAAGGCCGAGTGCGGCCAGTTCGTCACGCGCTACCCAGCGTAGATCGGCATTGTCACCGACCTTGGACTTGAGTGCGACCTTGCGCAGGTGCAGCGGCTGCAGATGCAGGCGGTAATGGCTGAAGGTGTGCACGATCAGCGGCAGCTCGTTGGCGTTGTCGTAATCGCCCTCCACCGTGGCGGCGAACCATTCGCGTAGTTCGGTGTCGGTCTCGGCCTGCGGCAGGGTCCACAGCGAGGCCCAGATGCCGGTGGGGGGGCGCTTGAGCAACAGGATGCGGCCTTGTACGTCTTCCAGCAGCAGCGCACTGGCCTCGCGTTCGGGCAGCACCTTGCTGGGTTTGGGGGTTGGCAGCGCATCGACCAGGCCCTGCGCATGCGCGGCGCAATTGTTCTGCAGCGGGCACAGGATGCAGGCGGGCTTTGCCCGCGTGCACAGGGTGGCGCCGAAGTCCATCTGCGCCTGGGTGTAGTCGGCCATGCGCCCGGCCGGTACCTGCGTGACATGGGTCTGGGCCTGGGCCCACAGTTGTTTCTCGATGGCGGGCAGGCCGGGAAAGCCGCTGATGCCGTGATAGCGCGTCAAGACGCGCTTGACGTTGCCATCGAGGATGGCGAATGGGTCGTTCCAGGCCTGGCTGAGGATGGCGCCGGCAGTGCTGCGGCCTATGCCGGGCAGGGCAAGCAGGGCATCGAAATCGCGCGGCAGTTCGCCGCCGTGCAGCTCGACGCATTGCCTGGCTGCGGCATGCAGGTTGCGGGCGCGCGCGTAGTAGCCCAGGCCGGCCCAGTGCGCCATCAACGTATCGTTGTCGGTCGCGGCAAGGTCGGCCAGCGTCGGGAAGGACTGTACGAAGCGCTGGAAGTACGGGATGACCGTGGCGACCTGGGTCTGCTGCAACATGATTTCCGACAGCCACACCCGGTAGGGCGAGCGCGGATGCTGCCAGGGCAGATCGTGGCGGCCGTGCTGGTCGAACCAGGTCAGGAGTTGGCTGGGGAAGTTGGGCATTGGCTCGCAGGCGATGGCGGTTGCTTTCGCGTCCCTTCTCCCCGTGGGAGAAGGTGCCCCGTAGGGGCGGATGAGGGTAAGGCTTCTACCGCTTTACTGCGTGGGAGCTTCGCTCCTGCTTACCCTCACCCCAACCCCTCTCCCGGCGGGAGAGGGGCTTTGGATCAGTTGCCGCCCAGGGCCTGCGGCAGCAGCGCGTCGACGAAGGCTTCGGCGTCAAACACGCGCAGGTCTTCCGGGCGCTCGCCGATGCCGGCGAAACGGATCGGGATGCCGAACTCGCGGGCCAGCGCAAACACCACGCCGCCCTTGGCGGTGCCGTCCAGCTTGGTTACCACCAGGCCGGTGACGCCGGCAGCGGCGTGGAACTGGCGCAGCTGCGAGAGCGCGTTCTGGCCGGTGGTGCCGTCGATCACCATCAGCACTTCGTGCGGTGCGGTGTCGTCGATCTTGCCCAGCACGCGGCGGATCTTGCTCAGCTCGTTCATCAGGCCGGTCTGGGTATGCAGGCGGCCGGCGGTGTCGGCAATCAGCACGCTGGTGCCGCGCGCCTTGCCGGCCTGCAGGGCGTCAAAGGCGACCGACGCGGCATCGGCGTTCTGGCCCTGGGCGACCACGGCTACGCCGTTGCGCTCGCCCCAGATCTGCAGCTGGGCGACGGCGGCAGCGCGGAAGGTGTCGCCGGCAGCAAGCATCAGGCTGTGGCCCTGGTCCTTGAAGCGCTTGGCCAGCTTGCCGATGGTGGTGGTCTTGCCGACGCCATTGACGCCGACGGTGAGGATCACAAATGGTTTTGCATTGGTGTCGATGACCAGCGGCTTGGCAACCGGCTGCAGCAGTGCGATCAGGTCGGCGCGCAGTGCCGCCAGCAAGGCGTTGGCGTCGGCGAACTCGCGCGACTTCATCCGCTTGCGCAGGTTTTCCACCAGTGCGGTGGTGGCCGGCACACCGACGTCGGCGGTGATCAGGGCGGTTTCGATCTCGTCGAGCAGGTCGTCGTCGAGCTTGGGGTTGCGCGAGAACAGGCCGCCGAAGCTGCGCGCGAAGCTGCTGTTGCGCAGGCGGTCGCGCCAGCCGAGCTTGCCGGCCGGGGCAGCGGGTGCGGCGTTGGCTGGAATCATCGCTGCGTCGGAGTCGTTGGCGTTTGTGTTGCTGATTTCGGCGACGACTGGCGCGGGGGCTGCAGGTGCGGGTGCCGGGGCGGCAACGGCGACGGCGACGGGTTCGACAATCGCAGGCGAGGGCGGTTCGACGGCAACGGGCGCAGCGACAGGTGTGGCTTCGAGGTCGACAGCCTGCTCAGGCGCGGCTACGGGTGCGGCGGCAACTTCGGTTGCCGGTGCTGCCACGGGTACTTCGGCCGCTGCTTGCGCGGCCTCGGTCGGCGTCGGTTCTGCTGGCAGGGATGCCTGTGCCGAGGGCGCTTGTGGGAAGGCGGCGGCCAATTCCTCGACGCTCAGCGTGGACGGCTTGGCGGGCTGTTGGGCGTCGTCGGTCTTTTTGCGGCGAAAAAAGCTGAACATGGAGGAAAAAGGCCTGAAATCAGATGTCTATGTTACCACCGGCGGTCAGGTGGCCGGCATGAGGCTAGCGCGAGGGCAGTTTATTGAAGCCCCTCTCCCGTTCACGGGAGAGGGGGTTGGGATGAGGGCGGCTTTGGGCTTCAGCGGGAAAGCTTCTGCCGAGCGTGGCTCGGCACTACAGGAGTTGCTGGGAAAGCCTCTGCCGAGCGTGGCTCGGCACTACAGGAGTTGCTGGGAAAGCCTCTGCCGAGCGTGGCTCGGCACTACAGGAATTGCTGGGAAAGCCTCTGCCGAGCATGGCTCGGCGCTACAGGAATTGCCGGGAAAGCCTCTGCCGAGCATGGCTCGGCACTACAGGGCAGCCCTCTCCAACCCTCCCTTCGCTGCGCGAAGGGAGGGTGAGGATCATCAGACCGACAGTTCCAGCAGCAGCTTGTTCAGGCGGCGGACGTAGCCGGCCGGGTCCTTCAGGCTGTCGCCAGCGGCCAACGCGGCCTGGTCGAACAGCACGTGGGCCAGGTCGTTGAAGCGGTCCATGTCGGGCTCGGCATCCAGCTTCTCGATCAGCGGGTGGCTGGGATTGAATTCGAATACCGGCTTGCTGTCCGGCACCTTCTGGCCGCTGGCTTCCAGGATCTGCCGCATCTGCAGGCCCAGGTCCTGCTCGCCGATGGCCAGGATCGCCGGCGAATCGGTGAGGCGGTGGGAAACACGCACTTCGGCCACTTCCTCGCCCAGCGCGGTCTTCAGGCGCGTGGCCAGGCCTTCCTTGGTCTTGGCGACTTCTTCCTGTGCCTTCTTGTCTTCTTCGGTCTCCAGCTTGCCCAGGTCCAGGTCGCCACGGGCGATATCGACAAAGGACTTGCCGTCGAATTCGTTGAGGTAGCTCATCAGCCACTCATCGATGCGATCGGTCATCAGCAGCACTTCGATGCCCTTCTTGCGGAACACCTCCAGGTGCGGGCTGTCCTTGACCTGCTGGTAGCTCTCGCCGGTCAGGTAATAGAGCTTGTCCTGGCCTTCGATCATGCGGCCGAAGTAGTCGGCCAGCGCGACGCTCTGCTCGCCGCTGCCGTCATGGGTGGAGGCGAAGCGCAGCAGGCCGGCGACCTTCTCGCGGTTGCCGTAATCCTCGGCCGGGCCTTCCTTCAGCACCTGGCCGAAGTTCTTCCAGAAGCCGGCATAGTCCTCCGGCTTGTCCTTGGCCAGCTTCTCCAGCATGTCCAGCGAACGCTTGGTCAGCGCCGACTTCATCGAGTCGATCACCGGGCCGGACTGCAGGATTTCACGCGACACATTCAACGGCAGGTCGTTGGAATCGACCACGCCCTTGATGAAGCGCAGGTACAGCGGCAGGAACTGCTCGGCCTGGTCCATGATGAAAACGCGCTGCACATAGAGCTTCAGGCCCTTGGGCGCGTCGCGGTGGTACAGGTCGAACGGGGCGCGGCCGGGGGTATACAGCAGCGAGGTGTACTCCAGCTTGCCCTCGACCTTGTTGTGGGTCCAGGCCAGTGGATCGGTGGGGTCGTGGGCGATGTGCTTGTAGAACTCCTTGTACTCCTCGTCCGTGATCTCGGACTTGGCGCGGGTCCACAGTGCGTTGGCGCGGTTGACGGTTTCCCATTCCGGCGTGGCCGGCTTGTCGGCGTCCTCGCCGTGGTGTTCTTTCTGCAGCTCGATCGGCAGGCCGATGTGGTCGGAGTACTTCTTGATCAGGCTGCGCAGCTGCCAGCCATCGGTATAGCTGTCTTCGCCTTCCTTCAGGTGCAGCACGATGCGGGTGCCGCGCTCGGGCTTGTCGATGGTCTCGACCTCGAACTCGCCTTCGCCCCTGGACGACCAATGCACGCCCTCGCTGGCCGGCAGGCCGGCGCGGCGGCTGTAGACGTCGACCTGGTCGGCCACGATGAAGGCCGAATAGAAGCCCACGCCGAACTGGCCGATCAGGTTGGAGTCTTTCTTCTGGTCGCCGGACAGGTTCTTCAGGAACTCGGCGGTGCCCGACTTGGCGATGGTGCCGAGGTGGGCGATGGCCTCATCGCGGCTCAGGCCGATGCCGTTGTCGTCGATGGTCAGGGTGCGCGCGGCCGGGTCGGCCTCGATGCGGATGCGCAGCGGCGCGCCGCCTTCAAGCAGCTCGGGCTGGGTCAGCGCTTCGAAACGCAGCTTGTCGGCGGCGTCGGCGGCATTGGACACCAGCTCGCGCAGGAAGATTTCCTTGTTCGAGTACAGCGAGTGGATCATCAGGTGCAGCAGCTGCTTCACCTCGGTCTGGAAACCGCGGGTCTCTTTCTGGTTCGGTGCGTTCATCGGTCGGTGGTGCTCCCTGGCTGACGTGCCGCGCGGTAGCGCGGCGGCTGCCTGCAGGGATAGGGGTGGATACGGCGTTTTCAAGATGGGGCAGGGGCTGGTCTATCATCTATGGCCCCTGGAGATGCCTGAAAGAGCGCTGATGTCCCGTCATTCTTGTCTGTTGCGTGCGTGTTGGCCGGAGCTGGGCGCGTGAGCCGTGGCGGTGGCCGGACCGGCGAGGCGCTGGGCCAGGTCCGCATCATTGGCGGTCGCTGGCGCAATACCCGCCTGCAGGTGCCGCAGTTGGAGGGGCTGCGCCCCACCAGCGATCGGGTGCGGGAGACCCTGTTCAACTGGCTGATGCCGAAGCTGCCGGGTGCGCGCGTGCTGGACCTGTTTGCCGGCAGCGGTGCGCTGGGGCTGGAGGCGGTTTCGCGGGGTGCTGCGGCTGCGCAGCTGGTGGAGCGTGATCCCGGGCTGGTCGCGGCGCTGCGCGCCACTTTGGGCAAGCTGGATGCGGCCGGGCAGGTGGCGGTTGCCGCAGGCGATGCGCTGCAATGGCTGCGGACCGCGCCGCCGGCACAGGCTGACGTGGTGTTCCTGGACCCGCCTTTCGCCGCCGGCTTGTGGGAGCAGGTGCTTGCTGAACTGCCGCGGCATCTGGCCGACGGTGCCTGGCTGTACCTGGAGGCGCCGGCCGGCGCGGCGCCACTGTTGCCGCCCGACTGGGTCCTGCACCGCGATGGCAGTACCCGCGACGTCAGCTATGCCCTCTATCGGCGGGCCGCTGCTACACTTCGCGGCGACATGAACGCGACCGAACCCGCATGACCATACCGAACCGCCGCATCGCTGTTTACCCGGGCACCTTCGACCCGATCACCAATGGTCATATCGACCTGGTGAACCGCGCTGCGCCGCTGTTCGAAAAGGTGGTGGTGGGCGTCGCACAGAGCCCGGCCAAGGGCCCGACGCTGCCGCTGGACCTGCGCGTGGCCTTGGCGGTCGAAGCCCTGCAGCACCATGACAACGTCGAAGTGGTGGGGTTTGACACCTTGCTGGCGCATTTCGTGCGCTCGGTGCACGGTGGCGTGCTGCTGCGCGGCCTGCGTGCGGTGTCCGATTTTGAATACGAATTCCAGATGGCGAGCATGAACCGGCATCTGATACCGGAGGTGGAGACGCTGTTCCTCACCCCCTCCGAGCAGCACAGCTTCATTTCCTCCTCGTTGGTGCGCGAAATCGCCCGGCTCGGTGGTGATGTGTCCGGTTTCGTGCCGGCAACCGTGCTGGAAGCGTTGCGCAAGGCCCGCGAAGCCCGCGGGCAGTAATCCAGAAATCAGTAGCAAATACCTCTAAAGGGAGAACAACCATGAAGAACACGATGCGCGTGATGCTTGCCGCTTCGATGGTGCTGGCTTTCACGGCCTGCAAGAAGGAAGAGGCCGCCCCGGTCGCCGAAGCCCAGCAGGCGCTGGTTGCCCCCGCCAAGGACGATGATGCGGGTTGGAAGAAGTACCTGCAGGCCGTTGCCGTGCAGAACATGGGCAACATCACCTCCAGCCCGTTCCTGTACTACCTGCCGCCGGAATCGGATCCGGAATTCGCCGCCAAGTACGACCGCCAGGTTGAGAGCGCCACCACCGCCATCGGCCGTGGCATCCAGCCGGGCAACATGCTGGCTTTCGGTTCGTCTGCTTCGGCCAAGATGGCCGACATGATCGAAGCCGGCTTCAAGGGCGTGCAGGCCGATTCGATGAAGGGCGTGCGCGTGGTGTTCATCGGCGATGCCGCTGACAACGCCCGCGTGCAGACCATCGTCAAGCCGACCGGCGCCGACTACATCTTCGTCGAAGCCAAGTGACGCACCGGCGCGGGGCCGCCAGCGGCCCCGCCTTTGCCGGTGCGTCATCCCCGCGCAGGCGGGGATTGCTCCTGGTGAAGTTGCCAGTGCGTCATCCCCGCGCAGGCGGGGATCGCTCTTGGTGAAGTTGCCAATGCGTCATTCCCGCGCAGGCGGGATTCGCTCTCGGTGAAGTTGCCGGTAGATAGCCCCGCGCAAGCGGGGATTGCTGCAGGCAGGGCAGCGGCGGCGCAAGCCGCCAGGCCCGTATCGCTTCGCCAGCAGCGATGCAATCGCAGGCACGTGGATCGCTCCAGTGCCTGCAGTATCACCGCAGCCGCGCCCCCCGCTGATACGGTAAGGGCAGGCGCTGGTTGAACATCCCGTCCCCACGGGAAGGCAGGAAGTATGTCCCTCAAAATCAATGAGCTCTGCGTCAACTGCGACGTCTGCGAGCCCGCCTGCCCAAACAAGGCCATTTCCATGGGCGAGGAGATCTACGTGATCGATCCGGCCCGTTGCACCGAATGCGTCGGCCATTTCGATGAGCCGCAATGCGTTGTTGTGTGCCCGGTCGAGTGCATCGACCCGGACCCCGATATCCCCGAAACCCAGGATCAGCTGCTGGCCAAACTGGCCGGCCTGCAGCGCGATCACCCCGAGCTTTACGAACCGGAGAACCCCTAGGCATGAAGATCCTTGCCCGTTCCCTGCTGCTTGTTGCCCTGGTGTCCTCGCCAGCGCTGTGGGCGGCTGAAACCGCCCCGGCCCGCGCCACCCATCCGGATGGGGCGGCCATTGCCAGCGGTCACTCGCTGGCCACCCAGGCCGGCATGGAAATCCTCGGCAAGGGCGGCAATGCCTTCGACGCTGCGGTGGCGGTGTCCTCGACCCTGGCAGTGGTGGAGCCGATCAGCTCCGGCCTGGGCGGCGGCGGTTTCTTCCTGCTGCACGATGCCAGGACCGGCAAGGACCTGATGCTGGATGCGCGTGAAACCGCGCCCGAGTCGGCCACCCCGGCGGCCTTCCTGGACAAGAACGGCGACCTGGATCGCGATCGCTCGGTCAATGGCCCATGGTCGGCCGGCATCCCCGGTCTGCCGGCGGCACTGGTGAAGCTGGCCCGCGAGCATGGCCGGCTGCCGCTGGGCGACTCGCTGGCACCGGCCATCCGCGTCGCCAGCGATGGCTTCCCGGTATATGCCCGCATGGCGCGCGGCTACGCGTCCCGCCGTGAAGTGATGGAGCGCTACCCCGGCACGCGTGAGGTCTACCTGCGTGGCGGCAAGCCGATTGCCGAAGGCGACATCTTCAAGCAGCCCGAGCTGGCCCACACCCTGCAGCTGCTGGCCGACAAGGGGTTTGACGGCTTCTACCGCGGCGAGACCGGGCGCAAGCTGCTGGCCGGCGTGAAGCAGGCCGGTGGCCGCTGGACGGCGGAGGAACTGGCCGGCTACACGGTCAAAACCCGCGAGCCCATCGTTTTCAACTACCGCGACTGGAAGATCACCACAGCCGCGCCGCCGTCTTCCGGCGGCATCGCGCTGGCATCGATGCTGCAGATCCTGGAAGGGTGGGACATCAACAAGATGGACGAGGCGCATCGCACCCACCTGGTGGTGGAAGCGATGCGTCGTGCCTATCGCGACCGCACCTTCTTCCTGGGTGACCCGGACTTCGTCGATATCCCGCAGAAAGTGCTGACCAGCCGCGACTACGCGCAGGGCCTGCGGGCGACCATCCATCCGGAAAAGGCCACCCCCAGCGACCTGCTGTCGGGTAACCCGACGCCGCTGGAGGACGATGAAACCACGCATTTCTCCATCATCGATGGTGAAGGCAACCGCGTCGGCGGCACGCAGACGGTCAACCTGCTGTATGGCTCGGGCCTGATCCCGGCGGGTACCGGCGTGCTGCTGAACAACGAGATGGACGACTTCGCGCTCAAGCCGGGCACGCCCAACGCCTTTGGCGTGATGGGCTATGAGGCCAACGCGCCGAAAACCGGCAAGCGCATGCTCAGCTCGATGACGCCGACCTTCATGGAGAACGCCGACAAGGTCATCGTGATCGGCACCCCGGGTGGCAGCCGCATCATCACCATGGTGCTGCTGGGCATCCTGGGCTATGACGCAGGCCTGGATGCGCAGCAGGTTGCAGCCTTGCCGCGTTACCACCACCAGTGGCTGCCGGACGAGATCTCCGCCGAGAGTGGCGCGTTCTCGCCGGAAGTGGCCAAGCAGCTGCAGGCGATGGGGCACAAGGTCGACCTGCCGGGCGATACCGCCGCCGAAGGGCGCGGCTCCAGCCACGTCTGGGGCAACCTGCAGACGGTGGAGTGGGACCGCAGCAGCAACACCCTGAGTGGTGGCAGCGACCCACGCAACCCGGTGGGCAGTGCCGAGGTTGGCAAGCCTGGCCAGCCCGAGTGATCGCAAAACCCCGCTTCGGCGGGGTTTTTCTTTGGGCGCTTTTAAACCGGGTGTTTGCGCTTGTGGACGTCATTGCACATGGCCTGGCGTTGCAGGTACCCGCGCGCGAATCAGCAAGTGGCGTTGGACCAGTTGCGTTGGTCCCGCCGTGTTGGGTTGAGGAGCGCACCCGCGCGGGAATGACGGCAAGGCCGGAGCATGTCGCGGTGGGGGAAGTGTTTTTTTTCGTGGTGGTATGCGGTCTCCACAAGGTCTGCGGAAGAGGATGGCGCGCAATGTCCCGGCATCCCGCATTTGCTGATTTGGGCGTCAATATTCAGGCGCTGCGACCTTGCGAATATTTAACGCGGTCCGGGTAGAATTTTTCATATGAAACTTTGGTCAATCCGCGGTAACTCGCAAAAGCTCGATGGCGGCGCAATGTTTGGCAATGCGCCCAAGGCCCTTTGGGAAAAGTGGTCACCGTCGGACGATCTCAATCGCATCGAACTCGCCTGCCGGGCCTTGTTGGCCAGCCCGCTGGCCGGCAAGACGGTGTTGTTCGAAACCGGCATCGGTGCGTTTTTCGAACCCAGGCTGCGTGAGCGCTTTGGAGTGCAGGAACCGCAGCACGTGCTGATGGACTCGTTGCGCGAGGCGGGGTTCGAGCACGAGGACATCGATGTGGTGGTGCTCAGCCATCTGCATTTTGACCATGCCGGCGGCCTGCTGGCGCCGTGGTCGGAAGGGCGCGAGCCGGAGCTGCTGTTCCCCAATGCCATTTTCGTGGTGGGGGCCGAGCATTGGGAGCGCGCGCGGCACCCGCACCCGCGCGACCGCGCCAGCTTCATCCCCGAGCTGCCGGCCCTGCTGGAAGCCAGCGGTCGGCTGGAGATCGTGTCCGGCCCGTACTCGCAGGTGCTGGGGCAGAGCGTGCGTTTCAGCTTCAGCGACGGCCATACGCCGGGCTTGATGCTGGCCGAGATCGTTGGCCCCGAGCAGGTCAATGGCGAGCCGCGCGGTGGCGTGGTGTTCTGCGCCGATCTGATCCCCGGGCGGTCGTGGGTGCATGTGCCGATCACCATGGGCTACGACCGTAATGCCGAGTTGCTGATCGATGAGAAGCGCGCTTTCCTGGAAGACAAGCTGGCGCGCAACGTGCACCTGTTCTTCACCCACGACCCGCAGTGCGCGATGGCCCAGGTGGTACGCGATGAAAAAGGTCGTTATGGCACCGCACACGAAGTGAGCGAGTTGAGGGCGCGTACGCTGGCGGCATGAGCTGACCAGGGGCACCCTGAAAAACTGACTTCCGGCACTGATTGCCGCTGCGGCCAAAGCGGACATTGCTCCCATCTTTCCAGGTCGGGGTAATGTCTTGAAACTTTCCTGTCTGCTGCGTCGTGCCGGGCTTGTCATGGCATTGTTGCTGGGGCCGTCGCTGGGTGCGCTGGCCGCACCCAGCGAGGTGGTGCCCTTGCAGGTAAGCGCTGATCGTTCCACGACGCTGACCCTATGGGCACCTGCCAAGGTTCGCGGCGTGGTGCTGTTCTCCTCGGGGCATGGTGCCTGGCCAGAACGCTACGAGGCCTTGCTGCAGTCCTGGGCCGATGCCGGCTTTGTGGTGCTGGCGCCGATGCATGTGGATTCGATGAAGTATCCGCAGCGCGAGAAGTTCTCGCTGCAGCAGGGCTTGGTGGAGCGGTTTGCGGACATGCGCGCCGCCAGCGGATACGCCACGGCGCACTGGCCCGGGATGCCGGTTGCCGCTGCAGGCCATAGCTTGGGCACGCTGGTTTCCGCAGCCTTGGGTGGTGCCTTTTCGGCACTTGGTCCGCTGCGCGATCCTTCGGTGGTGGCGGTGCTGGGGTTCTCCTCGCCCGGCAAAGTTCCGGGTCTGGTCGATGCGCAATCGTATGCATCGTTGGCCGTGCCGTTGCTGCTGGTGACGGGCGATCAGGATCTTGTGCCAGGCTTCGTGAACGACCCGGTGGACCACCTCTACCCGGTTGAAACTGCTGCTACCGGTGACAAGACCGGGGTAGTGCTCGCCGGGGCCGACCACAACCTTGTCGGCGGGGAACCTGAAGCACTCTTCCGGCGGGCCCGCGAGCTGGGTACGGCATTCCTGCGGGTGCACCTGCTCCACGACGAGCAGGCGCGGGGGGTGTTGTCGGCCCCCGCCCTGAAGGAGCGCTGGGTGCGACACTGAGGTATCGCCCCACGGTCACTTCGCCAATGGCGCCGTGACCGCCCCGGGGTCCTCAGCCTACCCGGGTGCCGAAGATGCGGTCACCGGCATCGCCCAGACCCGGAAGGATGTAGCCCTTCTCGTTCAGGCGCTCATCGATGGCGGCGGTATAGACCTCCACGTCCGGGTGCACGGCTTCCAAGGCCTTCAGGCCTTCCGGTGCGGCGACCAGGAAGATGCCCTTGATGCGGCGTGCGCCGGCGCGCTTGAGCATGTCGATGGTGGCGATCAGGGTCCCGCCGGTGGCCAGCATCGGATCCAGGATCAGCGCATCACGCTCTTCCAGGCGGCCGGTCAGACGTTCGAAGTAGGGCACCGGCTGCAGGGTCTCCTCATCGCGCTGCAGGCCAACCACGCTCACGCGTGCCGCCGGAATCAGCGACAGCACGCCGGTCAGCATGCCCAGGCCGGCGCGCAGGATGGGCACCACGGTGATCTTGGCACCGGCAATGCGCTGCACCTGCACCGGGCCGGCCCAGCCCGGCATGGTGTGGCTTTCTGTCTCCAGATTGGCTGTGGCCTCGTAGGCCAACAGCATGCCCAGTTCGTTGACAACCTCACGGAAATCCTTGGTGCTCATAGATGCATCGCGGAGCAGGCCGATCTTGTGTTGGACCAACGGGTGGCGGATTTCGACGATTTTCATGGGCTGATCGCGCTGGAGGAGAGGACCGCCATTTTAGCGAAGACTGCAATATTCCCGCTGTGTCAGTGTAACTGTCATGTAACTGTACGGACATAACGTGCACACCCATCCTTTACAGAGATCGGGGGCGGTAGTGCGCAAGAGCGTCTTGGTGGTGGCGGTAACGACCGCGGTGGCCTGCATGGCAGCCGCGCCGGCGATGGCCGATCAGGTATCGCCGGATGGCGGCACCGTGGTGGCTGCCAGTGGTGCTGCAGCGGCAATCGACCTTGAGCGCATCGAGGTACGCGCCCAGCGCGAAGCACAGATCCGCGCGGTGGAGATGAAGCGCGATGCCAATGGCGTGCAGGACGCGGTGGCGTCGGATTCGATGGGCGACTACCCGGACATGAACGTGGCCGAGTCGCTGCAGCGTCTGCCGGGCGTCAGCGTCACCCGCGACCAGGGCGAGGGCCGCTTCGTGGTGATTCGTGGCCTGGATGCAGCCTTGAACAGCGTCAGCATCGACGGCATCGCCATCGGTACCCCGGAGGATGCCTCGCGCGCCGCACCGTTGGACGTCATTCCCTCAGAGTCGACCGAGCGCCTGCGCGTGATCAAGGCGGCGACGCCGGACATGCCCGGTGATGCCATCGGTGGCGCGGTGGTAGTGGAATCGGCCTCGGCCTTCGATCGCGATGGCAGATCGCTGAAGGGCAAGCTGGAAGGCAGCCATCAGGAGCTGTCCGGCGAGACGAGCCCGAAAGCCGCGTTCAATTACAGCGAAGTATTCGGCGGCACCTTTGGCGTCGCGCTGGGCGTGAACTACCAGAAGCGCACGTTCGAGTCCGACAACACCGAGGTGGAGTACGACAGCTTCGGCGACGATGGCGAAATGCTGGCCGTCGACCTGCAGCACCGCAAATACACCATCGAGCGTGAGCGCACCGGCGCCAACCTCAACTTCGATTGGCGGCCGGACGACGACAACCGCTACTACCTGCGCACCCTGTACAGCCGCTTTGACGATGCCGAGACCCGCCAGCGCGTGATCTTCGGCCTGGGCGATGCGGATACGGTCACCGCGCTGGGCAATAACCGCTACCAGCTTGACGACCTGCCTGCCGATGCGATCAGCAAGCGCATGCGCTACCGCACCAAGGAAGAGAATACGTTTGCGGTCAGCCTGGGCGGCGAGAACCGCCTGAGCAACGCGGTGCTCGATTACCGCGTTGGCTATACCAAGACCCGCGAGCGGGTGAACGACGAGATGGAAGCGCGCTTCGACTATGACGGCGATTCGTTCTCGGCCACCCTGGACCAGAACAGCGGCATCCCCGGCCTGAGCCTGAGCGACAACGGCTGGATGGACAATGGCAACTATGCGTTCGATCGCGTGGTGTTGTCGCCCAAGCAGGTTGACGACAGCGAACGCAGTGCGCAGGCCAACATCCGCTTTGATGGCGACAAGGGCAGCTACAAGTTTGGTGTGCTGGGCCGCTGGCGCGAGCGCGACGTCAATGTCGATGAGGTTGAACTGAAGAAAGGTCCGGATGTTGACCTGGCCAGCTGGAACGGCAAGACCCTGGATCATCGCGGCGGCAGCCTGGGGCAGGGCATGAGCTCGGCGGCGATGCGCGCGTGGTGGAAGGCCAACGGTGGCCAGTACAGTGCCAAGTCCGGCGATGTCGCGGGCAATATGATGACCTCGCTGGAAGAGGACTATGTAGCCAACGAGGACATCCTGGCGGCCTATGCCATGGGCACCTGGGATATTGGCGCCCTGCGCGTGATCGGCGGCGTGCGCGTGGAGAACACCCAGTTTGCTGCTACCGGCAATGACGTGGATATCGCCGCCGACGGCGAGACCGTCACGGTAACCCCGCGCACCGCCAACACCAGCTACACCAGCGTGCTGCCGGGGCTGCACCTGCGCTACGACACCAATAATGATTGGGTGCTGCGTGGCTCGGTGAACAAAACCGTGGCGCGCCCGTCCTTTGGCGATGTTTCGCCGCGGTCGGCGGTGAACCGCGATGAAGGGGAAGCGCGTATCGGCAATCCCAACCTGGATCCCTACGAGTCGACCAACCTGGATCTGTCCTTCGAACGCTACCTGGGCGAGAGCGGCATCATCTCGCTGGGCCTGTTCCACAAGTCCATCGATGGCTACATCGTGGAGACGGTGACCGAGGACGATCCGGACTATCCGGGCTTTGACGTCACCCGATCGATCAATGGCGACAAGGCCAAGGTGTTCGGTGCCGAGTTCAATTGGCAGCAGCAGCTCAGCTTCCTGCCGGGTGCCTGGTCGGGTCTGCTGGTCGGTGCCAGCGGCACCTGGCTGGATACCGATTTCGATCCGGGCATGGCCAAGCGTGAAGGTGAGGATTTCCACCTGCCGCGTGCATCCAGGAACATCTACAGCGCGCATATCGGCTACGAATGGGGTGGGCTCAGCACCCGTCTGGCAGGCGTTTACCGCAGCGAATACCTGGATACCATCGGCGACAGCCGGGCTTTCGATATCTACGTCGCACCGCATACGCAGCTTGATTTCAGCTTTGACTACAAGGTAAGCAAGAACGTGAGTCTGTACCTGGAAGCCTCCAACCTGCTGGATGAACCGCTGGAGTTGTACCAGGGCGTGCGTTCGCACACCCTGCAGAACGAGGAATACGGCCGTACCTACGCTGTTGGCGTGAAGGTGGCCCTGTGAAGGCCGCACTGCTGGCTACCGCCATTGTGCTGGCGTTGAGTGCCTGCCAGCCGGCACCGCGTTCCACCACACCGCCCAGCGCCGCCGATCTTGCCGAGGGCGCCGCGCCGCTGCAGGCCAAGCTGGTCGCCGAGGCCTTCCTGACGCCGATGACGCCGGCCGACAACATAGATTCGCCGGCCAGCTGGCGCGGCGCCGATGGCCAGGTGTGGCTGATCGCCACCGCCAAGGCCACCGACAAGCTGGTGGTGTATGACGGCCAGACCGGCAAGCACCTGCGCGATGTCGGCAGCACTGGCACCGCGCCAGGTCAGTTCGATCGCCCCAATGGCATTGCCGTGCAGGGCGACCTGCTGTTCATTGTCGAGCGCGACAACCATCGCGTGCAGGTCCTGCAGCTGCCGGACTTCAAGCCGCTGGGTGTGTTTGCAGGCGCGGACCTGCGCAAGCCGTATGGCCTGTGGGTGAACCCGCAGCAGGACGGCTACGACGTGTATGTCACCGACTCCTACGACGATGGTGAGGACGCAGCCGGCAACGACATCCTGCCCGCGCTGGAGCGTTTGAACGAACGCGTGCGCCGTTACCACGTCCGCTTCGATGGCGGCGCACTGCAGGCCCGTCTGGTCCGCAGCATCGGCGATACCTCGCCCAAGGGCGCGCTGCGGGTGGTTGAGTCGATCTGGGGAGATCCGGCCAACGACCGCCTGCTGATTGCCGAGGAAGACGAAACCTATGCCAGCGAGTTCAAGGTCTACAACCTGGCTGGCGACTTCAGTGGGGAGACCTTTGGGCGTGGCCAGTTCAAGGCGCAGGCTGAAGGCGTGATGCTGCGTACCTGCGGCGACGGCGGCTGGTGGATCACCACCGAGCAGGGCAAGGATCGCAGCACCTTCCATCTTTTCGACCGCAAGACGCTGGCGCCAGTGGGTGCGTTCCACGGCAATACCGTGGCCAACACCGACGGCATCTGGAACAGCCAGCAGGCTTCGGCGCGGTTCCCGCAGGGCGCGTTGTATGCAGTGCATGACGATCAGGGCGTGGTGGCGTTCGACTGGCGCGATATCGCCAGCGCCTTGTCGTTGCCGCAGGATTGCGGCAAGTGAGGGTCCAGGGGTTGAGGCAAGGGCTGCTGCTGGCAGCCCTGTGGGGCGCAGCTGGAACGGTGGGGGCCGTTCCAGCTGCCGAACCCAATACGCAGGTGCCGGCGGGGAGCCGGCACTATGCCGCCACCGCTTTCCCGGACCGTGTGGTGGCGTCTCCAGCGCAGGACGCCAGCACCGGGTTTGCAGTGGCCTGGCGGACCGCGCCATTGCCGCAGGCACCGTTGCTGGAGCTGACCTTGGCCGGTGATTCGCCGGACATGGGCCAGGTGCGGCAGGTGCGTGCCAGCAGCCAGAACCTGCAGACCGAGAATGGCGACAGCCAGCACCATCGCGCACTGATCGATGGCCTGCAACCGGACACGCTGTATGCCTACCGCGTGCAGGGGCAGGGCACGTGGGGCGCCTGGCAGCATTTCCGTACGGCTGCCGCAGCTGGCCAGCCGTTGACCCTGCTGTATTTCGGCGATACCCAGAACAAGAACCTCAGTCATGTGAGTCGGGTGATCCGCCAGGGCTGGCAGACTGCCCCGGACGCGCGACTGGCGCTGTTTGCCGGCGACCTGGTCAGCGGCGGCGATGGCGAGGACGACAACGAATGGGGCGAGTGGTTTGCCGCCGGTGGTTGGTTGCTGCCCGGCATGGCGGTGGCGCCGGCCGCAGGCAACCATGAGTACTTCGAGGAGTTCGAGGACACCCCGCAGGAGCGCAGGGTGCTGGGCAAGCATTGGCCGGTGAGCTTTGCCTTGCCTGCCAATGGTGCCAAGGCAACGTCCAGCACCACCTATTGGTTCGATTACCAGGGCGTGCGCGTGGTGGTGCTGGATGGCACCTCGGCATTGGACCTGGGCACGGCCACGGCGCAGGCCGATTGGCTGGAAGGCGTACTGGGCGGCAGCACGCAGCCATGGAACATCGTGGTGGTACACCAGCCGCTGTATCCACTGCGCGCCGAGCGCGACACCTCGGTGCTGGCCGAACAGGTGCGCCCGGTCCTGCAGCGGCACAAGGTTGACCTGGTGCTGCAGGGCCACGATCACACCTACGGCCGCCGCGCGGACGAAGGTGCCAGCTTGCCGCAGTACATTTCCTCGGTAGCGGGTCCCAAGCAGTACCGGCTTTCACCGCAGGCCCGCGCCACGATGCGGCCAACGGCCGAGGATACCCAGTTGTTCCAGGTACTGCGCGTGGATGACCAGCAGCTGCGCTACGAGGCACGCACCGCCACGGGCCGGCTGTACGACGCCTTCCTGATCCGCCGCGATGGCGCGGCGGGCAAGCGGTTCAGTGAAATCAGCGAAGGGCGCATTCCACAGCGCGATTGCCCGCGTCCGGTGTCGCCCAAGGGCCGTGATGATCGCTGCTGGGAGTAGGCTGATGAAACCGACGCAAGCCGTTTTATGTGGTGTGTTGCTGGGGCTTGCGCCAGGACTGGCCGGGGCCAGGGAACTGCTGCATCCGTTTGCCCTGCCACAGGCGGAGAACGTGCCGGACGAGGTGCTGCTGGTGGTGGAGATCCCCGCCGGTGGCGCAATCAAGTACGAAACGGGCGAACACGGCGAGCTGCGGGTGGACAGGTTTCTGTCCATGCCGGTGGCGTATCCGGCCAACTATGGCTCGTTGCCGCAGACCTTGGCGGGCGATGGCGATCCACTGGATGCATTGGTGTTGACCCGTTTCCCGATCCAGCCGGGGGCGGTGATCCGGTTCCGGCCGCTGGGCGTGCTGCGCATGGTCGACAAGGGCGAAGCCGACGAGAAAATCGTCGGTGTGCCAGTGGAGGGGATTGACCCTGCCTATGTCGGCATGAACCGGCTGGAAGACTTGCCGGTGCTGGAAAGACAACGGATCGAAGCCTTCTTCCGCACCTACAAGCAGTTGCCCGGGCCGGCCGACATCCAGCTCAATGGCTGGGGCGATGCCGGCGAAGCGCGGCAGGTCATCCGCCAGGCCCTGGCGCGCTACCGCAGTGAAGGCCGCGGGCGCTGAACTGCGGACCAGCTTCACGACGTCGATCGGCGGGCCGCTTATACTCCGGTCCGTTGTTTCCACGGCGTCGGTCGAGGCTTTGCCCCTGGGGCAGGCGACTCTTCCGACGCGATAAGCAGTAATGACTGCCCGCCGAAAGGGGACGGTGGGCGAGCAAGCGGGTTGCTGCAGGCAGCGGCGGCCCAATCACGGAGGATGGTCATGCGCATGATGGGGAAGACCCTGGGTAAGGCTGCAGTTGCAGTCATGGCAGCAACGATGGCGGTAGCGGCCAGTGCCGCGCCCCCGCTGGAGGAAGAGATCGTCAATCCCAGCGAAGTGCTGTTCGAAGGCGGCAAGGCCTATGCAGACAGCGGTGGTGGTCAATTGGAACCGCTGCACAGCCGCAGGCAGGACGGCGAGACCGTTTATTACCGCCTGGTCCGTTACGACAACGAGTTCGGCTACGTGGACGATGCGGGCACACCGGCGCTGGCGCAGGTCTCGCGCGGTGCCGACAGCGAAGGCCTCACACCCTACCGCTACTACGGGGCTGGTCACCTGTATCGACCGGATTTCTACAACAGCCCTTACAACCGTGATGCGCGACAGCGCTATTCGGGGCCGGGTTATTTCGGTAGCTGCAGCCGCTACGACGGCTGCAGGGAAGTGCAGATCGTGCCGTTGTGGCCGTATCTGCGCGGTTACTGATCCAGCAGTTGCCGGCTGCGCTGCCCGCGCACCGCAACCGGCGCCGGATCAGGCACTGAGTGCTTCCACCACGCGCAGCTTGGGGTGGCCCTTGGAGCGTTGCTGGTATTCCTGCTCGATGTCGGCCAGGCGCTTGGCGTTGGGGCATTGCAGCAGCATGTAATTGGCGTCGAAGTTCAGTTTGGCGACCAGGAAGTCGATGAACACGCGCACCTTGGGTGAGACCAGGCGGCCACCGGCAAACACCGCGTTGAAGTCGTAGTCCGGGCCGGTCCAGCCCGGCAATACCTGCTGCACCAGGCCGGCCTCGACGAAGGGCTTGGCCATCACGTCGCTGCTCAGCATCAGGCCTTCGCCCGCCACCAGCGCGGCGTTCAGCGCCGACGGGTCATTGGCAACAATCAGCGGGTTGACCGCGAACTCGCGCATTTCGCCATCGTGCTGGGCCAGGGTCCAAGTGAAGCGCTGGGTCTGGCCGTGATGCGCCTTGCGTATTGCCAGTGTGCGGTGAAACTGCAGCTCATCCGGGTGCTGCGGTTCGCCATGCTGGGCGATGTAGGCGGGGCTGGCGAACACCTGGGTGCGCAGGCTGCCCAGCTTGCGTGCGATCAGGTTGGAGTCGGGCAGGGGGCCGACCCGCAGTGCCAGATCCACTTCACCGGCAATCAGGTCCAGGGTCTCGTTGCCCAGGTGCATGTCCACCCGGATGTCCGGGTAGGCGCTCTGGAACTGGCCCAACAGGGGCGCGATCCAGCTGGTGCCCATCGAGTAGGGCACGGTAAAGCGCAACCAGCCGCGCGGGCCGGACTGCAGCTGGCTGACCGCACTTTCGGCCTGGTCCAGCTCACGGGCGATGCGTTGGCAGTGCTCGTAGTAGACGGTGCCGGCTTCGGTCAGGCCGAGGCGGCGGGTGGTCCGGTGCAGCAGGCGTGCGCCCAGGCGGGTTTCCAGCTCCTGCACCTTGCGGCTTACGGTGGTTTTGGGTTGTCCGAGCAGGCGGGCGGCGGCAGTGAAACTGCCTTGCTCGACGACTTTGACGAAGATCAGCGTGTCATTGAGATCGTTGGCCATGGGGTAAGCCCTTGCGGCAACGGGATTGTGCCGGCGACGGGATGATTATTCCCTTGAATTCGTACTAATCAAGTATGGATTTGAGCTCTACCTTGTTCGCCTGTCCCCCTGACGGATAAGCCGCCATGCGCCTGCGCTCTCCACTGGCCTTGCCCGCGCCCCGGCGCGAACCCAGCTACCGCAATGCCCTGCCGCCCCGTGCGTCCTGCAATCGCTTGAATACATTGCGGTTTCCTGATGCAGATCGGGTTTTGTCCGGACCCTGGCAGGGCTTGGCCCGGCGCGGCTGGCTGGGCCGCGTATTGCAATTTGCAAGGCGGTTTGTCCCGCTCGTGGGCCAAAAATTTCCGCGGACGGGACAGTAATGACCCTGCCAGCAGTACAGCGCTGGCGATTTCCGGGGCGCCGCGGCCCCGGTTTGCGCAGGGACCGCCAACAACGCGACCCCGTGGTTCGCAGTGATGACCTGCTTTCCTCCGATTACCTCCCCCAGGAGCAAGAAATGAAACGTACTTCCCAAACCAGCCCGTTGCGGCGTACCGCACTCGTCGCCGTATCGGCCCTGGCCATGGCATTGATGGTGGCCTGCAGCGGCGGCCACGCCGAGAACGCGGCGCCACCGGCGCCCGAAGTCAGTGTGGCGCCGGTGTTGATCAAGCAGGTCGCGCAGTGGGATGAGTTCAGCGGCAGGGTCGAGGCCGTGCAGAGTGTCGAGCTGCGCCCGCGGGTGTCCGGCTATATCGACAAGGTCAACTATGTCGAAGGCCAGGAGGTGAAAAAGGGCGATGTGTTGTTCACCATCGACGCACGCAGCTACCAGGCCGAGTTCAACCGTGCCCAGGCCGAATTGAACCGTGCCCGCACCCAGGCCGGGCTGGCGCGCAGCGAATCCGAACGCGCACGCCGTTTGGCCGAGCAGCAGGCCATTGCAGCCGAAACCGCCGAACAGCGCCGGGCCAGCGCCGATCAGGCCGGCGCACAGGTGCAGGCGGCACAGGCTGCGCTGGACGCCGCACGGCTCAACCTGGAGTTCACCAAGGTGCGCGCGCCCATCGATGGCCGTGCCGGGCGGGCGATGGTGACGGCAGGCAACCTCGTCACCGCCGGTGACGCGGCCAGCGTGCTGACCACGCTGGTGTCGCTGGACACCGTGCATGTGTACTTTGATGCCGACGAATCCACCTTCCTGCGTTACGCACAGATGGCGCGTGATGGGCAGCGCCCGAGCGAACGTGACCAGGCCCTGCCGGTGAAGGTTGGCTTGAGTGGCGAGGAAGGCTTTCCGCATGAAGGCAAGGTCGATTTCCTGGATAACCAGATCACCCGCAGCACCGGCACCATCCGCGTCCGTGCGCTGCTGGACAACGCCAGCCGTCAGTTCACTCCGGGCCTGTTCGCGCGCGTGCGCTTGCTGGGCAGCGGCCAGTTCCAGGCCGTGCTGGTGGACGACAAGGCGGTGCTGACTGACCAGGACCGCAAATACGTCTATGTGCTGGACAAGGACAACAAGGCGCAACGGCGTGACGTGCAGCTGGGCCGCAACGCCGAAGGCCTGCGCATTGTCGAGCAGGGGCTGGCGGCGGGCGACAAGGTGATCGTCGATGGCGTGCAGAAGGTGTTCATGCCCGGCATGCCGGTGCAGGCCAAGCCGGTTGCCATGCAACCCATTGCCGCCGCTGCCACGCAGGCCGTGAGCAGCATCAACTAAGCCGCTTCATCCCTTTGCCGGCAGGGCTGCCGGCCACCTTGTCTGCGCCCGTCCGGGTGCGGACAGGACCAGTGCAGCCCGGCGCCGGTACCTGCAAGGATTTGCCATGGATTTTTCCCGCTTTTTCATCGACAGGCCGATCTTCGCGGCGGTGTTGTCGATCGTGATCTTCGCCGCCGGCCTGGTCACCATTCCGTTCCTGCCCATTGGTGAGTACCCGGAGGTGGTGCCGCCCTCGGTGGTTGTGCGCACCGTCTACCCGGGCGCCAATCCCAAGGTGATTGCCGAGACCGTGGCCACGCCATTGGAAGAGGCCATCAACGGCGTCGAAGGCATGATGTATCTCAAGTCGGTGGCCGGTTCCGACGGCGTGCTGCAGATGACCGTGACCTTCCGCCCGGGCACCGATCCGGATGAGGCGGCGGTGAAGGTGCAGAACCGGGTGGCGCAGGCGCAGGCGCGCCTGCCCGAGGACGTGCGCCGGCAGGGCGTGACCACCCAGAAGCAGTCGCCCACCTTCCTGATGGTGGTGCACCTGACCTCGCCCAAGGGAAGCTACGACACCTTGTACCTGCGCAATTACGCGCGCCTGCACGTCAAGGATGCGCTGGCGCGTATTCCCGGCGTGGGCGACGCGCAGATATTCGGCGGCGGCGACTATGCCATGCGTGCCTGGTTGGACCCGGACCGCGTGGCTTCGCGTGGCTTGACCGCCAGCGACGTGGTGCGCGCCATGCGCGAGCAGAACGTGCAGGTGTCGGCCGGCCAGCTCGGTGCCGAGCCAATGCCCAACAGCCAGTTCCTGACCCTGATCAATGCCCAGGGCCGCCTGCGCAGCGAGCAGGAGTTTGGCGACATCGTGCTCAAGAGCGGCGATGACGGCGAAGTGGTGCGCTTGGCCGACGTGGCACGCATCGAGCTGGGCGCCGGTGACTACACGCTGCGTTCGCAGCTGGACGGCAAGAACGCCGTGGGTA
The DNA here is from genome assembly GCA_002471015.1 of Stenotrophomonas sp. UBA7346. Classification (GTDB taxonomy): domain Bacteria; phylum Pseudomonadota; class Gammaproteobacteria; order Xanthomonadales; family Xanthomonadaceae; genus Stenotrophomonas. The sequence continues at coordinate 54,536 of DKPB01000075.1, forward strand.
TCGGCATCTTCCAGGCGCCGGGCGCCAATGCGCTGGAAATCCGCGATGCGGTCATCGGCACGATGGATGAAATGCAGAAAGCCTTCCCGGCCGACGTGAAGTACGAGGCGGTGTACGACACCACCATCTTCGTGCGTGACTCGATCAAGGCGGTGGTATCGACCCTGCTGGAAGCCATCGCGCTGGTGGTGCTGGTGGTGATCCTGTTCCTGCAGACCTGGCGCGCGTCGATCATTCCGCTGATCGCGGTGCCGGTATCGGTGGTGGGCACCTTTGCCGCCCTGTACCTGCTGGGCTTCTCGATCAACACGCTGAGCCTGTTCGGGTTGGTGCTGGCGATCGGCATCGTGGTCGATGACGCCATCGTGGTGGTGGAGAACGTCGAGCGCAACATCGAGGAAGGCCTGTCGCCCACCGCGGCGGCGCACCAGGCAATGCGGGAGGTATCGGGGCCCATCATCGCCATCGCGCTGGTGTTGTGCGCTGTGTTCGTGCCGATGGCCTTCCTGTCCGGCGTTACCGGCCAGTTCTACAAGCAGTTTGCGGTGACCATTGCGATCTCCACGGTGATCTCGGCGATCAACTCGCTGACCTTGTCGCCGGCCCTGGCGGCACGCCTGCTCAAGCCGCACGGCGCGGCCAAGGACGCACCCACCCGGCTGATCGACAAGCTGTTCGGCTGGGTGTTCCGCCCCTTCAACCGCTTCTTCAAGACCAGCTCTGAGAAGTATGAGCGTGGCGTGGCGCGCATCCTCGGCCGTCGTGGCGCGGTGTTCGTGGTTTATGCGGTGTTGCTGGTAGGCACCGGGGTGATCTTCAAGCTGGTGCCGCCGGGCTTCATTCCCACCCAGGACAAGCTGTACCTGATCGCCGGCGTGAAGCTGCCGGAAGGCGCATCGATCGCGCGCACCGATGAAATGCTGCGCAAGGTGGCGAAGATCGCGCAGGAAACCGAGGGTGTTGCCCACACCATTTCGTTCCCGGGTTTGAATGCACTGCAGTTCACCAATACACCCAACACCGGCGTGGCCTTCATCCCGCTCAAGCCATTCAACGAGCGTCATGGGCGCACAGCAGCGCAGATCAATGCCGAGATCAACCAGAAGATCGCCGGGCTGCAGGAGGGCTTCGCCTTCGCGATGATGCCGCCGCCGATTCTTGGGCTGGGCAACGGCAACGGCTACCAGCTGTTCATCGAGGACCGCGCCAACCTGGGTTACGGCGCTTTGCAGAATGCAGTACAGAACATGCAGGGCGCGGTGGCGCAGACACCGGGCATGGCCTATCCGATCACCAGTTACCAGGCCAATGTGCCGCAGCTCGATGCCGAGGTGGACCGGGTCAAGGCCAAGGCGCAGGGTGTGCAGCTGACCGAGTTGTTCGACACGCTGCAGACCTACCTGGGCTCGGCTTACGTCAACGACTTCAACCAGTTCGGCCGCACCTGGCAGGTGATCGCGCAGGCCGATGGCCAGTTCCGCGATAGCGTGGAGGACATCGGCAAACTGCGTACCCGCAATGACCGCGGTGAGATGGTGCCGATCGGTTCGATGGTGACCATCAAGGAGACCTACGGCCCGGACCCGGTGTTGCGCTTCAACGGCTACCCGGCCGCCGACCTGGCCGGGGAGGCCGATCCGCGCCTGCTGTCTTCGGCTGAGGCCATGAACAAGCTCACCGAGATCGCCGGGCAGGTGCTGCCCGCCGGCATGGTTACCGAGTGGACCGACCTGAGCTACCAGCAGGCAACGCAGGGCAAGGCGGCCTTCATCGTGTTCCCGGTGGCGATACTGCTGGCGTTCCTGGTACTGGCGGCGCTGTACGAGAGCTGGTCATTGCCGCTGGCGGTGATCCTGATCGTGCCGATGACGCTGCTGTCGGCCTTGTTCGGGGTATGGCTGACCGGTGGTGATAACAATGTTTTCGTACAGGTAGGCTTGGTGGTGCTGATGGGCCTGGCCTGCAAGAACGCGATCCTGATCGTCGAGTTCGCCCGTGAGCTGGAGATGGGCGGCAAGGGTATCGTCGAAGCGGCGCTGGAAGCCTGCCGCCTGCGTCTGCGGCCAATCGTGATGACCTCCATCGCCTTCATCGCCGGCACCGTGCCGCTGGTGCTTTCGCATGGTGCAGGTGCCGAGGTGCGCTCGGTGACTGGTATCACCGTGTTTGCCGGCATGTTGGGGGTGACCCTGTTCGGTCTGTTCCTGACCCCGGTGTTCTACGTGGCCCTGCGCAAGTTCGTGTCACGTAATGGCGGCGGCAAGCTGGTACAGCATGGTGAGCCGACCATCCACCATTGATGGCAGGTGTAGCTGCGTTGCGGGGGGCTGCAGATGTGCTGCCTCCCGCAGTTCCCTGCCGCTCTCACCGGCAGGGATGGTTTGAAATGTTATCGGGCTTGTATCAATTCATTCCCCCAAGGAAAAGCAAATGAATATCCAGAACACCAGAGTTGCCCTGGTTACCGGTGCCACCCGCGGCATCGGCCTTGAGACCGTGCGGCAATTGGCCGCCGCTGGCGTGCACACGCTGCTGGCCGGGCGAAATTACGAAACTGCCGCTGCAAGAGCGCAGGAGCTGCAGGCAGCAGGCTTGCCGGTGGAGCCCATCCAGCTCGACGTCAACGACACCGACAGTATCGCGGTAGCGGTTGAGCGTGTGACGCAGCAGCACGGCAAGCTCGATATCCTGGTCAACAACGCGGGCGTGCTGTTGGATGACCTGCAGGCAGGCGCCAGTGGTCAGTCGCTGGAAACCTGGCGCAGCACCTTCAATACCAATCTGTTTGCGGTGGTTGAAGTGACTGTTGCGTTCCTGCCCTTGCTGCGCACCGCGCCGGCCGGACGCATTGTCAATGTGTCCAGCATCCTCGGCTCGTTGACCCTGCATACGCAGCCAGGTTCTTCGATCTACGGTTTCCTGGTGCCCGCCTACAACGCTTCCAAGAGCGCGCTGAACGCCTGGACGGTGCAGTTGGCCCATGAGCTGCGCGAAGGTCCGATCAAGGTCAATGCGGTGCACCCGGGTTACGTCAAAACCGACATGAACGGTGGCGAAGGTGAGATCGATGTCGCTGAAGGCGCACGCTCCAGCGTGGGCATGGCCTTGATTGCTGCCGACGGCCCGACCGGCAGCTTCAGCTACCTCGGCGAGGTGCTGCCGTGGTGATGCGCGTGCTGGTAACGGCAATGGCCAGCGCCTTGCTGGCCGGCTGCGTGAGCGTTGGTCCGGATTACAAGGCGGCACCAGTCGAGCCGGTGACCCTGCAGGGCGCGGCAGATGCCGCGTTCACCAATCTGCCGCCGGTGGCCAGTTGGTGGGCACAGTTCGATGATCCGGTCCTGGGGCGGCTGGTGCACGATGCATTGGGAGACAACCTGGATCTGCAGATCGCCATGGCCCGCGTACGCGCTGCACGTGCGGTGTTCACCGAGCAGCGTCTGGATCAATTGCCGCACATCACTGTCGGCGGCAGCCAGGACCGGCGCAAGCAGCCGGACGCATTGCTGGGTGGCGAACGCGTTTCCAGTGAAACCTATCAGCTTGGCTTCGATGCTGGTTGGGAACTGGATCTGTTCGGCAGGCAACGCCGTGCGGCTGAAGCTGCACGCGCTGACCTCGGCGCCGAGCGCGACAATCTGGCCGATGCGCAGGTGATGGTGGCGGCGGAAGTCGCACGCAACTACTTCGAGCTGCGCGGCTCGCAGAAGCGGATTGCGGTGGCGCGTGACACGCTGCGCAATCTGCGCGAAACCCAGCGCCTGACAGAAACCCGATTGGCGTTGGGCGCTGGCAGCGAGCTGGATGTGCAGAGCAGTCGCGCCCGTTTGAAGGCGATAGAGGCGGACATTCCGCTGCTTGAAGTGGCCGAGGTGCAGTCGCGCCATCGTCTGGCGGTACTGCTCGGGCAGCGCCCCGGCGCGCTGGATGCCGTGCTGCAGCCACGCGCGGTGCCGGCTTTTGCGAAGGCACTGCCCTTGGGCGATACCAGCAACCTGCTGCGACAGCGTGCGGATGTACGCATGGCGGAGCGACGTCTGGCGGCAGCCACCGCGCGCGTCGGGGTGGCGACCGCGGATCTATTTCCGCGCATCAGCCTGAGTGGTTTCGTTGGCTTCCTCGGCGGCGACGCCTCAGGCCTGGTCAATGGCAACAACAAGGCCTGGTCGCTGACGCCATCGATCAGCTGGGCGGCGTTTGATTTTGGCAGCGTGCGTGCACGTCTGCGTGCCAGCAAGGCCCAGGCCGACGGCGCAGCGGCCGAGTACGAGCAGGCGGTGCTGTTGGCGTTGGAGGATACCGAGAACGCGCTCACCCGTTACGCCAAGCAGCAGGCGCGGCTGGGCATCGTGGCCGAGCAGGCGCAGGCGGCACGCAAGGCCGAATCACTCGCGCAGCTGCGTTACCGCGAGGGCTCGGAAGACTTCCTGGCCTTGCTGGATGCACAGCGCAATCAGTTGGCCGCCGACGATGCATTGGCAGCGGCGGAAGCTTCTGTGAATGTCAGTGTGGTGGCGGTGTACAAGGCGCTTGGAGGTTGGGCAGGACAGCCCGGTCCTGCGCTTGTGGTAACCGGCATGCGTTGACGAGGCTTGCCCCTCTCCCCAACCCCTC